>DZCW01000001.1:0-165551 GCA_022736555.1 Candidatus Saccharimonas sp.
TCTGGGAAAACCTCAAAACCGACGGCAAAGTCGCTCAGTCTATTGCTAAGTATAATGGGTAGGGGGTACGATCAAAACCTAATTAACTAACAGGTTAATTGCAATATAGACCACCGATTTAGGTGGTCTATATTAGTTGTTGATGGTTTGAAGTGGCGGGGTTTTTATAGGAGGGCTATCACCTAGGTTTACTAGAAAAGATACCTTTAGGCCAAACAGGTTAAAGATATAAGCAGGTAAGGGGATTATATAAAAAACGACCAATCTCGCAGATGTGGTCGTTTTATTTTGTCTGAATCGATTTTTGGATTCAAACAGGTGCTTAATCATAGTATAGCACAGGCGGTATATTTGCAACACTATATATAAAATAAAAAGATGCTTATGTACATATTGACATAAAGCATAAGCTATGGTAATATAAGAGTCATACACATATCATGTGTGAGGTAAAAAGAGGGGTTTTCATGTTTGAATTGACGTGGAAATCTTTTTAATTAAGAGGAGAACTAAAATCATGGCAGGAACAAAAACTGGTGGACAAAAAGCAGCCGCTAAAAATTTAGCTCGTGATCCTTTGTTTTATGCAAAGATCGGTGCTAAAGGTGGTCGTAATGGTAATACTGGTGGCTTTGCCGCTAACCCAGAACTAGCACGTATTGCTGGCGCCAAGGGTGGCCGTATCAGCCGTCGTAAAAAAGTCGTTACAACCGAAGCCTAATCTAGATTAGATAACTTCAATAAAAAACGCACATTAAATTGTGCGTTTTTTATTTTACTTTTTTACTGTAGCGTTTTAGGGCGCAAGTCCTGGCTTCGTTGACTGTCCATTTATGGTTGCAGGCTAGGCATGAATAAATATTTGGTTTAGTCTGCATTCCAGTTGCATTACATTTTGGGCAAGTACTGCGTGCATGTAGCCAATCGCGATAAGTGTCTAGGTTAGATTGAATAAAATTATTATCAATCACTAAATTATACTTATCCGTGAGTTCTTTGGCTTTATCCCAAGCCTCTCGTTCCATGGCGATTAATTCGATGTCGCGTTTATAGTCGACGTGGTCAAGCAACCCGTGCGCTAATTCGTGCAGTATCAAACTAACGCTGTCAGGACCGGCATTGTAGTATATGGTTTTTTCATCATGCGACCAATAAGAATCAGGCGACTCCTTGAATATGAACTGAGGATAATCGGATCTAAGCTGATTTATTAACGGGGTTATCGAGGGCATAGTAATAACATCCATAAATTACGGCTAATTCGGGATATTTTGCCTGTACGAACGGCGGGCAGGGGATATGGTTTGGTAATTTATCTCTTAATATGGATTGTAACTCTTCGCCGTATCTCTCGAAATAAGTGCCTACGCTACCACCAATGATGATAATATCGGGTTGTAAAATGGGGATTACAGCCAAAAATCCACGGCTAATTCGATCAGCGATTTTATGCCAAGTGCGTTTACTGGTTATATCGTGAGCGTATTTATGGTAAGTTTTTACGATGGCCTTACCAGAGGCAAAATCTTGCCATTCGCGTACTTTACCACGATATTCAATAAGGGCATGACCGGCTTCGCTGTTCCTTAGATCTGGGTTGATATGTCCCTCGGTTATAATACCCGTGCCAATACCGGTGCTAATTGTTACATATAATGACTGGGCTGGTATGGTTTTTAAGAATCTAGTTTCGGATAAACCAGCTAATTTAGCGTCATTTTCAATGAAAGTAGGTACATTATCTAAAAGCCCTTTTAAAGCTGATGCGACATTAAAATTTTCCCATGGCAGATTGCCACACCAAACAACTACACCGTTTTTAATAACACCAGGAATCGCTACGACGATAGCCTCGACTGCTTTTCCTGTATATTTTTCCTGGATTATATTTTTTAGTGTTTTTATGTATTCTTTTGTGTCGTGCGGAGTTGCGAATTTTACTTGTTCGCCCAAAACGCCGTCTTTGTCAAAGCTAGCGACTAATGTTTTTGTTCCACCTGTATCAACTGCTATTATCATGTTTCTAGTTTATCATAATGAGCTAATGTTGCTTTTTATTTGAAATAGATACATAATAACATTATAAACAGAGGTAGTGCATGAGTTTAACTAAACGGACAAATCAAATTGGTTCAATCACAGGCTATATATTTATAGGCGTTATTTTAGCATTTGGTTTAATGATAGCCGTTTATTACGTCAGACAACATAGTGAACAGGCGCGCAAAGATCAGGCAATAGCTATCTATGAAAAACAACAGGCTGACAAAAAGGCGACCGAAGCAAAAAATCAAAAGAAACCAGTTGTCGTGACTGATGACTCTGATAGTTCCAGCAAGGCGAATGGTCAGCTAGCAACCACTGGCGCTGCACAATTAATGCCAGAAACTGGTATCGAAATTGGTTTTAGTAAATTATTTGGTACTTTTGCGCTAACTACTGCGATAGTTGGATATATATCGTCGAGGTATCGGCTATCGCGTTCTCTTTGACTTGTATCTGTATCTGAGGTACAATGTAAGTAATCGTAGGCAACTGTTTTGCATGTGCCTCGAAAATATTAATTTAAGGAAGGAGTCTGAATAAGACTTATGGCAACAAAAGCCACAACAATGGATGAATTGCTCGCTGCCGAAGGCGACAGTGTCAAGCAATTAACACAAGGTGAATCAGTCACCGGAACTGTTCTAACAATTCGTAAACATGAAGTACTAGTTGATCTAGGTGCGCAAGGCATCGGTCTAGTCCCACGCCGTGAAGTCGGCTTTTATCGAAATTTAAATATTGGTGATGAAATATCGGCAAGTATCGTTGATACCGAGCTTGATAATGGTTACTCGTTGCTATCACTCCGCAAGGCTGCCAAAGACCGCGGTTGGGATGAAGTTATCGCTAAAATGGAATCTGGCGATATTATCGAAGTTTCGCCATATGATGCAAACCGTGGTGGTTTGTTAGTTGAATATGATGGTGTTCGTGGTTTCTTGCCTGTCTCACAATTATCGGCCGAGCATTATCCTCGCGTTGGTAGCAGTGACAAGGATGAGATCTTGCAACGTTTGAACGTATTGATCGGTAAAAAACTTATCGTTCGTATTTTAGACTGTGATCGCAAAGCTAATAAATTAATTTTTAGCGAAAAAGAAGCCATCAAAGACGGTCTAGCTGCTAGATTTGAAAAACTAGCCGTAGGCGACAAAGTCAAAGGTGTTGTAACTGGTGTTGTTGATTTCGGCGTATTCGTTAATGTTGACGGTATCGAAGGATTAGTCCACATCAGCGAAATTAGTTGGGAACGTGTTAATAATCCAGCCGACTACGTAAAAGTAGGCGACACGATCGATGCTAAGATAATTGCTATCGACAAAGACCGCCTAAGCCTAAGTATTAAACAATTGTCCGAAGACCCATGGATGACCGAAGTTGACCAATTCAAACCTGGCGACAAAGTCAAAGGTACGATTACTCGTATCACACCATTCGGCGCATTCGTCCAGATTAGTCCAGCCGTCGAAGCCTTGGTTCACATCAGTGAATTAGGTGGTGGTGACGATGTTGATCCTGAAAAAGTATTTACGCTAAATGAACGCAAAGAATTTGTAGTTCTAGAGATCGAAAAAGAGAGTCGCAAGATTTCCCTTAGTTTGACTAGCAAACCTAAAAAATAAACGTAACATTAGCCTCTAGGGGCAGAAGGAGCTTTCAGAATATGGCCGAGAAAGTTATTTTTATCGCCGATTCAATCACCGTAGGTGAACTTGCTGAAAAGCTTAATCTGCCCGTTACGAATTTGGTTGGTGAATTATTTAAAAACGGTATTGTTGCTACGATCAATCAGCGTATTGATTTTGAAACAGCTACGATCATCGTTGAAGAATTAGGTATTTTAGACACCGAAGTCCGTAAAAAGGTTGCCGAGACAAAAAGTCTTCGTAAGGTTCATGAATTATCTGACAAAGCCGTCGCTAGACCACCGATCGTGGCAGTTATGGGTCACGTTGACCATGGCAAGACGACTCTACTGGATGCGATTTTGAAAACCAAGGTTGCCGAAGGTGAAGCTGGTGGTATTACTCAGCATATTAGTGCGTATCAAACGGTTCATAGTGGCCGTTCGATAACTTTACTCGATACCCCTGGACACGAAGCTTTTGCGGCTTTGCGCCAACACGGTGCCGAGCTAACTGACGTCGTAGTTATTGTGGTCGCAGCCGATGATGGCGTGAAACCTCAAACGATCGAAGCTATCCGTTTTGCTAAATCAGCCAATGCGAAAATTGTTGTTGCTATCAATAAAATTGACAAAGAAGCCGCTGATTCTGCTAGGGTCAAGGCTCAACTGGCTAGTGAACATGGTCTAAACCCCGAAGAATGGGGTGGTGATACGGTTATGGTCGAAGTTAGTGCTAAAACTGGCAAGAATATTGATAAATTGCTAGACCTAGTGCTGTTAGTCGCTGACCTAGAGGACTTAAAGGCCGACATCGACACACCAGCAGAAGGTTTAGTAATTGAATCACATATGGAGACTGGGCGTGGGCCAGTTGTTGGTCTGTTAGTAAAACAAGGTGTGTTAAAGCCAGGCAACTTTCTAGTTGCTGGTACTACCTATGGTAAAATTCGTACCTTGCTTGATTTTATGGGTAAACCGCTCAAAGAAGCCGGTCCATCAACTCCAGCTAACGTTACTGGGTTCAAGGAATTACCTCAATTTGGTGATAACTTCGTAATCGTAAAAAGCGAAAAAGAAGCGCGCCAACAGGTATCGATGGTTCAAATCGAGCGTGATAAAAACGCTGCCAGCACGAATATTACCGGTGCCGATCTGCTAAGAATGATGAATCAACAACATGAATCACAGGATTTGAACGTAATTGTAAAAGCCGATGTTCAGGGTTCTCTGACGTCTGTTGTTGATAGCTTGAAACTTATTAATACCGAAGGCGAAATTATGTTGCACGTTGTTAGTAGTGGTGTGGGCAATATTACAGAAACCGATATTCGGTTAGCGACTGATAGAAATACCATAATTTATGGGTTCAATGTTGATATGTCGACTGCGGTCAAACAATTAGCGATGCGTGACCATATCCAAGTTAGGATGTTCAAGGTAATTTATAAATTACTGGATGATGCTCGCGAAACAATGGAAGCTATGCTACAACCTGAAGTTATTGAAACCGAAGTAGGTAAGCTAACTATCAAGGGTATATTCAGAACCCTCAAGGATGAAGTTATTGTTGGGGGTGAAGTTACTAGCGGTAAAGTTGCTGCTGGACTACTTGCCAGAGTAAAACGTAAAAATGAACAATTATTCGAGGCCGAGGTCAGTAATGTCCAGCGCCAACAACAGGAAGCCAAAGAAGTTTTCGAGGGTGAAATGTGTGGGCTTAGCCTAAAGACTAATAAAAAAATAACACTCGAAGAGGGTGACAAGCTTGAACTATTTACTCGTGAACTCGTAAAGCGTAAACTAAAATAAAGTAAGATTTAAAAATAGGGCGAAGGGTAAAAAACCGATATGTTCCAACTAGATGACAAATTTCTACAAGATATTGGATTAAATGATCTGCCAGAAGAACAAAAAAAGCCATTCTTGCAACATATTTACGACGAGCTAGAGCTTCGGGTAGGTACTAAATTGTCCGATGGTATGAATGATGATCAGTTAGAAGAGTTTGAATCAATTATTGATCATAATGATGACGTTGTGGTTGATTGGTTAGCAAAAAATGCCCCTGACTATCATAATGATGACGTATTTATGCAACTACAGACTTCGACTGATTTGGATGTTAACAACCCGGACCTACGTGCCGAGTATGCTGCCACTAAATGGCTAAGTGTGAACCGACCAGATTATCGAAATGTAGTTACTCAAGTGCTGGACGAGATAAAGGCTGAAGTTATTGCTGGTCGTGATGTGATTCTCGACAAAAACCTTGCCTAGATATAGCCATTTATAAAATTTTTAGCCGACATTATTCGCCCACTAGGTGCGATTAGTTCATCGATCGATAGATATTTACCGTCTTGGCATAATATGTCGAGTGGGGTTTCGTGTGTTTCTGAGACATGTGCTTTTAGGATCACGATTTGATGTCCATAGATATTAATTTTTGTTTTTGGAAAGCTTAAATGGGCTCTAATCAAACGCTCGGCTGCTGTTGCTGTAATTTCGTCGGGTTTTAGCCAAGTTTCGGATTTATCGATCAATTTACAATAAGTGGCCTGAGTGTCATCTTGTGGGGTTGGCTGTAACGAACCATCAAATATACCAGGCAGTAATGCTAGCAAAACTGCTGCGCCAGCTTGGGCTAATGTTTTATATAATTCTGGGCTTGTTTCTGTGCCCGACAGTTCGTGAATTATTTGTCCATAAACTGGTCCGGCATCCATGCCAGCGGTAAGTTTCATAATTGATACGCCAGTTTGCTTATCGCCATTTTGAATAGCGGTTTCGATAGGTGATGGTCCGCGGTATTTTGGCAAAAGTGATGGGTGGACATTAATAATTCCCGGATTGAACAAATTAATAATTGATTTGGGGATGATTTTTCCAAAGCTAACTAACACCCCAGCTGGATTAGTCCCGATGCTTTTAACATTATTATCTATATCTGACACTTTAGTTGGCTGCCAAACAGCTATGTTGTTTTCGACGGCAAATTTTTTGACACTTGGGGCTACTAATGATTGTCCGCGACCACTTTTGCTATCAGGTTTCGTAACGACGGCTGTAATATTATAGCCAAACGCAACTAGGCTACGTAAAACTTCTAAACTGAAATCATCAGTCCCAAAGAATACTATTGTTTTTGACGTATTTTTCATAGTCCAACGGTCTTAGTTCACCTTTATTATCTAATTTGTAGAATGCATCCTTATTGTCACGAATGTGGTCAATAAAAACAATTCCATTTATATGATCGATTTCGTGTTGAATGATTCTAGCCAAGAAATCTTCGGCTTTGAAACGAACTTCATTACCATCGATATCCACAGCCTTAACGCGGACTTTAGTATGGCGGGGGACTTTGCCGTAAACGTCCGGCACACTCAGGCAGCCTTCGTAGTCGTATACTATGTCACCCTCAAATTTTACAATTTGCGGATTAATAAGTGCCGTAAAATCACGTACGGCTTTATCGTCGAAGTCGCTACGTATAATAACCACGCGATCCATATGTCCAATTTGTACTGCCGATATGGCAGCGCTAATCTCGTGTGGGCGAGTGTCTTCCCAATCAAGGGCGACATTTGTCAGATTATCAACCAACTCTAAGATTTCAGGTGTTACCACATGAACTTTCTTGGATCTTTCGCGTAAACGTGGATCCGGCAGAGCTATGATGCTTTCTTTTTTCATTGTTTTTATTATACCAGGGGCGGTCAGAGTAAACTAGTCGGATCAAGCTCGGATTGCCAGTGTGTGGCTGGAACTAATTTTAATATGTCGATTAAATATTCGCGTTTAGGACTTTTTAGGATTAATTGCCACCGATAAGTATCGTGTTGTCGCTCGTAAAAAGCCGGTGCGGGTCCTAGTATTCTTACGGACTTATCGGCTTTATCACGTAATTCCTGAGCAAGTTTTTTGCTATTTTTAATAGCGTCGGCTTCGGTTTTATAAATACAGGTTAGTTTTAATAGATGCGTAAAAGGAGGAAAAAGTCCTTTTTTACGTTCATTGAGGGTATGGTCGTAAAATGATTCGTAATCTTGGGTTAGGCCATATTTAATACTTGGGTGGGTGGGCTGATATGATTGGACTATAACCTGAGTTTCATGCTCATTTCGACCAACTCGACCTATAACCTGGGCTAATAATTGAAAAGTTCTCTCATTAGTGTTGAAATCAGGTATAGCCAGGCCCGCATCAGCTTGGATTACGCCAATAGTGCGCAGGTGCGGTAGATCTAGTCCCTTGGCGACGACCTGTGTGCCTATGGCTATATCTATTACTCCACTATACAGATCATCATAGCGGGAATTTATAGCTTCGTCGTTAGTATTGTCGGCATCAAAACGAGCTATATTGGTGTCGGGAAATAGCTTTCTCAGTTCAGATTCAATCAGTTTCGTACCGATACCTTTATGAATTATATCCGTACTATGGCAGTTCGGACATGATGTTGGTATATCGGAATTGTAGCCACAAATATGACAACTAAGCCTATGTTTGTCGGCATGTAAGGTTAGCGGTAGAAAGCATTTAGGACATTGAGCCATCCAGCCACAGTCCTTACATAGGGTAGTACTAGTACTGCCGCGACGATTATGGAATATTAAGACCTGCTTACCTAGCTGTATGGTTTTGGTTATTTGATTGATTAATTCATTAGATAAAAAACGATGATTGCTGAAATTACTTCTTTTTGTCATATCAACTAGAGTTACAATCGGTTTTATACTGCCGGTTCGCGCTAGGCTAGTCAGCTTCAGAATTGGGCGCATAGATCTCTCGGCAAGGAAACGATCGGCGACACTAGGAGTGGCGCTACCGAATATAACTTTGGCATTATGAAAACGTCCTAACATTGTTGCTACACGTAGGGCAGAATATTTTGGTGCTTGATCTTGTTTTAGGCTTGGTTCGTGAGCCTCGTCGATAATAATTGCTCCGATATTCTTTAGTGGTGCGAATAAGGCCGATCGTGGGCCAATAATTATCCTTGGTGTTTGGCTATTTAGCGCTTCAGCCCAAACTAGATGTCTGGCCGCTTCTGTCATTTTAGAATGGGTGGCTAATATGTCGCTGAAGTGGTTTGATAATTCGGAAATTATCTGAGACGTGAGGGCGATTTCGGGAATAATTATAATTACCGACTTGTTATCGGTGATTGCCTGTTTTGCAATATTTATATATATTTCGGTTTTTCCGGAACCAGTAATTCCTTGCAATAGGAAGGTCCCATCGTCGTATTTTGCTAATGTGGCGATCGTTTCAGACTGTTCTTTGTTGAATAAAATATTTGTTCGATCTCGTTTAGTTATACTGTTAGCTTGGTTTTGTGGACGACGTTTTTTGAGCAAACCATTAGGTAACGTTGTTTGTAGTACAACAGCTAGTGGTGTCACGTAATATCCCGATAGCCACAATGCTAATTTAACTAGCTGGGTTGGTATAGGGGCTTGTTCAATAATTGAAATCACAGGTTTAGTGGCGTAGGACGGTTCCGAGACTTCGCGTAAAACCAGCCCAATTATTTGTTTTTTACCCACTTCAACCAATACTATTTGCCCAACTAATAATGGATCGGTCGAGGCATAAGTAAATGATTCGCTACCTGCGCGAATAATATTGTTTGGGGCCACCTCGTAGTAGTGCATAAGTATTAGTATACTGCTAAACTGATTGTATGTATTTCGAGAATAGAACTCAGGCTGGACAAATTCTAGCTGCCGAGTTGTTAGAAAAGTATCACTATGAGGATTGTGCCGTAGTGGCACTTAGTGATGGCGGAGTTATTGTTGGTGAGCAAATTGCGGCAGCACTGCACTGTATTTTGACTATGTTATTAGTCGAAGAAATAGCGGTTCCAGGTGAAGGTGTCAGTTTTGGCGGTGTGTCTCAGAACGGTAATTTTACTTATAATGGTATGTTTTCGGCTGGTGAAATAGAAGAATATAATAGCGAATATCACGGTTATCTAGAGGAGCAACAACGGCAGGCTTTTCAGAGAATAAATCGGCTGCTCGGTGATGGCGGGTTAATTAATAACGATATGTTGCGTGATCGGGTAGTCATATTAGTATCCGATGGTCTGACTACGGGAGCTTCGTTGGACGTGGTGGTTGATTTTCTAAAACCAATTCGAATTAAGAGGCTAGTTGTTGCCACCCCTATATCTACAATCCAGGCAGTTGATAGATTACACATTCTGGCTGACGAGCTACATATATTAGACGTTAAGGATAATTTTTTAGGCGTTGACCACTATTACGAGCAGAATGATATACCGTCCCACGAGGATACGATTGCGAAAATTAACCAAATAGTATTGAATTGGCAATAATTTATCGTTGCGTATCGTTGTAAGATTGTGATACGATAAATAACAGCAAAAAGAGATACTTAGTTAAGTTCAAGGGAGACTATGTTAGACGTTTTTATTACATCTAGGGTAAGGCGAAAAATTGTTGTAGTTTATGCTAAGTATCCTGACTTTCATACTCATGTTCGTGGGCTCGCTAAATTAATCAAAGAAGACCCAGGCAATATCCAGCGTGAGTTAAAACGTTTAGAAAAAGTTGGTTTCTTAGTTAGCGAAAAACAAGGTAATACTAAAATCTACTCGACTAATAAGCAGTTCCCGATTTTCAAAGAACTTCAGAGCATAGTTATCAAATCCCAGCAGCAGGCTGGTCGACCTAAGCGCTCTTCTTCTGATTTCTAGAAATGTCATTATTCGATAAAATCCTTGCCGCTAGAGGCCTAACCGCCGAATCAAAAGCGGCATTTTTAGCGCCAGATTATTCACTGGTTTATGATCCATTTTTATTACCCGATATGGACAAAGCTGTGAATCGGTTAGTCACCGCACGGCAGTTACAAGAAAAGATTACAATTTATGGCGACTATGATATTGATGGGCTAACGGCTTCGACATTATTGCTAGATGCTTTTGGTAGTTTTGGTTTTAGCGAAGTAAGTGTGGTAGTTCCTAGTCGCTTTATTGAAGGGTTCGGTTTAACACTAGATGCTGTTAAAAAAATTGCGGCTGATGGAACTAAATTAATCGTCACGGTGGACTGCGGTAGTCTGAGTGAAAAAGAAATAATCTATGCTAATAAGCTAGGTATCGATGTAATTGTGACTGATCATCATAATGCCGCAGTAAATCAGCCACCAGCGGTTGCGGTGGTTAATCCTAAGCGGCTAGATAATAAATATCCTTTTATAAATTTAGCCGGTGTGGGCGTGGCATTTAAATTAGTCCAAGCTTTGCAAACGAAACTAGACGGTTTACCCGAAGGTCATGAGAAATGGTTATTAGATTTGGTAGCACTTGGGACGGTTTGTGACGTAGTTGATCTGATCGACGAAAATCGTACTACTGTTTTTTGGGGACTAAAGGTTTTAGCTAAGGCGAAGCGACCTGGACTAAAGGCTTTAATGGCTGTTGCTGGGGTTGATCCCAGAATTGTCAACACTCGGTCGTTAGGATTTATGTTAGGTCCCAGAATGAATGCTGCTGGCAGATTAGAAACAGCACAGCATGCTTTGGATTTATTATTGACTGGCGATCCGATGTCGGCGCTCGAAAAGGCGCAATATTTAGATGACCTAAATAAATCAAGGCAATTCGATCAAAAAAAGATTCTCAAAGAGGCTATAGCCGAGGCGGACAAATATACCGACGATCCAGTATTAGTTGTTAGTGGTGCCGATTGGAACCACGGGGTTGTAGGGATAGTAGCCAGTAAATTATTAGAGAGATATAAAAAACCAGCTTTTGTGCTACAGGAGATGGGGGATGAATCCAAGGGCTCAGCTAGAAGTTATGGTGATTTTAGCGCAGCCGATGCAATTTCAGCTAGCGAGGATATTATTATAAAAGGCGGTGGTCATAAATTAGCCGCCGGTATAACTTTGCCTACTAAAAACATTTCGGTTTTTCGCGAACGGGTCAATGAATTCTATAAAAGCCAAAATTTGACTAATCAACGGTCATTATTATTGCCACAGGCTGATGCGCTAGCTGAATTACGCGAGGTCACCGAAGAATTAGTTGATTTGATTAATCAACTAGAACCATTTGGGTGTGGTAATTCGCAGCCGATACTACGAAGCGATAATTTAACGGTCGCAAATGTTCGTGAAATGGGCACTGATGCTAGACATGTGAAACTTGAGCTTTGTGATGATTCTGGTTGCAAAATGCAATTTATAGCATTTAATGCTCCAGATTATTTTTTTGTTAAAACTGGCATTAATTTATCGGTTTGGTATCAGCCTGATATTAACGAATGGCAAGGTAGACATTCTGTCGAAGGGCGATTATTGCATTTGGAAATCACAGACTAGTTGCATACAGGCTGTATCTCTGTTACAATACACTTCATATGGTACAAGTAATACGAAAAGATGAACGAGAAGCTAACGAGAATATTATTCGTCGTTTTAATCGCAAGGTTTTACAGAGTGGCGTATTAGCCGAAGCAAAGGCTGTTATGCGATTCGAAAAACCAATTTCCAAGACGGAACGTCGCGTTAAAGCGATTATTCGCAAAGCACGCAAAGCTGATAAACTGGATAAAACTCGTCTAGGACTAAAGTAAAGGTGTTCCTAAAAGACAAAATCAGTAACGATCTAAAAGCCGCTCTACTGAGCGGCGATCGTTTTATGGGTGAAGTTTTACGTGGGCTAAAAGCTGTTATTCTAAACGAAGAAATAGTCCAAGGTAAGCGCGAAACTGGTTTAGACGATTCAGTAATTGAACAGTTGATTGCTCGTGAAGTTAAAAAACGCAACGAAAGTGCTAGTTTATATGACGATGCTAATCGACCAGAACTTTCAGCTAACGAACGTGCTGAGGCAAAAATCATCATGAATTATTTGCCGGCACAATTATCAGAAGACGATATTAATACTGTTGTAAACCGTGTTATCAGTGATCTAAGTGCTACTGATCCTAGCCAAATGGGTCAAGTAATCGGAGCCGTCAAAAAAGAACTTGGCAATACTGCCGACGGAGCTTTGATCGCTAAACTTGTTAAAAACGCGCTAAGCTAAAATAAAAAGGAGGGGCAAGTTATGATTATATTTTTCGGTCCAGCTGGTGCTGGTAAGAGTATCCAGGGTCAAATACTAGCAGCTCGTCAGGGTTGGCGTTGGTTATCCATGGGTCAATTATTGCGAGATACTCGCGACACTGAAACGTTTAGTATTATGCAAAAAGGCGAATTAGTGTCTGACGATAAAATCTATGGGATTGTTAGCAACGCGCTTAATAATGTTGCCAATATTAATAATGTAATTCTAGATGGTTTTCCACGCCAATTAGAGCAAGCTCGTTGGTTAATCGATAACCAACTGCCTAACGGTTATTCGATTGATTTAGTTGTGGTGCTGGACGTTCCAAAGGACGAGTTGATGAAGCGCCTAGAATTACGCGGTCGTGCCGATGATACGTCGCAGGCGATTGATGAACGGTTGCAAACTTATCAGAATGAAATGTCCCCAATTTTAGATTATTTTAATGAAAAAAACGTGAATATTGCGCATGTTGATGGCGTGGGGACTGTAGGCCAAGTTCACGATAGAATTATAGAGGAATTAGCAGCGTGCAAGCTCGTGTAAAAACTCCATCAGAAATTGAGGCAATGCGTGAATGTGGCAAAATTCTAGCAACTATTCTTGATGGTCTTAAAAAACAAGTAGTTGTTGGTATGAGCGAGATAGAAGCTGATGCTTGGGTGGCTAATGAAATCAAGGCGCTAGGGGCGACTGCTACTTATAAAACCCCCGAAGTTAGATTCCCGGCTGTGATTTGTATATCGACCAACGAACAAATTGTTCATAGCATTCCGACCGATTATAGATTTGAAAAAGGTGATGTAGTTAGTTTCGATCTAGTTATAACATACAAGGGTATGAAAACCGACAGCGCCTTTACTATGGTTGTTGGCGAAAAACCGACCGGTGCTAAAAAACACTTACTTAGTTTCACTGAACGCAGTTTGTATGCCGGAATTGATGCTATAAAAGGGCCAGTTCACACTGGTGATATAGGTGCTGCGGTCGAAAAAGTTTTAAATGAAGGCAAATTAGGAATTATTCGAGAATTAGTCGGTCACGGTATCGGCCATAAAATGCAACAAGCCCCAGAAGTGCCAAATTATGGTCGCAAAGGCTCTGGCGTTTTATTAGTACCGGGGGACACAATTGCGATTGAACCGATGGCGACCCTAGGTGGTGAAGCTATAAAAAATGATGATGACGGTTGGACGATATCAACTCGTGACGGTAGTCTAGCTGCACATTTTGAGCATACGGTAATGATCACCGAAAACGGTGCCGAAATTCTAACTCAGTTGTAATAGCTGCTTAACGCGATTGCCGATAGCAGATGAAGGTTCGATGACTTGGGCGCGACCATCGACTATTTTTATGATTGAATCTTTGATCCAATTATAATGTGTGCAACCCAACACGATCACGTCAGCGCCGCGATCACATACATCGTTAATCGTTTTATCAATTAGCTGATGATTTATTTGGTTGTTTTCTATCATTTGAGCCCAGTCACTGCAATCTGGTTCGATAATACTAATGCCGTCACCAAAATTCTTAACTAATTTACTGTATCTATCGCTAGCCAATGTGGCTGGTGTGGCGCAAACAGCGATAGTATGAGATTTAGTTAGTTCAGCGGCTGTTTTTATCATTGGTTCGATGCCAATAAATTTTTGGTTGGGGTATTTTGCTCGCAAAGTTTCAATAGCAACCGCAGTAGCGGTGTTACACGCCAAGATTATAACGTCGCAGTTAGCATTAATTAGAGGTTGTATGGCGATGTCGGTTAAATTGATAATTTCACTGGGTGTTTTACTGCCATACGGCACATTTTCGTGATCGTTTACTGTAGTGATTATTGCTGTCGGAAAAACTAATCGTAAAGCGGCGGCAATTGCTTCGCCATCAATACCACTATCAAATACGCCGAGTTTCATAACCCTATTCTAGCGTGTTATTCAAACTAGGCAAAATGTCGCATAAGCGATATACTTTATGATATGCAAGAAGCCCTATCTAAATATGCAGTCGGAATCGATATTGGTACGACAACAGTTCGTTGCGTAGTGGGTCATATCGATGGGACGACGGGCGTACCAACTATTGTTGGCGTCGGCGCAGCTCTTAATACGGGTATGCGCAAAGGTAATGTTGTAAATTTAACTGGTCCAGCCCAAGCGATCGATGATGCCTTGGGTGAAGCAGAGCGAATGAGTGGCTATCAGGTTGATACTGCCACTATTAGTATCAACGGTACACATATTCTCAGCACGCACGCCGATGGTATGATTGCGGTTGGTAGTGCTAATCATGAAATCACCGACGAAGATTTGGCCAGGATCGAAGAGGTCGCAACACTAGGCAAGGTTCCGGCAAACCGTGAAATCTTAGAGGTTATTCCGCATAATTATAAACTTGATGGGCAAGGTAATATAAAGAGTCCGATTGGTATGACTGGCACGCGCCTAGAAATTGATGCGCATGTCGTATCGGTTTTAACTCCACACTTATCGAATCTACAGAAAGTTGCTGAATCTGCCAAAGTGATACCTAATTCGATTATTGTCGCTGGAGTAGCCGCGGCTCGCTCGGTTTTGAATGAAAAACAAATTGAAAACGGTGTAGCCCTGATTGATATCGGTGGTGCAACGACCAATATTGCTATTTACGAAGAAGGCGATTTACAATTTGCGGCAGTTATCCCGATCGGCGGTAATAATATTACCAACGATCTAGCGATTGGGCTAAAAACCGATCCTGAAATAGCCGAAAAACTAAAAATCGAACACGCCTCGGCCTTATCGCGTGGTGACATGTCTGGTATTAGTCTAGAAAATAACGGTGAAATCTATAGCTTTACAACTACTGATATTGATGAAATTGTCGAAGCCCGACTAGAAGAATTATTTGAAGCGATTAATCACGAATTAAAACGTGCCGGCAGGGCAGGTAAACTTCCGAGCGGTGCTGTTTTATCTGGTGGAACGGCTAATCTAAAGGGGATTGCGGATTACGCCAAAGAATCCTTAGGTTTAGCGGTTCGTATTGGCGTAGTGTCTGGTTATGGTGGCATTGCTGATGATATAGAAAAACCACAATTCGCTACGGCTGTTGGCTTGATGTTGATTGATGCTGATTCTAGTATTGCATCAAAGCGCAGTGGTAAAAATGGCGGAAAAAATAATTTATTGAGTAAATTTGGCCTATTTTCAAAGCTAATTCGGCGATCTTAAATTGAGTGTTTTTTAATCTAGTGTTATACTAGGACATGAATAAGAATATGGGAGATATCAGATATAATGCCTGAAGTAAAACCGAGTGATATACAATCGTTTGCTAGTATAAAAGTCGTAGGTGTCGGTGGAGCCGGTGGTTCAGCCGTTAACCGTATGAAAGATGCTGGGCTTACTGGCGTGCAATTTATTGCTATGAATACCGATGCGCAGGCTTTACATAATAGTAAGGCTGATATCAAATTACATTTAGGTAAAATGACCACTAATGGTCTAGGCGCTGGTGCTGATCCTGCAACGGGTGAGGCGGCTGCTAATGAATCACGTGATGAAATTCGTGAAGCTCTTACCGGTGCTGATATGGTATTTGTAACTATTGGTGCTGGTGGTGGTACCGGCAGTGGTGCTGGCTATGTTGTGGCTGAAATTGCTCGCGAACTAGGTATTCTAGTTGTTGGTGTGGCTACTAAACCGTTTAGTTTTGAGGGTGAAAAACGTCGTCAAAACGCTGAATGGGCAATCTCGCAATTAGGCCGTCAGGTTGATACATTGATCACTATTCCAAATGATAGACTACTACAGACAATTGATCGTCGTACGCCGCTACTAGAAACTTTCAAGATCGCTGATGACGTACTCCGCCAAGGTGTTCAAGGTATTTCAGAACTTATCACCGAACATGGTTTGATTAATCTGGACTTTGCTGATGTCAAGGCGATTATGAGTAATGCTGGATCGGCGCTAATGGGTATCGGACGTGCTAGTGGCGACAATCGCGCCGCTCAGGCTGCACAGCAAGCTATTGAATCACCACTCATCGAAGTATCGATTGATGGCGCCAAGGGTGTCCTGTTCAACGTCACGGGTGGTTATGATATGAGTATGAGCGAGATCCAGGAAGCAGCCGAGATTATAACTAGCGCCGTCTCACCTGATGCTAACATTATCTTTGGTGCAACCCTCAAGGCCGACCTGGATGACGAACTGATTATAACTGTGATTGCTACGGGTTTTGATTCAGCCTATTTCCACACTCAGGCTGCAACAACGTTAGGCGATAATAAACCAGAAAACACTCCACAATTGAACGAAGAAACAGTTGGTGACATTGATCTAGACTTAGATACTAACGAATCTGCTGCTATTTTTGCCGAAGAAAACCAGAATGATATCTGGAACCAGCCCGAAGACAATGATGATAAATCTGATATTCCAGCGTTCTTGCGCCGTCGCAAAAAGAACAAAAAATAACACGGCAGAAGGTAAGTTTTGTAATGGCTAAGTATAATATCGGTGACAGTCGGGTTATTGAATCTCGTGAAGTAAGTGACGGCGTTACGATCCGTCGTCGTCGTGAATCACCTGATGGCAAGCGCTTTACTACTTATGAACGTATCGAACGTCCAAATTTAGCGGTTATTAAAAAGAGCGGTGCTCGTGAATTATTCGATCGGGATAAATTGTCGATTGCTATTAAACGTTCGGTTGGTAAATTCTTTGAATCAGAAGTTGAAGTCGAATCAATGATCGCTGACATCGAAGATGCTGTTTATGCCATAGGCGAAAACGAAGTTACTTCCAAGCAAATTGGTTACAAAGTTTTAGATGAACTATTGGCACGTAACGAAGTCGCCTATGTTCGTTTTGCAAGTGTTTTTCATAAATTCAAAACACTTGATGATTTTGTGAAAATCTTAGAACAACGTCGCGAACAAAAGAATAAGTAAGGGGGTATTTATGCGAGTAGTAGTTATTTACAAAGACCAAACTGACTATACACGCGCAGTTACTGATTTTCTCCGTGATTTTCAACACCAAACCGGTCATGAACTCGAAACACTTGATCCTGACACGGTCGACGGATCGCAATTCTGCGAAACTTATGACATTGTCGAATATCCCACAATTATTGCGATCAGTGATAATAGCACGTTGCAAAATTCATGGAGTGGTTTGCCGTTACCAACGATCAGCGAAGTTAGTTATTACGTTCAGTAAATCATAACTTGCAACAATTTACGCAACTAGCTATACTGATGACTAGAGCGCTCTCTTATAGAGAATAGTGGCTATCAACCGCAAATGTTCTTTCGGAAGAAATCTATATAGAAATTAGAACCGAACGGTAATCGACTCGTCAGATCGAAAACTAAGCGCTAAAAGAATCACTTCTTTTGGAAGTCAGATGGTACCGTCCCGCTAACGCAGGATTCTGACAGACAAAAGTAGTGATTTTTTATTTAACAAAAAAAAGGAGTAGTCATGGCCACCGAGATTGAATATGAGAAAACCTATCTATTAAAATCCCTACCAGTTGGTATAGAAACGGCAAATTCGGTTTTAATTCGAGATATCTATATACCGCAAACTTCTAGCCATGCACATCTTCGTTTACGACAAAAAGATGACACTTACGTTATTACGAAAAAACAACCAGTTGCTGGCAGTGATTCATCTATGCAATATGAACACACTATTGAACTAGAAAAAGATGAATTTGAGGCTATTACTGGTTGTTCGAACAAGAGATTTATAAAAAGGCGTTATTTTATGAATTTGTCTGGTAGACCTGCCGAAGTAGATATTTATCATGAAATGCTAGATGGTTTGGCCGTAGTAGATTTCGAGTTTGACAGTGAGATTGAGGAAGATGAGTTCGTAACGCCTGATTTTGTGCTTGCTGATGTGACTCAGGATGAGGAAATTGCTGGTGGTTTTTTGGCTGGTAAATCGATTGAGGATATTATGCCGTTACTTGAAAAATATGGATATAAAAAGTTAGGGAGTAACTTATGAAATTCAAATCAAACACTCGTAGACGTGCAATTGAATATGAAAAAGCCTTAGTCCAGCAATGGAAAGATAATAAAACTTTCGAGAAATCGATCGCTCAGCGCTCGGTTGATGATACTTTTGTGTTTTATGACGGCCCGCCGTTTATTACTGGTGTGCCACATCATGGCACTCTACTTAGTAGCATTGTCAAAGATGCCATTCCTCGTTACCAGACAATGAAAGGCAAATATGTCGAGCGTACTTGGGGTTGGGATTGTCATGGACTACCTGCTGAAAACTTTATCGAGAAAAAACTTGGCATCACAGATCGTCACGACATCGGTACTAAAATCAGTTTAGAGGATTATATTACAACTGCTCGGGACGGTATGGTTGAAACCAGCAGCCTATGGCAGGATACGATTGATCGAATTGGTCGTTGGGTTGATTTCGATGGCGCTTACAAAACCATGGACAAAGATTTCATGGAATCCGTTTGGTGGGCTTTCAAGGAATTGTATGGAAAAGGCAAAATCTATGAGGGCGAGCGTGTCCTGATGTACGACACGAAATGGGCAACACCATTATCAAAGGCCGAAGTTACGATGGATGCCGGTGCCTATCAAATGGTGACCGACCCTAGTGTTTATGTGAAATTTAAATTAGTTGATGAGAACGCATACCTACTAGCCTGGACAACAACGCCTTGGACTTTGCCTGGTAATACGGCATTAGCCATCAACAAAGATATTAAATATGTCGAAATCGAAATTAACGGTGAACGATTAATCTTGGCCAAAGATATGGTCAAAACCGTCTTAACTGACGAAAAACATCAGCCTTTGGAATATAAATTTATTCGTGATGTTGATAATAGCGATTTGATTGGCAAAAAATACGAACCACTATTTGGCGACCGTGGCGATAATGCTCATAAAATCTGGGCTGCTGATTACGTAACCACAGAATCTGGTACTGGCATCGTGCATTTAGCACCAGCTTATGGCGAGGAAGATTTCGAACTAGCTCGCAAAAATAATATTCCAGTCGTGCATGTTTTGGACGAATATGGCAAATACCTAGAAACCGAATGGAAGGGCGAGGACGTATGGGAAATCAATAAAACCATCGCCAAAACCCTGCATGAGCGTAAAGTAGTTTGGAAAATCGACTATATCCGCCACGAATATCCACATAACCCACGTACCGGTAGTCGTCTGATGTATCGGGCGCACCCTAGCTGGTTTATGGATATTGATGGTCAACGCGCCGAAATGCTCGAGGAAAACACCGAACACATCAATTGGTTTCCTGATCATATCAAACACGGTCGTTTCGAAAATAACATTAAACAAGCGCCCGATTGGAACTTGTCGCGTGATCGTTTCTGGGCGACAGCTATGCCAGTTTGGAAGGGTACTGATCAGGACGGTAACGAACATGTCAAAGTTATCGGCAGCTACGCCGAGCTCAAGGATCTAAGTGGCGTTGAATTGGATGACTATCATCGTCCATGGGTTGACGATATTACATTTGAAATCGACGGCGTGAAATATACGCGTGTTGATAAGGTTTTGGATGGTTGGTTCGAGAGCGGCAGTATGCCATTCGCTCAATTCCATTATCCGTTTGAGAATGTCGAAAAGTTTGAGCGTAATTTCCCAGGTGATTTCATCGTTGAATACGTTGGTCAAGTCCGCGCTTGGTTTTACTATGTGCATGCCGTTAGCGTGGGCTTGTTCGGCCACAACGCTTTCAAAAACGTCATCGTAACTGGCATTATCGCCGGTAATGATGGTCGCAAAATGAGCAAAAGTTATGGTAATTATACCGATCCAAACGAATTAATGGACAAGTTCAGCGCCGACAGTTTGCGCTTCCTACTATTATCCAGCCCGCTTTTAAACGGCGAAGATTTTGCCCTGCAGGACAAAGAGGTTGGCGATGTGGCTCGCAAACTAAGTATGATTTGGAATATGTATGATTTCTTTACGATGTACGCCGAAGTCGATAAATGGGAATTTGACGGTGATTTGTCTGATCCAACCGAATCGTTACATAACTCTCTGGACCAATGGATTGTCAGTCGGGTTCATCAGCTCACTACCGAAGTTGAAAAGTATATGGATGCCTATGATGTCCAGAATGCGCTAAAGCCAATTCTGCCATTCATCGAAGATGCCAGCAACTGGTATGTTCGTCGTAGCCGTCGTCGTTTCTGGAAATCAGACGATACTGATGACAAAAATAACGCCTATCGCACACTGCATTACGTATTAGTCCAACTGAGCCAAATCCTAGCACCATTTACGCCTTTCCTAGCCGAAGAGCTTTACCAGAAATTGACAGGCGGCGAAAGTGTTCATTTATTAGATTGGCCACATACTGGCTATGTCAACGAGTTAGTTGTTAGCGAAATGGAACTAGTTCGTGAATACGTCAATCAGGGCCTGGGCATCCGTGCCCGTGAACATCAAAAAGTCCGCCAGCCACTAGCTAGTGTCACGGTTACTTCGCTCGGAAAATTTGTCGATTTCCAGGATATTTTGTGCGAAGAATTGAACGTTAAATCGGTCAAACTAGGTAATGAATTTAGTTTGGATCTAACTATCACTCCAGAACTCAAGAGCGAGGGGATCGCTAGGGAAGTGGTCCGCCATATCCAAAGCGCCCGCAAAGAGGCTGGCCTAAACGTCGATGACAGAATCCAGCTAGTTTTAATTACTGATGATGTCGAATTAAAACAGGCTATAAAAACACATGGCCAGGTAATTTGTAATGAGACTTTAGCGGTTGAGCTGGACGATAGTGGGTCCCGTGATTTTACGGCAAAGGTCCAAGTCGACGGTGTAGACTTAACCGTTTCGCTTCAAAAAGCCTAGCTAACTGCTCAACATAGTTGACATTTAATAATGTTTATGCTAATGTTATATAGTAAACATTTAAAAATAAACAAGAAAAATAAAAATGTCACTATTAGATCACCTAGAATTTCAAAGAATAGATACTTCATCTGACGATATCTCATCTAACCATAGTCAACAGGATGATATCTTTTTAAATGATCAGATCGACGAAGCCGAACTCGAGAATTTCTGGGCGAAAGTTGTCGATGATATTCACCATGATCCAGAATGGTTCTCGTTTACTGATGAATAATCGGTTGATGTTAATATAATAGAATGACTGATTCTGAATTTGATATTTTAATTACTCGGGCAATGAATGAATTGCCCGATAAATATATTAGTGGTCTACAAAACGTAGCTATTGTCATGGCCGACGAGCCAACCGTCGAACAGAAACGCAAAATGCGTATCGACGACGAACATTTGTTGTTAGGACTATATGAAGGAATCCCGTTAACCAAACGGGGTTCTAATTATAATTTCGTGTTGCCTGATAAAATAACATTATTCAAAAACCAAATCCTAGCCGCATCCAGTAATCAAACGGAATTATTCGAATCAATCAAACGTACCCTCTGGCACGAGATTGCCCATTATTATGGGCTCGATCACGACAGGATAAAATCCCTACAAGATTAGCCTATGCCTAGTTTGATTCTGTAAAAAAGATGTTATAATATTGATAGTCTCAGGTGAGGATGAGAAGATCCCATAAAATATGGGTATTTTATAATTTGGAAAGAAGAAAGGATGTGGTTTAGTTGTTTAAGAACTTCAAAGGCCAAATTATTTGGTCAGCAGATGGTGTATTCCTGGAGTATATACTCAAAATGATCGACAGTGGCAAATTTCCAAAAGATGTTGCCATCAAACTCGACAGGTTATTTCTGACAATCTATGGTCTACAATCCATTACTGAGATTCAAAATCGGGGAGTCCCTGTCTTTGCTGATGCAAAGATAGTGGAAATACCGTCCAAATCCCTCGAGCTTACAAAGTTGCATCTTCAGTATCAACCTTGGATGCTCAATGCTATGGCCGACATTTGCAACACAGGCGTTACACCGTCCAGCGACTCAAATCCAGAAAATTACAATCCGGATGTACTAAACGATTTTGCAGGGCTATGTAAAGATGCGGGAACGCTATCTTGCGCAGTAACGGTTCTTACTAGTAAGACTGATGAACTTGTGAGAAAAGAGTTTGGTAAATCGGCGCTGGATGCAGTTTTGTTTTTGTCTGAACTTGCAATTGATTGTGGTATCACTGACATCGTATGTTCGCCCATCGAGGCAAAAAGCGTGCGGGTACTTAGTAGTCTGACGGGTATTAACACCCCAGGCGTTAGATTGCCCGAAAGTAGTGCAGATGATCAAGCTCGCATTATGACTCCTGCTAAAGCACTGGAAAATGGTGCAACGAGACTGGTAACTGGTAGAGACCTTAGTCGTGACGGTATGTTCGCAGAGAACTACCTCAAGATTATGGCAAATATTGAAGGGAAGGTGTTCTGATGAAAGATTCAACATGGCTCGAACAACAACTGAATGAATTCAATGCTGTCATTACAAACAGCCACCTCGTATTAACAAGCGGCAAGCATTCTGATGGTTATATTAATCTCAGAGTTCTAGCTGGGCACGTTGACGTGTTGTACGAGATAGGTGAAATGATAGCAGCCGCAATCGATGAGCGCGAAAACGAGATCGAGAACGACATTTCTGACGGCGACTATGAAAAAAATATTGTTATCGTTGGTCCTGAAACACTTGGACGAACACTTGCGGAATTTACCGCTGTTGCGGGAGGTTTTACTAGCTTTGCCTGGTGTGATATGAAGAAGGATTCGGAAGGTAACGATATTGCAGAATGGAACCCGAAATTGAATTTCGCCGAGATGATCGATGGAGCGCGATGTTATATTGTTGACGATTTGCTGACAACAGCAAAAAGCGTGAAATTAGCAAAGCAGCTTATTGAAGCAACTGGTGGAAAAGTCGAAGGTGTTGTTGTTGTGGTCCGGAGATCTCAGGAGGTAACTGCAGAAGCTGCAGATGTCCCTTGGCTCTATGCTCTACTTGATGTCGATGGATTCAATACCTGGGCGGCGAATGAGAATGAGCCTTGCGTTCTATGTCAGGCGCTAGTCCCAATGAAACTGCGGCCTGGACATGGTCACGAGTGGGTCAAAGGCCATCCAGACTATCCAACAACTAGCTGACTTCTTTCCAAAATATTACACAGCCCCGACCCCACGCATCCAACGTGGATAAGTCGGGGCTTTTTTAAATGAGACTGCACGGATAACTTATCGGGCTGGTCATACAACGATATGCTAAAATTGGGCTACATGATTTTAAAGATCGCTTCCTGGAATATTGAAACTCGGCTAAGTAATACTAATACGAAACGGCGCAATAACTTGTCTTTGATTATAAAAACAATCAAAGAGATCGATGCGGATATTTTAGTTTTACCCGAAGCTCATAGCGAATCTTCGTTAGACTTTTTAAAACCGCGCCAACAATTACTCGATATGGGGTATAAAGTTTATAATGTACCATACCGAGACGACACTCCATTACGAGCGGATGCGATTGCTCGGCAGGTGTCTCTGGTGCTACTGAGTAAGTTTCCTGTAGAGCATTTCGATATTGTTAGACTTGGTGATTTTCGCGACGTATTTATAGCGACAGTAGGGCTTGAGCCCGACCAATTTTTCAGAGTTATCGGGTTACACCTTGATGATCGTTCTGAAATCACTAGACTAAAACAAGTTACCGACTTAGTCGAAATTGTTAATAGGTCTCGGTTACCAACGGTAGTACCGGGCGATTTCAATTCTATGCACGGCGAAGACTTGTGGCCATCAAAGTTTTTACGTAGTCGACTAGCTAGGTTGTTTTCACATATAGTGTTGTCTAGTATTTCACTGAGAGCTATTGAGATGGCACGTGGTGAAGCTCTAAAGCTCCTAGAAACTAGTACTAATTTAATTGACGCTGACACAAAGCACAGTCCAACAACAACGCCTAAAATGCTAGGGCGTGAATGGCTGCCTAGTATACGGTTAATCCAAATTGACCATATATTCGTCTCGAAAGACATAAAAGTTAATCAATTTTATGTTGCTTCAGATGGTGGGGCAGACCATCGTGCGATTGTTGCACGGCTATCCATTAAGTAGTGATATAGCTTGTAAAAACACATTGTTTTACGGCGATACAATGGGCGTGATCACGATAAGATATGACCACCGCAAAATCACGATTATATAAATCAAAAGCTTATTAATTGCTGATTGTTTTAAAAACAGTCTGGTGCTATAGTGATGAAAAATACAAACACATAAGTTGTTTAAATATTATTATCATAAATCTGTTTAGTCGGTGGTGCGGCTAGCGAAAGGGAGTTTTTGGATGAGGGTATCTACTGGTGGATTTTTTAAACGAGTAAATCTATTGGCGATTTCGTTTGTTTTGGCGGTAAGCAGTTTAAGCGCCGTTGTGCCGCAATTCTTTGGTCAGGTGGCACATGCCGCAGGTACAGTAGAAATCTCGAATATAGCCGATCTGCGTAATGCGGTCGAGCATCAAGCCGATGGTCAAACGTGGACAATTAATGCTGGTAATTACGGTCTTGACCGTTTTAATGGTATTACCGCTAGTAGTCAGACCGGTTGGTATTTACCGATTACAGCTAGTAACCTTACTATCAACGGTGTTGGCAATCCAACGCTATTTGGCCAAGAATATTCAGCTAATGACAACTGGTCAAGCCAGGATCTTATCGCTATCTTTGGCGATAATGTGACTATAAACGGCCTAACCCTAATGCCAAAAGTTAAGCCGAATAAAACAATTGAGGTACTTGGCGATAGTGCGACTATCAAAAATGTTATCATTACTCCGAATACACTAGTTGATCCGAGTTTATATGATAATATTTCGGACCCGACAGATCCAGCGTGGACACAATATGCAAAAACCTGGGGTGGATCGATCTATTATAATAATGCTACGGGCACTCAGACACTTGATAATGTATCGATAATTAACGGTGGTGTATCAGTTCACGCTCCAGGCACGACATTTAATACTAATGCCGTGCAGCTTTCGTATACATCAGACATTGATTGGATTAATGATTATCGTTTCTATGTTGCCACTCCGACCAGTATTATTAATGGGGCTCCAACCTATACTTATCATGTTAATAGTACGCTCAATAATTTTGACAGTGTTCTTGCTGCCGTTGGTGATCCCACTACTGTGGTTGGTACTGAAGCAATCTCACTTGATTCAGACATAACTACGACAAAACAAATTACATTAACGAAACCATTAATATTAGATGGTAATGGGCATATTATTACCCCGACTTTTACTAAAACTGACAACAGCAATAACTCGGCACTTAGTATCCAGTCTAATGATGTTACGGTTAATAACCTTATTGAGAATGGTGTAGGCGGTATAAATCTACATGGTATTAACGTTTATTCGGCAAATAATATTAACCTAAACAATGTCACCGTTAAAAACAACAGTCGTGATGGGCTAGTAGTAAATGGCTCGAATGTAGTTGTAAGTAACCTTACGACTTCGAGCAATGGCTGGGGCGGTGTGGATGTTGACCAGGGCAGCGGAGTGACTAACCCCGCGGTTCTCACGATTAATGGGCATAGCACTCAAACCGAATCAGTAGCGGATATATTAGTTGATAACAGCACTAACCCAAATGTTACTGTAAACGATCCGGGCAACCAATATAGTTACACTGCTAACGGTATCGTGGGAATATATAAACTCAAACTTGCAGTTCCAACGAGCCTAACACCTATAAATAACACCTTTACTAATAATCCAGCATTTGTAAATACGTGGTCGAACGTTGCGGATGCAACCGGCTACGAATATCGTACATCTAACACTATGAATGGTAATGCTCTTGGCCCTATTATCTATAGTGACAGTAATTTAACGCAACCCGGACGATATAGTATTGATGGCGGTACTGTAACTCGTCAAAATGGAAGTGCTCCGCAAGGAACTTATTATTGGCAGGTTCGCGCAACCGGTCTTAACGGCAGAGTGAGTGATTGGAGTCAGATTAATAAAGTCGTTGTAGACACGACCGCACCGACAACTCCAGTGCCACTAACGCCATTCAATAATGGGTTTGAAATAACTAACGATTTTAACTTCACATGGTCGGGCTCTACTGATAATAGCTCTCCTGTGACATACGAATTTCAATCAGATAGTAACGGTTCTTTCGCTAATCCATGGGATTCCATTGCTAATGGTAATAGTGAACAGAATAATCTAACGACTCCACAGATTCACTCCACAGGAGCACCTGATGGCGTATATTACTGGAGAGTTCGAGCTATAGACGCCGCTGGTAATAAAAGCGCGTGGACTGCCTCGTGGAAAATGACAATTGATACGAAAGCACCGGTTGGTTTAGCTAATAGCTATCCAAGCGATGGTACCATCACTACAACGGCTGGTTTAACTAATATTCAATGGATTGGTGCCACGGATGCTACGAGTAATCCAGTCGTTTATTATTATGAGAGTTCTTTGTCGTCGGCTGTTAACTTGGACGGCTCATTTAAAAATGCAGCATATAAATCTGGTGCGTTAGCTGCACTTAAAATACCAACATCTGGAACTCCAGCGGGAACTTATTATTGGCATGTTCGTGCTATTGACAATGTAGGCAATACTACAGCCTGGACTTCGCCTTGGAAAGTAGTAGTCGATAATACTGCGCCAACCGCTAGTTTTATTTTTCCAACCCCTGGACCAAGTGCGACTGGTTTTCAGGTTCAATATAGTGAAGCGGTTAACGCTAGTGATGTTACTAACCCCGCAAATTATTATCTAGAAAACTGGCCAGGTGCCGGTGGTTCTGGGGATTTGATTGGGGATGCAGCTATAACATACAATGCCGCAAGCCATATCGCTACGGTTAACTTTACAAATGCTGGCTGGTATATATCGGCCGAGCAAAGGTGGAAAATTACTAATATCCATGATCTAGCTGGTAATCTAATTACTCCTAATCCAACTAGCAAATACTCGACCGACCTGGCAAGTCCTTTAATTCCAGGTATTCCAACTGCCGCTACACCTACTAATAAATCAGCGGTTAATTGGTTATGGACGGCAGCGACCGATCCCGGTGGTGTTAATGCCTCTGGAATTAAGGGTTATTATTATAAACTAACCCAAGGTGCAAATACTGTACTGGATTGGTCATTTACAACATCGGCTATAGCTACGACTAGCGTTGTTAATGATGGTGTTTATACTTTGCATGTTTATGCAGTTGATAATGCTGGAAACATTGGGGCTGAAGTCACTGGTAATGTTACTTATGACAAGACTGCGCCAGTTGTTACAATTACATCACCAAAAGATGGTGATGTTGTACACGGCAAGATCGATATTACTGGCACAATAGCAGACGTTAACCCGGATCATTATTATTTAGTAGTTAAGGATTCCCATAATACTGTGGTTGCGGGTCCCGGAACTGTTTATGGGACATCTGTCAGTGATTGGAATTGGGATACTACGAAATTAGCTGATGGTTTATATACTATCGATCTAGAAGCTCGTGACGCAGCTAATAACAAAGATAGCAATTCTGCTAAAGTGATTACCGTGACTGTCGATAATAATTCTCCTGTAGTAACAATCAATGGGTATGGTCAGGACGGAAAATCGATCAAGCCGAGTGTTGACGTGGTGGATCAGACTTCTGCTAGCGATTTGATCTACTCATGGGCTACATCGGTTCCTAGCTCTGATGTTACGATTTCGGACTCATCGATTTTAGAGCCAACCTTTACGGTTAATAAGGATGGAACTTATGAGTTTAATTTAACTGTTACTGACTTGGCTGGTAATGCGACTGTTAATAAATTCTCATTCACATATACAACTCCTGTTGTGGTTATTCCAGCGCCGACAACGCAATTCGTGAATGTAGCTACGACGGGTGGTGCCAATAACACCGAAACCGTTCCTCTGGTTGATAATGAGCAAGGTGTCCTTGGTGCGCAGACCACTAAAGATACTAGTGACAATAAATCTAATACTTCAGTTAAGGATACCACCTCAGTCTTAGGTGACGCGGCTTCAAAAGATAAAAACAATTTTTGGGGATTAGCCTGGTATTGGTGGTTGGCAATTCTTGCGCTGGCTGGGATTGTCGGTGGTTGGTTGATCACCGCAGTGCGCCGTCGAAGTATCGATAAATAAAAATCTTAATATTGTAGATATAGTATAGAATTAGCGAGCCCTAGGTTGTAATGATCGGGGCTCACTTTTATTATGACCGAATATGGACCATTGGGAAATATTATGTTAAACTGCTGCCAGATCTTTATAAGATGTTCTTCAAAATTCAAAAGAGAGGATGTGATCGTAGTGTCTGATGAAATTCTGAATAAATCAGAATCGATTATTCGGCAAGCGGCTCGAAAATTTCTTGACAAGATTGATGGCTATGACTTTGAGGACCTAATGCAAATTGGACGTGTTCTCGTTTGGCAATTAATCAACGAAAAGAATATCAGTAACGACAACTTCGAAAGTTTCTCTGGTTATTTATATAAAGCTTTGATCTATTGTTACAATAACGACTATAACAAGTCTAAAGCTAAGAAAAGAATTAGGCTATCTGAAACGACTTCTCTAGACAAGGTAATTGGCTTCGATGATAATAGATCACTTCATGAAGTTATACCCGCTAAGGACGACGAAGGCGATATCACTCGCGAAACCCTTGATTCCATAAAGAATGCGGCGATTAAGGGTAGAGACCCGAAGGTAATAAAAGGCGTAGTCTATTGTCTGGTTGATTTTTTGGCTATATCACCGGAGAAAGTGCCAACGAAAATAAATTATCATACTTTTGTTAGTTATGGACTTCAGTATTATCTCTGGATATTTTTCAACAATTCCCCATATCGAGCTCTTCGTTTTGCTTTTCCTAATCTAAATCCGACGGATATGAAAAAAGTTCCCAACGGATATTGGAATGGCAAAGTGGGGAAACGAAGGGCAATTGCTATCCTAGAGAAATCCCTCATAGAAAGTGGTTACGAGAAAACGGATTACCCCCTGATAGTGAACGAGAGATTTATTGAGAGTCTCGGGCTAAGTACGCCACACCAAAAGCATTTTTATTCAAGCCCGTATGCTTTCTTAGATGCTGCTTTCCCTAAGATTTTCAAACCATGGGAAATGCCGCATACGCCAAATGGGTATTTTGGAAAAAATGAAAACCTAGCTAAGTAAGCTGTGCGGTGGCTAGTGGAAGAAAAATTAGCAATTCCTTTGTCGGATATGGGTGAAAAAGAAGTCTGGCGTCAAGAGATTAGTAAAAAGATTACCAAAAAGGAGATGGAGGATCACGGGTTACGGGGCTTGATGTCGACATATGGCAACTGTCCGGAACCTTTAATGAGACTCGCTTATCCTGGTAAGTTCCAGCCCTGGGATTTCAGACATGGCACTAAATGGCAAGGTGATGCGGGTCTTGAACTTGCAGCTAAAGCGACGAGGTGGGTTATTGAAGAATACGCAGGCCTGACACCGATTTCTGCGGGAATCGGATATAGATTTTTTATAGAAAATGGTCTGCGCGGAATGATAACTTCGAAAAGCCTTGGTTTTAATTCCTCTCCGAGAGCCGCTCTCAAGAATGCTTATCCTGATCTTTTAATACCTTAATGCAACTTGCATTGAGGTATTTTCTTTTTTATGTCAAGAGCATTCGCTTTTTATTACTAATTGTCTTATATTAGTAATATCGTGAAAACGAAAACAAAAAATAGTAAAAAGAGTACAAAAACGGTCATAGGGCATATTCGGCACGGTTTCAGGATGGCGGTTATTCCGCATGCCAAGAATAACTATCGACCACATTTAGCGCGTAGTTATGGATTAGTAGCTATGCTTTTTGTCGTTATTGGTTTGCAGTTTGGCTATAACGCGGCGACGACCGGTAATGTTCTCGGGCGTGAATCTAATGTAACGATTAGCTCATTGTTAGATGGTACGAACAAGGCACGAGCCCAGGTGGGTGAGTCGGCATTAACTCTGAATGATAAATTGAATCAAGCGGCATATCTAAAAGCTCAGAATATGTTCGTCAAGCAATATTGGGCTCATAACGCCCCTGACGGAACTCAACCATGGAAGTGGTTTGGTAGTGTTAGCTATGATTATGATGAAGCGGGCGAGAACTTGGCAAAGAATTTCACATCACCCGATGCGGTTATGACGGCTTGGCTAAATTCACCAGAACATAGGGCTAATATCTTGAGGAACGGTTATCAGGATGTTGGGTTCGCGATTATGGATGGCGATTTAAATGGCAAGCCAACGTCTATTATTGTGGCATTATATGGCAGGCCAGCCGAAAGTGCGGTTGCGGGTGTATCCACGACGTCATTTACCGAGGCTAGCACGAGTGGTCAAATAAACCCATTAACTCAGTTCGCCGTGGCAGTTCAATCAATCAATGTCGTTACATATATAGGACTATTCATGATAGGTATGGCATTCATCGCCGCTGCTTTTGCGCATAAATATCGTCATAAATTGCCAAAGCCACTACGAAAAACTTGGTATCGCCATCATGGATTATATAAATCAATTGGGCTAGCGGCCTTCAGTGTATTGTTCGTATTTTTGTGCGGTGGTGGACAAATTTAACCAGCTATTTACCATCAGTGACATATCTGTTATAATCGACAACTGATTATTTAAAGTAACAAGGAATTATTAAATGGTAAAAGCAGTCGTTAAGATCGGTGGCAAACAATTTATTGTCGCCGAAAAAGAGACCCTACTGGTGGACCTCCTCCAGGAAGGCACAAAAGAGCTCACGCTTGATGCACTGTTGGTTATCGATGGCGAAAAAACGCAAGTCGGCAAACCAACTGTCAAAGGTATCAAAGTAACCGCTACGGTTATCGAAGACCTAGTCAAAGGTGACAAGATCCGCGTAATTCGCTACAAAGCTAAAAAGCGTGTCCACAAAGAAAACGGACATCGCCAAAAGTACAGCAAGATCGAGATTACTTCGATCAAATAAATAAAAAATCCCCGATACTAATCGGGGATTTTTTATATTTGGTTGATGACGATTCTGCTTAGTTCAGTTATAATAGGGCAAAAGGGAAGAGGGAATATCAAAACGTGGCGACTGTAATATCAGTGACTAACCAAAAGGGTGGAGTCGGTAAAACGACAACGACTGTTAATTTGGCATATTATATTGCCAAAGCTGGTAAAAAGACATTATTAATCGATTTTGACCCTCAGGGTAACGCCACTAGCGGTCTAGGTATAAATAAACAAGATTTGCAGTTAACTATGGCTGATGTGGTTATGGAACAGGCGACTTTGGACCAAATTATCTTGCCGACCGCTTATCCGAATTTTTTTATAGCGCCAACCACGCCTTTTTTGGCTGATACTGAGGTCAAGTTAGCTCAGGCTGATCATAAATTTTCTCGTTTGAAAAATGCAATTGAATCGAGCATGGGTGAATATGATGTAATTATAATTGACAACCCGCCGAGTCTTAGCCTACTGACTGTCAATGGGCTGGTTGCTGCTAAATATGTATTGTTACCTGTTCAGGCCGAGTTTTATGCTCTAGAGGGTCTAGGACAGCTGCTAGAGACTATGAAATTAGTGCGCAAAGCTATGAATCCAACCCTGGAATTAATTGGGGTGTTGCCAACGATGATGGATTCGCGCACCACACTTAGCGGTCAGGTTCACGAAGAGATTAAAAAACATTTCCCTGGCAAAGTATTTATTAACACGATTCCTCGTAATATTCGTTTAGCCGAAGCTCCGAGTCACGGTTTACCAATCGGTGCATATGATAGGTTTTCAAAGGGAGCGCGAGCTTATAAAGCGTTTGCAAAGGAGGTGATTAGTCGTGCCAGTATCTAAGAATTTACACGGTTTAGGCCGTGGTTTTGAATCATTAATTCCAACCGACCTATTAGATGAATCATTTGATCCAACAGCTTCGCAGGATCAACAGGTTAGTGAACTGCGACAGATTAAAATTGATCAGATAACCGTTGATCCGAACCAACCTCGCAAACAATTTGTTCAAGAGGATTTGGATAATTTAGCTGCTTCAATTAGCGAGCATGGCGTTTTACAGCCGATTATCGTTACGCCATTTAATGGTGGTTATCAAATAGTGGCCGGCGAACGACGATTTCATGCCTCTAAACTAGCTGGATTAGATAAAATTCCGGCTTTGGTGCGAACTCTGACGGGGCAACATAAATTAGAAGTTTCATTGATCGAGAATCTGCAGCGCAAAGATCTAAATGTAATGGAAACAGCCACAGCCTATTTGAAGCTACGTAGCCAATTTAACCTGAGTCTAGAACAAATCGGCAAAAGGGTTGGGAATTGTTCAATTAGTGCTGTTAGTAATAAATTACGATTGCTAAAACTTCCTAGTATTGTTCGCGATAAGTTAGTTAGTGGTGAAATGACCGAAGGCCAGGCTAGACCATTGATCGTGTTAGAAGAATCTATTATCAAAAAAGTTCTACCTAAAATTATCAACGAAGAGTGGAGTTCGCGCAAAATCGAGCAATTTATTGTCGATTTAAAGAAAAATCGCGCTAATACCGAAATGTCGTCGGCCAGACAAATCAAGGAACAGCCGTACAAAAAACAGCTCGAATCCCTAAAAACACACTTAAAAACTGAGGTCAGTATTAATACTAATTCGCGCGGATCAGGCCGAATCACAATCAAGTTCAAAAACGAAAAAGAATTTGAGCGTTTGCAAAAATTGCTAGGTTAGTTATTTAGAATAAGCGAATTTTATCGAATGGGAATACGCGTATTCCAACTGGTCCGACAACATCGTAGAGTGGGATTGTGCCTAGGCCATTTCGTGAATCGTACGAATAAGTTCCTTGGCGGTGGTCGCCCGATACAAATAATTCATTGGTAGGCACGACTGTGTCGATCTCACCGCTAGTTGGACTACCGGGTTCGCCTTTGTTGGTGTCGTCTGGGTTAAAACCGTTCGGATGAGCGTAATTATACACGGTGTATTTGCCGTCTTTTAGCACGACACGTTCGCCAGGGAATGCGATCACACGTTTAACAATATATTCGTCGCCCATGCCGCTAGTATATTGAGGATTTTTAAATACGATAACCTGACCGCGGTCGGGGATATAAGTTTTGTTTTGTAGTTGAGTTATGGTTACGGGTATGCGATTGACTATTAATCGATCACCTGTGTATAGGGTAGTTTCCATACTTGGCCCAATAACACTAAAACTACGGAATATAAACGTATTGATGAACAGCGTGCCGACCAGAACACATACTATAAAAATAATAATATTGATGGCATCTTTAAAGAAAAGGTGACGTTTAAAAAATGATTCCATATTTAAAACTACTATACACTATTTTTTATCCACATATTTGATAAAGTTTATGGTTATTGGGTTTTAATAAGGCTCTAAGTTAGTTATAGTAGTATGAGTATTTATGAAAAAGCAGCATTCTTCTATTGATGGTTTTATTCCTAGGCGGTCCGGTGGTCAGTTGGGTGCTTTGCATGACGAGCACAAGAGGCCAAATTTGGCCGATGTGCCTAATCGCAAATTAATCCATACCACTGGTAACGATGAGATGCGAATTATAGGTAAAGAGCAACCAGGTTTAGACATTGGACGTTCTGAATTAGATGATTCACTGCGCGATATTGACGATGGTTTAGCAGAATTACCTAAAAAACTCAGCCGCAAACAACGCCGGTTGATGAAAAAACTAGCGAGAAAGCCTCGCAGTAAAGTTCGCCGTATTATTAAATGGTTGTTAATCATTATTTTATTAGCTGGACTCTCGGTTGGTGGCTATATGGTCTATAAATTCTTGTCGGCTAGCCATAATATATTACAAGGTAATGTTCTGGATTTATTCCAAACCCAGCCATTGAAACAGGATAGTAATGGGCGCAGCAATTTCCTAGTTCTCGGGACTTCCGAAGACGATCCAGGACACCCTGGATCTACTTTGACCGATTCAATGATGGTCATTAGTGTCGACCAAAAAAACAAGGATATTTATATGTTCAGTATTCCTAGGGATTTGTACGTAGAATATGGTACGGCATGTGATTCTGGGTATTCTGGCAAGATAAATGTTTATTTTAGCTGTTCTGACGAAGGTACAGATACTCAGGCCGAGCAGAATCGCTTAACTAGAACACAAAAGTTAATTGGTGATATATTCGGGTTAGATATTCAGTATGGCATCCATATTAACCAAACAGTATTACGCCAGGCTGTTGATGCGGTCGGTGGTATTGATGTCGATATCCAGGGTAGTAATGGTGATTCCGGTGTTTTTGATCGTAACTTTGACTGGCGCTGTAATTACACATGTTATTTAGTGAAATATGTAAATGGTGTTCATCATTTGGATGGTGCGCATGCCCTATACCTATCCCAGGCTAGGGGTGATATAGCGCCAACCTACGGCTTAGGTAACTCTAATTTTGATCGAGAAAAAAATCAGCAAAAAATCCTGATGGCGTTAAAAGAAAAAGCAATGACAACCGGCGTTCTGACTAATTTAAGTGCTGTAACTCAGTTAATTGATGCCCTCGGTAGTAATCTAAGGACAAATATTCAAGCTAATGAGATACGGACCTTGATGCAGGTTGCCAGCAGTATAAAATCAGGTGACGTACACACAGTTAGTTTAGTTGATGATGGTAATTCTGTAGTTAAATCGGGTAATTATAATGGAGCTAGTGTGGTTATGCCTGCTGCGGGTATATACGATTATAGTGAAATCCAGACGTATATCCAAAAGAACATCAGTAACAACCCTGTAACCCGTGAAGCTGCTCCGATAGTTGTGTTGAATGGTACTGGTACGGCTGGATTCGGTCAGACCAAAGCCGACGAATTAACGGCGGCTGGGTATAACGTAACTTTGGTTGATAATGCCCCTGACGGTACATACGACACAGTCGAAGTTTACCAAATAGGCACAGAGGATAGTGCCACGGCTGCAAAGTTAGCTAGTTTATATGGTGTCACGATCAAAACAACAACTCCGCCTATATCTGTCGATAGCACTATTAGGTTCGTTGTTGTCTTTGGGTCTACTGCTAGTTGATGATATACTGGTAGGCATATATGGAGTTTCTCAAGATCATAAAACGGCGTTCGTTTATCAACGAATCTATCTATGTAATTCTAAATATCGGCTTGGCTGTTGCGCTATTGTTCATTATCAGAGCTACTAGTTCATTATGGTTAGCTTTTTTATTAATATTACTTAGTAAATGGCGAGTTTTTGCAGTTCGTCCGCGGTTTTGGTTTGCTCATGTTCAGGCTGACTTAGTTAGTCTAATTGTGAGCATTAGTTTTGTGGTATTTTTATATGTCGCTAATACGAATAACATAACTGATTCCAGAGTTTTGGCGGTTCAGATAATCTTGGTTTTGTTCTATATTGGTTGGTTGGTATTTTTGAAATCACAATCCAAACGAGTATATATTGTTGCTCAGGCCAGTATAGCTCTGTTCGTCGGAACGTCGGCTATTTATGCTATGTCGTATGGTTGGATAGCTTCGCCGGTTGTGTTATTAATGTGGTTGGTTGGTTACGCGACCGCCAAACACATACTAGGTAGTTACGAGGAAGAAAAACACATAGTCCAGCTTAGCTTGGCTTGGGGTTTGGTGCTGGCTGAAATTGGCTGGCTGGCGTATCACTGGACAATTGCGTATCAACTACCGATTTTTACCAACGTATTGCTGCCACAGGTATCGATCATAGCGCTGGCAGTTGGTTTTGTAGTTTATAAATCTTATGACTCGTATTATCATCATCAAATAGTTAGATTGAACGATATAATCTTGCCTCTGTTATTTTCGATCGGCATTATTATTATGTTAGTCTTGGCATTCAATGGGGTTAGTACGACTAACGTTTAACCTTTAGTAAAATCCAAAACGTAGTTTAGCTGTTGGGTTTTAGCGAAATTATTTGTTTCGGCATATTCGATTAATGATTGATGTTGATCTGGGTCAGCTTCGATGATTAGGTGAGCCCCCATATTTAATAAATCTTTTGCTTCGGAAATCAATTCCTTAATAAGTGATTGGCCGTTATCGTCGGCGAACAGTGCCGATTCTGGCTCGTAATCGGTTTCTGGCGAACGGTCCCAGCTTCGATCGACATATGGCAGATTAGCGATAATAATATCGGGTCTTACGGCGTATTCTTTTAATAAATTACTATGAATTATATCCACATCAGCTGCAAGGTTAGCGGCATTTTTAGCGGCAATTTTGAGCGCCTCGTCGCTGATATCTATAAGGGTCACGTCTAGATTAGGAAGCTCTAATTTAGCGGTTATACCTAGACAACCACTGCCTGTGCCGACATCAACGAGCCTAGCGGACGGTAGATGGTAGGTGGTAGTTAGTAGGATCTCTTTAAGGATTGTAATTATATCTTCGGATTCTGGACGGGGGATTAGGGTGGCTGGTGTGACTGTGAATTGTCTACCGTAGAATTCTTTTCGTCCAACAATGTAGGCGATAGGTGTGTGTTTAAGGCGTGAGGCTAGCGATTTATTTGCAATTTCGAGCACCTTGTCGTCAATGGTTTGGTCGGGGTAGGCGTGTAAATAGGTGCGGTCTTTACCTAGGGCAAATGCTAAAATAATCTCGGCATCTAATCGAGCGCTAGATATGGTGATCTCTGATAATTGGCTAGTTGAATTAGCTAGCCACTCGTTAATTGCTAGCATTGGCGGCTGCTAGCTCACGCTCATAATTTTGCAATTGTTCGATTAAATCGTCGATGCCGCCATTCATGGCGCCTGGAATATTACTGCGTGAATAGTTGATTCGGTGATCAGTAATACGATCCTGGGGGAAATTATAGGTTCGGATTTTTTCAGAACGATCGCCGCTGCCGATCAAACTACGTCGCTCGGCGGTAAGTTTTGTCTGCTCGGCATCGATTTTTTGTTGTAACAAGCGGCTACGTAGAACACTCATAGCTTTTAGCTTATTTTTGAGTTGCGATTTTTCATCCTGGTTAATAACAACCATACCGCTAGGTATATGAGTGATACGGACAGCACTGTCGGTAGTGTTGACACTTTGTCCGCCATGACCGCCTGAACGATAAATATCAATACGAAGGTCGTTCGGATCTATCTCTAAATCAGTTTCTTCGGCTTCTGGTAAAACCGCGACAGTCACGGTACTAGTATGAATACGACCTTGTGATTCAGTGGAGGGGATTCGTTGTACGCGGTGAACACCTGATTCAAACTTTAATTTTGAATAAGGAGCATCGCCTTTGACTCCAAAAATAACTTCCTTGTAGCCGCCGGTGTCGTTCATGCTTTCGCTAATTAATTCCACGCGCAGAGAATGGGTTTCACAGTAGCGTAAATACATACGATATAGTTCGGTGGCGAATAAACTAGCTTCGTCGCCGCCAGCTCCGGCGCGGATCTCAAAGATGATGTTCTTTTCGTCATTCGGATCCTTGGGCGCGAGCATAGCGAATAAATTATCTTCGAGTTTTTGAAGTTGATCTTTGATATCTTCCATTTCTTGTTTGGCGATTTCGGCCAGCTCGTCATTACCATTTGCTAATTCCTTGGCTTCGTTGAACTGATTTTCTAGGGTTTGCCGCAGTAGGGCTTTGCCTAAAATATTATCTAATTCAGCCAGGCGTTTATTCTTGGTGGAAAAATTCGGATCGGAATAGGCTGAGGGTGACGATAAGAACGAAGTTAATTCGGCTTTTTCAAGTTGTAGATCGTGTATGTTTAGTGATATCTTTGCCATAAAATCCCATTTATTTTAACATTATTGTAACAAAAAAGAGGCTACCTTAATGATAACCTCTTTTTGAAATAACGCTATCGTTCAGCTTTTTTGGCTTTGGCTTTTATAGCTTTGCTAGCAAGTTCAACTTTGCGAGCTTCGGCAGCAGCAAATTTAGCCTTGAATCGGTCAACGCGACCTTCGGTGTCGATAATCTTTTCTTCACCGGTAAAGAATGGGTGAGAAGCAGACGAAATATGCATCTTAATTAATGGATACTCGTTGCCGTCTTCCCATTTAATAGTTTCGTTGGTCTGCGCAGTAGACTGTGTCAAAAACGCAAACCCAGCCACCTCGTCGCTAAATACGACAGGGCGATAATCGGTTGGGTGTATATTGTTTTTCATAATTCGATAATTGTATCTGTTTTTTGGTGATTTGTAAAGGATTATATATGACACACTTACTTGACAAAACATAAGCTTTTATAGTATAGTAATGATATAGATCATAAAAATAAAAAAAGGAACCGTCTCCGGATTTTAGCGAAGACAAGGTCAGGCAGGCTGCTGAAGATTACGTGACTAAAATGGTTATTCGTCAGGATGCGGCGGCGAATACTAACGAGTCGCAGTTCAACTAGAATATTTTGTTTTTTAAAAGCGCCACGTTTAATGTGGCGCTTTTTTATTTTTTGCATGTTTGCTATTGAATTTTCATCTGTAAAAGTCTATAATGATCAGGTAAATAAATTAAAGAAACAACCTATGTGGTAACTCCTGATTATAATCGGACACATAGGTGAAGAAAAAGGAGTTCAGATCATGACATCTAATGTCGATATCAAAGCCCTGTTTGAAGCAGGCGTACACTTCGGTCACAAGACTAGCCATTGGAATCCTAAAATGGCAAAATATATTCACAGTAAACGCCAGGAAAGCCACATCATTGATTTGGCGAAAACTGTCGAAGGTCTAAACGTGGCATTGCCATTCTTGACCAGCGTAGTTGCTAGTGGCAAACAAGTTCTATTTGTTGGCACTAAAAAGCACACCAAAGATATCATTCGTGAAGCTGCTCAGGCAGTTAATCAGCCATACGTTACTGAACGTTGGTTAGGTGGTACTTTGACTAATGTCGCTACTGTTACTAAACAGATTAAAAAATTAAAAGACCTAGAAAAACGCATGGCATCAGGTGACCTAGAAAAACGCTATTCTAAATTAGAAGTTCAACGTTTCCAGGAAGAAATTGATGATCTAAATAATAAATACCTAGGTATCAAAGATCTAAATGGTAAACCAGGCGCTGTGTTTATTATTGACGTTATCGGTGATATGAATGCTATCAAAGAGGCTAAAACCCTTAATGTTCCAGTTGTTGCGGTTGTCGATACTAACGCCGATCCAACTTTGGTTGATTATATTATTCCTGGTAATGATGATGCTATAAAGGGCGTTCAATTACTATTAGATTACGTAAAGACTGCCGTCATTGATGGCGCAGCGGGTGCTAGTAAAGTAACTGATAATATTAAGGCTGATACAAAGGAGAAATAAAGCGATGGGCGTATCAATTGACGATATTAGAAAACTCAAGGAATTGACCGGTATCGGTCTAACTGATGCCAAAGCTGCATTAGTTGGTGCTGATGGCGATTTCGATAAGGCACTAGAGGTATTACGCAAAAAAGGCGTTACCAAAGCCGAGAAAAAAGGCGACCGCGAAGCTCGCGAAGGTCTAGTCGATGGTTATATCCACGGTGGCCGTATTGGTGTTGTTGTTGAAGTTAACTGCGAGACTGATTTCGTAGCTCGAACTGACGGTTTCAAGTCGTTTGTTCACGAAATTGCTTTGCAGATCGCTTCTATGTCACCTCAATATATTAACGAGTCTGAAATTCCAGCCGAAGAAATGGCTCGTGTTCGTGCCGAAGCCGAAGAACGTGCTAAAAACGAAGGCAAACCAGCTGCTATGCTAGAAAAAATAGTTGATGGTCAGGTTAAAAAACACTTTGCTGAAAAAGTTTTGATGAGTCAAGAATATATCAAAAACGACAAGCAAACTGTCGAAGATTTCGTCAAAGAGAATATCTCGAAAACTGGTGAAAATCTAATAATTCGCCAATTCAAACGTATTGAGCTCGGCGTTAACGAATAGAACCTGAGTTCTGACACTAAAATAACCATGTAGAGATTACATGGTTATTTTGTTACAATAAGATTACTATGTTTGATACGAAACCTTATGAACAGAAATTTGACCAAGTTATTGCCCGTTTCGAAGAAGAGTTAAAAAAAGTTCGCACTGGTCGTGCGCACCCAGGTCAGCTAGATGGTGTTAGGGTTGAAGTTTATGGAAGTTTGATGCCACTCAACCAAGTCGCTAATATCACTGCACCAGAGGCGCAGATGCTACTTATAACGCCATTTGATCCTAGTAATATTCAACCAATTAGTGCGGCAATTCGAGCCGATCAGAGCCTAGGTTTTAACCCAAGTGATGATGGTCGTGTTGTTCGCGTACCTGTTCCGGCACTTACCGAAGAACGCCGTAAATTGCTAGTTAAACAGGGTAGTGAAAAAGTCGAAGAAACCAGAATTGCACTTCGAAACATCCGCCAAGATGCACTCAAGGATGCGAAACGCAAAAAAGAATCCAAGGAATTATCCGAAGATGACGTAAAGCGTGTCGAAAAGGTGATTGATGGGACTATGGCAGCTATCAATACTAAAATTGATGAAATATTCCGAGCCAAAGAGAAAGAAATACTTACAATCTAATGACCGAGCTAACTGTCCCGAAGCATATAGGCTATATTGTCGATGGTAATCGCCGTTGGGCTAAAAAACATGGCTTGCCGGCATACGAAGGCCACTTGGCTGGTTATAATGTCCTAAAAGATATCGTTATAGATACAATCACCGCTGGTGTCGAGTATGTGTCGGTATATATTTTCAGTACTGAAAATTGGAAACGCAGCGAAGAAGAAGTTAGTAAATTAATGGGTTTAGTGTTAAAGCTATTAACTTCTGATTTACCAATACTCGACGATAATAATATTAAATTACGAGTTTTAGGTTCGCGTGACAGGCTAAGCGACCGTATTATAAAAGCCATCGACGAGGCTGAATCGCGAACTGCTGATAACACAGCCGGTACGTTAGCGTTATGTTTCAACTATGGTGGTCAACTAGAAATCGTCGATGCGGTCAAAAAAATTATAGAATCTGGCGTATCTGCTGATGCGGTTACGGCCGATTTAGTTAGCCAAAACTTGTATGCCCCCGAAGTGCCGCCACTTGATTTAGTCGTTCGTACTAGTGGCGAACAACGGTTGTCTAACTTTATGCTATGGCGAGTGGCTTATAGCGAAATAATGTTTATTGAAAAAACATGGCCTGATATAACTAAGGAAGAGATTGCGAATATAATTTCAGATTTCAGCAAGCGTTCCAGGCGTTTTGGGGGCTAGATGGGATTAATCTTTGAAATAATCACAGGCTTATTTATATTAATGGCATTGGTCGTAGCCCACGAACTTGGGCATGCAATAATTGCTAAACGTAATGGGGTCGTGGTCGAAGAATTCGGCGTAGGTTTTCCTCCGACTTTTTGGTCTAGAAAACTTAAAAACGGCGTTCTGCTCACATTAAATTGGCTACCGCTTGGCGGTTTTGTCAAGATGAAGGGCGAACACGATGCTGCTGATAAAAAAGGTGATTATGGCGCTGCAACTTTCTGGGGAAAGACTAGGATTTTATTAGCCGGTGTGATGGTCAATTGGCTGGTGGCGATTGTATTATTAACTGGTTTAGCAGTGGTTGGGTTGCCAAAAGTATTACCTAATCAAGTAACTGTTCCTAGTGATACAACGCTCATCACTAAACCAGTTGAAATTTCGGTCATTATGAAAGACTATCCCGCAGACAAAGCTGGGTTAAAAACGGGTGATAAAGTCATGAGGCTGGCTGGTCAATTGACTCCGACAATTAGTCGTTTGACGGAACTCACTAAAAAATACAAAGGTCAGAACGTAATGATAGTTTATGACCGTAACGGCACCGAATACAGCCAACAAGTTGACCTGCGGAATAGTAACGATGGTAATTATTTAGGTGTTGGCCTAGACCAAAGTGAATTAATCAAAGCTACTTGGTCGGCGCCAATTGTTGGTGTTGCTGCTACTGCGCAATTCACATGGCTGACAATCCAGGGGATTGGTGATTTGTTTTCGAATTTATTCAGTGGCATGGTTATGCAATTTAGTTCCAACACCAGTGTTCGTCAGCGAGCTTCGTCGGATTTGACATCAGCTAGCAATAGCGTATCTGGTCCCATTGGTATCTTGGGTATGATTTTTCCGGCTGCCGTAAAGGCTGGCCCAACCCAACTGATGTTCTTGACAGCCATAGTCTCGATTTCATTAGCTGTTATGAATATTTTACCTATTCCGGCGCTTGATGGCGGTAGGTGGTTCGTAATGACGATTTACAAAATATCAAAAAAGAAATTAACCAAGGAACGGGAAGAAAAAATCCAAACGATAGGATTTTCGATTCTGATGGGCTTGGTGTTGTTGGTGACATTTGCTGATGTTTCGAAATTGTTCTAATTCGGAAGATTCAAATAAGGCCAAATCTAAATGGTGGATTTTGTTGGCACTGCCAGCTTGGATCGTTATTGGTTTTTTCATGTCGGAATTAATAGTTAGCGGATTAGTAGCCTATACGCCAATGTCATCGTTAAACCCAACGCTACTCAGTACGATGTGTGGTGGGCTGATTTATACAATTACGCTTGCTTTTATTATAGGGCTACCTTGGTTCATCAAAAAATCAAAAACCAGTCGAGCTGATATTGGGTTAACTAGGTTGCCGTCTTGGACTGATATATTAATAGCTCCAGCGGGCTTGATAGTGTATTTGATAATTTCGTCAGGCTTGATGCTATTGGCCGTACATTTATTACCAAACTTTAATATCAACCAAGCTCAAGACACTGGATTCCAGCAGTTAAATGTGCGCTATGAATATATTTTGGCATTTATAACCCTAGTGATCATTGCCCCCATTGCAGAAGAGATTCTATTTCGTGGGTATTTATATGGTAAGTTGAAAAAATATTTTCCGGTTTGGGTGGCGATATTAGCGACTAGTTTGCTGTTTGGGGCTTTGCACGGTGCTTGGAACCTGGCGATTGATACTTTTGCCCTTAGTTTAGTGTTATGCATAATGCGCGAATCAACCGGCAATATTTGGGCATCGATATTATTGCATATGACAAAAAACGGTATCGCGTTCTATTTCCTCTTTATTAATTCGCTATTACTGATACACTAGTATGTACTATGCGTGTATCCAATTTATTTACTAAGACTAGCAAAAACGCACCAGCCGACGAAGTTGCCAAGAACGCGCAGCTCTTGAGTCGTGCCGGTTTTATACATAAGGAAATGGCTGGTGTTTATACATATTTGCCGCTCGGCAAGATTGTAATTGATAAAATTATCCAGATCGTTCGTGAAGAGATGAATGCTGTCGGTGGCTTAGAAATGAGCCTAACTGCGCTACAAGCCAAAGATACTTGGGAAGCATCGGGTCGTTGGGATGATAAAGTTATGGATGTTTGGTTCAAAACTAAATTAGCTAGCGGTAGTGAAGTGGGTCTAGCGCCAACTCACGAAGAACCACTAACCAAGCTAATGAAAGATTTCATTCACAGCTACAAAGATCTACCCGCTTATCCATATCAATTTCAGATAAAATTTCGTAATGAACTGCGAAGCAAGAGTGGGCTGATGCGCGGTCGTGAATTCTGGATGAAGGATTTATACAGTTTTAGCCGTGATCGTAACGAGCATGATGCATTTTATGAAAAAATTAGTAAGGCCTACGAAAAGGTCTATAGTCGCTTCGGAATAGGTGATATAACCTACAAGACATTTGCTAGCGGCGGTAGTTTTTCGAAATATAGTCATGAATTTCAAACACTAAGTGATGTCGGTGAAGATACTATATATGTTCATGAAGGCAGACGAATAGCTATCAACGAAGAGGTGTATAACGACGAAGTATTGGCTGATTTAGACATCAAAAAAGAGGAACTTGTCGAGAAAAAAGCCGTTGAAGTTGGTAATATATTTACTCTTGGTACTAAATTCTCGGATGCGTTTGATTTAAAGTATACCGACGAAGATGGTGCGTCAAAACCTGTATTTATGGGTAGTTATGGCATTGGCCCAAGTCGTATTATGGGTTTAATCGCCGAGTTATTCTCGGACGAAAAAGGGCTTGTTTGGCCAGAAAATATTGCACCATATAAGGTCTATCTAGTGCAAATTGGCGGTGAATTGTCTATAGAATGTGCCGATGAATTATATGAAGAGCTAAAAAAACGAAATATCGAAGTGCTTTATGATGATCGTGATGTCCGTCCAGGACAAAAATTCGCCGATAGTGAACTTATGGGTATACCGTATCGTGTCACTGTGAGTGATCGTATGTTGGCTGATAAAGTTTATGAGTTTGTAGTGAGAAGTGACGGGCAAAAAAACCTGTTGACACATGAGCAACTGCTTGATAAACTGAGCTAATTGTAGAAAAATGTACAAGATTTACGCTATATGTAGCGTATACAATGATATAATAAGCACTATGGATGCAAGGGAATTGAAACACGTATGAAAAAAAAGTTCAAAATCACCCTAAACGGTAAAAAAGAGCTAGAAAAAGAGCTCGGTGAACTAATAGGTCGTCGCGGTCATATAGCCGATAAAATTGCTGAGGCTCGCGATTTTGGTGATCTTAGCGAGAATGCTGAATATGACGTTGCTCGTGAAGAGCAGGGTTTAATTGAGACTCGTATTGCTGAGATCGAGGATATTATAACTAATGCTGAGATTATAAAAAGCAGTGATTCTTCAAAAGTTACCCTAGGCAGCCAGGTTGAACTAAAAGTTGGTAAAAAACACGTTACCTATGCTATCGTTGGCCCTGTCGAAGCGGACCCACTAGAGGGTAAAATCAGTAACGAATCACCAATCGGCGTTGCTCTTATGGGTAAAAAGAGTGGTGATAAAATTGACATTACAACCCTCAAGGGCAGTGTAACTTACGAAATTGTAAAAATTTCATAAAATATTTAAACATTAAATACCACAGCCCATCTCCGCCGAGGTGGGTTATGTTATAATTTAGGATATTATGGCAACACTAAAAGATTTTCGCGATGAGCGACTACGCAAACTTAAGGCTTTACGAGATTTAGGTATTAATCCTTATCCAGCAGAGTCTAATCGGACACATAACCTAGCGGATATTACCGACCAATTCGATAGCCTAAATGGTCAAATCGTCAGGGTTGTTGGGCGAATTATCAGTATCCGTAAATTTGGCAAATTAGCCTTTGTCGTTATTAAGGATTTTAGTGGCAAGGTTCAATTAGTACTTTATGCTGATGTTGTACTACCGCTCGATGTTAGCAATAACCGAATTGGCATTACTGAACTACCGTTACTAGACACGGGTGATTTTATTGAAGCAACTGGTAAAGTAGTAAAAAGCAAAACCAACGAAACGTCAGTCGAAGTGACTAACTTGCGAATACTAACTAAATCTCTCCGACCGATGCCTAGTATTATTGACGGATTTACTAACAAAGAAGAACGTTTACGTCGTCGTTATATAGATATGAATATTAATGAAAGCGTGCGTGACCGATTTGTTAGGCGCAGCAAATTTTGGCAGGTGACACGTGATTTTCTTAATCAGCATGGTTTTATCGAAATCAATATTCCGGTCCTAGAACATACTACCGGTGGGGCGGATGCTAACCCATTTGTAACTCATATGGATTCATTGGACCAGGATTTCTATTTGCGCATTAGCCACGAATTGCCATTAAAGAGATTACTGGGTGCTGGTTACGAAAAAGTTTACGATATTGGTCCCCGTTTTAGAAATGAAAATTATAGCGATGAACACTTGCCAGAGCACGTTGCGATGGAGTGGTACCAAGCCTATGCTAATTGGCAAGATGGCATGAAATTCATGGAAGAAATGTATAAATACGTCTTAGAACAGACATTCGGAACATTGAAGTTTCATATTAACGACCAGGATATTGATATGGGTGGCGATTGGGAAGTCTGGGATTATGCGACGGTAATCAAAGACCGCTATGGTATCGATGTTTATAATAGTTCGCTTGATGATGTCAAAAAAGCTTTGATCGATAACAAACTCGAAGTTCAACAAACCGAAAACCGTGCTCGTGGTATTGATAAACTTTGGAAGAATATTCGCAAAGATGTCTCTGGACCAGTCTGGCTAATTAATACGCCGAAATTTATCAGTCCTCTAGCCAAAAGTAATCCTAATGATGATCGAACAGTACAACGTTTCCAACCAGTTATTGCTGGGAGTGAATTAGGCAATGGTTTCTCAGAGTTAAACGACCCAGTTGATCAATTAAATCGCTTTGTCGAACAACAAAATATGCGCGAAGCTGGCGATGACGAAGCTATGATGCTAGACGTTGATTTTGTCGAGATGCTCGAATACGGTATGCCACCAGCTTGTGGTTGGGGTTACAGCGAGCGTGTTTTTTGGATATTCGAAGGCGTAACTGCCCGTGAGGGTGTGCCATTTCCACAACTTCGTGCTGAAATCGATAGCACAACGCGCGAAATATATTCTGATATTAAAATAGGTTAAATTAGTTTGCTACAATAAGGTCATATGAAACGACTATTCTTGGGTTTGGGTGTAGCAATATTGATATCATTATCGCAGTTTGGGTGGGTTAATGCTTCAGTAAACGATTTCACTATAGCTGATTTCACGGCTGATTATTATCTAGATAAGGATAGTGACAGTCGTTCAACACTAAAAACTATTGAACATATTACTGCTGAATTTCCAAATTTTGATCAGAATCATGGTATTGAACGTGCCATCCCGCTATCTTATGATGGTCACGATGTCAGTTTGAATATTCAGTCTGTTACAGATCAAAATAACGTTGCTATAAATTACTCGACATACACTAGTAATGGCAACCTTGTATTGAGAATAGGCGATTCGGATACTTACGTTCATGGTTCAAGGATTTATGTAATATCTTATACTCAACGTGATGTTACAAAATTCTTTACCGATACCAATAGCGATGAGTTTTATTGGGATATTAACGGTACTGAGTGGTCACAACTATTCAAGCATGTAGAGGCACGGTTGCATGTTAGTGCTGATCTCCAGAACTCTTTGACCGGCAAACAATCGTGTTATTTTGGCGTTAACGGATCAACAAATCAGTGTAATATTAAAAATCAAGATAATATTATAATCGCAGATACCACAAATTTAGGTGCTGGGGAAAATATGACTATTGCTGTTGGTTTTGTGCCGCATACGTTTAGTGAGTATAAGATTTCAGCATCCGAATCGATATGGCTAATTATTATTGGAATATACGCTATTTTAGCCGTAATCGCTTGTATTGTGACGATGATATTATTGATCTTCATGTTGGTGTTGAAAAATAAAAAAGGCAAAGGTGCGCCAGGTAGGGGAACGATTATTGCCGAGTATCTGCCACCCAAAGGTGTCGATGTAGCCTTATCGTCAGTTATTGTAAAAAAAGGCAGTAATTGGACGGCGGCTACGTATATTGATTTGGCGGTTCGTCATAATATAAAAATTTTTGAAGCTGTAAAGGGTGCCATATTCAAAAGGACTATTTATAGTTTCGAGCTTGTATCTACGGAAGGCCTAACGGGCGCCGAAATGGCAGTTATTGAAGCTTTATTTGGTAGAAATCCGCAGACGGGCGCAAGGCATGATTTAAATACTGGTTCTAGCGATTATAAATTGGTATCCGCGATTACAAAGATTTATAAAAAAACCAAATTATCGGCTACGACCGATGGGTACTACGAAGTTAACAAAGAATTGCGCGGCACTATGATAAAAATCACAGTGGTGATTGCCATCCTGGGTATATTCACTACGTTTTTTGGGATTATTAGTCTAATTATAGCTATTTCAATAATAATGACCACAAAACCACTATCCGTAAAAGGACGTGATCTGCTGGACTATCTGAAAGGTCTTGAGTTGTATATAAAAACTGCCGAGCAGGACAGAATTAAAATATTGCAAAGTCCTCAGGGTGCTGAAAAAACGCCAGTAGATGTAAATGATTCTAGAATGCTTGTGCGCCTTTACGAAAGAGTATTGCCTTATGCGGTATTATTTGGCAATGAAAAAGAGTGGTCTAAGGTTTTGGGTAAATTTTATGAACAGCAAGGCACGTCACCTGATTGGTACGTCGGAAACGGTGTATTTAATGCTATACTATTTAGCTCAACTATGTCAAGTTTTGCATCAAGTGCCAATAGTTATTCATCTCCTAGCAGTTCGTCATCTGGTGGATCGGGTGGTGGTGGATTCTCTGGTGGCGGTGGTGGAGGTGGCGGAGGCGGAGGCTGGTAAGGATTGTGTTTATGATATCATTAATAGATGATTGAGGTTAAACACATTACTAAAACGTACGGTAAAAAGGACAGTGTTTTTGTGGCACTGAGCGATATTAGCTTTGTAATTCCAGATGGCGCAAGTGTTGCAATATTGGGCAAATCCGGTAGTGGTAAATCGACACTTATGCACACTATGAGTGGGCTTGACCATCCGGAAACAGGCGAAGTGATCATTGATGGTCAAAATATATTAGCCCTAAGTCAAAAAGAGATTGATAAATTTCGTTCGCATAAAATGAGCTTTATTTTCCAGAGTTTTTTTGTACAGGCAAAAGAGACTTGTTATGACAACGTTAGCTTACCACTCGAGATTGCTGGTGTGGCACCGTCTAGGCGCAGGTCCAAGATCGAGGCAGCTTTAACGGCAGTAGAGCTGATCGACAAGAAAAAATCAAAAGCTCGTACTTTGTCTGGTGGTCAAAAGCAACGTTTAGCTGTCGCACGAGCAATCGTCAATAGTCCGCAGATTTTGTTTGCTGATGAACCCACAGGAAATCTAGATAGTGTTACTGGTGCGGTTGTTGAGGATTTGCTTTTTAATTACAATAAACAGAATAAGATTACTTTGATAGTTGTAACGCATGATCCAGATTTAGCTAACAGGTGTGATATCCAAATCCATATCAAAGATGGCAAAATTGAATCAATCGAGGGGTTAAAATAATGAAAATTCGTGATATAGCAATTCGCGCCGGGCGTAGCTTAAGGCAGGCAAAGGCGCGCACATTACTAACTAGTTTAGCTATTGGCGTTGGTGCATTTACGATCGTCCTTAGTTTGGCCGTAGGTGCTGGTGGTAGGACGTATGTATCTAATATTATTTCCAGTAATACAAATATCCACGAGATTATAGTTCAGCCAAAACAAGACAAAATCAACGGTGCCGCGAAACCGCAGAAATATACAGACGATGCTGTTATTGATTATGGCGCAGGCTACACGATGAAGCTATTGAAACAGTCGGATTTGGATAAAATTTCTAAAATTTCAGGTGTTAAATCAATAACTCCCGATTATATAGTGACCGCTAAATATATTACTGGTATTAACAATGAAAAATACAGGGTCGGTGTGACTACGATATTAGAGGGTCTTAAATTAGAATTTGAAGCCGGTAGCAAAGATGGAGTTGAAAATGGTGGGATTATTATTTCTGATAGATATGTAAGCGTTTTGGGTTATAAAAACGCTACGGATATGATTGGTAAAAATATCCAGATTGCTGTCGAAAAAGGTAGTGATAGCCCACTAAACCCAGAGACTAAGCTGTTTGAATTTAAAGTTGTTGGAGTGACTAAAAAATCTGCGATGGCTATTATGCCGAGTAATGGTGTTCAGCTCGCTCCATCGGAAATGGAAAAACTCTTCAATTATAATCAGGGTGGAACAAGTCTTGCTAATTCATACCCCGATGTAGTAGTGATTACTGATGATAACGTTAATTCAAAAGATATAAAGAATATAATTAATGACATGGGCTATGATGCCCAGACGGCCGAAGACTTAATGAGTTTTATATTCCAGTTTATTAATGTATTACAAGGAATATTAATCGGTTTCGGTGCCTTGGCGGTATTGACGTCAGTTTTTGGAATTATTAATACCCAGTATATTAGTGTTCTAGAACGAACTCAGCAGATTGGCCTAATGAAAGCGTTAGGTATGCGACGACGTGATATTGGTCGTTTATTCAAATTAGAGGCTGCCTGGATCGGATTATTGGGTGGATCTATTGGCGCCGGCCTCGCCGTTATCGGCGGCATGATTGCGAATCCACATATTAGTAAATGGCTTGGAATCGGAAACATTAGTTTGATAATATTTGAGCCACTCAGTGTTACTATCGTGATTATTGGTCTAGTTATTGTATCGGTGACTTCTGGTATCTTGCCGGCTCGTAAAGCTGCCAAACTTGATCCAATCGAAGCACTCCGAACCGAATAGGGTTAGATATTTTTTGAAACTGATCAGTCAATCTGATATGATGGGTATATGTTAGATATACGTTTTATTCGCGAGCACGCAGAGGAAGTACAAAAAAATGCTATTAACAAGGGCTGCAATATCGATATCAGTTCGCTGTTAGAGCTAGATTCCAAGCGTCGCGATCTACAATCAAAAGTAGAAGAGTTGCGAACGAAACGTAACGAGAATGTGTCACAAGCAAAGGGTAGCCGTCCAACCGATCAAATGATTGCCGAAGGCAAGGTTATCAAGGACCAAATTGCCGAAATCGAAGCCCAATTCAAAGATGTTGATGTTGATTATACAACGCTACTGAAAAAAGTACCAAATATGGCGATGGATGACGTGCCAATCGGTGCTAGTGAAGATGAAAATGTCGTCATAAAAAAAGTTGGTGATTTACCGAAATTTGATTTTACCCCACGAAATCATGCCGACATTGCTAATGAACGTGGTTGGCTAGACAAAGAACGTGCCGCCAAAGTTACCGGCAGCCGGTTCGCTTATATAAAAGGCGATATGGTCAAATTACAAATGGCAATCGTCCAATTTGTAATCAACACACTTAGTGATGATGCTGAAATTGCTAAAATCGCCAAGGGAGCAGGCCTAAAAGTTTCGACGAAAGCATTTATTCCAGTTTTACCACCTTTGATGATTAGAACTGAAATGTATGATGCTATGGATCGTTTAGAGCCAAGTGACGATCGGTATAAGCTAGAAGGTGATGATTTATGGTTGCAGGGCAGTGCCGAGCATGTGCTGGGCAGCATGCACGCCGACGAATCTTTTGATGAGTCGCAACTGCCAATTCGCTATTTGGGGTATGCCACTAGTTTCAGGCGTGAAGCTGGTACCTACGGCAAAGATATGGAAGGCATTCTACGAATGCATCAGTTTGATAAATTGGAAATGGAGAGTTTTACGACTGCCGACGATAGCTTGAATGAGCATTTATTATTTGTTGCGATTCAAGAATATCTACTACAGCAACTAAAATTACCCTATCAAGTTATTCAAAAGTGTACTTTTGATATCGGTAAACCTAACGCTAGGGGTATTGATATGGAGACTTGGCTACCAGGACAAGACAAATACCGTGAAACCCACACGGCTGATTATATGACCGACTATCAATCTCGCCGTTTAAATACCCGCGTAAAGCGTGAATCTGGTAATTTGGAATTAGTACATACTAACGATGCTACGGCTTTTGCACTTGGACGAATTATGATCGCGATTATCGAGAATAATCAAACTGCCGATGGCAAGGTTAATATCCCGGTCGTTTTGCAACCTTACTTAGCCGGTAAAACGGTTTTATAATAAAGCCCGACAAATAAAAGACCCTCCAACTTTGAGTTGAAGGGTGGTCGTTATATTTTAAGAGTGGGATATATTGTAGCTGATTCTTTTAAAGTCATCGTGGTAATCGAGAAAATTCCGTATTTTATGCAGAAATGTTCGTGCCTTTTCCTCTGTACCGTTTTGGCATTCAGACTCATTTAGCCTAACTAGATTTAGGCTTTTAAGTTTACTATCTCCCCATTTATGGTTGGGTATATTTATCATATGCCCAAAGGTATTAAGGGTATATAAATCTCCATTCTCGATGAACATCTCCATATCCGGATATATCTCCGAAATCCATGTTATATAGTTGCCAAGAATGTTGACGACATATTCTTCGCCGCCTTCTACTGTTAACCCAAATTGGTCTACGATATGCCCAGGGCAGTCTTTTATTGTTCCGGAAAACTTCCTAACAACTTGGATGTCGGGAAAACCATGTATTATGACTCGGATTATCGTGTCGTTTGGGCTAGTACAGGCAAAAAGCATACAGATATTGTTTGTCATAAAAACAACACACCCTTCACTCAAAATTTAACGAACGCCGATAAATCGGAACAATCTCATGATACCACATATGCAGCTGCCCGGTAGAATGGGGTAGTCCATTACGTATAAAACTCAAGACCTTTGCAACATCCCAGCGGGTGTTCGCAACTGTATACCTAAGTGTACACGTTCTTGGTTGTAATAGTCTAGATATTTATTAAGATTGGTTGTCTGGCGGGAGAGCGGAACGCTCTTACGCCAGTAATAACCAATACATTCGGTTTGGATTGTACAGTTGAAGCGTTCGATGTGAGCATTGTCGTTTGGCCTATGTAATCTAGAATGTCTAGTCTGGATATTGTGGCTTTGTAGTTGTTGCTCAAAGTAATGTCCGTATTCTGGCCCGTTGTCACTTTGAACCATAGAGAAGCTAAAGCCAAACATCTTTTGAGCTTCAAACACAGCTTCAGCGGCCAAGCCTGGTCGTAGTTTTATAGCCATCTTGGCATAGGCCAGGCGCGTATGAAGATCTATGACTGTATAGAAATACAGCCTTCTGCCACTGGATGGATCGACATGATGGATAGTATCTGTTTGAACTAATTCTCCAGGGTATGTTGGTCTTGGACGTCTTGGGTTGTCTGGTCGAACACGTTTCTTCCTGGCGCCGTCGAAGCAGTGATGACGGCGCAGGATGCGCCGGACACTACTGAGCGACACAGTTACGCTAAGAACGGTGATTAAGTGATGCCAAATTACCTCGGCGCAGCGCTTTAGTTTTTCGCGAACCGTCAGGACTAATCTTACGGTTTCGTCTGGTACTGACCACAGATGATGGTATGGTTTTGAAGTTGTAGTCGGTATATGCCAGGTGCAGGCTGCAAGGCGGAACGAAGAGACGGTTGCTGATCGATTCGGACGATTGCTGTTGGTCAATTGGACATTGGCATTAATTTTGTTCCACTTTCGCTTCCAGCGCCAGACAGTGCTACGGTGCACACCGCAGCGATTAGCTACTACCGAGAGAGGTAGACCCTCTCGGATGAGTAGTTGCATGGCAATTGCTCTCGCTTTTGGTAGGTTAGGGTTGATAGAATAGGCCATAGCAGGTCTCCTTATTGTTTGGTTAGTACTTACAGTTTAGGATGCCTGCTTTTATGTTGCAAAGGTTGTGAGTTATTACGCCATTATTGACATTACAACAATTATATGATAGTATATTAGCATTCAGATCAGAGATTAATAATATCGTCTGGTTAGTACCTTTATATAACGAGATATATTATTAGTCACTGACTGTACGCTTAAGAGTGTCCGAGAGGATAATTCCAACTCTTGAGTAGGAAAGGATGTGCGAATCTAATGGGTAATATCAAGTTTATAAGACCCTCTACTACTAGCAATAGACAAGACCCTGTAATTCAGTGGGCTGTGAAAAATATTAAGTATCATATTCAAAATGTTATGAAATACGATGGGGATCTTAAAATTTCTTTTGGCGACTGGATGGAGCGTGAATTTGACGAATCGTCAGAATCACCATTCATAGGTTTGTCGTCGGCAAGTATATTCTTGGTTTCTCCGATCGATGGTGTAACGCCCGAAATGATAAACCCCAAAGGCCTTAAAAAGACCGAGGATGGTTATTTCGTGTCTTGCGCTGTGAGAACTCCGTTGTCATCCAATAGTTTTATGTATTTATATGTAAACATCGATCCTGACCTTGATTCCCACCTATGCTACACCTTAGTAAAAGACTAATATATTTATCGCTACACCATAGCTCTATGGAATTAAAATTATGAGCTGCGAGATTTATCTCACACTGGACCCTGCATCAACGGGTCCTTTTTTATTTGCCATAAAATCCTAGTTGCTATCCATTACTGTTATAATAGAATTAACCGACTAATAAGTGAATAGGAGGGCAATATGACTACATCAGTAAAAATTACCGGTATTAATTATGAAATTGACGAGGCAACTCATAAATATGTTACGAAGAAAGTTGGGCGTTTAAACCGCTATTTAACTAGCCACGCGCGCAAAAGCGTGTTTGTCGAGGTTAAATTAGAACAGGTCAATCACGATCATGGCAATAAATATGAAGTCGAAATTATTATGAATATCCCTGGGGAGGTTATAACTGCCAGTGATTCGACCAGTAATATGTTGGCGGCTTTTGATATAGTACAAGCTAAAATAGTTTCGCAATTACGTTCGTATAAACAAACTAAGATTAAGCATATCGCTAACCGTGGCATCATGGGTCGTTTCAAGCGCAGCTTCAAACGTGAATTATAGCGATTGTTTCTTGTCTAATTGCTATCTTGGTATTATAATAAGTCGCAGTATTTTATTTATTAGAACTTTATTGTGAGGGATAGGAGCAACGGTTTTTAGCTATGGCGAGTACTACTAAGGTTCTGACCAAGATTTTCGGTGATCCGCAGCTACGTTTGTTAAAAGGTCTTCAAAAAAAAGTTGCATCCATCAATGCGCTTTCGGATAAATATAAAAAATTATCCAAACCAGAGCTTCGAAAACAGACTGATATTTTGAAACAAAAATTGCATAAAAAAGGCACGACCATCGATGATATTATGCCCGATGCTTTTGCGTTGGTTCGTGAAGCTAGTGATCGAGTGCTGGGTATGCGACACTTCGATGTTCAGCTGGTTGGTGGAATGGCTCTACACGAGGGAAATGTCGCCGAGATGAAAACTGGTGAAGGTAAGACTCTGGTCGCGACTCTACCGGTTTATTTAAATGCGCTCGAAGGTAAGGGTGTACATGTTGTGACCGTCAACGATTACTTGGCACAGCGCGATGCTAGTTGGATGGGCGGAGTATACAATTTCCTAGGTATGTCGACGGGCGTTATTATCAATGAAGCTTCATTCTTATATGATCCAGAATTCGATAACGAAAATCATGATGATGCTCGTATGAAACATCTGCGACCAGTTACGCGCAAAGAGGCATATGCGGCAGATATTACTTACGGCACTAATAATGAGTTCGGGTTCGATTATTTACGCGATAACATGGTTAACGAGGTTGACCTATTACGCCAGCGCGAACTTAATTTTGCGATTGTGGATGAGGTTGATAGTATTTTGATTGATGAGGCTAGGACTCCGTTGATTATCAGCGCGCCGGCTGCCGAAAATCCTGATAGCTATTATCAATTTTCTAAAATTGCTGCCAAATTAGTACCCGAAGATTACATTATGGATGAGAAACACCGTACTGTTTCATTGAGCGACGAAGGCACCGAGAAAATCCAGAAAATGCTAGGTATTAAGAATTTGTATAGTCCAGATTATGTGCGTTCGGTATATCACATGGATCAGGCGCTTAGAGCACAGACACTATTCAAACGCGATAAAGACTACGTCGTAACCAAAGATGGCGAAGTTATCATCGTCGATGAATTTACGGGACGTTTAATGCAGGGTCGCCGTTATAACGAAGGCCTTCACCAGGCTATCGAAGCCAAAGAGGGTGTGTCAGTACTGCAGGAGAGTATGACTCTGGCAACCATTTCCTTCCAGAACTATTTCCGTCTATATAAAAAATTGTCTGGTATGACCGGTACGGCATTCACCGAGGCCGAGGAATTTCAACAAATTTATAGCCTGGATGTCATTCAGATTCCGTCAAATCGTCCATTGATCCGCGCTGACAAACCAGACCTAATTTTTAAAACCGAAAAAGCAAAACTCAAGGCTGTGGCTGATGCAATTTCCGAATATCACACCAAGGGTCGCCCAGTGCTGGTTGGTTCGGCCTCAATTTCCAAAAACGATTTAATTGCTTCGTGGTTGGATAGTGCTGGTGTTCCTTATGAAATATTAAATGCTAAAAATAACGAACGTGAAGCTGCGATTATTGGAAAAGCTGGTGAAAAAGGTGCGATTACCTTGGCTACTAATATTGCTGGTCGTGGTACTGATATTAAATTAGGCGAAGGTGTCAAGGAACTAGGTGGTTTAGTTGTGATTGGTTCAGAACGTCACGAATCACGCCGTATCGACAATCAGCTACGTGGTCGCGGTGGTCGCCAAGGTGATCCAGGCGAAACACAGTTCTATGTTTCAACCGAAGATGACCTAATGCGTATTTTCCAAGGTGAGCGTATTGCTAGCCTAATGGATCGTTTAGGTGTCCCTGATGATATGCCGATTCAAAACAAGGCAGTTTCGAAAACACTAGAATCAGCTCAGAAGCGAGTTGAAGGTTTCAATTTCGATACGCGCAAAAATGTTGTTCAATATGATAATGTGATTAATCGTCATCGTCGAGTTGTTTATACTGTACGCCGCAAGATATTAGAGGGTGGCGATATCAAGCCCGAAATCAAGGCTTTGATAGAATCTAAATTGCGTGAGCTTACTGATGTGCCTGCTAAAAATAACAAGAACTTTGTCGAAGAATTCGAAACGATGTTCCCAATGTCAGCTGATAAAATCAAGCTGATTGGTTTAGAAAAAAATGATAAAGCCAGGTTTGAGCTAGCTTGTAAGGAAGTTGATATTCTATACAAAGCCAAAGAAGCGGAACTAGAAGCCGATATCGTCCGTAAAATTGAGCGTGAAGTTTATCTGCAAGTGTTAGACACTCTATGGATGCAACACCTCGAGAATATGCAACATTTGCGCGAAGGTATACATTGGCGTAGCGTAGGGCAGCGCGATCCTCTGGTAGAATATCGTAGTGAATCACAAAAACTATTCGATAGTTTGCAGGCAACTCTGCGTGATGAAGTGTTGCGTGCGGTTATGCATGTTCATAAAACTGACGTTATCGCTAAGACTAACGAAGAATATGAAACCGAGTTAACACGTTTGGCGGAAAGCGCTGTTGAAAAAGGTGTTAATGAAGTGACTGACGGTGAGGAAAATCGCGATAGCGATTTCCGTGTCAAGAAAGCACCTACATTAAATAGTGCTGGTCAGAAAAAAAATAATGTTCGCAGAAAAAAGAAATCGGAACGTCAGAATCGCAAAAAAAATCGAAAATAACGGGGTGGCAGGAAGTGTCGGTATATGAAGCATAGTGTTGAAGAAATACGATTAAAAAATGGAGCTCGTGGGCTATTAATTGACGTGCCAGATGCGACAACAATGAGCATGCAATTTCATTTTAGGGCTGGTAATCGCTATGCAAAATCCAAGGATATCGAGCAGGTTGCTCATATTATGGAGCATATGGCTTTTGGGGCCAATGCGCGTTTTAAAAACGAATCTGAATTCGAATTCGAGTTTACTAAAAACGGTGCTTATCGTAATGCCTATACTAGTGATTTATCGATGGTTTACGAAGCCGACTGTGCTGATTTCGAATGGGATCGCATCCTGGATCTGCAAAAACTAGCTATCTGTCAGCCTAAATTTAACGAATCTGAACTTAATGCTGAAAAGGGCAATGTTCGTAGTGAGCTAACTAATTATCTAAATGATCATCAACGTATTTTATGGCCAAGAGTTCAACAATTATTAGGAGAGGATGTACTGACTTATCGTCAATCATTGCCGACTATTAGTGCCGTAACACTGGCTGATGTTCGTGAGCATCACCGCCGTACTCATACGACTAAAAATCTGAGATTTGTGATTGCAGGCAAACTAAAAGGCCGTAAGGGCGAGATAAAACAACAACTCGAAGATTTCAAACTAACTCCAGGTGAGCGTTTCGAAGTCCCTAGGGATGAATTAGTCAAAGCCAACCCTACTATAATCCGTCGCAAGGATGCTACTAATCTGACGTTCGGTCTATTTATGGTAATACCGAAAGAGCTGAGTGACGAAGAGCTAGATGCTATGCATTATCTGAATCATTTATTAACCGGTACAATGCACTCACGCATTTTTGGTGCGGCTCGACAAAAAGGGCTCGCATATAATATTAACGCTTATGCTGATGCTGGTTTTTACGATAGTAGCTGGGACATAACTGGTCAAGTTAATCACGAATCGGCAGGCGAATTGTTTGATATTATTACTCGTGAATTAGGTAATGTTTTGGATGGTAAAATAAGTGAGGAAGAAGTCAAAGCCGCTAAATCATTTGCCCTTGGTCGCTACCAAATGGGGGCGCAAACTGTATCGCAAATCAGTGGTTTTTATACGGGACGATATTTTGCCGACGGCTTTATAAAAGATTATGATCGTGTGCCTGATATGATCAAGAACGTAAATTTGGATCGTATGGTTACCACTGCTCGTAGTTTTATTAATGAGGACAAGTGGGTTCTAGCAGCCGTCAGTAGTGGCGATCGTCAAGAATTAGTTGATTTGAACAATAAAGTAGCAACATTATTCGAACCACGTTAGAATAGATGATATGAAAGTCGCTATTGCAGGATATGGACTAGAAGGCGAATCTAATTATCGCTATTGGGCTGCTGATAAAAATAATCAATTAACGATTATCGACCAAAAACAACCAGAGCGTGATATTCCATCGGGCGCGGCTACTATTATTGGCGATGAAGCCTTTGAGAAATTACAAGATTTTGATTTAGTAGTTAGAACTGCTGGTTTAGCGCCACGAAAAATTAAGACCAACGGTAAAATCTGGTCGGCTACTAATGAATTTTTCGCCAATTGCCCAGCTCAAATTATTGGTGTTACTGGTAGTAAGGGTAAGGGTACGACTGCTAGCTTAATAATTAGTATATTAAAACAGGCTGGTAAAAGAGTCTGGCTAGTTGGTAATATCGGGTTGCCACCACTGGACGTTATAGCTGATATTCAGCCTGATGACATTGTGGTTTATGAACTATCTAGCTTTCAATTATGGGATTTAGAAAAATCGCCGTATATTGCAGTTATTTTATTTATCGAGCAAGAACATTTGGATGTTCATATCGATATGGCGGAATATGTTGCTGCCAAGGCTAATATAACTAAATATCAAACTCCGGATGATATTCTAATTTATAATCAGTCGAACCTATATGCGCAAAATATTGCCAAACAATCTAGGGCAATCCTAGTTGGTTACCCAGATGCCGCCAAGGCTCACGTTTCGGATGGTTATTTTTATTATGGCGATAACCGTATTTGTTCGGTTGATGCATTACAGTTAATCGGTCAGCATAACCTAGATAATGCCTGTGCGGCTATTGATGCGACATGGCCGTTCGTTAGTGACATATCCGTAATCCAAGAGGGTCTGCACGCGTTTACTGGGCTACCTCATCGCTTGCAATTTGTGAGTGAAGTTGACGGTGTTAAATATTACGATGATAGTATTGCGACTACTCCTAGTTCGGCTATTGCGGCACTAAGGGCATTTAGCGGTCCGAAAGTTATTATTTTAGGCGGCTCATCAAAAGGTGCAGATTTCTCTGATTTGGCCTTGGAATTGATAAAGCATGAAGTAAGGGCGATTTTAATTGGTGATGAGGCAGAGAAAATAGCCCGAGCTTGTCAGGCGGTTGGTTTTTCTGATTATGAAATAATCAATAATCCGACTATGGGCACAGTAGTTAATCGTGCGAGTTTTTTAGTGCAACCTGGCGGTGTGGTTTTACTCAGCCCGGCCAGTGCTAGTTTTGGTCTATTCAAAAATTATGTTGATAGAGGCAACCAGTTCCAGGCAGCCGTAAAAGCGCTTGGGTCTAATTCAAAATAAGTTTATGCAGCCGATTATTAAACGCCTTTCTGGCATACTAGTGCAGATTGACACGGCTTTTTCCAGATTAAATATTGCCGAAAAACGAGAAAACGTCGCTATTTTAGAACAACAATTAGCTCAACCTGATGTTTGGAATAATCCGACCGAAGCTCAATCAAAAAATAAACAACTATCGGCGCTATCCGGTATCGTTGACCCATGGATTACTTTGCGAGCACAGGTGGCGGATATGATTGAATTTGTAAAATTAGGCGACGAAAGCCTACTACCTGAATTTGAAAAAGAAGTGAGCGCTCTAGAAAATGATTTCTCTAGGATGCGCAAAGACCTATTGTTTCGAGGTAAGTATGACGATCGTAACGCGATCATACGGCTAAGTGCTGGAGTTGGCGGAACTGATGCGCAGGATTGGACGGAAATATTAGAACGTATGTATTTGCGCTGGGCTGATAAATCTAATATGCAGACCAATATTATCGAACGATCCGTGTCCGAAGAGGCGGGGATTAAATCGAGCGTAATTGAGATTTCTGGGCCATATGCTTATGGAAAATTACGTAGTGAACATGGCGTTCATAGATTAGTACGATTAAGCCCATTCAATAGCGACAATTTACGCCAAACTAGTTTTGCATTAGTTGAAATCTTACCGCAAATCGATACGCCAGACGAAGCTCAGATTGATGCCAAAGACATAAAGGTAGATGTTTATCGCGCTGGTGGGCACGGTGGTCAATCAGTTAATACAACTGACAGTGCGGTGCGAATTACGCACATACCAACTGGAATTGTCGTGGCAATCCAAAACGAACGTTCGCAATTACAAAATCGTGAAACAGCTATGAAAATCTTGCGCTCAAAATTAATACAACTACAACTTGAGCAGCGGGCTGCTAGTATTACTGATTTACAAGCAGGCGAGTCGGCTAATTGGGGATCGCAAATTAGAAATTATGTCATGCAGCCATACACTATGGTCAAAGATGCCCGAACTAAATACGAAGACCGCGACATTCAATCTGTTTTAGATGGTAAGATTGATGGTTTTATTGAAGCCTTTTTAGAGCAAGACCAGATTGCGTAACGGTTTAAAACATTTACATTCCCCCTGGGCTTTGTTACGATTGCCACATGCGTAAAAACATAAACGGTTACAGTTTAATTGAACTAGTAGTAGTAATTTGTATTATCGGTATTCTTTCTTCTATCGCTATCATAAGCTATAACGGCTGGAAACAATCCACAACATTCACGCAGCTAAGCAGTGACTTAAACGGCGTATCGACCGCGATGGAGAGTGCGCGCACTTTTAGTAATAGCTATCCATCAACGATTCCTTCGACATTTACGCCTAGCAATGGCGTTACACTTAGCGGCGGCGGCAGGGTAGATGGTAAGAGTTTTTGCATCCAAGCTGTCAGTGTTGGCTATCCAACATTAATCTATTCAATTGACAGCTCAGATAGCAATATGCAAGTTAAATCTGGTGCATGCCCGGTAAACTAAAGTTGTTTAATGATCTTAAAACTTGAAATACTTATGCTATAATTGATCAGGAATGATATTACTTGATCGAGTCACTAAATCCTACGGCAAGGATGCGAAACCGGCGATTGACCGTGTTAGTTTATTCATAGAACCACGCGAATTCGTTATTCTGGTTGGGACTAGCGGTGCTGGTAAATCGACATTATTTAAATTATTAACCCGCGAAGAAAAACCAACTAGTGGCAAAATTGTTGTTGGCGGAATTGATTACGACACATTAAAGGATAACAATATTCCGCTCCTTAGATGCAAAATCGGAGTTGTTTTCCAGGATTTTAAATTATTACCGCAACGTACGGTGTTTGAGAATATTGCTTTTGCACTCGAGATCGCTGGCATGACGCGCCGTGAAATACGCAGTACTGTGCCAAAAGTTATCGAACTAGTTGGTCTAACGGGTAAGGAAAAGCAATTTCCTCATCAATTATCGGGTGGTGAACGCCAACGTGTGGCGATCGCTAGGGCAGTAGTTCGTCAGCCTAAAATCCTGATTGCCGATGAGCCGACCGGAAACCTGGACCCTAAACACAGTTGGGATATTATTAGGTTACTAGAAAAGATTAATAAATACGGTACGACAGTCCTACTGACCACACATAATGCCGAGATAGTCGACAAGTTAAAACGTCGCGTTATTACACTTGACCACGGCACTATTACTAGTGATCAAGCGGTCGGGAGCTATAGACAATGAGCGCCAAGAAAAAAGTTGATTCAAAAGTAGTATCCAGCCAAAAACGCTATAGGCGTCAGTTGCTGACATTTGCCCGTGTATTAAAATACGGGTTGGATAGTTTTATCAGGAATTCATGGCTGTCAGTGGCAGCCACTGCGGTAATGACGATCACACTGTTGATTATATTTACGACTTTTGTGGCGCAGAATATCCTAACTGATACTATTGGCGATCTAAGAAACAAAGTCGATATGTCTATATATCTAAAAACTGATACGACCGACAAAGTAGGTAATGATTTGATAGCCGAACTCAAAAAGCTATCGTCTGTTCGTTCTGTGACTTATATTAATGCGGCTAAAGCTCGCGAACAAGTAGCCCAAGCTAATAGTGGTGATTCTAGTGTCATTGCCGCCATTAATGAGGCAACTAATAAAACTCCGGCTACACTCCGAGTAGTAGTAAGTGATATCAATAATACTACCCAACTAGAGCATTTCGTAAGTACCGATACTCTGCTAAAACAAAATATTAGCCCAGACTATAAACCGTCATTCGCTGGTGAGCGACGTAATACTATTCAGTCAATTGGTCGAGCAGTTAATTTTGCTCAAAAGGTCGGGATAGCTGCCGGTTTAGTATTTGTTATAATATCAGCGCTTATTATATTTAACACTATTAGAATGGCAATATTTAATCGCAAAGAGGAAATTCAGATGATGAAACTGATTGGGGCTAACCAATCATTTATACGTGGGCCGTTTTTGATAGAGGCAACTATATATGGTTTCATTGCGGCATTGATTGCTACCGGTGTTGGTTTGTTTGGATTATATAAATCATCAGCAACTCTGGCTAGCTATCAAATATCAGTACAGCCAACTATCGATTTAATAACACATGATATTGCCATTGTAATAGTTAGCATGATTGTGATTGGCGCGCTGATCGGTGTGGTCTCATCAATATTAGCAACCCGTAGATATTTAAAGCTGTAGTTAGGTATGGGTTTAATGTTTATCATGATTATGGTAATATCAGCATCAGTATGAAACTGTGTAATATTAAACCAGCCTCAACCTCTATAACCACTAAGTTGGTGCTAGTTTTTATTAGTTTATTGATGGCAGTTATCACGCCTATACAGATGGTTCAGATAGCGCATGCCGATCAGTACGATGATCAAATTAGTACACTTCAGCAGAATATCGATGCCTATAACGCTCAAGCCGCACAATTAGCTGCTCAAGCTAAAACGTTACAAGCAGCTATTGCTGAATTACAGAACCAATCGGCGGTTATTCAGACTCAAATCAATATTAGCCAAATTAAATACGACCAATTAGTGTCTAAGATTGCCGATACCGAAAAGCAAATCAAAGACAACCAGGATGCTTTAGGCACGGTTATTGCTAATATGTATGTTGATGATCGGATTACGCCAATTGAAATGCTAGCAAGTAGCAAAAATATTGGTGATTATTTAGATAAACAAGAGTATAGCGCATCAGTTCGCAACCAACTAGCCTCGACTATTAGTACGATCAAAAACTTAAAATCACAACTTGACAAACAAAAAGCTGATGTCGAATCAGTTTTAGAAAAACAAAAGGCTCAAAAAGCTGGTTTGGTAGCTAATCAAGAGCAACAGCAAAGTCTGCTAGACCAAACCAAAGGTCAAGAGGCCGAATATCAGCAGCTAGTCAGTAATAGCAGGCAAGAACTAGCTAATACTGCTGCCAGACAGCGTGCTTATTATCAAAGCCTACTAAATAGTGGCGGTGGTAATTCTGGTGTTGTTGGCAGTTTTCAATACACCAACTGGAGTGGCAATTCACCATGCGGTTCTGATGGATATCCATATTGTGGAGTGCAGGATAGCTATTCTGACCCATGGGCATTATATAATCGCGAATGTGTGAGCTATGTTGCTTGGGCCTTGTCTAGCCGGTTCGGTAGATACGTAGGCAGCTTTAATGGCTCTGGGAATGCTTATGAATGGCCTAGTAGTGCACCTAGGTATAGCGGTGCTTACAGAGTCTCTAATCCACAACCAGGTGATGCCGTTGTATTGCCTATGATGGGTGACTTTTCACCGATCGGTCACTTGATGATAGTTGAATCCGTCAGTGGCGGTTGGGTACATGTTAGCCAATATAATTTCTATGGTACGGGTGAATATAGCACTATGGATATTAAAACCTCCGGTGTTGTATTCCTAAGATTCCAATCTAAGTAATCTTTATAAAAGCACAAGATTTATGGCGTAACTTAAGGTTATTGCGCTATAATTGTACGATAATAGAAAAAAATTGTTGCGGAGTAGGGGAATGATGACAGAGGGAACAACCAAAGTTACTGAACATGTAGCTAAACACCGAAGAGCCAAAAGACCTCTGGTGTCTAGCTTTTTATTTATCATTATCGCAGTTACGGCGGCGCTGGGTTATGTCGCTGGTATGTACCATTATCAGATTGAAGCAGCTATTGGCCCAGTTTTCGGCTACAAGGCTCATTCGGGTAGTATAGATTTTAGTTCTTTGCAGCAAACTTATAATTCACTGGCGGCCAATTATGACGGCAAACTAGATACATCCAAGCTGATCCAAGGTGCCAACAATGGCTTAGTGGCGGCGGCGGGTGACGTTTATACTATTTATATGACTCCGACCGAATCGACTAGCTTTAATAATAGCTTGTCTGGCAATATTGGCGGCGGCATAGGCGCCGAGATTGGCCTCAAAAATAACAAAATCACCGTCCTCAAAGTACTGGATAATAATCCAGCAAAAACAGCTGGTCTAGCAGCTAATGATATAGTGTTGGATATTAATGATCAATCGACCAGTGGCTGGACGGTCGATAAAGCCGTCGGTTCAATTCGCGGCGACAAGGGTACGACGGTCAAGCTAACTATACAAAGAGCTAGTGAAGTCAAAAATTACACAATCACCAGAGCGATAATAAGCAACCCTAGCGTTACTAGTAGCGTAGTTGATGGTGTTGGTACGATGACAATCACTAGATTTGATACTGAAACGGGCAATTTAGCTAGAATTGCTGCTCAGGATTTCAAAAAACAATCCGTCAAAGCCGTTATTTTAGATCTTCGTAATAACGGTGGCGGTTATGTTGATGCTGCCAAGGATGTGGCTGGACTATGGCTAAACAACCGGGTCGTGGTTACCGAGAGAGTTGACGGTAAAATAAAAGACACACTGAGAACTGGCAATGATGCTATTCTATCTGGGATACCTACGGCCGTGTTGGTTAATGGCAATAGCGCTAGCGCAAGTGAGATAGTCGCAGGGGCTTTGCAGGATCATGGCGCGGCTAAATTGGTTGGCGAAAAGACTTTTGGCAAAGGCAGTGTTCAGCAGCTATTATCGCTGACTGGCGGTGCTCAATTAAAAGTAACGATTGCTCGTTGGTATACACCAAATGGCAAAAATATTAACAAACAAGGCATAAGTCCGGATATCGCTGCTAGCCTAACTCAGACTGATTTTGATAATGGCATTGATCCTCAATTTGATGCGGCCAAGAAGCTACTTGGATTATAGCGCTTGTGTTATTGTGGCGTAATGTAGTAATATAGGATCAATATGGATACTAAAAAGAAAATTTTACTCGTAGAAGATGATGCTGCGCTATCTGGGGTTTATAAATCTCGCCTAGAGATGGAAGGTTTTGAAATACGTGAAGTTGATAATGGAGAACAAGCCTTGTCTGCGGCTCTTGATTTCAAGCCCGACTTAATCTTGCTAGATGCTATGATGCCAAAAATTAGTGGGTTCGACGTACTGGACATCCTTCGTAACACCACTGAGACGGCCAACGTTCGTATTATTATGTTAACTGCTCTTAGCCAGCCTAAGGACAAGGAACGCGCTGAATCATTGGGCGTTGATGATTATCTAGTTAAGTCACAAGTTGTAATCGGTGATGTTGTTGAGCGTGTTAAATATCACTTAGGTATGCTAGATACTCCACAGGAAAATTAAGATCGTTTAGTTAAATAAAATATAGCGCCAAGTTTGGCGCTATATTTTTGTGAGGCTGTGTTTATTATTGAACTACGACTTGGGTGCGAGGTGTAGTTTTGCCAGTAAAGCGGCTTTTGCGAACTTTACTAAAACTAACGATACCGTCAATAGCAGCGTGGATAGTAAAATCACGGCTAATAAATGTGCCAGGTCCAGATAACTTAGTTGAGCCGGTTTGGCGTACTAAAACTTCGCCAGTGCGAACTTTTTGACCACCAAATCGTTTAACACCAAGTCTTTGACCGGCGTTATTGCGATTATTTTTTGATGTTCCGCCTGCTTTAACGTGTGACATGGAAAACTCCTTGAACTTTTATAACAAAATCTAATCGATTGTAACAAAAACAGGGGATAACGTCAAGGGTTACATCCTGGTGAGTACTAATAATTCACGAGCAACGATTTGATCGGCGCGATAATATAGTAGATCATTTTGTGATATGTTGGTGAATTCGTGTGGTTTATATCCCAAACGAGCAATTGTTGCGATTAATGGTAGGTGTGTGAATTGTCCAGTTTTGTCACGCCAAGCTGGGACGGCAATGCATAGTGGAGTGCCGGGTGTGATTTGGCTGCCCAAGTTTTTTAAAAATTCAGTGATAATATGGTTACAATTATCCCGAACCTCGACTAATTTGGCGGGGGATGGTGGGGCGCTAAAAGGTTGCCCAAGGTATGTTTCACTAACTATCACATCAATCGGCTGGCGCCATTTTGCGTTCAAGGCATCATCTTCGTGCAGATACCAATCGAATTGAGCATGATATTTATCGGCTAGCCAGTTTAGATTATCGCGACTATAGCGTATCATTTTTTCTGACAGGTCAGATCCATAGGCTGAATATCCCATTAGTAAAGCTTCTTGCAGAATAACACCTGTGCCGCAAAAAGGATCTAAAACTACCAAAGGTTGTTCGCTTGAGCATGGGGTTTTACTGGATATTTTGCTATATCCACCAACTGCCAGATTTAGCATTATTTGAGCTAATTTTGGCGGTAGCATGCCTACGAAAGCATCGCGCTTGGGACGTTCTTGATCGCGATTAGCATAGGCGGTGATATTTTGCGATCCAGTACTCTCGGCTATGATGGTTTTACCATTACTTGCGACGGCGACTATTATTTCGACCTTGTTTTGGCTGAGGCCTAATTTATTATGGTGGCTAGTGGCACTACTGAGAGCCGGCTCGGTATTGGGTATTAGACGTAAACTAACGCCGGTCTTTTTTAGTTTTTGTTTTAATATAATTCCCGTTTTTTGGACTTCACGGGCATTAACATTGGGGCCATAGGCGCTAATTCCTAAAGTGATTTTTCCATCAAAGGTCGACCATTGGTCTGTGTAGTGCTTGACTATTTTCTGGCTAATTTGAAACCAGTTATTGCTTGGTAGCTCAGCTATGATTTTGCCAGCTTTAGGAACTCCACCAAATTTTTGGACATCAAAAAAATCACAGTCAACTACGGCAAATTGAGATGAGATTACCTTCACGTTATTGCCGCCGAATACCATTTCAAGTTCAGCAATACCGATTGCTGGTTGTCTGCCTAACATTGTTATATACATAACTCTATTATACGTGGTAGTGGCGTTTTTAGGTGCTATAATTATGTGAGTTATGAAATTTCGTACTTGGTTGAATGTTATAACGGTTTTCTTGCTGGCTCTGGTAGTCTTTTTTGGTTGGGAAGAAATTGTTAGGGCGTGGGCGATAGTCGGTGATGCTAATCTGTTTATTTTGGCTATTATGATACCTGTTCAAATATTTGATTATTATGCTGTTGGCGAAGTAATTTTTTCATATTTACGGTCAAAGGGTAACTTAAAGGATACGTCGCGTTGGCAGATGGCACGAATGGCGTTAGAACTTAATTTTGTAAATCATATATTACCTAGTGGCGGTGCTGCCGGCTTTTCGTATTTGGGCTGGGTCTTGAAACGTCATGGGGTTAGTGCGGGTAGAGCGACTATGGCTCAGATCATTCGTTTTTCGTTATCATTTATAAGCTTTGTAGCGATATTAGTGCTAGCGGTTTTATTCTTGTTTTTCGATCAAAAAATCAATAAATTTACGGTTATCATTAGCGCCGTATTGGTGGTGGCGGTGATTATTGGGGTTATTTTGATGATCTACGTTATTGGCAATCGAAGTAGATTAACTAAGTTTGCTGGTTGGCTGACTCATACTGTTAATAGGGTTGTTTTTAGGTTTACACGAGGTAAAAAACGACAGGTTGTGAAGTTAGAAATTGTAGAGAACTTTTTTGGCGATCTTCACCAAGATTATCTTGAAATACGTCGTGAGAAAAAAATATTAATTAAGCCTTTATTGTGGGTTATAGTAGACCATATTCTAGATGTTGGTTTAATATTGATTGCATTCTTGGCGTTAGGTTTTTGGGTCAATCCGGCAATGTTATTTATAGCATTTGGACTATCGTCGATCGTTAGTGTTTTTTCGGGCACACTAGGCGGAACTGGTGTCTACGAAGCTATTATGGTGGCGTTCTTAGCTTCGGCTGGGACTGAGCCAGGCATTGCTATTGCGGGTACTTTATTGGCGCGAGTAATATTGCTAGCCGGTACTATATTGTTCGGTTTTGTATTTTATCAATTAACCTTGAGTAAATATGGAAAAGCTAAACACTAAACCTGTCTTTAGCGTTAGTGATTTTATCGCTGTCGTTAATCAAACGCTAGAATATGCTTATCAAAGTGTCGAGGTTGAGGGCGAGGTTGCTAGTTTTAAAGTTAGCCATGATAAATTCGTTTTCTTTGATATCAAGGATGGCAATAGTAGTATCGGCTGTTTTATGACCGTTTGGCAGCTACGCGTGCCTATACAGGATGGTATGAAGGTTATTGTATCGGCTGTTCCAAAATTAACTCAGTGGGGTAAATTTAGCCTAACGGTAAAATCCGTTCGCCCAAGCGGCGAGGGCGCCTTGAAAAAGAGCTTTGAGTTATTGAAATCTAAATTAGACGGCGAGGGTTTGTTCGCAATTGAACGTAAAAGGCAATTACCGACCATACCAAAACACATTGCGGTCATTAGCAGTATACAAGCAGCTGGTTATGCGGATTTTATAAAGATCCTAAATGATCGGTGGGGCGGGATATCGATTGATGTTGCGAATGTGCAGGTTCAGGGAACTAGTGCGCCAGATCAGATAATTAATGCTATAAATTATTTCAATCAACAAGAAAACTTGCCGGAAGTAATTGTAATTATTCGTGGTGGTGGTAGTGCCGATGATTTGGCGGTGTTTAATGACGAACCATTAGTTAGGGCAATTGCTAGTAGCCGCATACCAACACTCACTGGTATTGGTCATGAAACTGACGAAAGTCTAGCTGATTTAGTGGTGGATATTAGGGCCGTAACGCCTAGTAATGCCGCCCAAATCTTAGTTCCAGACAAGGCCGAGATAATTAGGGCGGCTTATTCCCGTGTTAATTCGCTTTTGCCGCGAATATCACAACTAATTAATCAACAAAAGCAGTCAATTGATAGTCTACTAATTAAAGCATTAGATTCAATTAATACGGCAGTTAATGACCAGATACAAAAAATATCCAATCTAAGGGGCGTACTAGCACAGTTAGATCCTAGCGTGGTGTTAGCGAGGGGCTACGCTCTAATTAGGGGTAATATATCTATTGGATCGGTTATTGAGGTAGAGACAAATAAAGTTATAATTAATGCAGAGGTAAAAAATGTCGTCAGCAAATAAATCCATAAGTGACAAAACAATTGAATTAACTAAAATGGTCGAGTGGTTTGATAGTGATGATTTCACGCTCGAGGCGGCACTTGATAAGTTTAAACAAGCCGAGAAATTAGCGACCGATATCGAAAAAGATCTATTATCACTCAAAAACGAGATTCAAATCGTCAAACAGAAATTTGATAACGAGGGTTAAGAACCTGTTCCTAACCTCACCATTCTGACTAAAAATCATTTAGTTTTTGGTTAGGAATAGGTGCTAAAACAGTTCTGCCATTTACAGTCAGATCAAGCACAAGTATAATAACGTTATGAAACAGATGAAAAGATCGCACGAAGACGGCTTTAGCAATAGTTGGATGGTAGCTACGATTAGTTTAATTATAGTAGTGGCTATTTTAGCTGGTTTAGCGGTTTGGTCATTCGTAAATTATAACGACCAGAAAAACAATGTTGATATTAAGGTCAGTAGCGCGGTCGCTTCGGCCAAGAAAACTCAGGCTGATTCTGACGAGGCTAAATTTTCTCAGCGTGAGAAAGAACCAAATCGTCAATTCGTTGGTCCGGATGATTATGGTCGAGTAACTTTTGATTATCCAAAAACCTGGAGTGTGTATATCAATAAGGATGCCACTGATAGCGATACTTATGAAGCATACCTTAACCCTATAACCGTGCCGCCAGTCAGTTCCGTGCAACAATTTGCGCTTCGTGTGACGATCGAGCAAAAAGATTACGATACAGTAATTACAAACTATGATTCTCTGGTCAAAAAAGGCGACTTAAAATCTAGTAGTGCGACGGTAGGTGGAGTAGTAGGCACTCGCCTGGATGGTAAATTTAGTGATGATATCCGTGGATCAGCGGTTATATTCAAGATTCGTGATAAAACTTTGACGATTCGAACTGATGCCGACACGTTCAAGGCGGATTTCGATATGATAATTACTACAATCAAGTTTAACCAATAATCGAAATACGTCTATTTGGCGTGTTACAATTAATGTTATATGAGTGCAACGCGAGGGGAGCACGAGCAATTTTTAATTGGGCCATTAAATGATGGTCTACCTTCGTTAGTTACTGCAGCCCATGAATTGAAATCACCACTGGCGTTAATGCGACAGCTAGCATTAATGCTCGAAGATGGCAATTTATCTGATGATGAGCAAAAGAGGATGCTTAGACAGATTAGTCTGACTAGCGAGCGAGCCTTGCGCTTAACTAATGACCTAACTCGGTCTATTAGGCTCTCCGAGGCGCTTTTTACGTTGGAACCGATCAATCCGCAACAACTCTGCGAAGATATCATACACGAGCTAGAGCCCTTATTTACGGCGCACGGTCGTAATGTTCGTGTGGCATCGCGAAAGCATCCATTGTTGCTAGTAGCTAATCGTGATCTGCTACGACGAATTATTATGAATTTTAGCGACAATGCCCTGAATTACACGGATACCAATACGACTATAGAGATTAAGGTTGGATCAATTAATTCAGGTAAAACTATTCGTTTAGGGGTGCGGGATTACGGTCCAGCTATGCCTATTAACGCTTTGAAGTTATTGCGTGGCAAATTAGCGTACGCGCCAACTACTATTCACGCCAGGCCGAATAGCAGTGGTTTAGGGCTATATATTGCCGGTCAATTTGCCGATGCCATGAACGGCAAGATCGGCGTGATTAGACATCGTGATGGCGCGACGTTTTACGTTGATTTACAGGCATCTTGGCAATTAAGTTTATTATGAAAAAATTACCGATTTTAGTAGTTGACGATGATGAGTGGCTTGCTGAACAATATAAACGCTTATTGAATAGCCAAGGCTATGACGTCACCGTCGCTTCTCACGCTATCGCTGCGATACAGCTAGTTGATGATATTAATCCGTCTGCAATTATATTGGACGTTTTGTTGACCGGCAGTACGGCGTTTGCTCTACTGCACGAGCTACAATCATATAGCGATACCGGTGATATACCAGTGATAATCTGCACGAATTTAGCTAGTGATTTATCTATAGAAGATTTAAAACCTTATGGTGTTAGACGAATACTAGATAAAACAAAAATGCTACCATCTGATTTATTAGTGGCTCTGCGGAGCGTGTTGCTATGAAAACTCATCGGACACAGGCTATTGTCCTGCGCCGCACTAACTATGGCGAGGCCGATCGAATCTTGCAGCTATTAACGCCGGATGGCAAGATGAGCGTAATGGCCAGGGGCGCACGTCGTGAAAAGAGTAGGTTAGCTGGTGGAATTGAACTGTTTGCAATTTGTGAAATAGTGGTTACCGAAGGTAAGGGCGAAATTGGCATATTAACTTCATCCAGATTGATTCAGTTTTATAGTCATATCATGCAAGATTACGATCGAATGCAATTTGCTTATTTAGCTATAAAATTAGTATCTACAGCGAGCGAAATGGTTGATGGGGCGGAGTGGTACGATTTATTGGCTGAAACTTTGGCTGGTATTGATAAACTCTCCATACGGTTAGAACTGATTCAAGCTTGGTTTTATCTGCATTATGCGGCGTTGATGGGTTATGAGCTTAGTTTGTGGCACGATATTACGGGTGACGATTTATTGCTAGGAAGCACTTATCGATATGATGTGGCTGAACGTGGGCTTAGGGCTATCGACGGTAGTGAATTAACGTCAGAACATATAAAATTACTTCGCTTAATTGCAACTAGACCGATAAAAATATTATCTCAAATTGGTGGAATAGACAGTATTATAGCTGATTGTTTATTTGTGTCACGCGAACACGCCGCGATATAATTACAAATTACTGGTATAATAGTTAGTAATTATGAACGACAAAAACAAGAATAATAAAATGGAAGCTATTGTTAGCCTAGCTAAACGCCGAGGCTTTATTTATCAAGGTAGTGAAATCTACGGTGGTTTGGCTGGCACATGGGATTACGGCCCACTTGGCGTAGCTCTCAAACGTAATATCAGTAATCTTTGGTGGAAAATGTTTGTCGAAGATCGCGAAGATATGTATGGTCTAGATTCGGCTATACTCATGAACCAAAGGGTATGGCAGGCTAGTGGTCACACTGGTGCCGGCTTTGCCGATCCTCTAGTTGAGGATATGGAAAATCACAAACGATATCGCGCCGATCATCTGCTAGAGGATAATGGAATTGAAAATCCCGAAGCTATGACTTACGAGCAAATGGATGCTGTTATTGCCGAAAAGTCAATTAAGAGCCCCGACGGTAATGCGCTCAGCAAAGTTCGTGTCTTTAATATGATGTTTGAAACTAATGTCGGTCCCGTACACGACGAAAAATCTATTGCTTATCTACGTCCAGAGAATGCTCAGGCTATGTTTGTTAATTATAAAAATGTGCTGGATAGCTTTTACCCAGATCTGCCCTTTGGTATTGCCCAGATCGGGCGTGCTTTTCGAAACGAGATTTCGCCACGCGAGTTTATTTTCCGTGTTCGTGAGTTTGATTTAATGGAATTTGAATATTTTATTAAACCCGATGAATGGGAAGAAAAATTTGAGTATTGGCGTGTGAAATTTCATGATTGGATCAAGGCGATCGGCCTTGATGACAACAAACTACATGAATTAGAGGTACCGGCCGAAGATCGAGCACACTACAGTAAATGTACGATTGATTTTGAGTACGAATTTGAATTTGGCGCCAAGGAAATTGGGGCGGTTGCGTACCGTACTGATTTTGATTTGTCGAATCATATGAAACACAGCGGTGTTAATATGGAATATACCGTCAAAGGTACTAACCAAAAACTCATTCCGCATGTTATTGAGCCTACTTTTGGGCTAGACCGAAATATATTAGCTGTTTTGGCCGAGGGTTACACCGAAGACGAAGTTAATGGTGAAAAACGCATATATTTGAAATTGCCTGAACACTTGGCGCCGATTAAATATGCCGTATCGCCACTACTTAAAAACAAGCCGGAACTTGTTGCCAAGGCTCGTGAAGTTTATAGCCTGCTAAAACAAAAACACGGAGCAGTTATGTGGGATGATAATGGCAATATAGGTAAGCGCTATCGTCGTCAGGACGAAATTGGCACACCATATTGCGTAGTGATTGATTTTGACACACTTGAGAATAATACTGTTACAATCCGTGACCGTGATAGTACCGAGCAAAAACGAGTTTCAATTAGCGAGTTATAAGTTTATGAATTTTAGCACAATACTTGTTATAGCAAGTAGCATATTATCTGTGGTTTGTTTTTTGCCTTATTTTATTGATATGGTCAAGGGCAAGACAAAACCGAGAATAGTGTCGTGGTTCATTTGGAGTGTTCTGGCAGCTGTAGCTTGTGTGGCTGCGTTAGTAGATGGTCATTATCCGACTGCTGTATTTTTGTTATTGTCCTCGCTGGCGCCATTGGCGGTTGTTGTATTTGGATGGAAATTAGGGGGTGATAGGACTATTGAGCGGCTTGATATGGTCTGTTTGCTTGGGGCGTTGATCGGAGTGGTTTTACTAACAATTTTCAATTCACCAGCATTTGCTGTAATTATTACAATAATAATTGATCTTATAGGTGGGGTACCGACATTAGTTCATTCCTGGAAAAGGCCTAACGAAGAGACCTGGTTGGAGTTTGCTTTGGCTGGGGTAGCGGCACTTTGTATGCTACTGGTTGTTAATAGTTGGGAAATTACGGCTTTTGTCTATCCATTCTATCTGTTATCAATTAATCTAGGGGTGATGTCGATCATTCTATTTCGAAAAAAACGCAGGCCATTAAAAAAGAAACGCTAGATCTAGCGTTTCTCTCTAATTTATAACAGTAACTATTTCTTGACTACTTTTTTCGGTTTTTTAGCTTCTTTTTTGCCTTTGTCAGCACCTTTTGCCATAAAACATCCTTTCTCGGATCTTTGAAAGATCCTTATGTTTATATTATGCACTTTCGATTTCCAATATCAATAGGCTTGTGGTAATAATAACTTTATCCTGTCTGTAAGGGTAGGTTGTGTAGTATCATAGATGGTAATGATTACTTACTATACTGACGGTAGTTGCAGCCCTAACCCTGGCCCTGGCGGGTTTGTAGCTATAAAAAACGAAGAGCTAGCGATTGTAGGGCACGAAGGACTATCCACTAATATTCGTATGGAAGGGCGGGCTATAATAGCCGCCCTAAAAGATGCCAATGATGACGAATGTCAAATATTTAGCGACAGTGAATTTTGGGTCAACGTCGTTACTAAATGGGGGTCTAGCTGGGAAGCTAATGGCTGGACTAAAAAAAGTGGCGAAATCAAGAATCTTGATCTAGTCAAAGAAATTTGTTGGCTGCATAAGCAAGCAAATGTCAAAGTCATCTGGGTGCGTGGGCATGTAGGTAATATTAATAACGAATTAGCTGACCGTTGGGCTAACAAGGCCAGAGAAGAACGTATAAACGGCAAGTTCTTGATATAGCACTAATTTTTAAAAGTCATAAAATTTAAATCCGAAAAGAGAATGTAAAATGGAACAATCGCACGAACCAACTGATATTTTTTTATGGGCAAATAATATTGATGGAATAAAAAAAGAGTTAGACGTTGAATTCTTTTTGTTTAATAAACACTACACGCCGTATACTACGAGTTTCGATAACGAATTAAATTCACAAATAAAACCATTGTTTTTATATGATCTAATTAATTTTGTGACTATGGGGGCTGGTACTGGGCTGGCGGTACGAGATTTTGAGTTATCCGAAGATGAAGATAATGTGTTATTACGAACAGACGTAGAAAAGGTCGGCCGACTCGAAACGCTACTGCATTTAATCGAGCACCAACGGAATGATATTGTTGAGTTTAGTGAACAGGAACACGAGTTTAAACGCATTAAAGGTATTTTAGCCCGTTTTACGCATCGCGATTCTCCGAATAAACCGTTTTATGCTTTCAAGTTGATATCACAGGGGCAGGTACTAAAAGGTTCGACTGCTTGGGAATTTCGTAGTGGTAAATTCGGTGCGTTTCAGGCTGAAATTGGTCTAAAAGTACCATCCGATAACCAGGTTTTGGTTGTTGCTGGTGATATATTTGTATTTAATCAGGCTAAATTCGAACGACTATTTAATTATGACTATAAGAAACAAGCGTTAGCTGACCAAAAAGTGGCTGAAATTGAAAAGCAATTCCGACTAAGCTTCCCAGATGGTATGGATTTGCAATCATTGGTTCGTGAACGTAAAAAAACGGTCAATAAACTCCAAAAAGTCGAAATCGGGGCAATCACCCAAGAGCAGGTAGTTGAATATGCTGACGGTATGCAACTGGAATTGATGACTGATGATACTGGCGCTATAATTATCATGGACGGTAACGACCTAGATACGTTCGTGAATCTAATTAACGAGGATTATATAACTAGCGAAATTACTGGTCGTCGATACGAAGTTAAAACCAAAAAACTCTTAGATGATCCAGAAGGTGAACCGCCAAGAGGCTAGTCGGGCTATCTTATATAAGTTATTATGACGAGTTTAATGTCTTCAAAGTTTAATATAAAACCAAATCCTGCAGATGACGAGGAATATTTGGACTGTGTTTGTGATCTAATGAGCCACGAAATACTATGGTCAATGGAAAATTATAGGCAGCATGCTGGGACGAGTTGTCTAGATCATAGTTTTAATGTTTCGTATATAAGTTATTCTATTTGTAAACGGCTAAACCTGGATTTTTCTTCGGCGGCTAGAGGCGGTTTATTACACGATTTGTTTTTATATGATTGGCACGAAGTTAGGTCATATGGTAGGCATGGGTTTACGCATCCTGGGTTAGCACTGCGTAACGCTAATAAATATTTTGATTTAAATAAATTAGAAAAAGAAATTATCAAAAAGCACATGTGGCCGCTAACAATAGTACCGGGTTTTCATATAGAAGTATTTGTAGTGATATTTACGGACAAATACTGTACTTTTATGGAGATACTTAGATTCTATAAACAGCGTATAGTCGAATATTTTTAGTGCAAAATAGGGTATAATTGTAAGTAATGAAACAGGGGATGGCGCTCGAGGTTATGCTTTCGGGAGAAAGTGTGTTGCTAACTGGTCCAGCTGGGGCCGGCAAGACTTTTGTGTTGAATCAATTTATTAGAATGGTCAAGAGTGAAGGTAAGCACGTATCCGTGACGGCTACGACTGGTCTAGCGGCGACACACTTAGGTGGTACGACTATTCACTCGTGGAGCGGAATTGGTGTCTCTGATCAGCTTTATTCTGGCTTTGTTGATAATATCGCCAAGGGTCGCAGGGAAATTATCGAAAAGACTGATGTGCTAATTATCGACGAGATTAGTATGCTACATGATTATCGTTTAGATATGGTTGACGAAGTCTGCCGTGCAGTGCGTGGCAAGGACGAACCATTTGGTGGTATTCAGCTAATTATGAGTGGCGATTTCTTTCAATTACCGCCAATCAACCGGGGTGATTCACGGGCGGGCGGTTTTGTAGTTAATAGCAATGTTTGGCAAGAACTCGACCCAGCTATTTGCTACCTCGAGGAACAGCATCGTCAGGATGATGAGGAATTATTAGATATCTTAAACGCACTCAGGGCTGGCGAATTACGTCGCAATCATGCCGAAAAACTATTGGCGCGAGTTGACGTCGTGCCTAGCGGTGACGAACCTTTGACTGAACTTCACACCGTTAATATCGATGTCGATCATTTAAACAATGAACGGTTAGAAACTCTGGAAGGTGATGAGATTTTCTACACACAGACGACAACTGGCAGCAAGAATTATGTTGAATCCCTACAACGATCCGTTCTAGCCCCAGCTACTCTGAGGTTAAAAAAGAATGCATTTGTTATGGCGGTTAAAAACAGCATGGATCGTAAATATGCTAACGGTAGTTTGGGTGTGGTGATCGATTTCGAACCGGGTACTGAATATCCAGTTGTCGAGTTTAAAAGCGGTAAGGTCGTAACTATGTCGCCAGACACTTGGGAACTGCGCGATGGTGATAAAAAACGCGCCAGTATAACTCAAATACCGCTCAGATTGGCGTGGGCTATAACGGTTCATAAATCCCAGGGTATGACACTGGATTCGGCACGAATTGATCTGCGAAAAGCCTTTGTCGAAGGCATGGGATACGTTGCATTAAGCCGAGTAAAAAATTTGCACAGTTTGTATCTATCGGGTATAAACCAAATGGCGCTACGGGTTAGCGAAGATGCCCAGATTATTGATATAAATTTGCGCGATAAAGCCGCCAGGGATCTAAAGCGTTTTGCGCATTTGGATGGTAATATCGAAAAACGCAAAACCGAGCTGTTAAAAAAGCCAGTCAAAAAAGCCAGCGGTTGGGCTGACAAGATCGCCAAAATGCGTGAATCATATCCTAACGCCTATAAACCATGGGATGCCCAGCAGGATGCCGCGCTAAAAGAAAAATTTCAAAACGGGGTACCAGTCAAAGAACTGAGCCAGCTACTTGGTCGCCATGAGGGTTCGGTTGTTATGCGTTTACAAAAACATTTCGGCGAAGACATTGTTATATAATAGATAACAAATGAACGAGCCTTTTACTAAGAATGATATCAAGATTGCGGTAATAGGTGGTGGTACCGGTAGTTTCACGTTGTTATCTGCCCTAAAAAAACACGCCAAGCAGCTAGCTGCAATTGTTAATATGTCCGATGACGGCGGTAGTACCGGGGTATTACGTGACGAACTAGGCGTATTGCCACCTGGTGATGTGCGCCAGTGTCTAGTGGCCTTGAGTGAATCGCCAAAGATTCGTGATCTATTTAATTATCGTTTTGAAGAGGGGACTTTTGGCGGACACTCGTTTGGTAATATTCTAATTACGGCACTAGAAAAGGTGACAGGTGATTTTAATGAAGCAATTCAAACCGCTTCAGAGATTTTACGTGTCAGTGGAACGGTAATACCAGCTACGCTCGATAATGTTCGATTGAAAATGGAATGGCCTGGTGCCAGTATTATATTACGGGGCGAGCGAGTGATTGCGGCTGATTATTTTAAACATGATCCGCGCCGAGCTGTATTATCATTAGTTCCACTAGCGAACGCTAACCCTACGGCGCTAAAGGCGATCGAACAAGCCGACATAGTCGTGATTGCGCCTGGCGATATGTATTCTTCCCTTGGTCCACTATTAGTAATTGACGGTATGGCCGAGGCTCTTCAAAAAACCGATGCTATTTGTGTTTATGTGTCAAATCTAGTGACAAAATATGGCCAAACTGCGGGCTTCACTGTTAGCGATCATGCCGGCGAGATTGAACGTTTCGTTGGTGAACCTTTTTTAGATTACGTTTTATATAATGAACAAACTCCGACTAAGGAATTGGCGCGTAGATATAAAAAGGAAGATGCCTATTTGGTAAAAGTCGATAAAGCAGCTCTAAAAAAAGCATCATATATTGCTACACCTGGTAATTTTCTAGGCAAGATGGCCGGTCGTAATAAATCGGATATCTTAATGGCAAAACGCCCATTAATACGTCATGATGCTGATGCAGTAGTAAAAGTTTTATTAGACCTATACGATCAGGCTAGTAAGCGCCACTAAAATCATAATAGTATATACAAATAGCCGTTGTAGTTAATATAACAACGGCTATCATTAGAGTTGGCGCTGCCTCAGTTAATCCATGAACTTATCCACAAAACTGTGAATAAGTACCAGCTCAACCATTAAAAACTATAAAAAATGGGGGTTGATGTGGGTAATGGTGGGTAGTATAGTTAACTCAGTGGAAAAAAGTGGGTAACACCACCAAAACAAACAAACACCACTAATATCAAAAATAACCTAAGCGGAGCCGCAAATAGAAAGAACAATATGGCAAGCATAGATTATTTCGAACGAAAGCTTGACGACAAGCGACGGTTGACAATACCAACCGAACTTCGGAATGAATTTGCTAGCGGTGTCGTACTAACTCGCGGTTTCAACCAGTACCTACACCTGTATCCGAAACAAATTTGGGACAGGGAAGTCGAACCGGCGCTAAATGGCAGCATTCTCGATGAGAAGATAGCCGATATGAACGTACGGTTTAGGCGTGGCAAGACTGAGGCTGAACTTGACCAGAAACAGGGTCGAGTTACAATCGAGCAGCACCTGCTAGATTATGCCGGGATTGATCACGAACTGGTCGCTGTCAGAGCTGGCGCTTACTGGCGCATTATGCCTCCGACTGCCGACGTTTAGGCTTCCGAATTTTCGTAGCTCTTTAAAAATTCATACGTAAAAACAAGAAAAACTCTCGAGATCAACTATCTGGTAGTTAGGCAGTGGGCTACGGGACCACATTAAAAAACTCGCGCACCTTCTTCAAAAAAACACACCTCCCAAAAAACTCCACCTCACACATAAGTCTCTCAACCGAATAATTACAGCTTGTGATTTGCCTTCGGCAACCACTTTGACAATTATTCGGACACTTATAAATAAAACAAACACACAACAAAAACAAACAGCCATAGCTACCAGTTAGGTGATCTCGAATAGCCGTTCATGTTATCATGATAGGCAATGAGTAAAGAACATCCACCACACAATCCATTACATGTTCCAGTCTTGTTAGAATCGACAGTTAAATTACTAGATCCAAAGTTGGGCGAGAGATATCTCGATCTGACGGCCGGATATGGTGGTCATGCTGAAAGAATTCTATCTATGACTGGCAATTATGCCGAGTCCATTCTAGTTGACCGTGACGATTACGCCATCGAGCGATTAACGCCATTATCAACAAAAGGGGCAAAGCTAATGCACACCGATTTTGTGACAGCTGCAAAACAGCTAGCAAAAGAGGGGCAAAAATTTGACATAGTACTGATTGATTTGGGGGTGTCATCACCACAACTCGATCAGAGTGAGCGAGGGTTTTCTTTTACAAATAGTGGTCCGCTAGATATGCGTATGGATCGACGTCAGGAAAAGAGCGCTAAAACGCTGGTTAATACTGCTTCGACCGAGGAATTAACGCATATCATTAACCAATACGGTGAAGAGCCTATTGGGCTATCGAGAACGATTGCAAAAACAATCGTCGCCAGTAGACCACTGTCTGAAACGAGCGAACTCGCCGATCTGATAAAACATGTATATCGTGGCAAATGGAAAAAAATCCATCCAGCCACTCGCACCTTTCAAGCACTCCGGATTGCAGTCAACGATGAGCTACGGCAAGTCGAAGACTTGTTACTAAATTTGCCTCGCCTGTTAAAAGCGGGCGGGCGAGTTGGTATCATTAGCTTTCATAGTCTCGAAGACCGTATAGTCAAACGCTACTTAAAAGAGCAATTTGATTCCGGCTACGAAGCTGAATTACTGCCATTGACCAAAAAGCTAATCGTCGGGAGTATCGATGATGTTCACAACCCGCGTGCACGCAGCAGTAAGTTACGTGTCGCAGTGAAAAAATAAAACAAACAAAAAATAGGAAAGGGCAAAACACTATGCCAGTTCACATATCAGTACAGTACGCAGACATCGCTCAAGTAGTGACTGTTCGCGTAAAGTAAAAATTTTTATAGCTCCGCCCACACTCTGTGGGCGGAGCACCAAAATAAACATAAACAGAAAAACTCCACCATAATGTCTTATCAACGTACCCAAACTTTTAATAGTCGACGTCAACAGAATTGGTCTCGTAACCAAAATACTGTTGCTTTTACTTCAACTGTCAAACTTGGCCCTGTAACTCATACGGTTATAATTGCCCTTATGATTACCGTACTTGGCTTGATATATTTAACGCAGGCTACGCGTGCGACGAGCTATGATTATGCTACTCAAAAAGTCGACAACCAAATTGCGGAACTAAACTCTCAAAAAAGTGATTTAGAAGTTGAGAATGCACGATTAACTGCGCTCGAGACGGTCAAAAACAGCAATGTCGCCTCGACGATGACAACACCAGCTTCGACTCAATACGCTCAGTAGTAAGTTTATATGAATCTAGAATTACAAAAAGGCAGTCGTTCCAAAGTCCTAGCGACCATACTACTCGGTATTATGGTCGTATTTGTTATTAGGCTGTTCTACCTGCAGATAATCCAACATAGCTACTATGTTGGTAAGGCTAATCAAGAACAAATTAAACGACTAACTATTCCAGCTAAGCGCGGTGTAATCTACGCTTTAAATGATCAAACGCCAGTACCTCTCGTTATGAATCAGACAGTATATACGGTATTTGCAGATCCTCAGACAACGAATGATGATAACAAAATTATTGATGTAATTCGACAAGTTGCTGGTGGAAATGCCAGGTCTAATCTAAAAGCCTTGCTTAATAATAAAGATAGCCGCTATCAAATTTTAGCAACTAGAATAACTCGTGTTCAAGCTGACAAAATAAAGAGTAATAACCTCAAGGGTATTGGTTTCCAAGAGCAATCTCAACGAGTATATCCCGAAGGATCGCTAGCGGCCCAAACTTTGGGTTTTGTTGATTTTAGCGGGGCTGGCCGTTATGGTATCGAGAGTGAACTAAATAGTCGATTAACTGGTATGGATGGACTATTGCAATCAGTTACTGACGTTAGCGATGTACCGCTGACAATTGGTAATAATAATATCAATAAACCGGCTGTTGACGGTGATAATGTCGTTCTTAGTATTGATAGCAATATTCAATCACGCGTAGAGCAGGCTTTGGTGGACGGTCTAAAGCGCACAGGCGCAACCAGAGGCAGCGCGATTGTTATTAACCCTAGTAACGGCAGAGTAATGGCAATGGCTAACTTACCAACATATGACCCATCTAAATTTAATGAAGTCCAAGATGCCGCCGCCTTTAATAACGGGGTTGTCTCGGCGCCATATGAGCCTGGGTCAGATGTGAAGACACTTACGATGGCGACGGGTATTGATAAGGGGGTAGTCACTCCCGATTCTACATATGTTAACACTGACTATATTCGGGTTGATGATATAGTAATATCGAATGCGGCGTTAGGGCATACTGGGACTATAAGTTTTCAATACGCGCTTAATTGGTCACTTAACACTGGGTTTGTCACTGTTGCTGAACGTTTAGGTGACGGCAAGAGTATAAATCTAAAGGCGCGACAAACAATGTACGATTATTTTTATAACCGATTCAAATTAGGGCAAATAACAGGTATAGAAGTGGCCAGTGAGGCCGAGGGCACTATCATACCACCAGAATCTGCAGATGGTAATGCGGTTAGATATTCTAATATGGCATTCGGTCAGGGTTTGGATGTAACTATGATACAAGTTGCATCGGCATTCTCTTCGTTAGTAAACGGCGGTAAATACTATAAACCTACAGTTTTAGCTGGTGTTATAGACAAAAACGGTAAATATATTGAAAACAAGGTAACCACACCATCCAATCCGATTGCAAAATCGACGGCTGATCAAATGCGGGTAATGACTCATGTGGCTAGGGGAATGTTCATTGGTATAGACCCAGCTGGCTATTATATCGGTGGTAAAACCGGTACTTCGCAGGTTATTAAAAACGGGACCTATACTAGTGATGAAACGATTGCGACATATTTAGGCTATGGTGGTAGTGAAGATTTAACTAGGTATGTCATAATGGTACAGGTATCGGGCGACCACAAGGCGCTTGCTGGTAACACCGATGCTTTGCCGATTTTTACAGATATATCGAACTGGATGCTTAATTATTTAGAAATACAACCGAAGGGGTAGAATATGGAAATGGAACAAGCAATAAGTAATTTAACTCATGAGTTAACTGGTAACTTCGTGCTAAGCATGGGAGCTTTCTTAATAGCGATGCTACTAACGCCGGTATTCACGTTTATGGCGTATAGGTATAAATTCTGGAAAAAACAACGGACAACCAGCACTACTGGTGAGAAACTAGAGGTATTCAATAAATTGCATGCCGACAAGTTCAAGCGTAATATCCCAACGATGGCAGGTGTTATATTTGTAATCGCTATTACGGTGATAACCTTCGCTTTCAACTTGAACAGAGGCCAGACATGGTTGCCATTAGCTGCGCTTATTTGCGGCGGTTTTGTGGGTATATTAGATGATATCATCAATGTCCGTGGCAACGGCGACGGTGTTGCTGGGTTACGTTCTGGTATAAAATTTGTCATGATTACTGCTATTGGGTTGGCTTTAGGGTGGTTCTTTTTCGCTAAACTTGGCGCTACGGCGATCCACATACCATTTCTTGGCAATTGGATATTAGGCATGGCAATTATTCCGTTATTTGCCTTTGCGGTAGTCGCTACTAGCAATGCGGTTAATATAAGTGACGGCTTAGATGGTCTAGCTGGTGGTTTACTGGCTATTAGCTTCGGTGCATTCGGTATTATCGCACTTTTCCAATCGCAGATTATGCTGTCTGGGTTTTGTTTCACTGTAGTTGGCGCATTGCTTAGTTATCTATGGTTTAACGTCTATCCAGCGCGCTTTTTTATGGGTGACGTAGGCAGTTTTGCTTTAGGAACTTCACTGGGCGTAGTAGCGATGCTGACTAACACGTTATTTCTATTACCAATAATCGGGGTAATTTTTGTGGTTGAGGCCGGTTCGAGTTTAATACAGATCTTGAGTAAGCGTATATTTCACAAACGCATATTTATTTCAGCTCCATTTCATCAACATCTCGAAGCATCTGGTTGGCCAGAAACAAAGGTTACTATGCGTTTTTGGATAATTGCTATAGTAGCGTCATTTATAGGCATATTACTAGCTTTGGCTGGAGGCAGTATTTAAAGTGTCCGCAACTAGCAATAAAGGCTACGTAGCGACAATATCCGAGCAAGCTCAGTTTGCCGATATGACATCAGTTCGTCGTCATCGCCCTGACTACCTGGTTGTGTTATTTATGGGGCTTTTAATGCTCTTAGGGCTGATTGTGATGTATGCTATCGGGCCTCAACGAGCCAACGTGCTGAATAACGCCTACGGTAGCAATTATGGTGATACTTATTTTTTTGTTAAGCAGTCGATTAGCTTGCTATTAGCTTTGCTGACGTTTATTGTTATGGCGTTTGTGCCTTATACCTCAATCACTAAACATGCTGGCAAGATGTTGTGGATTGCGTTAGGTGCCTGTGCTCTATTGGCTGTTTCTGGTTGGCTACATCTAGGAATTGCTCAGCAATCTCTGGGTGCAACACGGTGGTTTAATTTGGGTGCTTTCGGGAGTTTGCAGCCAGCCGAGATGTTAAAGTTCGCAATTCTAGTGTTTACGGCTGGTTTCTTAGGTGGCAAGGCTAGACAGGGTAAATTAAATGATATCCATGAAACGCTCATACCACTGGCTGTGATTACGGCTATCGCTATGTTATTTATCGTCGTAATCCAAAAGGATTTAGGTACGGGGGCATCGCTAGTTGGTATTATTATGTCGATGTTACTCGTGGGCGGTATCAATAAACGCAATGGTGGTCTTATTTTGGCTGCAATTGTAGTTATCGGGGCGATATTAATAGTTAGTGCGCCACATCGTGTTGATCGTATTATGACGTATCTTAGGGGTGATAATACCTCAACCAGTGACGATAGTAGCTACCAGGTGGAACACGCCAAGCTAGCTATTGGCAGCGGTGGCCTGTTTGGGGTTGGTATAGGTAATAGTGTCCAAGCTACCGGTTATTTACCAGAGGCTATTAACGATTCAGTATTCGCGATTATGGGTGAGACTTTTGGTTTCGTGGGACTTATGACTATATTGGCGCTGTTCGTGTCGCTAATGATACGCCTGCTTAAGATTATGGATCATCTAGTTGATATTAGGTTAAAGTTATTAACGGCGGGCGTGTTTGGTTGGTTCGGCTCTCATGTTATTCTAAATGTAGCATCAATGGTAGGCATTTTTCCGCTAACTGGTATTACTTTGCCGTTGCTCAGTTTTGGCGGAACTAGCATGCTATTTATTACTGCCGCACTTGGAATAATATTTCAACTGTCGCGCTATACCGTTCACTCATCAAAACTAAAGGAGGGAAGTTATGAAAATCTTAGTAGTCGGCGGGGGATCGGGCGGTCACGTTACGCCGGTCGTAGCGGTTCTACGCGAAATTAAAAAAGCTCATCCCAGAGCTAATATACGATTCTGGTGTGATTATAAATTCACCGAACAAGCGCGTGAAATAATGGGGCATTTTGATACAAGTATCCCCGTACAAGTGATAATTGCCGGAAAATTCCGTCGTTATTATCATCTATCGGTAATGCGCCAGTTGTTATGGCCCTCCCTAGTTCTACATAATATTTTTGACGGTTTTTTGGTCGGTATCGGCTTTTTCCAGAGTCTGGCAGAGTTAATTATTTGGCGGCCGAATGTCGTATTCACCAAGGGTGGCTATGTTTGCTTGCCAGTTGGTATTGCGGCACGCATATTACGTATCCCGCTAGTAATCCATGATTCTGATGCTCACCCAGGTTTAACTAATCTAATTCTAAGCAAATGGGCAACCAAGATTGCCACTGGTGCACCTCTGGAATATTATCCATATCCAGCTAGTAAAACTAGATACGTTGGTATTCCGATATCGTCTGATTTTCACGAATTCACTAGTGATGAACGTCTAGCTGCCAGAGAGCAGTGGGGAATTAGCCAGGATCATCCATTGATCGTTGTAACTGGTGGTGGGCTAGGGGCTCAGCGCATAAATGATACAGTGGCCCTAGAGCTCGACGATCTGTTAAAGCTAGGCTCGTTAGTGTTAATATCTGGAACTGGGCAATATGACGAGTTGCGATCTATAACTCCGCCAAATAATGACAGATTCCAGCTTCATTCATTTATATCCAAGGATATGGCTACACTGCTAGGGGCCGCCGATGTGGTTGTAGCTAGGGCTGGTGCTACAACTATCTTAGAATTAGCGGCGCTAGCTAGGCCGACTATATTAGTACCTAATGCTAAACTAACTGGTGGCCATCAATTAAAGAATGCGGCGGTTTATCAAAAGGCTAATGCCGCTGTTGTAATAAATGAGGAAGAAATGATAAACGATCCTCAAATACTATTGTCGGCGATTAAGAGTGTACTGTCGAACCCTGATGAATCAGATAAAATGGCACAATTATTCGCAAAATTTACTCGTCCTGATGCTGCGCGCGATGTTGCTGATATGATCATTTCTAGCGCTAAATAGACTATAATAAACATTATCAATATGAGTCTGTTTAATTTTAGCAAGAAACAACCTAATATTCCCAAACGTAGGTTATCTGGGGATGTGTCGCGTATGCGTATGCCATCTGCTACTCCGTCGGGCGTGTTTAGGCGTAATCGTACGCTCACCGGTACTACCTCTAACCACTTAGATAGTGTCAGTGCTAAATCTGATCTAGAATCGACCAGAACTCGTGTCCATCATTTAACGATTCAACGTCGCAAGATCGGTAGTATCTTTTCTATGATATTACTGGCCAGTATCCTCATTTGGACTTTGGTTAATAATTTTACCGCTACGGCCGTAGTAAGTGTATCTGATACCAATATATCTAGACATGTTAACGCATCAACTTATGAAAAGGTTATCCAAGATTATCTAGATGGGAACCCCATTAGTCGATTGTCTTTTTTAATTGATCAAGTGTCACTTACTACTTATGTAACGAGTAAATTGCCTGAGGTCAAGAATATAGTTACAAGGGGCTCTGCTGGTGTTGGTGCGACTAATTTTGTTATCACTATGCGAACACCGGTGGCTGGCTGGAAATTAAATGATAAACAATACTATGTCGACTCAGAAGGTATGCCGTTCGAACAAAATTATTTTTCTGCGCCGTCTGTTCAAATAGTGGACGACAGTGGTATATCACTTCAAGCCGGCACAACGGCTATCGCTAGCAAGCGATTCCTTAGTTTTGTAGGTCGGGTTGTATCCCTATCAAAAGCTAATGGATACACTGTTATTCAGGCGATTTTGCCATCTGGTACGACTCGTGGACTAGAGGTGAAGCTAAAAGAGAGCAGCTCTCTGGTTAAATTATCAATTGATCGACCAGCAGGGGAGCAGGTAGAGGATATGGCTAGGGCAATACGGTATTTTGCTAGTCATAGTCAATCTCCGCAGTATATAGATATACGTGTCAGCGGTAAAGCTTTTTATCGTTAACTATGCGATAGAATAGGGCTACACCCTGCTACGTTTATGGTGTTCTATATTTGTTCTAGTTTTTATTATTTATGCAATTATTCAAAAAAGTATATTTTAATACAAAAATACAAAAAAGCAAATATGCGGAGTAGGGTGAGGATGGTGTAGTGCTTCTTGTAGAATAAAACGTTTCTGTGGAAAACTCTGATAATGGCCGACTGTTAGTGTAATATAAACAATAGTATGGGCTTTATGACATACCTACGTTGTTATGCAGTGTGATTAGTATAATACAAATCACAAAGACACCGACATAGTAACAAACGCGTAGGTCAATATATACCCATCCCCCTATTTTAGGGGGTATCATCACTTGTAGGCTCGGTGATAAGGTATTACTAGTCGTCTATTCAATATATAGTCAATGTCGTAAAAGATATATTGTGCGACGTTAAGTCTATGTATGAAACACGACTAACGATGAGTCTGCCTTTTGTTGGTTTGTTGGCTGATCGTTCTGCCGCTGTCCTATTCATGCGTTACTACTGCCGGCATTTATATTGCGATTGTTTTTATAGTTAAATTTCCTGGTCGTTTTTTTGGATTTATAAATAATCTAAAATATTGGCACTTAGGTTTAACCCATGATAGTTTACGTAAGTTTCAATTCATGCTTTTGTCGATATAATTGATGTTCCATATTTGTTCTATACACGACATTGTTATGAAACAGTATGTTTTAGTAAAACTACCATGTAGCGGTTGATTAGCTTATATTTATTTAACAGTAGGGTAAACTCACCTACCCTATCTGTAGATATAGTGATCTGAAACTAAGAATACTAGTGTCTAATCTGTAATTCACCGTCTGGTGACGTGGGTGCTGATGTAGGCGTAGTGGTCTTTTTCTTGCGGGTACGGTTTCGTTTGCGCTTAGGCTTTACGTCCGAATCGTTCGGCTCGGTAGCGATTACGGGGCTAATAGGGGTTGTCTGCTGCCCTACTGGAGCTGTATTATTAGCGTTACCGACCGGCTGGATGCCTGTAGGCCATTTCATAGGCTTTGGCTGCGTTTGTTGGGCTGGCGGACGGTTATTACCGCTTTGTTGAGTGTTAGGGCTACTCATCAGCCCTATAGTTGCGGCTATCTCTCGTTCGACTTCTTCGCGGCTACGGCTGTAATTGCGACGGGTATTCTCGATTATAAGACCGGCATTATCAGTCTGGGGTTTTGGTAAGGTTAGAGTAGTAGCATTAAAGGCTGGGGCTTTCTCGCCCTTTATTACCATATTGATGATGAAATTACGATTATGCATTTGCAGCAGATCATTAGGCTCGAACTGAGGTTCGAACTGCTTGGCGAGGATTGGTGCATCATCAGCCGACACGCGGAATGAAATCATAGTGCCGACATTACCGAACACCGCATCGCGCACGTTTTCACTCATCTGACTGATGTATTGATTGGCGACAGTTAGATTCAACCCGTATTTACGAGCTTCGGATAGAATAGTAGCAAATGAATCAGTTGCAAAGTTTTGGAACTCATCGACATACAGATAGAACGGACGTCGATCCTCGACTCGTTCAATATCGCTACGACTCATCGAAGCTAATTGGATTTTAGTTACTAGAAACGCACCTAGGATGGCGGCATTATCCTCACCTATTAGACCTTTTGATAAATTGACGATTAATATCTTGCCTTCGTCCATTATCTTGCGGATATTAAAGGTCGATTTAGGTTGCCCGATGATATTTCGGATGATTGGGTTGGCGGTAAAGGCTCCAACCTTATTTAAGACCGGGGATATGGCTTCGGCAACGAACTTATCGTTCCAGCTGACGAATTCGATTCTCCAAAAGTTCAAGACGACCGTATCTTTGCAATATTCGAGTGTTTCTTTACGGAAGTTCTTGTCGGTCAACATCCTAGCGATATCGAGCATAGTGGTTTCTGGTCGGTCTAATAACGCCAAGATTGTATAGCGCAATATATATTCGAGACGTGGTCCCCATGATTCACCAAACATACGTTTTAAGACACCGATAACTTCTGAACTGATATTTGGTTTCATGTGACGGTTTTGATCGGTAATCTCAAGTGGATTGAAACCGATCGGAAAAGCCGTATCGGCTGGATTAAAATAAACAACGTCATCCAAGCGGCTACCTGGTATAAAGCGCATATTGTCGATAGCAAAATCTCCGTGCGGGTCAATTATGGCATAGCCGTGACCATGGAATATGTCACTAAGAGCCAATAGAGCTAACGTACCGCTCTTACCTGCGCCAGTCTGTCCGATAATATAAACGTGCCTAGAACGATCAGAACGAAGCATCCCGAACTGGTGATTAACTCCACGAAAACTGGTCATGCCAAATGCGCTGATGTTTTCATCGATGGCTGGGTTACCGGTGATTATTGGTAACTTAGATGGCGGTTCGGCGGTTTTGCTGCTAGCCCAGACGACATTAGGAGTTTCGACGTTAGTGTGTGGCAAGTGAAAAACGCTGGCTAACTCTTCGATATTCAATATAAAGCCTTCGTCGCTGAAATCTCGCATATGGTAGCGATTCAAATCTTCTTTTTTGAAACTAGTGTTAGATATCTTGAAACCGTTTAGATTAGTACTATTAAATTGTTTAAAAGTACCGACAATAGCCTGCATACGCAAATGAGCGTTAGTTGTGCTATCACCTAGATAAACTAGACGTATTTTGACCTTATAGCCCAGTTTAGTGGCCTTTTTCTCGGCTTCGGAAACTCGAGTTCTGTCACGTTCAGATAGCTCCTTGGGGGCGTTACTGCCCTTGTTGGCCTCTGGTGGGCGCCAAAGTGCACCTAAAAATTCAGCTGCCCAAGCTATACCTGGGGTTGATTTACCCTTTTTAATACCCTTAGCCCACTGTTCAGAGTCTTTGTGCCAGTTGTCTTCGATTGGGCGGGCTAGGATTTGTATCCAAACTTCTTCGCTAGTAAACTCTAATTTAGCCAAGGCTCCGGTAATACCAGCCAGTGGGTCGACTTCGAAATTTTGAAAAGTTTTAATCGGTAGCATTTCACTAGTTGTTAGTGTTATTTCCGAGGAATAAGCTACACTATGGTCGTCTTCGTGTACGGTGTAATCTTCGTCTGCTTTGCGTATTTGAACACTCGGATATTGGGAATAGATCTGTCCTTCGACAAAACTTCTGAGTGCTCTAGGTACCCAAGCGTAGAAACGGATCTGTCCATTGATTGAGGCTATCTCGAAACCGAGGTGTTCTTGAAAGCCGTTATTTATTTTAAGTTCATTCTTGTCGCGCAAAATACCATGGAGGCTAGCAAAAAGCTGTTCAGCTGCTAACTCACTCTTGTCGTTGGCTTTTGGAATCTCGAGGATTAACAGATCACTCTCTATGTCTACGGGGTGGAGCGCTGCTCGTTTATAATTGCGCCAGGTTAGGTATGATAAAATCAACACAATTAGTATCCATACATACCACTGTAATAATAAATCTATAATTGTTGATAGTAAGCCCATGTTACCCTTTTATTGTCTCACCAGAGATGCGCCTTGGCAATGTATTAGTTTGTTTTTGAATCAAATGCGTAAGTTGCTTTGGCAACACGTTTGAATTGAGATTTGTTTTGTAGGTTCAGTAAAATAGTCGTTTCTTTGACTTGGCGACTCTTGAGAACGCGTTTGACGATCTCGTCGCGATGAAGTGGGATTGGCGATTCCTGTAATACACTAGCGATAATATCCGATACTGTTCCTCGGCTAAAACCCCAGCTGCTAAGGGCGTAAATACCACGACCGATCAATACAAAACGTGAATCTTTGATAAGTTCGTTGTGAATTGCCTGAGTTGTGACGTTTTTACGTTTAAAGCTACTACCTTTGATCGATTTGGCGATTTCGGAAAAATGCATAGGTTTGCCGTTTTCGTTAAGAATCACATAGATTTTGTCACGAATATTCTTTGGATTAACGGTCGGCCATTTTACTAGACCCCAGTTATCGTTCAGGTGAGCTAATAATTTCGAAACACTAGCTAAGGCACGAACATGATTTGGATGTTCGTATGATAACTGGTTATGTAATTCCTCGATGGTTAGTGGCTCACCGTGTTTTTTGATAGTCGATACGATCGTGTCGACTTCTTGGCGAACTTTCTTTTCATCACCGTATTCACTAATGCCAACACTATTGAAGTAGTTGTCGTTTTGTTCAATAACAGTTAGGCCTGGGGCCAGATTGGCAATAAAAGATATGCGAGCTCTATCTAATTGGCTGCTGGGTTCCCCTAGTAGGCGGTTAGCTAGATCTTGGACACGAGCAATACGACCCATTTCTGATAATTCACGAATAATGGTTTTTTCTAGGCTGTTGATTATTTCTACTTTGCCGTTTTCGGTTGCGGCTTTGAGTTTTGTCAGGATAGCCTTTTCTAGCTGTCGCACGCGTTCGCGAGTTATGCCTAGTAATTCACCAATCTGCTCTAGTGTTTCGCGGCGGTCATATAGGCCAAAGCGACGTGTAATAATCTCACGTTCACGCTCTTGATCAATAAGGGTTAATATGTCATTTATACCAGCCTGGAGGTTGATGGTTTGTTCGGTTTCGGTCATGTGATTCATAGCTCCAATCTTGTTCTATCCAGTTTTCAAATAGTTTTTATAGATCTATGTTGAATTATAAAATATAATCTTTATAATGTCAAGCAATTTATTTACTTAACTCATTATAGCATGAAATAGACATGTCATGTAAATAATGATGTGGGACGTTTATGCCTTCTTACGCTTAACTTTAACTGTTTTAGTTTTTTTGACAGTTTTGCGGGATCTGGTCGTAATTGCCCGTTTTTTGCCAGCTGGAGCGGATGCAACCATCTGTTTGGCTTGATCATGAGTGATACTAGTTGGTTCGGTGCCTTTTGGTATTTTGACATTTTTTGACCCATCGGTAATATAGGGTCCGAAGCGCCCTTTTAATATCTTGATTCCGTCACCAAAATCAGCTATATTTTTCTCGATTTCGGCTTTTAGCTTGGAATTGTATAATTCCAAGGCTTCATCGAGCGTAATAGTATGTGGATCGAATGGTTTGATGCTGACGAATAATTTATCTATCTGAATATAAGGTCCAAAGCGTCCAATGTTAGCTTTGATTATTGCTCCATCGGGAGTCTGCCCGACTGTACGCGGTAATCTAAAGGCATGCAAAGCTTGGTCGAGCGTGACTGTCTCGATTTTGCACCCAGCGGGCATTGGAGCGAACTGCAATTTGTCTTCTTTGTCATCGCCACTGCCTAGCTGCAACATTGGCCCAAAACGCCCAAAACGCGCCAGGATCGGCTTGCCGCTAACTGGGTCTATACCGATTTCGCGGGCTTTTGTGACCGTACTGCGGTCGATCCCACCTGAATTTTCAATTAATTTATGAAATGGTATATAAAAACTATCCAACATAGTATTGCGGGCTAATGCCCCAGTTGCTATCTTGTCGAAGCTAGTCTCGACCTTGGCCGTGAAACCATAATCTACGATCTGTTCGAAATGGTTAGATAAAAAATCACTAACTACCTCGCCGGCTGGAGTTGGCACTAATTTACCACGATCTGAGCCGGTTTTTTCCTGAATAACTTTGCGTTTTACTAAATCACTGCTTAGATTTAGGGTGATGATGTCGCGTGAAGCGCCTTCATTTTCGCCTTTTTCGGCGTAACCGCGAACCTGCACGGTGTTAATGATAGTGGCGTAGGTTGACGGACGTCCAATACCTAATTCTTCTAATTTTTTAACTAAACTACCTTCACTGTATCTAGATGGAGGTCGAGCAAATATTTGTTTGGCTCCAGCTGATTTAAGGGCTAGGATATCGTTAACTGTGACTGATGGCAGTATTTCGGCATCCTTTTTGCTACCACCGTAGACTTTTAGGAAACCGTCGAATAGGATAACTTCGCCTTTGGCTTCAAAATATATATTATTATGAGCCGAGCGGTTCTGATTCTTGATCTCGATAGTAATAACGGTTTTTTCTAATTTAGCTGGTGCCATTTGACTGGCTAGTGTTCGGCGACGGATCAGATCGTATAGCTTTTGGTCGTATTCATTACTGCTGCCGCGTTCGCGTGACATATCAGTTGGGCGGATAGCCTCGTGAGCTTCCTGGGCGTTGGCACTCTTGGTCTTGAATTTACGCACCTGGCTGTATTGTTCGCCAAAAGCGCCCTTAATGTAATCTGTTGCCATAGCGATCGCCTGGCCGCTTAGATTGACCGAGTCGGTACGCATATAGGTTATCTTGCCCTCTTGGTATAGCTTTTGGGCGCTAGACATAGTTGCTCGGGCACTAAAGCCTAGTCGGCTATTAGCATCCTGTTGCAAGGTGCTGGTCGTGAATGGCGCGGCTGGATTACGGGTTGCTGGACTAGTCGTGACGTCAGACACGACAAATGTCGAATTAATTAAACTTTCTAGGAAAGTCTGGGCTTCGGCCTCGGTGTCGAACCTATTTGGCAATTCGGCCTTAATAATTTCACCGTTATATGTAAATTCAGCGACTACTTTAAAAGAGAACGATCCATTAAAAGCCTCGATTTCGCGTTCACGCTCTACTAGCAATCTGACAGCTGGTGATTGAACACGACCGGCTGATTTGCCGCCAGGAACTTTACGCCAAACAACTGGTGACAGTTCAAAACCAACTAATCGGTCTAGTATTTGACGAGCCTGTTGAGCCTGGACTAAGTCCATATCAATAGTTCGTGGGTGTTTGATTGCTTCTTCGATAGCGTTTTTGGTAATTTCGTGAAAAACGATACGTTTAGTAGTTTTCAGATCAAGTTTTAGAACTTCTGCTAAGTGCCAAGCGATGGCTTCCCCTTCGCGGTCTTCATCGGTTGCTAGCCAAACTGTGTCGGCGGTAGCGACAGCTTTTTTAAGCCCGCTGATAATTTTTCGTTTTTCACTGTCAATTTCGTAGGTTGTTTTGAAACCATTTTTAGTATCGATGGGCGGAATATTGTCTTTGGCTTTTTTGATGATGTTGCGGATATGGCCAACACTGGACAACACCGTAAAATCACCACCGAGATATTTTTCGATGGTTTTGGCTTTGGCTGGAGATTCGACAATAACTAAGTTCTTCATAAAAGTAATACTTACGCTTGTTGGCTGAGTACAATGCCCTATACTACGCAATTTGTTTTATTTTGTAAACTAATTTTTTATTTGATAGTCCATTGGTTGCCGCCTAGTGCGCGGATCGTACCGGATATTTCTAGCATAGTTATAGCCTGCATAAATTCGCTTGTTTCGACTTTTGATAGTTTATATAATTTGTCACCATCGCGGATGCCTGACTGTATTAATTCAATAATTATTGACTCGGTTCTATTGTTACCCAGAGGCAACATAGCCTGGGGTTTTAACAGATCTGGAGCGATAATTTCCAAAACGTCTTCTGCGCACGTGATTGGGTGCGCCCCTTGTTTTATCAAATTATTACATCCAGCCGACAGAGGGCTGGTGATATTACCTGGTACAACAAAAACTTCACGGCCCTGTTCCAGGGCGTGCATAACAGTTGATAATACCCCACTCCTAGTAGCTGCTTCGGTTACTATTATCGCATCGGATAGGCCGCTAATTATACGATTGCGTTCTAGGAATCTAAAGATACGAGCTTCGGTCCCTGGTAAATATTCGCTAATAATAGCGCCGCTATTATCTAGGATATCGCTAGCCAAACCCTTATTAGTGGCGGGATAGATGGTATCAACTCCGTTGGCTAAAACGGCCATGGTTATGCCGCCGGCATCTAATGCGCCGCGGTGAGCTATGGTATCAACACCTAATGCCAGACCACTGACTACGACCACTCCATAGCGAGCCAGATCGTAAGCTAATTTATAAGTGACCTCTCTACCGTAATTAGTAGGCTTGCGTGAACCGACGACGGCTACTGTACAACGCCTGGTTTCGGGCAATTTACCAATAAAATACAATTTTTTAGGACTTTTAGCAATAGTATCTATGATCTGTAGGTAATTGTGGTTAACCGGTGTTATTGCATTGATTTTCATATAAATTATGTCAGTAAGTGTTGACTTTAAGTCAAATACGTGCTAATATCGGTTTCGATTGGTTACATTGCGAGATTAACCAAACGCACCTTATACCCCCTATTCTAACTTATGTTAGATTACATGCAATGTATTTTGAGGTAGAATACCCTCCTTTCTCAAGACTATATAGCATTGCATGTATACTAACCCCTTTAACCGGCGAACATCTGCGATTCAATCGAGATCTGTTACGTTTACCCCTCGGGTGGGTTAAAGGGTAAAATACACCCACAGCGATGCCCACCCTTGCTGTGGGTGTTTTTTGTCCAATCTATTATTGACAGATTACGGATATAATGTTATTTTATGTTTATTGTATCTATTCATACAATGAATCTTAGAAATTAGAAAGAAGGTAATATTATGTGGGCTATCGTCTCTATCGTAGTTATCCTGTATGTGGTTAGCTTTATTCTTTTTATTCGTTATTTAAGAGATAAATCTAAAAAGAAATTCAAGGCAGCAAAACTAGATCTAGCTCTTTTGGCGATATCATTTATCGTGATCATCGGGTTATCATATTTAGTCGGCATAATACCCACACCATTGCTTACTGGTCTGGGGGTATTCATGACTGTGTATTGGTTTTTTATATTCATCTTTGTTTTGTTAACGGCTCTAGATGACTAAAATTCCAATCTAACTACTATTTTTTCTAGAATGTAGACGTTGAGGTTTACTCCGTCTATCTTTTCATCTAACACCCTCTATAGGGTGTTTTTTCTTGGTTAGAATAACACTGACAAAACCTACAGTTCGATCTAATGCTATTGACAAAAATATAATAAAGTGCTATGATGTTAAACATCAATCCAGCCAGAGCAGTGATAGGATTTGAAATTTGAAAATTAGGTAGGTGGATAAAAGTGTTTGTAAATTTCATAGATTCAATTGGTTTTGACATGTTAGATTACGCACTATTAGCAATTTTATTGGTTATTTCTGTATTGTGCTTATATTCGGTTTTACGTGGTAAGACGGATAACAGCAATAGAATATGTCTATTCGGAGTCTCGCTGGCTACATTTGCTCTAGCTTTGAGGGTTTTAAGTAACCTTTTCAGCTTTAGCGTTATGGTATTCATAGGTGGCAACGAAGTTGATATATCATACACATTGGTTACATCGATCTTCCTGATCGGCTTTGTCATGGCTATCCCTGCAATTATAAAAACTATAATTGTGAGTGTGTCATCAAAACTACATAAGGAATCACCTTATAATGTTAAGCATAAATAGCTTACACCGTTGGATTAATTGTGCTGCTCTCACAACTAATCTGCTTCCTATCTTTCGAAGCCCCCTTGTTTTTACAAGGGGGCTATTTAATTACTCAGCGATTTTGACACTAGTTGGCTCTAGGCTATTGCTGCAGAATTTGTTTATTAAATCTATAGTCTGTGGGATCACTGACTCTTTTAGCTGGCTTAGTTCTTTGGCATTGAACTTAGATAGTACGAATGTCGCATCATTTATTCGGCTATGAGTTTCATTCATTATGCCAATCCTTATACGAGTGTAGTTTGATTCGATATGCGAATTTATAGATTTTATGCCATTATTACCGGCATCACTGCCTTGACTGCGAACGCGAATCGTACCGAACGGCAACGCTAGGTCGTCATGGATAACCAGCAGATCACTAGTTGGATCGATTTTATAGAAATCGACGAGTTTTCGGATCGAAACTCCAGTATCGTTATAGTAAGTGGACGGTTTTATAAATAGTGCCTTTTCGCCATTAATAGTAGATTCGGCGATTATGGCATGGAACTTGGTTTTGGTGATCCATTTAGTTTTAAGCTGGTTTGCTATGGCGTTTAACACTAAAAATCCGACATTATGACGTGATAGTGCATAATCTGATTCGGGATTACCCTGGGCAAAGATGAGTTTCATTATTCCTCTTTTGATTGTTTAGCTAGCTTGGTTTGTTCAAGCTGTTCTTTTTCGCGATTGGCTTTGATCTGTTTTTCGTCACGGAAACTGAATTTTATCGGGGTCCCCGTATAATTATAGGTTTCGCGTAATTGACGTTCTAGGTAGCGTTTGTAGCTCCAGTGAAGGAATTTGAGGTTAGATCCGTGGATGACAAACCATGGCGGTTTAGTATCAGTCTGAACTATATAGCGAAGTTTAGGATGAGTGTTTTTGAGGCCAGCTGGTGGATGGGCTTGAACGCTTTTTTGGAGCATATCGTTTAATATTCGGGTTCTGGTCTTTTGTTCTCGTCTAGCTTCGATATCTAGGGCTAGATCGAATAATTTAGTAACATTCTGACCAGTTACACTGCTAGTAAAAATAAGTGGCGCCCAAGGTGTGAAATCAAAAGTTCGTGAAATAGTTGGAGCTAGATCGTCGCGAGTATAGGCGTCTTTACCTTCGACACTATCCCACTTAGTAACAACGATTGCCATACCTTTGCCGGCTTCGTCGATAATACCGGCAATACGCTGGTCTAACTGGGTGTTTAATTCGTTGGCATCCATTAGCAAGAAACAAATATCTGATTCTTCGATAGCCTGTAGTGTGCGCAGTACACTGAACTTTTCAATACCAACCTCTTGTTTACCTGGTTTACGCATACCGGCAGTATCTAGCAATTCGATATCGCGAGCACCATAGCGAATAGATATACGATTGACATCGCGGGTTGTACCAGCGACATTGGCGACAATTGCCTGCTGTTTGCCAGCCATAGTGTTAAATAGATAACTTTTACCGACATTCGGTCGTCCAATTAGGGCGATTCGCAAAATGTCATCGGGAATATATTCACTTTTGGCAGGGATTAGGCTGACAATAGCATCCAGAGTATCAGTGATACCATAATTATGTTCGGCACTAGTGCGGATAATTTCTTTGATACCTAGGCGTTTAAAATCGTCATCTGGCAGACTGTCTTTTAGGTCGGCTTTGTTAGTTAGTAATATAACTGGTTTTTTACTTCGCAAGGCTTTTTTGGCGACGAATTTGTCTTGGTCGCTAGAATATTGGCTACTATCAACTACTACTAGGATGATATCGGCGGCTTCGGCTGCCTCTGTTATTTGTTCTTGAATTGAAGCTTCGAAGTCGTCGGTTGGGTCCTTTAGACCGGCGGTGTCTACTAACCAAAAACTATGCTTTTTGTACTCAACACGCCCCAGAACATTATCACGGGTCGTACCAGCCTCACGGGCGACAATTGCCTGTTGTGAGCGCACCATACGATTAAAAAGCGAACTTTTGCCGACGTTCGCTTGACCAATAATTGCAACTGTAGGGAGTTTTGAAGCCATAAACTAACGGTTATTATAACAGAGATAAGCCTAGCTTGCGAACATAACCTTTATTAAATGTTTTTCAGAATTAAAATAGCCGACAGGGCGCATCGATTACGACGCATCAACCTGTCGGCTTTTGGGCTTTTGAACTAATAAAATAATTTAAAGATCGTTAGATTAACGGCTGCTACCCGAGAATATATGAGATGGCGTTAACATCCCTTTATCTCTCTTGTACGGAGCATATTCTCGACCACTACCATCAAAATGGAGTGACTTGAGGGGGTAATTTTCGAGATAATCGCTAAACCGTTGATCGTCGGTAACGACGATCACTAGGTCGGCTAGGCCTTCGTATTTATTTATCATTGCCGAGAGCGTTGCTATATCTTGGTATTCTGGCAAGACACCCTCGAAAACACTAAAATCATTACCTACTAGATTGCATACTACGATTACACCTCCATCTCTTGATGCAATACTTTTTGTGCTGAGAACAGCAATCTTTTGCTTAACTAGTGGTAAACGAAAATCGTCGACTAACCGTTCTGTTAGTGTGTGGACTGATTTCGACCCCCTTCTGTTAAGGTGACCATCTGGGCTAGAATCACATTTTTCAAGAATAACTGATCTGATAATCATTAAAATAACACTTCGCTTTCCTCTCTTATTTATATTGCTCTTCGCAATATACTTCGTTAGATTAAATTTTTAATCCGAGGGAGTATATTGCGAAGCATAATACATAATCAAGGGGTGCTTCGGTATTTTATTAGTTCTTAAGTTACGTTTCATTAATTAGCCGCAAGGGCTAATAGATGAAATTAAGGATATCATAGTACTAAATTTGCCGTAGCGCAAGCATAACTATAATAGTTATAATACAACAATCAATGAAGTGTAATCTATCTGTAATATACCATCTATAATATATTGACGATATCGAATTTGCCTGGCTGTATATCACCCAGTGAATAATTACCGAAGTTTGTTCTATGCAATTTTATGACGGTATAACCTAGTGATCCGAAAGTGCGACGAATCTGCCGATTACGTCCCTCGTGCATGGTTATGATCCAACTTTTACGATCAGTTTCGTTCATGCGCTCAAGCTGTAATTTGCTTGGTCCGTCCTCTAATTTAATACCATAATCACTAATCATTTGCTGATGTAATGGGGCTAATTCCCTATCTAGGCGAGCATTATAAATCTTGGTCTTGAAAAACTTGGGATGTGTCATTTGGTAGGCAAAATCACCGTCATTAGTCAGCAAAATTAATCCGCTGCTATCCCTGTCTAGGCGGCCAACTGGCTTTAGATGATGGTATGATTCGGGTAATAATTCGTAAATAGTTGGATTATCGCCTTGTTGTTTGCGTGAACAGACATAACCAACTGGCTTATTTAGGGCTAGATATTGGTATTTGGTTGTATTACTGACCTCTTGGCCGTTGACGGTAATGATATCACCCTCGCCAAAACGAGCTCCAAGTTTCACTGGTCCGTCATTAACCTTGACCTTTTGCTGATCAATTAGATCGTCGGCCTCACGACGAGAAATGCCTAAATTTAAGGCTAGATATTTGTTTAAACGTATCGAATCCGATTTTAATTCCATCTGCTCAGTATAACAGATTATATAGTGTTAGATTAGAACTGAGGTTGAGTTGGCGGCTGGGGTGTATTAGGCATCTCGCCTAGTTCCTGGTCTATGAGAGTTGCAATGTCTGGTTTTGAAGTGTCTGACTGAAGGGGGTTAATAACACGATCACCGAGTGATGCTGGAGCTGGTGACGAGAATGGTGCGGTTGGTCGTGGCATCTGTGATGGCTCTGTTTTTGGAGCAAAATCCACAGGTGTTAGTGACGGCATTGTTGGCTGAACCGGCTGAGGAGGCAAGGTCGTAGTCTGAGTTGGAATTGGTGCTACGGTGCTAGCATTCTGAAATGCCACTGGTTCTGCTGGTTGTTGCATCGGTCTAGGTGTGGGCGTAGGAATATTCATAGTTCGCGGCATAGTCGGTGCAGATTGAGGTGCTTCGGCTAGCACAGGCGCACTAAAAGTTTCAGCTACAGGAGCTGGAGCCGCTGGGGCTGCTAGCTCTGGTTTGTCGGCTAATACCTCGTGGACTGTTCTAACGACATCTTCGATACCGACTTGGGATTTAACTAGATAACGATTAGCGCCAAGTGATTCACCGCGGCCACGTTGATCTTCACTGCTAAGGGCTGTCATCATAATAACTTTAATGTCTTTGGTCTCTGGGGTGGTGCGCAATATATCCAACATATCGAAACCACTAATTTTAGGCATCATTACGTCGCTAAGTATTAGATCAGGCCTTTCCTTGACTGCCATTGCTAATGCTTCTTCGCCATCACCGGCTGATGTTATTTCGTAACCCTCTGCTGATAGCCGTACGCCGTAGATTTCGCGTAGGCTCTTGTCATCTTCAACTAGCATAATTTTTGTCATATATACCACCATTGTAACTAAGTGTAACTAAAAATGCCATACTTCTAATGTTTTATATATCAGGTTCTATTCTCCGGAGAGGCGGCGTGTTGTTGTGCTAGAGTGTGTTGCTTGGCAGCGTACGCTGCGATCTGTTCTCGTGTCAAGGTTTGGCTACGAGGTACTGAACTTACCTGCTGAACCACGCTTAGAGGCTGTTCTTTGACCGTTGCGGTAGCAATAGGTACTTTCACCTGGTTGGCTTCTTGTTGGGTCTTTATAGCCTCCTCCTCGGCTAGTTGGCTGGCTTCTTGGCTACTTATCCTAGGTAATTCAATGAAAAACGTACTGCCTTTGGTATATACACTCTCGGCCCAGATACGGCCGCCTATAGCCTCGGCTAGGCGCCTGGATAGGTATAACCCTAAACCAGTACCACCAATATCGCGCGTATCCTTGTTATCTACTCGATAAAATTTTTGGAACAAGTGAGGCATATCCTCGGCTGGAATGCCGACACCGCTATCTTTGACACTGATAACTACATGTTCGTCATCACTATCGATATCAATCGTTATGTCACCGAAAAGCGTGTATTTGATAGCGTTTTCAACAAGATTATTAACTATTTCACGAACATGATCGTTGTCTAGATTTATGTAATAGGCTGGTGCCAAAAACTTTTCGGTCGCATTTTCGGGCATTGGTTTATAAATCAGCTTTAAGCCTTTGTCGTTAGCCTTTTGCTTTAAGCCCTGGACTACGTCGTGCACGAAAGTAATAATGTTTACGACTTTTGGGTTGTTAGACAATCGCCCGTCCTCTGATTTAGACACGTCCAGAAGATCCTGAAATAGGCGGCCTAGGTGTTCGGCTGAAGCGTGGGCTTTCATGATAAAATCACGGGCTCGGCTGTCTATTTGTGCAGTTTGGGGGTTTAAGGCTAATCCTATATAGCCCTCTATTGAAGCGACTGGTGTGCGCATTTCGTGGCTGGCTGTACTAATAAATTCAGCTTGCTCGCGTTCCTCAGCTTTTTCTTTGGTTATATCGTGGAAGACGATAATAGCGCCCGAACCACTCTCACCAATAGGCGAAACTACTAGTGATACCATTAGTTTTTTACCGCTGTTAGTTGTTGCTATTAGGTTATTGGTGCGGATCTGTTGGTTGTTGTTTAAGGCTTGCTGGATCGGATCACCATTAGCATCTAATTCTTCGTCTTTTTGGTTAGTTAGTTTTAACACGGATTTGTAGTTTAGCGATAATGCGTCCTTTTCACTCCAGCCTATAATTGTTTGGGCGGCAGGATTGATCAAACGAATTACCCCACGGTTATCAATAGCCACTACACCATCACCGATGGCATTGATGACAACTTCAGATTTATTAGCAACTTCACTTAATTCACTGTGAATTGTTTTGTTATTTTTTTTATTCAATAATAAAAAGTATGATATTAGACAAATTATAGCCGTTATTCCAGCTAATATGGCAGTCGGTAGATTAATAAGTATTAATTTATTAGTATCGGAAATTATTAATGGGTTCCAAAAGTAAAATATAACTATAAAAATAGAGATCAAAAAAGCAATCTCGCAAATACGGCGATGCCAAAAAATAGTTATCGTGACTGGTTTGATATCGCCCCCTATTATCTAATAGTAACCTAGTGGGTATTATGACGATTATGGTTGGTTTTTACAAGTGTGCCCTGTCTAGATAATACTTAATGGTTGGGTGTATTTAACTTATAAAGTTTTTCGGACAGATCATATAGTTTTTGGGTGCCGTTTTCGAGTTGGTAATAATGCCGTATATAGAAAAGTTCAGTGGCTAACAATATAACTGCAATAATCAAAATTAAAATATTCAAAAGCGTGTAACTGTATGCTATCGAAAATAGACCTACTACTGATAGCAATAATAGACAGGCAAAGAAAAGCGTTACAATCAAGTGGATTAGCCGTTCATGTTGAAAATCACGTACAACTTGGCAATGATATTTGTATAATTTACCGATACGTTTCTGTATTGGCTTACTGTCCTGATTGGCCCCTGCGGTTTTTAATTCGTTTTTGAACTTTTCAATTTCGGTTCTTACGAATTTATCATGAGCTAATAATTTTTTATCCATAAGATTATTATATACCACTAATGCAATGTGTAATTTATCTGTTATCTCGTAGAAATGATTACAACTGAGCTACTATTTTTGCTGACTCCATATTTATAACTTCGGCGGTCTTAGGCTTGTTTTTTTGGAATTCCTCGGCTTTTACGAAGCGATCTTTTATATAAGCTAATTGGTTTTCTTCGTATTTACCGAAATCAAGACTACCTATAGTGTAATCGCCTGTTTTTTCCCCTCGGTCTGCACCACCCTTTAGCTTGTTAAGGGTGGTTTTTAGTAGCTTGCCGTCATCTGGAGCTTCTAATAAATCGAAAACGGATGAAATATCAACGTCGCCCGATAACATATCGTCATCTGAGCGTATGTCGCCGCTAATCCTTGATAAATAAACAGTTCCCTCTTTGCATAGAATAATGAGGCTGGTTGGGATAGCTTCGCTAATATCCTCTTTTAGAATCGAATAAGTCCTATTTTTTGAATCGACATCTCGGATGAAGGCATTTGGATATTTTTTGGATAATAGATTCATTACCTCTAAATTTTGTCTTTGAGTTTCGGTTAGTTCTGTCTTTGCTTCTATTTCTGGAGTGGTGTTATCCACGACTAGTTCCAGATGCCTCTCGGTTAGGTCGGGTGTTAGCGGTGTCTCGTTTGACACGTTTGGGTTGTGCATGTCGGATTCTGGACTTGGCTGTGGTTGTTGAAATTCGTGAGTTTGATTTTCCATTTTTTATCCTTTTTTTATTTTTGACTATGTGTTGAGTTTAGTTTAGCCGTAAGTATGAAGGAATGTCAAATGTCGATTATAATACCAAAATAAAATACCCATCAAATGATGAGTATTTTATTTTGGTGATCGTACCGGGAATTGAACCCGGATTGCCAGGATGAGAACCTGGTGTCCTAACCTTTAGACGATACGACCGTAATGAGGCCATTGCCTCGCGAATTACTGTAACAAATAACAGTGGTAATGTCTAGGCGTTACTGAGGTGTTGGATTACGGATATTAGCTTTTTTGGAGTAATTTCGGCCTTAATTAGATAGGCATCGGCATGTTTTTGCATAGCCAAGCGTGATTCGTCATCCTGTTCGAAATTAGTCAAAATAATGACGTGAGTGTGTGGTATTAGGTCTTCTTTACCGCCACGCAGAGCATCTAGTATCTCGGTGCCGCGGCGTTCCGGCAACATAACATCTAGTAAAATAAAGTCGTATTGTTTATTACGGGCGGCGATTAAACCATCATTACCGTCAACCATCCAGTCGACTTCGTAACCGGCCTTTTTAAGGCTACGGACGTACATCTCGCCGATAAAGCGGTCGTCCTCGATACATAAGATTGTTTTTGCTATCATTTTTTAACCCCTAAACATTGAATGGTTTTTAATCCAGCCATTGCCTTCGCTAATTAAACCTTCGTTACTATTATCACCTGTTTTTAGCTTGTCTGCAACTGTTGAATAAATCGGTAGGGATACTATAAAAGTTGAACCTCGTCCATCTTGGCTACGAACGCTAACTGTGCCACCATGTGATTCAACGATAGCTTTGCTGATGTATAATCCGATACCTGTGCCTGCTACGGTTTCGCGTGATCGATGCGATCGATAAAATTTTTGGAATAACTGGCTAACAACGCTCTCCGGCATACCTATACCGTGATCCTGAATTGAAACGTCGACAAAATTACCATTAGTTTTAGCAGTTACGTTTATAGCGCCACCTTCGTTGCTGTATTTTATGGCGTTATCGATTAAATTTCCAAACACCTCGCTCATACTGGCACGATCGACGGCGATCGTTGGTAAATCCGCTGGAATGTTAACTGATAATAGACGGTTTTGGACACTAGCCCTTAGCTGCATATCGTCTTTTATGATGTCGTACACTGCCGTGACCGTGTCTTCGTTCAGACGTATTTTTAAGTGTCTACGATCATAGCGCGAGGTATTCAATATGTTATCTATATAACCAGATAAACGACTGGACGAGATTGATAATCGGTTGAATAGTTCGGCTTGATCGTTTTGTAACACATCATGCAGTTCGTCTTGTAGGATATCAACATAACCCTTGATGACCGTAATTGGTCCACGTAATTCATGGGCGGCAAATGATATGAAATCTAAATCTTCTTCCTCGGTTATATAAGAATCGGTTTTGTCTACTAAACACAAGATGACTTCGATAGTAGAGCTTTTTTGATACGAAGCAATGACGTCGAAAAAGCGACGACCTTCTTGATTAGGCAGCCGATCTGGAATGCGTACCCAGACGTGTTTAGCGTGTACAGAATTATCCGAACATTCATTCAGCCAGGTGTCTAGGCTATCCTTTTCATTGAATAATAAATCCAGGGTTTGTAGACCGTCGATGTCAATATGAGTTGGTGCGGCTTTGTTGGCATATATGACCTTGCGATTCTTATTCATAGCCACGAAACCACAGGTTGTTATATCAAGTGCTTCGGCTACGACTGATATTTGCGGTTCAGCGGCCTCTTCGATTTCGCTACTCTTCTTGGTTGATAGTTCATAAATTGTTTGTAGCGCATCGCGAAAACCAGTTCGTTCGTTTTCACTGGTATTGGGATTTGGTGGCGTTAATGCTGATTTTTCACCAGATACGGTTATAATTGCCGCCATTAAATCTCTGGTTGGGCGAGCTGTCGATAGTAATATCATAACGTTTAATCCTAAACTAACAGCAAATAGCGCTATAGTAACCGGCCAAAGTATTAATGAGTTAATTGTCAAAGTTTTTGATAAAATTAGCATCAATATTAAAGTGAACGCTGACATTAAAAATATCTGTGTCGTTATCAGTACAATTAGCCTTTGCCTGAAGAATGTGGGCCAAAATTGGCTGGCTAATTTAATTGGCTTAATTTCTTCTTCTTTTACTGCCATGTGACATCTCCTCCATCGTTAGGTACTGCTGCAATCCAGGTTTGACCACGTACCAGTGGTATATCCTGGCCGTTTGTATCCGTGAAAGTGATTTGGCTGGTTTTGCTAGATTTATGCCAAGTGGCGCTTATGGCGATGCCGTTTTGGAAAATAGTGGCATTACCACTGCCTATGGTGTTTATAGTTTCTCGGTATCCATCCTCGAGTACGGTTGTTTCATCGACTCGCATGGCAATCACGACACTTGGGGTGATCTGACCGGATTCTCGATCCAGATGTGCTTCCCCTGCCTGAGATCTGGCATAAGTGTTTGTAGTTTTATCATAGGCGTAAGTGCTGTTGTATAGATAGCTGCTAACGACAATATTTATATTGGTGGCGTTTGGTGTTGCGCTAGGCTTGCCATCAACGCGGCTAAAACCAGTGAAATTAGCGGTGGTATAGCCTTTGGCTGCATTTAAAGCATCTAGCCTCTCAAAGCTAGTGTAGACGTTATGTGGAGCCCATCGATCAGTGGATCGCCAGAAACTGCCAGGGTTAAAAAATTGATCCAGGTCGCGGTAACTGCCATTTCGTACTTCCGATAGAGCCGCCGCGCTACCACCGACATGGGCGATACCCGCACCGAATGCTGCTAGCCAATCGACATCGTATAATCTAAGGCTTCGTACTGGTCCGATCATTTGCGGTTTTTCTGATTGATATAAAACCAAGAACCTAGTAATGCCCCCTTCGGCGATAGCTTCGAATACTACCCCACTATCCTTTAGCCCGGATTGTGGCCTGGCATCTGGACTGTTTTCGATCATGACACCCGTTGCCGCTTGTTGAGTTGCTGCTTCATTGGCAACTAGACTGCCAGTTAATGGTGAATAGTATTTAACTGGTTCGGGTTTAGGTGCGGCTTTTACGATAGCTTTACTGACTGTCTTTTTGATTGTGGCTGGTTTGTGAGATAAAATCAAAAAAGCAGTTAAACCACCAACGCAAATAATTACGACACCACCTATAGCCCAGGCTATTTTACGGTGTTTTGATAGCCATTGACGAAAGCGAGACCACGATAATTGTCGGTGTTTCAACAGTTTCATAACTTAAGCGTTATTATAGCAGAAAAATGGGTGTATTAATGGGGGTATTTTAACTATTCAGTTTGTTCTTTTAAACCGGTATCTATCGCCAATTGCAATCTGGCCTGAACTTTGGTGCTGCCGATAATCGATATCGTGTCGTTTAATGCTGGGCTGAATGGCGCCCATGATATCGCGAAACGAATCAGGCTGAATAGAATACCTGGTTTTTGACCGGTAGTTTCTAATAATGTGTTAAGGGTTGCCTGGAGTGATTCGGCATCGTATTCACTAGCCAGTAGTGCTGATTGGGCTGTCTTTAGTAGCGATATTATCTCGTCGCGTGATAATTTAGACAATTGTTTGTTGTCATTGATCATCTGCCAATCGGGGGTTGGTTCGGTAAAGAAATACGACGTTAATAGTGGTAATTCAGCTAGGGTTTTCAGACGGTCTTGGACTAATACTAGAACTTGTTTTTTGAATTCATCGCTTGCCTGTTCGGCCGATTCTGGCCAAAAATTTCTAACTCGTTCAAATAGATCATCGATCGTCAATTTACGAATCCACTGACCATTCATCCATGATAAACGCTGCTCGTCAAAGCGAGCGCCGCTGCGCTGAACTCGGTTTAGGCTGAATTTTTCAATTAATTCATCAACGGTAAATATTTCTTGTTCAGTACCATCATTCCAACCTAGGCTTGCTAGGAAGTTAATCAAGGCCTCGGGCAATATACCCTCTGTGCGGTATTCATCAACACTTTTGGCACCGTCGCGTTTGCCTAGTTTTTTCTTGCCGTCGGGCGCTAGAATGTGTGGTAGACACGCCATTATTGGCGGTTGCAGTTCCAGGGCTTCGTATAATGATAAATACTTTGGAATTGAAGGAATATATTCGAGCCCACGAATTATATGTGTAATATCCATCTCGGCATCGTCAACGATATGGGCAAAATTATAGGTTGGTAGCCCATCACTTTTAATAAGAATAAAATCATCGAGCGCTTCGGGCCCGGCTGATAAATCGCCCATAACTTCGTCGTGCCATGAATAGCGTTTAATTTCGGGAACTTTGAATCGTAGGGGTTTAGTACCATCCCAAGTTGGTGGGTTTTCTGGACGGTAATCTCGGTATAAGAAAGCTTTTTTGTTGTTTTTAGCCTCGGTACGGAACGCTTCGACTTCGTCAACCGTATATGGGTCGGCGTAGGCTAAACCTTTGTCTATTAACTTTTGAGCCCATTTGAGGTAATGGTCTTTGCGTTCGGTTTGAGTGTATGGACCAAAATCACCACCTATATCAGGTCCTTCGTCCCAAGCAATACCCAACCAGCCAAGAGTATTTATAACTAATTCAGTGGCACCTTCGACAAATCGAGCTTGGTCGGTGTCTTCGATTCGTAGGATAAACTTGCCGTTTTGCTGACGAGCTAGTAGCCATGGGAAAAGTGCACTGCGGACATTACCGATGTGGATATAGCCAGTTGGACTGGGTGCAAAACGAGTGCGAATAGTTTTAGATTGGGTCTTTTCGGGCATCATTATGTGGTTATTATAACAGGCTAAAGCAATCCGGTGACTATTTTTTGGATTTGGCCGATTGATAATGGTGCATTGCCGGTTATGTTATATAAAATACCATCGTTTATCCATGCAGCGTTGTTATTGTATGTATATATAGTTAAACCGCCATCTTGGGTGGTTATAAATTCACCGTTAGAATCCTTGTTGACTTGGACTTCTAGCGCGCTAGAGTCCCAGGAACTCTTGGTTTGTTTGATCGAAAACTGGCTATTGCCGGTGTTAGCGTGGAAGTTTATTACAACTTGGCCGTTGCTATATGATACGGGTCCGTTGATACTGTAGCCATCTGGGCGGTAACTTGGGTATTTAGCTTCGATATTAGCTTGGGCGCTAGCAATACGAACCGATAAGGCCGGCATATTAATATATGCAAAATATCCGACCGTAATCAGTAATATCAAACCGATAGTAAACGCATTTACAAATTTAGGGTAACGCTTGAATAAATTACTCGATTTTTTTGATTTTCCGGTTGGTTTTTTGAGGGCAGCAGTGATGGCTTCTTCCTTGATGACTTTGGCGGGCTTATCGGCGCCTGGCTTGCTTTGTTGGCTTTTGGCAATTGACCTGACTTGTTCAACCCTGGTCGCCAGAGGGTGTTTCACGGGTCCTATATCTATCGGTTTATTATTAACTACGGGTTTATTGTTGGTTTTAATATCCGTAACGCGGTGAGTGGCAAAATGAGCTATGCTTTTGCTGCGTGCAATATCCATACTACGACCAATTCTACGTATTTTAGAGATACTGTTAACAGCCGGCCTTTGAATAGCTCGGTTATATATAGCTTGAGACTTTTGTGCTATTGAATGAATATTTTTAATGTCGTTTAGTTTTTTGGATGCAGCCGGCATGTCCACTGGTAAACCTGAAGCGCGGTTATATGCTTGACTATTCATGTCAATATTTTTTTCATTTTTCATTGGTTCTCGCAGATCCTTTGTTTATAGTTTATGCCATTTTATGACATAAGCAATACTAATATCTTAGGAATATTTCGTTAAATATACAAGGTTTTATACAAAAAAGGTAACAACTTGGTATAATATAGTACAACGATTATGTATCACCAACCATCAAAGCGAAAGCGACTGATTAATTTAATTGCTGTCTATACTATTATGACTATAGCGGTGGTTAGTATAGTAACTGTGATTGTTTTATTCATGCTCGGGTTTAGGCTCAACGCCAATGGTGGCAACCTAGAGCAATATGCTTTTTTACAGTTTAGTTCAACACCATCAGGGGCAACGGTAACTGTTGATGGTGCTGTAATTGGTTCTAAAACGCCAAATAAAATATCAATTCCAGCCGGCAAACACGAAATTATGATGTGGCGTGATGGCTACGAGACTTGGCATAAAACCGTTGATATTAAGGCTGGTACTTTAACCTGGTTAAATTATACTTTGCTCGTACCCAAGAATTTATCTGTCGAGGTGGTGGCTCATTACCCTTCGATCTATGCGACACTTGCTTCGCCCACTGGCAATAGTATGTTGGTCGTTGAGAAGTCCGATACGCCCACTTTTAATCTAGTTGATTTGGGCTCGGATACCGCCAAAAACACTAAATTAGTGATACCAACTAATCTATATAGTGAATCGACTACTGTTGGGGTATCACACACATTCCAAATTAGTAAATGGGATGATGGTGGGCGGTATGTTTTAATTAGGCATATTTACGGGGCTCAGGATGAGTGGTTAGCCCTCGATACTCAGTCGGTAGCTTCGACTAAAAATATAACTCGCTTATTAGATGTTTCAATCAGTGACATCGTTTTCTCTGGTACTAGTGGTAATGTTTTCTACGCTTTGGTATCTAGTGACATACGTAAACTCGACCTGTCGGCTGGCACGATATCAAAAACATTCGTTAATAATGTAAGTAGTTTTGACATTTATAGCGATTTAAACGTTATAACCTATATCGGTATGAACACTGATAGCGTACCTAAACAAGTTGTAGGTATATATAGGGATGGTGACGATAAATCATCTGTCATCAGAACTATACCCGTCTCTCAAACCGGTCCTGTTCATATTGCAACCACCCACTACTTCAATCAGGACTATGTTGCGATATCGGAGGGTAAAAAAGTTGACATATTGAGCGGTAGCTACCCCAATACCACCAGCGACAATACAACGAGTTTAAAAAATATTGCATCGTTTAACACTACCGAAGATGTTCAGAAACTAACTTTTAGCCCGATTGGCGAATATGTTTTTGCTCAATCCGGGGCTTATTTCGCGAGTTACGATTTAGAATACCAAAAACTAGCATCGACAACTATTGATGGTACCACCGCTATGTCGCAGCTGAAGTGGTTGGATAAGAACTATGTTTGGTCGGATCGAGACGGTAAGCTGACTATCCGAGAGTTTGATGGGGCTAATGTCCATACTATTAATGCCGTAACTATTGGCCAAGATGCCACCCTTACCCATAACGGACGATATCTATACAGTATCAACAAAACCGTCGCAGATTACCAATTGCAACGTGTGCGCATGATATTGCCTTAGTTTTTTATACCGAATAATTTTTCGAGGAAAGTTAGTGAATTACCAGGCATGCTGGTTGATTTGCTAGCTGTGGCTAGGCTAGGTGCGGCAGTGGCAATGCTAGGGTCGGGGCTAACTTGTTCGGCTATGACTAGCAAGCGATTTATAGATGTCCCAAGTGGCGTGCACGTCAGTAGTGTTAATATTGGTTTAGCGGTTGGATAAACTAACTTGCTGACGTCAGTGGGCTTTACGACCTCTTTACCTGTAACTATATAGGTGTAGCGTTTGGAATTGTAATTAGCATATATGGTATCACCGGCATTTAACTTATCTAGTTGAGCGAAAATAAATTTATAGCTACCGGAATCAAATAGATCGTTGCTACTATGCCCGGCTATAACGGTATTACCCACCTGGCCAGGACGGCTATCGGCACCCGGTATGGCAAATTGAGCCACTCCTTTGGTCATGGCCGCCATTTGTGAGTTATAATCGCTTCCAACGCCATATAAAACCGGTACGTCAACATTAATCTTGGGGACTATTAGTCGTGGTTCTGGGCTGACGACTACGTCGGCGCTAGGATCAATTACTATGTTTTGAGGATCTATATTACCTGGGCTAACATAAGCTACTACATTAGAAATCAAGACTCGGTTGTACTGTAAAAATAAAAACAATATAACTACTGATACGCCAGCGATTATAGGTAAAAAATGGCGGCTTTTGCGAATTTTATGGGCGGATTGTTGAACTTTATCGATTAACTGTTGTTTTAGATCGGATTCTAGCTCTTCGACAGAAGCAGCTTTTGGTAGTTCGGGATTGTTACTGAAATATCCGTTGTTTTGGCTATTATCAACCTGGGCTGCTTTGGCTAGATGATGTTTGTAATACCCCTCATAATATTTCTGGTAATAATTTTGCCAAGCGGTATGGTATTGTTTCCAGTCATTAGTCTGTGATGCGGTTGATTCACTGTGGGTTTTTTGGTACGGACTATCGGCTCGTAGTTGCGGTTGGCTGACTTCTGCCTTAGCCTGTATACCGTCGTTGTTGTCCGGGGTTTGGTGGGCATAGATATTATCGATTTGAGAACGAATAACCTTTGCAGCCGCCTCTTGGGATTGATGGTTATGATGCGATTCGTTGATACTCAACATAGCCCTCTGTTGTAACAGTGGTATCCCACTTTGACTGCTACTGGACTCGCCTGGCTTCATTAGATATAGATTCCTACTTGGTTCTATTGTACAATATATCACCAGTAACTACTATTTGCGAAAATGAATTAGTAGGCGTTTATTACAATCAAAAATCAAGATATTGTTGGGCGAGTGGCGGAATGGTAGACGCGCTAGACTCAAAATCTGGTATTCGCAAGGATGTGGGGGTTCGAGTCCCCCCTTGCCCACCAATATTTAGATTTTTTCCACAACTTGGCTATAGTATAATAAATTTATGAATAGTAAGATCCCCATTATTAAAATGGCAAAAAACCATTTCGTTGACTTGTATAATAAATCTGGCGACCCAAACCCATACATTGAGCATGTTAGTGGTGTTGAAAAAATAGTAGGCAAGATATTAAAAGATTTTCCAGAAGCTGATAAGAACATTCTATTTATTGCCGTTTGGCTGCATGATATAGGCTCTTTCCTTGGCGAACGTGATGTACATGAAATAAATTCAGAGAAAGAATCCAGAAGATTCTTAGCCGACCAGGGTTTAGACGATGATAGTATTGAAAAAGTCGCTCATTGTGTGAGAGCTCATCGTTGCGGAAATGTAAAACCTGCCACTATTGAAGCGAAAATATTAGCCGTTGCTGATTCTGCTGAACATCTTGTTGCTGGACCGTATATCAATATGATGCACAAATACGGAAAAGAATTTGTTATCGGAAAACTAGAAAGAGATTTTAGGGATATTGGCTTATTGCCAAATATAAAAAATGATTTTACACGACTATACGAGGCTTGGAAAAATCTACTTGAAATCATTCCGGAATAAACTAAGCGTAAGTGGTAATTTAAATAAAATTATCTAGTAAATCAGATCATTACAATTAGTGCACGCCAAACCACTGTGAGTGGTTCACGATAAAGAATATCGGATAATTTATGGTTAATATGTGTATTAATTGCGGGGTTACGGTCACTAGGACCGATCCCCCCGCAATCATTCCAAGGTTAAATTTTAAACGGAACCGGTACGCGGTTCTTAATTTTTGTCAAACCAACTAATTTAGTAAACCAACCAATTATTTTACAGAATATCTTCTGTAAAATGTTTGGTTTTCTGACCATTGGTATTGAAAAAGCTAAATCGGTTGCTCTTTTGTACTTTTTATTGTCACCATTACTCGCAATCCGCAAAGCCTCTTTGACGGTTTGTTCGCAAGGTATGCCCTTTTCTTGGCTTTTTAAAAAATAACGACGAGCCTTTTTGCAATATTTGTTCTTGCACGTTGGGTCAATCACGGTTAAACCTCTGTACAAACATATCTCATAATATCTGATTATCAACCTATTTCTCTTGGATTTTAGCATTGGATTCATCCTCCTTTTATTTTGGCTGGCTATATTAGCTGCCTAATTATATTTGGGGGCAGCGCGTGAATCAGCCATAGGATAATGACTAATTGATGCACTGCCCTCAATTTAGAGGATGAAAATCACATAAGTAACGCATATTTTTTCAAACATGCACTGTAATCATCTGACTTGTTAAGGATTCTCGATATCCATAAACCTGAGGTTTAGATATTAACTAAATTATAGCATAAGTATCACTATACGTCAATAGCGTAACCTCTAATAGAATAGACTAGCCGTAGTGCTTTCGAGGGGTTTTAATGGAGTCCATAGCCAATAAACGGCGGCTTTGGTGGCGGTTATGCCACGCCATATTTCCATTGAGCGGCTAGCCCATGGCGTACTAGTGACTTCTCCGCTGCTAGCAACCAGTAATATATCTAAATGCATAACGGCGATACTAACTGGATATGTGATGGTGAATTTATGTAAAGCCTCGACTAGATTAGTTAGTTGCATGCTAAATGTTAGGACTTTTGGGTAATAAACGGATTGGAACAGTTTTTGTAATTGCGCAAATGATGTTATTAATAGCGTATCCGGTCGCTCAATTAGCATTTGGTTACTATTTTTGATTAAATCGATAGCATCGCGAGTAATAGTCAGCGGCCCACGGTAATCGCGAATGAAATCTTCGTATAAAATAGCTGTTTCGCTATTATTGCCGGTGTCACCAATCATTAGAATTCCACTAGCCCAACTGCCGAGCGCTTTCATCTCGGTTAGAGCGCCGCGTGCTAAGCCGCCAGATTGGTTCGATTCGCCATAAATAACATCGGTAATTGTGGCTGGTATGGCCTTTTTTAGTGTGTCTGGCAATAAAACACGAACCTCACCCGCGCCGGTTTTGAGCGCAGTAGTGTAACTTTCGGCGATACCGATGAAGCCAAGCTTATTGCCGCCAATAATTCCTAAGCGCCCACGACTACTTCGTTGTTCGGGTTTAGACCACTCGATATCTGGGTAGAGTGGTTTATCGGTAGTTTGTTTATGCCAGTAAGGGTGTTCCATATTTAGCCTAGAAGTTATGCACAATATCTACGTTGTGTGAAATTATTTTATCGTTTTCGTCTAATTTAAACTGAGCTTTGAGCTTTTTGCCGTCCAGAACCTGAGGTAGCCAATGTATATCGTCGGACCACATTTTGTCGAATGGTAAATTGTCGATATTAAACCATTGCGGTGACATTTCCTCTGATTCGGTTGGCTCGCCAGTCCATTCCTCGGTCGTAAAAACATGGACATTCATGATTGCCGGTTCGCCCTTAAAAAATTCATCAAAGGTAATATGAGCCATTTTCTCGAAGTTTTTAGGCGTGATACTGATTTCTTCTTGTGACTCACGGATGAGTGCTTGCTCGATGGATTCATCGCCTTCGATTTTGCCGCCAACGCCGTTAAAACGACCGGCGCCAAAACCACGTTTTTTCATAGCGAGCAGTACCTGGTCGTCTTTTGTTAGAAATAATAGTGTGAGTGTTAGTTCGGTCATTTAGTTACTCCTTTATCTCGATACTTATTGGACAATGGTCTGATCCTAGGATATTAGGGTGAATTTCACTAGATATAACCTTGTCGGCAATGGTTTTGCTAGCTAACCAGTAATCAATACGCCACCCTAGATTGCGCGCTCTAGCGTTGGCCCAGTGACTCCACCAGGTAAAAGCATCGGATTTGTCGGGGTATTTTGCCCTGAATGTATCGATAAAACCGGCGTTTTCATAGGCATCAAAGCCGCCGCGTTCATCAGCGGTAAAGCCGTGTTTGCCGGCATTACCCTTGGGATTAGCCAGATCAATCGCGGTATGTGCGACGTTCAGATCACCGCAAAATAGGACTGGCTTGGTCTGTCCGAGTTCTTTGACGTGTTCTAGAAACGCTGGGTCCCATTGTTTATGGCGGAGGCCTAATCGCGATAAATCACCCTTGGAATTCGGAGTATAAACCGTAACTACCCAAAAATTATCAAATTCAGCTGAAATTACCCTGCCTTCGGCGCTTGGGTCGCCGTAACTGTCGCCGGCGAGGTTGTATTCCTCGGCAATTTTATCAGTAAAGCCGTTAATAATGGTTGATGGTTTGACTTTACTGAGGATGGCAGTGCCGCTATAACCTGGTTTATCAGCACTATTCCAGTATTCAAAATATCCAGGTAGCTCGATTTCAAATTGATCGCGGCGAGCTTTGGTTTCTTGTAAACATAGAATGTCCGGCTGCTCGCTTTCGATAAACGATATGAATAGCCCTTTCCTTAGGACTGCGCGTATACCATTGACGTTCCAAGAATAAAGTTTCATTGGTTTAATTATAGCCCATGCTAAATATTTTTTATGGCACGGTTAATATCGCGCTCTTGGTCGCGGCGTTTCATGGTTTCGCGTTTGTCGTAGTTTTTCTTGCCTTTACCTAGGGCGATGACAACCTTAATAAAACGTCCACCAGTTAGTAATTTAATAGGCACGATACTCATTCCGGCCTGTTTTTTGGCGTATAGATCATCGATTTGCTTGCGTTTGGCTAGCAGTTTACGTGGCGAAGTGTCGATTGATCGAGCGCCGATCTTGCCCTTTTCGTTCAATTTCAAACTAAAACTGGTGTTATTCAACCACAATTCGTTATCTTTGATACTGACGAAAGCACCTTTTAATTGGACGTGACCATCCCTGGCAGCGCGAGTTTCTGGACCAGTCAATGTAACACCCACCACTAATTCATCATCGAGCGCGTAATCAAACTTGGCGCGGCGATTGACGATGGATTTAGGGACGGGTTTATTAGGTTTAGTCATAATTATTTATCTCTTATATTATACCATTATCCGCTTGATTTGGTTTCTGGCGTATATGATATAATTGCACTTATGAAAATCCTAATCTCGTCAGATTTACATTGGCCTACGATTAACGGAGTGTCGATGTTTAGTCGTAATTTGGCGCGAGGCTTGGCGGCTCGCGGGCATGAAGTTTTAGTTATTGCACCTAGCCAAACTGGTAAAAAATATAAAGAAATCGACGGTAATTACGTCGTTGCACGCACAGCCTCGGTTGTGTTTCCTTTTTATCAAAATTTTAGAATATCGCTTACACCTTATAGTGAAGTCAAGAAAATAATTGACGAATTTGAGCCAGATATCATTCATATCCAGATGCTCTTGATGATTGGTCAAGCGGTTATGCGTTATGGTAACAAACATAATATCCCGATCGTCAGCACTAACCATGCTATGCCCGAAAATTTGATGGATAATCTAAAAATGTTAGCACCATTGTCGCGGCCGATTAATTACATGCTGAAACGATACGGTGTTAACTTTTATTCCAAGGCTGATTATATTACTATGCCAACTCAGGCGGCGATTGATATGTTCGGGCTTAGTACGAAAAAAACCAAGATTCCCCTCGAAGCCGTTTCAAATGGTATTGATTTGAGCCGATTCTCGGTCGGTAAAATATCCAAGGAAACGATCGACAAATTCAAACTGCCAACTAATATGCCGATAATTACTTATATTGGTCGAGTTGATGCCGAGAAGCATATATCGGTATTAATCCACGCTTTTGATCAGATACTACCTAAGCTCGACATGCATTTGTTGATTGTTGGTGATGGCACAGATGCTCTTAATCTAAGAGAATTAGTTAAGGAATTAGGGCTATCTAGTAATGTTACGTTTACTGGGCGGGTTAGTGACGAGGAAATTGTTGATTTGCATAAAGTCGGTACGGTATTTTGCATGCCATCCCCTGCTGAGTTGCAGAGCATCGCGATGTTAGAGGCTATGGCTAGCGGTAAACCCGTGGTTGCAGTTGATGCTGGCGCATTAAAAGAATTGTGTCAGGATGGTCGAAATGGCTATCTATGCGGTAAAGATGACGACAAAGCGATCGCCAAAAGCCTGCTCAAGATCATCAATGACCCTAAGTTATGTAAATCAATGGGCGAAGAGAGTGTCAAGATAGCTGCAACTCACGATTTACGAAAAACCTTGGAAAAATTCGAAGAAATCTATACAAACCTAATTAATCAATAAATTTTTTGATTGCGCTGGCTACTTGGTCTGGCGTTTCATAATGGGTTAAATGCCCAACATTTTTGATGGCTTTTAGCTTGGCATTAGGGAATAGCGTTACTAGTTCTCGTTGTTTTGTTAGGGGTGTAATATCATCGTGGTCACCTGCTATTAGTAAGGTCGACGCAGTTATATTGGGGGCTACAGTCCTGACGTTATTCTGAACTGATGCTTGGAATGCTTCACTAACAACTTTACGATTTGTAAATGAGCTAAAATGTTCGAGATGTTGTTGGTTTATATATTTTTTCGTATCTTTATCCTTAGTTTTCGTCATGATGGTGCTCATAATCTGAACTACCGTTTTAGAGGAAAGCCACTGGGCGGCGATTGGTTCTGGCAACTTATAACCTAGCCAGTAGTACAAGATCGCTAGCTGGGTCATGATCGCTCTTGGCCCTTCTAGCGCTGGTGCGCCTATAGGATTAACTAAAATTAGTTTGGTAATAGTACTATGGTATTTACTAGCATAACCACTAGCGATGATACTGCCGAAGGAATGGCCTAGTAATATCGGTAATTCGGTTAGATTTAACTCGGTTATAAAATCATTTAGCCAATCGACATAGTTTTCGAGTGAATGCTCGCTAGACAGTGGCTCGGTTTCACCGAAACCTGGTAGGTCGGGTATGATAACCCGATATTTATCTAGTTGTTCGGCTATTAATTCTAGTCCGTGATGAGTGCCGCGAAAGCCATGGATCATAACTATCACTGGTAGTTTAGGATTATCATTGTATATCCAATAGGCAGTTTTATCGAGATTATGATGTGAATTCATAACTAAGATTATAAACTAAACTATTAGATTAGCTACTACCTACCCTCTCTCTGTGGTATGCTGTTACAGATGATTGCCGATATTACCATTACAGAGAAGAGTTTTGGTCCCAAGATTTTAATGACTGGGATTAAATTCAGTATCAACGACGGCGAAAAAGTTGGCGTAGTTGGTCGTAATGGTGTCGGTAAGTCCACGCTTTTCGGTATACTGACTGGCGAAGACAAGGATTTTACTGGTGAAATCATATTCAAACGTGGCACTGTTGTAGTGTCAACCGCCCAGGAGCATCATAATTTGGGCGATATAACTGTCTTGCAATATATCCTATCTGGCCTGCCTGAATATACGAAACTCAGCAATATTATGGAAACCTATCCCGAGACTATGGGCGATAATATGAAATTAATCGACGAATACACCCAGGCTTTAATGCGATTTGATGAAAAAGGTTTTTATCAAATCGAGGATGTAATTGAACGAGAACTTGATAACTTTCAGCTACCAGGGGTGGCTCATCGTGCCTTTTCTACCCTATCTGGTGGTCAAAAACGCCTAATTGAAATCGTCAAAGTTATGCATAGTGATGCCGATCTAGCGCTTATTGATGAACCTACTAATCACATGGACTATGTAGCAAAATCCCAATATATCGAATGGATGAAGGGTGCGCGCGAAGCGATGTTAGTAATCACCCACGATCGTGAAGTCCTGAGTGAAGTTGACCGCATTATCGAACTAAAGGATGGCGACAATGTGAGCTATAAGGGTAATTATGATGCTTATTTAAAACAAAATGCCGTCAGCACTGGCACTCAAATGAATGATTTCGAGATGATTGAGAAAAGAATCGTCAATCTAAAAACTAAAGTTATCGATTATCAACGACTCAAAGAAAAATCACGCAACCCCGGCACTATCCAAAAGTTTAAGCGCCTAGAGGAAAGATCACGCCAGGAATTAGCTGAGTTGCAGGCCAAAGAAAAGCCAACTTTCTGGATTGACAAGGAATCAGCTGAAAATCTAAATTACAAGGTTGCCGCTCAATACGATAAATTCAAAGCCAAAAATATCAGAATGAATATGAAAAACGAAGAATCGCGCAGTAAGCACGTCCTGATTACGGCACGAGATTTGTCATTGGGGTACGATCGACCACTCTTTAGCGGTGTTAATATTGATTTGCGCGAAGGTGAAGCCCTAGAATTACGCGGTAGAAATGGCGCTGGTAAAACTACACTAATCAAGGCGTTATTAAGTGATAAATCAGTCAATAAATTCGCTGGTGAAATATCAATTGATAAACATGTCAGAATTGGTATATACGAGCAAGAAATCTCACCGACCTATTTTGGCATGGATCTAGAAACTGCCATCGAACGAATGTATTTGGACCGCAACTTACCAATTTCGACCACTAAAATTCGTAGTTTAATGAGTGATTATCTGTTCATTGAAAATGATGGCAAAACGCCAATTTCACGTTTGTCGGGTGGTCAGAAAGCCAGGTTCCAGTTGATTGCGATGTTAGCTGATAGTCCACAACTTTTGATTTTAGATGAACCAACTAATCACTTGGATTTACCAAGTATTGAAGAGCTGGAAACGGCTATGGCTAAATATAATGGCGCAGCGTTATATGTCAGCCATGACGGCTATTTCCGCCAGGCTATCGGTGGTGAAACACTACTAATTGGCTAAAGAACTTATGCTATACTAAGGCTATGAAATTTCGGCGTTCAAGTGGGTTTGCCCTTCCTACCGTACTAGTCGTGTCTGTCGTAATGATGATTGTATTATTAGTGGCTGTAACTTCAACCGCCTCTGTCCGTGTAGCTTTGACATCACAATATTATAACCAGTTGTCTAAAACAGCTGGCGAGGCTGGTGTTGCCTATGCCAAAGCCTGCCTGAGTGCCAATAATGGTGTTTCGCAGTGGTCAAACGCCCAACCGCTTAAACCAAATACCGATTGTACCGGCACTGCTCTCGCGGGCGTGACTTGTCCATCGGCGGATACGCACTGTTCTGTCGTGAGTGACGGCAATGTTAGTAGCACTTTTTCGGTTGGCCTGGACCAATTGACTACCCCCAATGGCGGGTGGAGCCAAGTGGTATCTGGGTATTATCACACCTGTGCTATCGCTATATCAAATAGCAAGATTTATTGTTGGGGTAATAACAGTAGTGGCCAGTTAGGTGACGGTTCGATTATTACTAGCCCTATTCCTACTACCGTCGATACTTCTGGTGTTTTGAGCGGGTTGACGATCAAAGCTATCGCGGCCGGAGGTTACCATACTTGTGTTATCGCTTCGGACGATAGGGCTTATTGCTGGGGCAATAACGGTAGTGGGCAGCTGGGTAATAACTCGACCACTAATAGTTCGATACCCGTGGCCGTCGATACCTCTGGGGTTTTAAATGGGCTAACAGTCAAAGCTATTTCGGCTGGGTATAATTTTACCTGCGCGATTGCTTCGGATAATAATACTTATTGTTGGGGCGACAATAGTTATGGAGGGCAGCTCGGCAATAACTCTTCTACTAGCAGTTCGGTACCTGTTGCCGTTACTACTTCTGGGGTATTGAGTGGTTTAACCGTTAAGGCAATAACGTCCAGTGATTATCACACCTGCGTGATTGCTTCAAATAATAATGCCTATTGTTGGGGCTATGGTTCGAGCGGTAGCTATACCCTGGGCACTAATTCGGTCGCACTCAGTCGTGTACCAGTTGCTGTCACTACCTCTGGCGTGTTAAGTGGGCTGACTATTAATTCGATATCGGCCGGTGGTGAACATACCTGCGTAGTAGCTTCGAATAACAAGGCGTATTGTTGGGGCACTAACAGATATGGACAACTCGGTAACAATTCGACTACTAATAGTTCTACCGCGGTTGCAGTTACTACTTCTGGAGTTTTAAGCGGTCTAACCGTTAAGGCGGTCGCATCAGGCGATTCACATACCTGCGCGGTAGCTTCGAATAATAATTCTTATTGCTGGGGGTTAAACTCTTATGGGCAACTCGGTAATAACTCGACTACTAATAGCTTGGTCCCAGTCACCGTTACCACTTCTGGTGCTTTGAGCGGCTTAACTATCAAATTCGTAACGGCTGGGTCGCATCATAATTGCACAGTCGCCTCTAATGACAAGATATATTGTTGGGGTTATAACAGTTACGGCCAACTCGGGGCTAGTTCGTATAATAACAGTTCCGTTGCGGTTAGTTTGAATATTACCGGTGCAATGATTAACGATATAACCTCAATAGGAACAACTAACCTATCGCGCACAACTGATAATACCATCTGGCGGCAGTATACTCAGGCGACACGATTTAATTCGGTCAAAAAGACGTCGCAGAGCCAGATTGTGTTACAGGCAGTAGATGGCGGACTATTTCATACCTGTGCCATCGCTTCGGATAACAAAGCCTATTGTTGGGGAAATAATGGTAATGGCCAATTAGGTATTAATTCCACTACTAGCAAGTTTGTGCCCGTAGCGGTTATTTCCTCTGGAGTTTTAGCTGGCAAGACAATCAAGGCTATATCGCCTGGGTTCTATCATACCTGTGCCATAGCTTCGGATAACAAAGCCTATTGTTGGGGATCAGGATATAATGGTCAGTTAGGTGATAATACCACCGACCAAGATTATGTTCCGGTAGCCGTAAGCACATCAGGGGCTTTAAGTGGTTTAGGTATTACGGCGATAGCTGCTGGCGGTTATCATAACTGTGTGATTGCCTCGAATAACAAAGCCTACTGCTGGGGTGCTGATTGGAGTGGTCAATTAGGTAATAATTCAACTTCTAATAGTTCAGTGCCAGTCGCAGTCACTACCTCTGGGGTTTTGAGTGGTTTAACGATTAAAGCAATTTCTAATGGCGAGAGCCACACCTGTGCTATTGCTTCTAATGATAAGGTTTATTGTTGGGGCGATAATAGCTATGGTCAATTAGGTAATAATTCAACAACCGACAGTTCAGTGCCAGTTGCCGTCACTACATCTGGGGTATTAAGCGGCTTAACTATCAAGGCGCTATCGTTAGGTGGTTATCATACATGCGTAATTGCCTCAAACAACAAAACTTATTGTTGGGGTTATAACACCTATAGGCAGTTAGGTAATAACTCAACATCTAACAGTTCAGTGCCAGTTGCCGTCACTACATCTGGGGTATTGAGTGGTTTAACGATCAAATTCTTGTCGGCTGGCGGCTATCATAACTGCGTGGTGGCCTCGAATAATAATGCCTATTGTTGGGGCCGTAATGATGATGGTCAATTAGGCAATAATTCTACCAATAATAGCTCTACGCCCGTAGCTGTTAATAACACTGGGGTTCTCAGTGGTTTGACGTTAAAATCAATCGCCGCTGGATTTTTTCATAACTGCGTGATTGCTTCGGATGACAACACCTATTGTTGGGGTGAAAATGCTCTCGGCGCATTGGGCAATAACTCAACTAATCAGAGCAGCGTCCCCGTCATGACATTAGTTATTCTCTACTATGACACTAGTATTTATTTTTAGGAATGATGTATTTATTTTAATAGCCGGCGGGCTTCTTCGGTGTTTTTTGTATGCATTAATTTTTCACGAAGTTCGCTAGCGCCTGGAAAATCGCGAATATAAATCTTGAAAAAGCGTTTTAACGGATCAAATTTGCGTGGTTCTAATTCACTAGAGTATTTGTCGTGTAGGTCTAGGTGGAGGTTTAGTAGGTTTAACAGCTCTTTTTTATTATGTATATTCCGTTCGATATCACAACTAGCAAACGGCTTCACGCCGGGTACGAACAAGGGTCCCGACACCTTGTCGTCCTCGGGTTGCAGATGTTTGTTAGCTGCAATATCCAACGAATTAGCTGGCGACGGTCTAAACTTTTCAAACGCAAATGGATTACTAAAAACGCCACGACCGATCATGATTCCATCTATGCCGTATGCATTAACTAACTCCATACCATGCTCACGATCACGAATATCGCCGTTGATTGTCAGTAGCGTATTAGGTGCTATTTCGTCGCGGAGTTTTTTAATATCGGGGATTAGTTCAAAGTGGGCTTTGACTTTACTCATTTCGCTGCGGGTGCGCAAGTGAACTGTTAGATTAACTATATCTTGGCGGAGTAAAAACCCGATCCAGTCTTGCCATTCGTTTGCTTTTATATCACCTAGACGAGTTTTAACACTAACTGGTAATCCCCCAGTTTTGGCGGCTCTGATTAATTCGCCAGCTAGTTCTGGTGTACGAATGAGGGCGCTGCCTGAACCAGTTTTGATGACTGATTTGTCAGGGCAACCCATATTGATGTCGATACCAGCGTAGCCCATTTCGGCCAATGCTAGACTCATTTTGGTAAATTCATCAGGTTTGTTGCCCCAGATTTGGGCAACTATAGGCTGTTCGTCACTAGTAAAAGCTAACCGACCACGGGTGCTATGGGTGCCTTTTGGACTACAAAAACTCGAGGCATTAACAAATTCCGTGAAAAAAATATCTGGTTTGGCGGCACTGGCTATAACATGGCGCCAAACGACGTCAGTTACTGCCTCCATCGGAGCTAGTGCAAAAAATGGTTTTGGTAGGTTATTCCAGAAATTTGTCATTATATTATTATCTCATAAGGTGATAAAAAATATCCCTAGCCTGGTTAAAAACCGAGCTAGGGATTGGGTGTGGTTGCGGGGGGTTAATGCTCTTTCTTGCTGCCTTTGCATACTGGACAGTTGCCGCCGCCTGGGTATGTTCCGGCTAGAATGTCTTTGGTTGAGCATTCGGAGCAGCCTTTACCTTTGCATTTAGGGCATATCCCCGTACCCTTACAGTGTTTGCACGGTCCTTTAAACACATAGATCACCTCCCATAAGCGATAATGTAGGACGACTAAATAAAAGGAATGCTAGGCACTCTACTTTAATTTATATATAATATTACAATTTTATTTGGTTATTGTCAATTAAATTAGATTGCGTGATATTAAAATTGCCTGTCTTTTTTGTCGTGTTACGGACAAAAAAGACAGGCTTTGGGGCTAGACAGATGCAGGGTTGGGTTGATGGGTTTTATCCCTACTTATGCAGTCCGTTTCCACAGGTAGGGCTAGCGCATGCGCTACTTAACACTACTGGGTCACCGAGCAATTCAGGGAGGTCTGTTACTGTTACTACGGAGTAACCAAACATTTGAAGGTCTAGATTCCGAGAAACCAGGTACAATACGAACCATGTTACTGTGTGGGAGCAAATGCATTCCCCCTTTGGGATAGCCAAACTCTGACGAGATTAGAAACCTGAGGATGAAATTTTCACTTCACTTACAATTTTACTTTTCCTGCATCTGTCTATGTACAACAGAGAGCGTTGAGGTCAAAAATCCTGTGTACCTGCGTAATTAGTGCAAACACTGACGGGTAAAACCCATCTGGATACCTTCGCTTCTCTCCGTATGTGCTAGTAATATAACAGAGCTTATTTGCCCTGTCAACACTTATATTGTATTATCTTTTGAAATTATATAATATTGTCGATCAATGCTTGTTCGAACGCTAAAATACCCTTGTATGATGGTTCGTATACGGATATGTCTGGCAGATCTAGTTCGGTGATGTGTGTCCAGACGGCGTTGATCAATTGTTTGAAATAATCCAGTTCGTCTTTGCTGAATTCGATCTGTAATGACACGATGTCCCCATAGCTAGTCGGTTCGACGAATTGCATAATTCCTGATGTTACTTGGTAGTTATGATAATCCCTAGCATTTTCGACCAGTAATTTATAAAACATCAACTGTTGTTTGTATTTATGTAGTTTAACCTTTTCGTATTCGTCTTTGCCTGTCCAGTATTTGGCTGGTTTGCCGGTTTTATAATCCGTGACGATAATAGTTTTGTTGGTATTGTCGATTTCAGCCAAGTCTAACTTACCAGTTAAATGGGCCTGGTCGATTATAGAGTGCTGATTAGAGAAATTCAGTTCGGTTTGCTGAGTTGGTTTAAATGTGTCGTATTTTTTATCTAGAAATGTTCGCAGTGCATCACTACCCTTTTGTAGAAAAGTTTGGTAATCAGGGGCTACTAGGTGTTGATTGCGCAGATTTATTTCAAAATTATTTATAATATCCTCAATTGATTGAGGTTTATTAGTCGCCGTTATATGAGCGTGTGCACCCTGCAATGTATCGTGAATAGCTGTGCCATAGGCTGAACTGGAGTTTTTAGCCTGTGGGAAGCGCAATAAATTTTGCAACAGGAAAGTTGCCGGACCGCCACGAGGTATATCCAGAAAATTATGCAGATGAGTGACACTTAGCTTGTAATTTTCGAGGGTTGGCAGTAATAAATCACGCATCTTACTGTTTGTTGGCTGGATTAGTGGCTGGTACCAAGCTAGCTCGGCGGCTTCGGTTGATTGATCGGCATTCTTTGGGGCTATAATGGTTTTGGTTGGCCATTTGCTATCGACTAAGAATACGGCGCGCAGAGTGTTTTTGCCATTGTCGTCCCGTAAACTATAGCTAATATGTAATTGGCGTTTGGCGCGAGTTATGGCTACGTAAAATAATCGCAACCTTTCATCCTCGGCCTCACCGACTGGTGACAATGGTAGGTTCTCAGGATAGTTAATCAATCGGCTACGGCTACGAGCGTGTTCACCCCAGGCTGTATCGACGGCGTTTATAACGTAAACGGTGTCAAATTCTAACCCTTTTGATTTGTGGGCTGTCATGATATTCACGGAATTATCGGTTTGGATTGGCTGTCGTATAGAACTGATAGTGCTGCCGATTTTGCGATTTAAACTAATAAAGTCGATGAATGTCGTCAAAGTTGGTGTTTGATCGGGACGATATTCACGTAACTTTGAACGTATAGTGCGTAATGCTTCTAAATATACTAGATATTCGTCGGGATTACTGACTAATTTATCGCTAGAAAAAAAGTAATCATAGATAGGGCTAATGTATGTCGGTTTTTCATCTGTTAGTAATAGATTTTGCTTGCCAATGATAATATCTAGAACCTGTTCCAACGGCGTATCGGCTATTAGTGTCGAGGTTGTGATGATCCAGTCGTGTAGGGTCACAAAATCTGGGGTTACTGCCATAATATCTAGCCAGCGTTTATGGCCGTCATAGGCTTTTACGCTAAGACTCCATAATTCGGACGGCTCAATCCCCCACGCTTTGTGAGCTAGTATCTCTGGCAATAGAACATTAACTTCGTCGTGCCGGCCTTGGGACAGATAGATTAGTAATCTGGATATCTTCTCGATCAATATGACTGGCGCTTGTTCTAGCACATTATCGCGGCGCTCGTAACTGACGGCGATGTCGGCGCGTGAAAAATATGGTAATAATGCGCTGATTTCATGATGACGGCGAGTTAATACCGCGATACTGTTCGGTTTTTCACCTGCTGCTATGCGTGATTTAATGTCACTAACGACCCAGTGGCGTTCGTCGGCGATTGTTTCGGCCTCGTGTAAGTGAACTTCACCACTTAATTCTTGGTTTTTGGCGATCAAATTTTTATCTAGCTCGGCAATAGTGCTTTCTAGGCGGTCGTGGCCCTGGGTGATAATGTCGCGTGAACCGCTCAAGATATCGGCTGTTGATCGGTAATTTTCTGTCAAAGTAACTAGCTCGGTTTGAGGATAATTAGTTCTAAAGTTTAGGATGTTACTAATGTCCGCACCTTGGAAACTATAGATTGCCTGGTCATCGTCGCCAACTACCATAATATTTGGCGTGTCGCCTTGGACTTCGTTGTTAGTCAGGTTATGGATGATGCGCATTTGTGCCATATTAGTATCTTGGAATTCATCAACCATGATATATTGGTACTTTTCCTGTAGGTTAAAGCGTAGGTCGTTGAATATTTCCATGGCATGAACGACACGCAAAATCATATCATCGAAATCATATAGCGCTGCCTCTTGCATACGTAATAGATATTGTTCGTAGACCGTACTGATGGCGCGTAATTTAATTTGTCGTTCGTGGGACTTTAACCTTAAACTACCCTGTTCGTCTTTTTTGAACCATTGGTTTTTCCAGGCTGTGATTGGTTTAGTGGAGTTCATATCAGCCGCTTCATTAGTAGCGGTCTCTAGCGAATCAGCTATGATTTTAGATAAAGGCACGATAGTTGGTAATATGGCGCTTGTTTCGATATTTCTAATAGCTTCAATTTGTTTTGCGGCTTGTGATGCGGTATTTTTACCGACACGTTCGGCGAATACTGATGTTAGTAGTTTTTCGACTTTTTCAATGATGATGTCGTTTTGGTCCAAGATAGCCAGCAATTCATCACTAGTTAAGCCACTAGCTTTTAACTCTGATATGATTTTTAGGCTGTCGGATAAATGCGTGTATTCGCCATTTAATTTACCAACTATTGGGCTGTTATGGCTGAGTTTTTCAAAAATATCACGAATGATTTCGTAGCTGCTAAGTTCATCGGCTGGTCTGAAATTAGCGCCTTGGTAAAAATATTGTCCGTTTTGGTTGATTATTTCAGTACCGAAACTATGGAATGTGTGGATTGCGACCTTGTAGGCTTCTTTGCCGATAATCTGCGTTAGGCGTTCGCGCATGGCGTTCGCGCCGCTTTCGGTGAATGTCAAACATAGGATATTTTCAGGTAGTGTATCGGTTTTTTGTAGGATGTTGGCGGCACGGACACTCAGTAATTCGGTCTTGCCAGTACCTGGTCCGGCGATAACCATAACTGGACCATATATAGCATCAACCGCTTGTTTTTGGGCTTTATTCAGCTTGGCATAACGCTTTTCGAATTCCATTATACCCATTGTAGTACATCCTTAGATTAAGGGGTATTGCCTGAGGTGTTACAATAGAAACATATGAGAGACGGAATGTATAACGAACTAGCGCTGGAACGTGCTGTACGAGAATATTTTGGAGCCGATGTTGATGTTAGACAGACTGTAGTTTGTCGAATACCAGTTAGCCCGACAGCTGTGGCTACTCTGTTTTTAACGACAAAGAAACAGTTATATCTATATATAACCGCTCAGTCAAAGATAACTTTCGGTGATGTCAAAAAAATAGTATCAAATATGGGGCTAAAAGCTGATTTATATGTCCCGCCAAAAAATCGTCCACAATATTTTAATGAAGTTGGTTCGACTAAATTTCATGAAGTTTTCCCCGGTAGAAAACATATCAGCGAAGACGACATTGCATTTTACAAGACATTGGCACCATACAATCCAGCATTTATATTAATTAGCGAAGTTAAAAAAGGCGAAATCTATCAATTTGATAGTGATTCACACACTAAATGGCGCATAGCGGCCAAATTCGCCTATCGTCGTATCAAAACTAGCTAGTTTTTAGATCTAGTACGATCAAATGCTCGATATGTGGAGTCCTAGGAAAGAAGTTGTAACCACGGTGATAACTAATCCGGTATTTTTCAGATAGCATCTTGGCATCGCGGGCCTGGGTAGTTGGATTGCATGACAAATAAACTATACGTTCAGGGGTGGTCGCTAATAGTTTATTAATAACGTCTTCGTGCAGACCGGCGCGTGGCGGATCGACGATAATAATTGAATCACCTTTGATGTACTCGAGGGCTTTTTCGCTGGGGGCTAGGATGGCTTTGACGGCTTTTTCGCGTTCTAGGTTCGAGATATTACGTTTCATCTCGATCACGGCGGGTTCGTTAATTTCTACTAGGGTGACGTCCTTGCCTCCGATAGTTAGCCCGATCGTACCGACACCGCTATACAGGTCAACGGTTGGTTTTTTGGCTGGAATGTATTGTTTCATATCATTCAGGGCTTGTTCATAGACGGGTATGTTTATCTGGAAAAAGCCTTCAACGGCGTAATTAAAAGGAATGTCTAATATTGTATCGCTTAGGTTGACGGTTCCCCATGACTGTAGGCGTTTGGTGATAACGCTAGCTGGGCTTTTTGGGTTCGAGAATATCAGTTCAAACCCGTCTATATCTAGACTTTTTAGCTCACTATCTGAAAATTCGATAAAATCAGGTTCTTTGACGTACAGTTGCATAGCAACCTTGCCTGCTTGGTTACAACGGACTAGTAATGTTTTCAGCATGAATGCCCGAACATCGGGCTTAACGCGCAGTAGGTCACGCAAAGCGGCTGCAGCGCGGTTAATAACGGGATTAGCTAAACTAGTGCCGTCGACAGGGATTTTACCGTGTGTGCCGCGTTGGAAAAATGCTAAATCTAGTTGTTCGGACTCTTTATTCCACCACCAACTGAATTCAATTTTATTGCGGTATTCGTATTGCTTATTGTCACTATAGACTTCAATAGCGCCTGGTAGGACAATATCATGCAATTCGAAGGCTTCTTCGATCAGGGCTGATTTATAGTGTTGTTCAGCCTCGAAAGTCATAATTTGCCAAGGACTAGTCGACAAATAGCTATCCTGGTCGCGTGGTTGGATTCGTTCGCTACTAGGTGTAATTACCTCGGTGACTACACCTTCGGCTAGTTTTGATTTTTTCTTGGTGATTTGTATGTCGACGGTTTCGCCAGGCAGACCGCCCCAAGCGAATAATTTACGGCCATCATCCATTGTGCCGAGCGCTTGCCCGCCACCAACAATCTTGTCGAGTAACATATTAACAACTGGAAAAGTTTTTTTCTTCATCTGTTTAGTATAACCTAAACAGATGAATATTTAGTCGGTGAATTTATTTTGCTATTTTCTTGGTACAAACCTGGGCCATTATCATACCGGTGCCAAACACGTGGGCTGCGAACATAACTATGAATCCGAGAATTGGGATGAAGTAGATTATCGTTAGTACGCTCAAACCTAGTGGCATGATAAGGAATGGTTTTTTGGTGTTTTTGGATATTATTATTTTACCTAACATATAACCTACGAAAGGTGTGTTTAGGATCATTATGATCAACCAAGCTAGCGTGATTAATATAGCTAGAGGAACACCGATGACTGACATAAATAGCATGATAACCAGCAGTGGTGTAGCTAGGACTGTTAGTAGACCTATTAATGTTATTTTGCCTGGGTTTTTCATAGCTTTGGCAGTAGCTTCGTTTAATGTCTGTGGGATTATTAGGGCTAGTGTGATGCCAATTAGGATCATAGCTACCAGGAAGTATATAAATCCGCCTAATATTGCGGCTCCAATCCAATTACCGCTCATTTTTGGAGTGTCTTTTGGCGCGTAGATTGTTGTTGTGCCTAATACGTGGCCACCATTATTGATAGTAGGATTATTGACGCTGGTGTAATCTAATTTACCGCTAACTTGTCCTGTTGATCCAATAATTAATGTATTGATGTCGCCGTTTATATCACGTCCGACAACGCCATTTATGGTCATATTTTCCGAGCCGATTACTATGTCTCGGCCAATTAGCCCGTTGATTGTTGTAGTTTGGCTACCACCTAATAAATCGCGGTTAATTACGCTGTTCTTATCAATTGATAGATTCTGAGCGGCTATAGAGGCGTTGTTGTGGATTATGCCACTAATAACGACACTTTGTCCGGCTAATCTGACACTACCGTCGACAGTTCCGCTGATTGTTATACTCTGACCAGCACAAAAGACATCACCAGTAACTTCACCGCTAATTGTGATATTTTGTCCGGCGCAGTAAACGTCGCCATTGACGACACCGGCGATATCGATATTATTACCACCAGCGAATAACATACTGTCGATGGTTTTACCTGCGGCGACGGTTATTGTGTTGCCAGTTTGAAAGCTTTGCGCGTTGGCTATACCAACTGTCGCTAATGCCGATAGAGCGATTAGTCCTAGCCCCAGAGTTAATACTTTGATGTGTTTCATTAATCCCCTCTTTTCGTTATTAATATAGCGGACTTTTTATATAATGTCATTATACCGTTACCGTGATGTTTGCAAGAATTTGGTTTATTTCATCTATTACGGGCTACATTTAGGATTAATGTCGTGCTATAATCATCCGTGTTATGGGATGTCGCCAAGTGGTAAGGCACTGGGTTCTGGTTCCAGCATTCGGGGGTTCGAATCCCTCCATCCCAGCCATAGAAAATACCGTAGGTCTTTTGATCTACGGTATTTTCTATTACTCGGGTCGGGACCCGAATCCCTGGGTTTAGCGGAACGAAACGAGGGGGTTCGGTGAAGCGCAGTGAAACGAAAATGTGTTTACATATTTTCGTAAACAAACGGAAGAGTGAAATAAAACGAAGCGATATCCCTTCACGCTATACGCTATATGTAGCGGTGGCGCTTATGCTTATACTGTATATGTGGTGTATATTCACAACGATTATGGTATAATGCTACGAGACGCTCATAAAAACAAACGTTTCGTAAACTTAAACTGTCGGGAGGGAAAATCATGGCAGAAATAGAAAACATACTAAGACTTTGGTCTAAAAGGCCAAGCGATTCTGAACAGGAAAGAATCGAAAGAACTGAACGGATGATACGAGCCGCAATTGCCAAATCTGAAGACCCTAAGGTCAATTCAGCAAAGATTTTTGCAAAAGGAAGTGTAAGAATGAATACAAATATTCGTTCGGCTAGCGACATAGATATATGCGTTCAATCTGCCGACGTATTTTTTACGAACTATCCTACGGGAAAGGACCACGCAGACTTTAATAATGTATCTTCGGACTATAGTTTTAACACGTTTCGTAGAGGTGTGGAAAACGCATTAACTGACTACTTCGGCACAACTGGAGTAGACACGTCCGGTAACAAGGCTATCCATATAAACAACACAACACAAGGCTCTAGGATAGATGCTGATGTTGTGCCCGCTTTCGAACACCGTCGGTATAATGCTGATGGTAGTTACTTTTCTGGCATTGAAATTCGTTCAAAAAGTGATATAAACGCTAAAACTATAAATTGGCCACATCATAATTACAATAATAACCTGTCAAAACATAATAATACCTCCCATAGATACAGAAAAATGGTACGTATTTTTAAGCGGGTTCGCGAAGCAATGGCAAATTCGGAGCTTGACTATAATCACGACGCTCAGTCTTTTCTTATCGAGTCCTTACTATGGAACGTGCCTGATGAATACTTTGGCTTTGATAACTATTTAGATGACATAGTGAACATCATAACCTACCTAAAAGAAAATCTGACATTATCTAATTTAGTAGACGAATGGGGTGAAGTAAACGAACTTAAATATCTGTTTAAGGGCCCACAAAAATGGACAAGAGAGGGCGCATTAGTATTTATAAATAACTCAAATCAGTATTTAGGTGAGCTTAATGGATAAGATTGATTATAAAAAAATTATTTGGCTATCAGGGCTTGTCGCGATAGTTACAATAACGGTGTACGTTAAATACACGAAAATAACGCTTGGTTTAAACTTTGATACATTCGGCGTAATTGGTGTAGTAGCGGGTATCAATTGGTTTTTATGGAGTATATTCAAGAAGTGGTTGTGGAAATATCTAATATTTAATAATTGGCTTGTAATGATACCAGATCTTAATGGATCTTGGAGTGGTACTCTACAGAGTACGTGGATTGATAATACGACTAATAAACCAATACCTCAAATCGAGACAACTGCAATCATCAGACAGGACCTGTCAACGATAACTATCGACTTTAGTACTAATGAAATGGAAAGTCGAAGTATCATCGCAGAGATTAGCCTCCACCCTCATAGGCGTGTTACAGAAATCAATTATATATATCAGTCGGACCCTGATGCCGTTGTTAAACATAGAAGTGAAATTCACTATGGTGCCGCCAAGCTTATCTATAACAAAAACTCTAAGGGCGAAACTCTCAAAGGAGACTACTGGACCGACAGGAAAACAACAGGCACAATTACTCTAAAACGTAATATATAACGTCATCACAGGCGAAGAGGTGTTGTAAGAGTTGGTTGTAAAGGGCAAGAAACTTAAATAGCCGACTGAACCGGTAGTGTTTTGGCCCACGTTAATATCAACAATATTCCCCACAGCAGAAGTGCTAATGGGATATAAACAAGTGCATATAATAAAACGCCTAATACCAGATCGGTGCCTCTTCGGTACTTAAAGACCCTACCGACTATCTCGTATGAAATTAGCAACATTACGCTATAAATCGGGACCGCCTGGGCGAATATGATACCCAAAAGTGGACTTTTAAAGATAGGAACTGCTTCAATAGTTTTGTAGCAGATTATAAAACGGACTATATAGCTAGTCGTGCTTAATAGTTCATACATCTATACTATTATGACATAATGTACGCATAAAGTCTATGATTATCCGAGACAGTCATTTCGTGTCTCATTTGTCTCATTTTAATCCGTTAGAATGTACCAGACCTATATGTTCGGCCAAATTAAAATCAGATCCGTGTGTTCTGTCTTTGAAATTTAACTAGAATAGCCCGTGTTAGAAACCTAGTATATAATGTCCCCATGGATAAAAACCTAAACATAGACAACAAAGAGGCAAAACAAAAATGCCTCAATGAAGTAATTAGCAGAATCCAAGATATTGATGATCCGTCCCAAGTTGGTCTTATTGCTGCGCAAGATATTGTCGATATCGTTGTCGAAAATTTAGGACCAGAAATATACAACAAAGCAATTTTTGATACGAACAAATTGTTTCAAAACAAACTGGAAGATTTAAAATACGAAATCGAAAAACTTAAGCAATAACTAATTCTCAATAACAATATGACTTTAAATATTTTCATCTCAAAAATCCAAGATGGCTCTATGAAATCAATTCATAGCGGCGATATCAAGGATGTGAATAAAGCACGTACAAACTTTCTCTTGAAGAATAATATAAATCCAGACGATACTACCTTGGTTAGGGTGAAATATAAGGGTGATAATTATAAACGCTATTCTACTGTCGATGATAATCATAGGGGTGTTGGCATAGTACGCGAGTCAACCATAGATTGCGATGCTATGGTCACGCTGGCGCAAAATCATGCTTTGTTTTTGCCATTAGCTGATTGTGTTGGCGCCGTATTATACGACCCTACTAAAAATGTATTGATGGTTTCGCACTTAGGCCGACATAATCTAGAACAGTTTGGCGGCATTGCATCCGTCGAATATTTAATAAAGCATCATAATGTTAACCCTGAAAATTTAAAAGTATGGCTCAGCCCCGCTGCAGGTAAGGAATTATATCCCCTATTTGCCTTTGGCAATCGTAGTTTACATGAAGTTGCATTCGAGCAGATTGCGAGTGCCGGTGTACTATTGGAAAACGTAGAAATATCATCAATTGATTCGGCCAAAAACGAAGACTACTATTCTCATAGCCAATTTCTAAAAGGCAGCAGAAAAGATGATGGTCGATTCGCGATCGTCGCTTGTATGACAAAATAAAAAAGCTCCGACATTATATCGGAGCCATTTTTTGTACTAGCAAAAACTAGGTTAAAGGATTAAATAATTTGTCAGCAGCTTTTCTTGCTCGTACCTCAGATCCATATAGATCTTTGGATTGCGTATCGACAAAATTTTAAGTGCGGCCAAAGCTGCATTCTTAGGGGAAACAATAGTTTCTGCCGGCGTCAGACTTGGTGTGTTAAGAGAAGAAAAGACGTCATTGGGTGATTCTTTGTAATTCGCTGGGACACTGATAACCGGGACACAAACATTTGCTGAAAGTGTTGGTCCAGCACCGTTACTCATACCGATATATGCAATTATTACCGAGTCAGGGACATCATGAATGTAGCTATTTGCGATATATATACCCTCAACTGGTTGCTTGTGCATTGAGCATGCAACGGTTGTTATCATCTGGCATCCATGCCCAGTATAATTCGATATAGCATCTTTTATTGACGATATATCATCCTTTTCTGAGCCTGACCAGATAATGATTTGCTGAAGAGGAATTCTAAAACTTCCGGTTAAATCTGCCGCAATCTGATATTTCTCGAGTACGATATCTGTATTCATGCCATTTCGATACAATTGCTTGTCGAGATGTTCGCCGACACGGTCGATTACTCTCCATGAGTCACTATCAATAACATCTGCTAATACGAGTTTCTTATAACTATTAATGCCAAACTCGACCTTGAAATCAATCAACCTTCTATTGCCGTTAACTTGTTGCCATGCTTTTTCTAAAGCTAAGAATGTTTTTGCGGCAATCTGTGCCATTTCATCCATCATCTCTGGAGAATCCTTTAGCGGGTAGTCTGTGATGCTAGCAAACGCTACTTGACCGGTAATTGGTTGGTCGGGGCGGAATAGATGCATTAGGCCGTCTTCGCCAAATATCGCTAAGGGATCATCGACCGGTATTTCCATACCCTGCCAGTTTTTACCAGATGTTTTCAAGAAAAATTGAACGACGAGCTTTTGGAATATATGTCCTTTTGGCAAATGAGGATAAGACTTGAGATATGATCCGTAAGCTTCGCGCCTAACGACAACTTCATACGGAATCATTTCACAAAGCTGACCGATAAAACTTGTTTCGTCGACCTGCTCTATAAATGACGTCGGGAGTTCGCAGGAATTCAGAAACCTAAACACATTGCACGTCGTTTGGTTCGCGAGTGCCGCTTTACCTTTGACTATGTCGTGTTTTGCACCGTCGCCAGCCGTTAAGTCATTCCTTGATACGAATAAGGCTATGCCCGCTTGGTCGGTTCTCCATACTTCTTTGGTTTTGCCCTCTGTGGCTAATTCGGTTTTCTGAAAATTAATCATAGAAAACACCGCCTCTTCTAAAAAGTATCTAATCCTTTATTGCTAGGATAAGACCTGAACAAAATACAATAGCTTTTATCCTGTTCAGGCCTTACCTAATGTTTTTAAAGTACAAAAAATTTCTTAAGTTGATTAAGAATTAAGATTACAATACCATTAAATATGCAAATAGGCAATATCTTGAAAAACTGTGATTATAGAAAATTTCATAGAAAAAACCGTCTGATTTTTATATCAGACGGTTAGTCATACTTGCTCATAGCTTTTTATTCCGGTTTAACTAATGATAGATACTGACTGACGTGTCCAAATCCATCATCGTCACGCTCTGTGCTGCACCACTGTTGTAGTATATCCCTAGCAGCCAACGCACATTGCTCATCTTCTTTGCCGGTAGCGCCACTAACTGCGACGTAAAGTCTAAAGTAAGGCTTTGGTTTTGAGCTATCCGCGGTGCCAAATACTTCCGTAATAAATATGTCGTAAACGACACATCCTTGATCGCTTGCGCGACCCCAAGTTTCGGCTGATTCGGGCATGTCACATGAACGCCTACCTAGATCATTGCGAAGTGCATAGGCGCAGCCCTCTATTTTGAGAGCCGCGTAACCATAACAGTCACACTCCTTGTCATCCTCGGTTGCTGGTCTAATATGGCTGGCACCTTCTTTGATTGGAAAACCAAAGTCGATCTCGCAATTAGGACCAAAACCACCGAGAAACCGTTCACCTGCAGGGCATTTTGGTACGAACAGTAATCTGATCGCTCCATTGTCAAAGCCTGGGATTTTTGCCGCCTCTGATTGCACCGCGCTAACGATACCTTCGACGAGTTTCTGGATTGTGAGTTTAATCATTCTTTTACCACCTTTCAAAATAATTTTGATATTTTTCCCAGCGGTAAATTAACCGTGGGATAGATGAGTTCTAAGAATAGAGCGCATTTATCCCACGGTTGGAAAAAAGTTAAGCGTAAAGCAAGTATGTAAAAGTTCGAGATAAACTAAATGTTATCAATCGAGCGTATAGAATAATCTATATAATTATATTTTAACACATTTAATCATAAACATCAATGTTAATCGCAAAGGCTGATTTTGGGTATGAAAAAGCCGCCTAATTTAAAAGCTAGGCGGCGTGGTTCATACTTACTCGTTTTTTATTAGATGCTTACACTAGTAATGCTGCGGAGCCCAATGCTAGAACCGTCAGGATTTTTATAATCCTTCATCTTTAGCCAAGCGCTACAGCAGGCTGTGCGGGCAACTTGATAGTGGTTAATTGGGCCCACCCCAGAATAAGCTGTTAGCAACATAAATGTCGATTCTTCACCGTAATGGTTCTTGCAGAGATAAATTTCGCGATCCGAGCCATTATCGTCTGACTTTTCGTGTATTATGGTTGCACTTCCGAATGGCGGGGTCATGGTGTGAACTGATTTCATTATCTCGATAGTTGCGTGGCCAACATAATTTATAATGGTTTCCGGTTCTTTATTCGACGGTCTTTTGTGGTTGTTATCTTTTATCACGTCATATTCAAGGACTTTTGACTTAAGACACAACTCTCCGTCGATTATTATTGCTGCGGCTATTGCACCGTTGGTCGCCCCGAGATGTCTAGCCTCTTCCATTCCTCCATCCAAAGCCGATTCTAACACGATATCGATAACGCCTTTGTCATGCAAAAAACACAAAACTTTTTTCATTTTTTATAACCACCTTAAAATAATATTTTTCCGGCGGTGTTTGACCGCGGGATAGGTAAGCTCGTCAAATACAAAGCTCATTTATCCCGTGATCATATGATAAGTTTTTTAAAATAAGTAAGTATGTAAAAGTTCGAGATAAACTAAATGTTATCAATCGATCATATAGTACAATCTATACAATTATATTTTAACATACTTTACGATAAAAATCAAAAGACTATGCTGCCGAGACTATATATCTAGGCCTTTTAAATTACTCGGTAATCTTTATCCCACTCATCCTATCGATCAAGTGCCATTTACCGTCTGTGATTTTTATATATACGTCAACTCGGTAATCGCCTACCCCGTGTAGATAATTACCACCATGGAAATAATGGACCGATGCTACGACGTCACTGCTAGATACGTATGTGGTTTGCGCGGTAGTGTAGGATTTGGTGGCTTTGTTATTAGCATCACAGACTTCCATAGCTGTGCCGTAACCATTTATATATGATCCATCGGCTTTTTCGATTCGAGCGTATAAGCTGTTAGTTTCGGTCTTATTTTTGATGCCACTATAAGAGAATGTTCGTACAGTGTTAGCTTGGTCTGGATTAGGCGAAGAACTGAGTAGCGGCGCTGCATAAATTGATGATTTCCAACCACTGACCATTACTGGCGTATCACTTGCTGTGCTGGTGCAATTATCCAGAATTACACTATTATTTCCTGTGATATTATTCGTATTGACGTTGGAATTATTAAATATCACATTAAACGAAACGAGGATAGAAAATATAAAAACTATAGTGATTATAAGTAGAAAATATGCGGCAATCTTGACCATTGGGCGGATGAAAAACAACAGATAGACGACAACCCATAGAATCATAATAGCCCAAAACCATATACTGAGACCCAAGCTAATTATCATGAGGAGCATGGACAAGAACGCTAGGAGCAAAAATGATTGTATCTTTTTTGTGTCTAAAAATTTTAATATTTTATTCATAAATCCCCCTTAATTAATAAATTATAATCCGAAACAATCTAAAAAGTTTCGACTCATAATGTCGCTTTTGGTTTTTTCGGATATATCTAGCCCTTCGATGAGTTTTATGTGATCGGATTGTACACACATATCATGATCACTACCGAACATCACGCTGCGTGGTTTTGCGACTAGGGTTTTGACGATGATATTTTTGATCTTATCTATGCCGCCGCTCATATCAATTACCTCTTGGTCGGCCATGGCTGAGGTATCGTAATAGATGTTTGGAACCACACTGGTAATTTCAAAACAATAATCAAGTTTTGGCCAGAAATAATGAGCAATCACGAAATTCACATTAGGATATTTATTAGCGATATCCACAATATATTTTGGATCGTTATACTTTGCGCATTCGGTGTCGCCAGTGTTTATGCCGGTATGGAACATTACGGGCACATTATATTTCTCGGCTAGTTCATAAACCTGAGTGCATCTAGGGTCTGTTGGGTAGAACGGTTCGTGCCCTGGGAATAATTTTAATCCGATGAATTTTTTGTTTGCTAGGTTATCTTCGAAAAAATCCCAATCGCTCTGATTTATGTCGAGTATATTAGGTGAACCGATTACGAAAAATCTATCACTATCATTAGTTATAGCCAAGGCATGCCAAGTATCGACACAATTACCGTTTTTGATGTCGTCGGCTATTATCACGGCCTTATCGACATGGTTAGTATCTAAAACTCCAACTAATCTAAAAAAAGCCTGGCTAAAGTCAGTTTCGTCGTCGGTTTTATTTAAATGTAAATGAGAATCAATAATCATTATCTTGATTGTAATGAAAAGGGCTACTATTTACAAATAGTAGCCCGGGGTTGTTGGCTTGCCCATCCTGATTTATTTGCTATCAGTTGCCTGACGGCTATCGGTTGGTTTTGCCTGTGATTTTACTTCGGAAACGGGTGGTTTAGTTCTGACTTTGATCTCGGTGATTTTTTGGCTATCCATGACAGCTTTACATTTTGACATACACTTTCACCTCCTCTCCAGAGAATAAAGTTAGATATCATCTAGTTGATTACTCAACTATTAGATATCACTACTCTCAAATCGCGACAACTAGCCAAGACCTCATACTCATTTTTACCGTCTGGATATTTAAATAAATTATCCACGGCCGAGTATGTTGTGGTGATTGTGTCAAACAAATTAAGGGAACAATCGCTTAGTATATCTAGGACTTTTTCGATGAATTCCATTTTTGACATATGTGACATCATCATGGAGTATTGACAGTCGCTAAATAAAACAAAGGATATTTTTCCATCAATGCTAGTTAATCCAACTGGATACATTCTACAAACCAACGGTCGTTGATTATAGACTGAGCATAATTTATTATCGAGTAATGGACACTTTGGTTTCATAGTCTCGAAATTCGTAGGTATTAGATCTACGAATGGATTAATGAAACTACAATTACCGTTTATTTCGATGATTTGAGCTTTGCTGTATTCTAGATTGTCGGCCTCTTCTGGTAATAACCAGGTGTAGCCTTCGCAATCATGGTAAGTACAGGTTTTGCAAATAATCAGTATCTCTTTGTATAGGACGTCGAAGCGTTGGTAAAGTTCCGTTAGGGAATTTATCAATATTATCACCTCTCACTTTCAATTAATGGACATTCATCACAATTTAGTTGGATGACTATACCATTATTATTGAAAACCTCGTATTTGCATTCCTTTGGTCTAGTGAATGCCGAGTGGTATCTACGCCATTTCAGACCGATATCCATGTCATTAATCGATGCTACGCTATCCTTAGGATTATGCGTGGCGATTTCGACACAACCATAGATTTGACCTTGACATGACATATAAACTACGTTGGGTTCAATCGAACAGCTACCATCCCATTTGCGATCAATATCAATATCTACTAACTCGTTGATTTGCTGGAATAATTGTCGCTTTATTTCGTCCTGTCCGCAGGTGAAATGTAATTGTCGATTGGCAATTGCATTACCTTGGATATTAAGTTGGTTGAAATGAAACGAACGTACTCCTAGTTCAATTAACTCGTTTAGAATCTGTTTTTGCAAATGGATATTTATCCCGTTTATAGTAACGTAAGCGATCACTTGTACCTTTAGATTCAATAGATCAATGATCGATTGAATAGTCTTTTGGTATGATCCGGCTCCTCGTATTAAGTCATGCTCGGCATTTTGGCCGTCGATTGAAATTCCGACAGTATCAAAAATCTGAGAAGTGGTTAATAGATTGCGTTCGTTAAATAATGTTCCGTTTGTAATAACTGACACATTAAAACCGAGTGTTTTTGCGTAGTTGGCTATCGCCAAAAAATCTTTTAGATAAAATGGTTCTCCGCCAGTAAACAGAATATCCTTTCCATCAAGTGACCTAATGCTATCTATTATTTCCAGATATTGCCTTAGGCGCCATTTAGGGTCGGATCGTTTTTCAGTTCCGTGTAGGCAGTGCGAACATGACATATTGCATTTGGTTGTAATTTCCCAATGCCAAGTTTTGAACATGGAATCATCACCCCTCAATTCAGACTAAATCAACAGCTCCTGCTGATATTAAATCAGTCACAAAGTTGTTGATCTCGATACGGTGGAAGCTGTTTTGACTGTGCAAAAATAACGCTTCTTCTGATTTCAGACCTAGCTCGATTATTAGTTTTAATAGCTGAGCCGCATCGTCGTCTAGTAGAATAGTTTGGTATCTAGTTATTAAATACTGTTCTGGTGTTTGGTCGTGTAACCTCGTATATCGATTTAATGAAAACTTTCTCCAACATTCAATTTCTGGATATTGCTTTTCGACGATTTCATCGATTTTATCGACGAAGTTTGGTCGAGTTTCATTTTGGCGAACCGAGTAATCGACACTGTATTCGCCAGGTACGCTAGCATCAACTTTGCAACCGCACATGCAGTCGCAGATTGAATTACAGCCTGCGCAGATCGTTTTCTTGGCCCATTTTAGGTTCCTGAAGTTATCAAGTTCCTTTTTGTGCCAGATTTCGTGAAATGGTTCGGATAAAATATTGCCGTAAATTTGTTCAGACTGGTTACATATTCTCACATCTCCGAAAGGATTAATCGCAGCAAAGGTTACACCTGCGCCGCAATCAGCTTTCATATTATGAGTTACCATTTTTTCATTTAGACAAAATGGTATTGCTGTACCCCAGCCGACTGGGATATTGTATTTGTCCCGAGCTTCGATCATCTGGTCTAGGGCAATATCGAATTGCTCTAGGGATAATTTTAGCTCGTCAGATCTAACACTTCCTACTCCGCCGTCTTCGTATCTGTCTACAAAAACACTTTCCATACCCATATCTTTTGCAAATTTGATTATTTCAGACATGTGCATGTAGTTTATTTTTGTTAAGACCGGTATACATCTAACATCAAAGCCTCGGGCAACGTATTTAGTAATTGAATCCTTGGCTTTTTTAAAGCTTCCGGGTTTGTTTGCGTGTAAGTCGTGTAATTCGCCGACTCCATGAATTGGTACTCCAATACATGCGAGTTTTGTCGATAAACCGTCTAAATATACTTGACCGTTAGTAACGATCGTCACAGACGATCTGGTTGATAACAGTTCAATGTATTCATTGAGTTTATCTGTCCCTAGTAAACTTGGTTCGCCGCCAATTAAATAAACGTGCGGAATCCATGATTCGTACACTTTTTGCACAATCTCATCAATTATATTTAAATCAATGTGCATCGAGCGATTTGGGTTGTAGCAGAATATACATTCCTGGTTGCAGGCATAGGTTGTTTCGATGTGAACTAGATGCGGTACGTAAGGGATATTAATTTTACTCACTGCCATCACCTTCCTTTTCTCATGATTTCAAGAATAGCTTCGAAATTGTCATTCGCGGCGCTCTTGTTTCTTTTTTTCGAACCACATTTTTGACATTCAAAATTAATGACATAGCCACCTTTTTTGGTTTCAACTGATGTAGGTATCATTAGGCCGTGGCATTTGCATGCACGATCGCCTGGGTTGATGTCCACATGTTTACTGTGTAAACAGTGGGGGCAGTGATTAGTGTAGCCATTGCCGATTGTTACCGTTCCGCAATGTTCACAAGTAAAATTTTCAATCTTCCTTTGAAATTTACTAGACAATTCATATCCACCTCCTCATAAAATAATCCAACAGCGTGTGTTTGCGATAAAATACTAGTAGCGTGTTCATGATTAAATCTAATCTCTTAAATCTAAACACCTTTTTCCGAATGTAAAAGGACCTTCCTGATTGGAATGGCTATATTTTAGCATATTAGTGCTAAAATTACAAAGATATAGTGATTCTATTTATAGATGAAGATCGTTAACTTTAACGAGGCCGTCATGGCGTTGGCCGTTAAAGATAATAGTTGGGATTTTGACCGTTTTGACTTTGTTATCGACAATTTGTTTGTTTTGTTTGATTATGTCGGCTATTTTTTGGCTATTAGCATCGGTGTCGATTTGTCGGATCTGATCTGAATTATAGCCAATGTCACTCAACCAGCTACGAATTAGATCTTCGGTTTGAGTCTGGTTTAGCTGCGTGTTGATTTTTACTTGATATGATACGCCCTTATTATCCTCACCGGTGAAAATCTTTTCTAGTATTTGCCAGTCTGGTGATACTTTTTGATTACTCAGGGGGTTTATTTTGAGCGCTTCCAGGTATTTAGTGACCGTGTATGAGTTTGGAAACTTATATTTGTTATCATCGTAGGCGCTTTTTATAGGGTAAGAAATGTAAGCTAAGTTATAAGTATCTTCGAACTTAGCTGATTTGATATTACCGAATAATTGCATACAAACTCGGCAACCTGGATCGATTATTTCTAGTGCAACGGGTTTAGCGCTGTCTTTGGCGTAATAATATGTGACGTTCTGTGGTAAATAGTCACTGGCATTCCATGATTGTAATCGGGCCGGAATATTGGCAATAGTGTTGCCTAGCGTTTCGGCCTGATTGACGAACCAATCGAATGGTTTGCCCTCGCTGGCTAATTCCCAAAAACCTTTTTGAGCTTTGTCGATCGAGCAAGTTTCGGCAGTTAAGCTGCAAGACGAAGCGTTATTGGGGTTGCACGTACCCCAAACGAATAGGTTGAGGCCGCTCTCCATAACGACCAATAAGCTCCAGATTGTGAATATAACCAAGGCGAATGAAGCGATTTCGATACCAATGTCAGCCGTTTTAACGAGTTTTGGTGTTTTATTGGCGACACGGCTGAGTAATTTGCTCTTGGCCTCTTCTTTGAATGATGTGTCGCATGGTCTAAATGTAACCCGGCGTAATGTACAATTCCAAGCTTTTTTGGCGAGTTTTCGATGGCTAGCTGAGAAAATGCTTATAATTGCTAAAACTATAAATGCGGCTATACAAAACATATTAGGCTTTTAATACTTTCTTGAGTGTTTTAATTGTTTTATTGATATCGTCTTCGGTAGTGTGTAATCCTATAGATATCCTGAGGAGTGGTGGTAGTTGAAGTTTTTCGATCAAATAGTAATGACAGCAGAAATAGCCGCTGCGTACCATAATACCGGCTGCTGATAGGAATATCGCTAATCGATGAGCATCAATGCTATTACTATAAACGCTAATAACTGACGATGGTTGTTTGTTGAGTATTGTTAAACCTGGGATCTCTGATAAGCCGTCATATAGCTGTTTTGAGATTTTATGTATGTATTCGGCTGGTTTTAAACCCTGCGGTTTGATCTCTGACAGCCATTCGATGGCTCGTTTCAGACTAATGATTTCACCATAAGCCTGTAGCCCTGGCTCTAGCCAACTACTTAGGTCGTCAGGTAATAGATCATACCCTTGTTCCCTGACCGCTGATACCATACCGCCACCTACGAAATGTTTATCTAGCGATCGAATTAGGTCTTTTTTGATAACAATTACACCTAGGCTGGCAGCGTACATTTTATGTGCTGAAAAACAAAAGGCATCGGCCTTGCAGCCGAATAATAGATCCTGATAATGAGCTGCGGCTTGGGCGGCATCGATTATCACAATTCCACCTGCGGCATGGGTGTCCTGGATCAGTTGTTTGATATTTAACAGCAAGCGACCATCGATATTTGAGGTTGCGTTTACGACTACGACTGATTTATTTATGTCGGCCTTTGTATAGATTAAACTGCCGTCATCGGCTCGTTCTAGGACTTTTCTGTTTATTCCTAGCCTTTTAGCTAGTTCGATTGTCGGTAGGAATACTGAATTATGCTCGATTTCACTAGTGATAACTTGTTCGTAATCCCCTGCTGGTAGTTGGTTTAAGATCAGGTTAATTCCAAAAGTCGTATTGAGCGTAAACGAGCAAACGTATTCTTTTTGAGGTAAACCCAAGTAGCTAATAACTAATTCACGGGTGGCTTCGACTGCGGAATCGACCTTTTGCCCCCATTTATATTTAACTCGACTGCCACAGGCGTTGTACGTCTGATAATAATCAGTAATAGCATCGATAACTGGTTGTGGTCGCATACTTTGACATGAAGTGTCCATATAAATATCACTATTATTTATATAACTGAAGTCCGGCAATCTGTCGGTCGTATTCTGAATATCTTGCTTTTTGCTAAACATTATTAGACCCTTCCTTAATTGTGCTATCTAATAGTTTACCATGAACGTAAACCCATAACATATTATCGTCAGCTTGCCCGACGGTTGATTTTAGTTGCTTTTTGTGTTATAATTAACTTTAGAACCTTAAAATTTTAGACACTATTTGAGAAGTGAACCGAGACAGCCTATAAATGGCTAGTTTGACGGCGACACATTAGAGAGGGAGCGTGCTTTTTATGGTATCAAAAAACCAATATCTACACCCGAATCCATCCTCATATCCACTACTAGGGAACCTTGGTGTTCACCTATTGATAAACAGATTGAACTAGCCAGGCAATTGAATAATGAACGAGGTTGGGGCTTCCTCGATTCGGATTTTCCGAATCCAGCCGATGATTTCGTTCGATTAACGCCAACTGAAGAGATGGTGTTAGTGGTTTATCTGCCAAAAACAGCGAGTTGCTTGAACCCTACTATGCGTACTTTTAAAGAATACGCCTACTGTATCCCCAAGATTCACAAAAACTCGAGAGGAGTTAGTTTGTCGCTAGATCCGTATTATATTGATCTTCTCGTACCGTACTCCGAGCGAAAGCCAGGAATTAGATATATTGCTTTTGATCCTATCGCTAACTGGAACCCCACTAAGGGTTGTAGTGTTATCGACTTATGGGATGGTAGTAATATTAGTTCATTGGCCGGTCCTGAAGTATTGGCAGCCCTGTTATTTACTAACCTACTAGATATCATAGGTAAAGATGTACCTTATATTAACTTGGCTGGGTACCGTATGCCTATTAATGATTATCGACGCGTACCCAAAGTTGGACGATTAGCTGACGGTTCGTCAATTATTGATTGCGGTTGGGCTAGCGACCATCAGCGTTTTCACGCTTCACCAACATTTAGGTATTTGTAGTGTTTAAGTTCTGGTTATCTATGTCGTATGGGCAATGATGCTAGTATGACATCCAGCCCGATAAACTTTTTTAATAAAGTATATCGGGCTTTTTTAATTTCCTATAAATTATTCGCTAGTTCTATGCGCCTATATGTTAGGGTTTTGTATTTTTCGATATCATCCGAGGTTACGGATTCTCCCCATTTCATAGCAGCCCAGATTACATCGTTAGTTCTAGTGATTTTTTCGGTCAGTTTTACTTCGTCTAATAGTTCACTTTCGGTTTTACTGCTGTAAAAAGCGTAGCGCGACACTAAAAGGTCGAATTTTTCAGAATTCAAATGAGAGTGTATTTTTATATAAGCTAGTTCCGATCCGTGACCTAGACCCGCGAATTCCCAATCTATGAAATATAAAGTGTGATCGTCTATACGGAGGTTTTCACCGATATCGCCCCATCTGAGATGGGCTGTTTGGTTGGAATTCGTATCTTTTTGTAGAATCGCTACGCTTTGTTGTAAGTGTTCTTGGATCCAATCCTTGACCGTGTTATCGGGGCATAATTCTTTGACTATTTCAAATCTGGCGAAACCAAAAGTATTCAATCCATCAGTTAGTGATGTTATTTTGGGTTCATCAAAACCATGATCGATCGAGAAAGCTTTATATTGGTCTGGCGATAGATTATGAATAAAAACTAATTGTTTTGCGAATGTATCTATGTCTTCGTCATTTAAATCATTAAAAGCGATATCCTGCTCGCCCACACACGATTCTATATAGAAATCATTCGTTTTATCGGCATATATAATTTCTGGTATGAAATCACAGCCCATTTTACTCAGAAAAGTCTGGACTCGAACATCGTTTAAATTAGTTGAACCTAGGTCTTTTTTGATGTTACCTATCTTGGCGATGTATTTTTTATTGTCGGTCGTTATAACGGAATATATACTGCGATTGTGTCCTGATTTTATCAAGTTGATCTGGCAACCTATAAATTCTGGTCGTGTTGTATACAATCCTTTGAATATTTTTTTGATTTCAGTATATTTCATGATCAACTTTCTATTAACTATTATATACATAATAAAAAGTATGTGGTGGGTTGGGTGTTGTTTATGTGGGCTATAGAATATTTAGTTTTGTTCGTCTTCGTCATCTTTGCGGCGACGGCCAACGATAAGCCACCAAAATGCGGCGCCAGCTACTGCTATTAAAACAAACCATAACCAGTCGTGAACACCCAGAAAAGTAAGATCGAATATATTAGTTGATTTTTGAACGTCTGTCTTTTTATCGTCCGTTGTTTTAGCTGTATTATCTGTCTGAGTTCCTAAAATAGCGGTGGCGACAGGCGCCTCGCTAGTAGTAGTGCCAGGAATAACTTCGGGGGTTAATGCTGGAATGTAGTTATTATTGCTGGTAGTAGGAGTTGTATTTATAGTGATGGCGACAATTGGAGCTGGAGTTATTTCAAACAAGCCATCAGTAAAGCTCAAGGTGTAATTACTATTTAACTCTAAATTTCCGCGATTAATCGCGTATATCCCAGTGGTCTCACCCACTGCACGAGTAAGAACACCCGTGAATCCGTCATTACCTATTAATAGTCCGGATGTGATTGAGTATGTTAAGGTCGGGTCGATCATGCCCGCTACCTTAGTTTGATTATTAGCAGTTACTGTAACTGGAGCTGGAGTTATTGATAACGAACCATCAACAAAGCTCAACGTATAGTTACTACTTAGTTCTAAGTTTCCACGACCGATTGTGTATGACCCGACGTTTTCACCTACTACTCGAGTTAGCACACCAGTGAATTCATCATCACCTATTAATGATCCAGATGTAATTGAATATGTTAAAGCTGGATCGGCTATACCGAATACCTTAGTTTGATTATTAGCAGTTACTGTAATCTTGCGTGGGGCTACGGTTACGGTTCGCGTTACGGTAGTTGCTGCGTTACCGGCGGCATCGCTAACATTGTATGTTACGGTGTAACTGCCGACGGTTGATGTGTCGACATTATTGGTTGTAATTATTGATCCCGATATATTACCATCGTATTCATCAGTTGCGATAGCGCCGGCATCAATGTAGCTATCGCCGACTGTAATTGTTATTGGATTATCGCCATTTAGCGAAATAACTGGGATAGTCCCGTCGGTTATGATTACGTCAAAATGTGTTGGTGTTGCGCTAATACCGCTTGAATTCGTTTTAGTGCAAGTTACGGTGGTTGTACTTATCGGGAATGACGATCCTGATGTAGGTGAACAGTTAGCTGGTGTAATCCCATCGATACTATCGGTCGCATTTGGGGCGGTATAAGTTATGTTAATTCCGTATGCATTCGTGGCTATGGCGTTAACGTCAGGATGGCTAGCTATTACCGGTGCAGTAGCCTCTTGTTCGGTTGTGTAATATACGATCACGCTGACGTTATCTACATATATCCTCTTCGAGCTACTACCGTCGTCACCTGGGGTTAGACTATTACTGCCGTACATTCGTTGAGCTGAAAATGCCAGACCGAAATTAGGGCTATTCACATCGGCTGGTGTCCAGGTTGATCCCCATAAATCTGAAGCTCCACCATAAGTAACTGTGGTTTCGTTAGTTATCCAACAATTACCATCTATTGACGTAGGACAGGCAGTGAGCCCGTCGTTTGGTGTTATGGCTGGGCTCGTGCTAGTTAAGATAGCCCAGTTTTTATTAAGTGTATGTCGGCATCTTTTACGGATGTGGCGTCAGTTTCTCGTTCGACTTTGACAGCAATGCCTGTAATAGTAGCATTATTAGGAACATTAGATCCAAAACCTAGAGCTAATAAATAATGTGATTGTTGTGAAGTGTTTGGCGCGGTACTTGGTTGGCTAGTAAAATAAGCTGGCAGTGCATTTCCAGCCGATATACTCCATGTTTTAGTACCTACCGAGCCGTCATCGTAAAAAATCGAACCGTTATTTTGGCTGGTTTGTCCAGGGGTTGGTATTGCCATCACCGAGGTGGTATTTACTATGGCCTGTACGGCAAGTATTAGAAACGTTGCTATTAGGATTAATTTATTAGATTTACTAAAAAGCTTCATGATCACACCTCTGTAGCCTCTCTGGTTTATTCAGCCATTATGAATGTATTGTGTCTATAATATAGTTATAAATTGGTTAATAGTAAATGTCAAGTTGGGTATATAATGTAAACTTATTTTTTATTGTTGACACGTGCAGTATCGAGCCATGTATACTAGGTATAGTCATGTAGGTACTGGTTAAACCCTTTCCACTTACAGGCTTTTAAAAGCCCACCATAAACGTTGTCATACTCTTATATGAGCCACTGATAAACGATACATAAACCAAAGTATTAGCAGTCAAAAGAATGCGCGAGTCGAACGGTCTCGGTATTCCTATCTGAAATACACTTATTAAACCCGTTTACTGGTTAATCAAAAGTTCACCGGTCTAATTGTTTTGTATCAACTTTTATGGAGGAATGGCTATGAAAAAAACTGAAATCAACGAACAAGTTACCGTCACATCTATGGGGTTTAGAAAAAACCTAGTTGCTTATCCTCGCCGTATTGAATTCCGTGGTATTACCTATAGCTTTATCGATGCTGGGCTAAGGTTACTAGTCAACCAGGGCAGCTTGATGGCTGAAATATTCACCCTATCGGATGGTAAATCGGACTATCGCCTACGTAGTGATAACCATAGCGGTAACTGGATGCTGCTGAGTATCTCGTCGTGAGATATAAAAAACACCTACAAAATCGTAGGTGTTTTTTATATCTTGGGACTTTCTTAGGCTATGCGCACTAGCTGAAACCAGTTGGATTGCCGACCGCCGTAACATTCAACGATGTCTTTGACGTTTCGACCAAGCAGATTTTGACCTAATGGGCTAAGGGCTGAAATGCGTCCGTCGCTTGGGTCTGCCTCGACACTGTCGACTATCTTGTAGCGAAAGAAATGTCCGCGCCTGTCGATTAGATCGACTACCGAGCCAATCGCGACACGTAGCCGTGTTTGCTTGACTGGTAATAGTTTGGCGTTGGCCATTATGGATTTCTTATCGGCTAATTCGGATTCAATAGTGTTCAAATCAGCTAATCTTTTGATACGGCTGAGACGTTCATCTCGTCCTAATGTTCGGTCGAGTTCACGTATAGCTTGCATGGCAGACTTTTCATCATGCTCTAATTGAGTGATCTTCTTTTTGAGCTCTTTCATGCCTTTTTTACTGAGTAAAATTGTTTTGTCGATGATGGTGGTTTTCATTATGAATCCTCCTCCTTGACTGTTAATGGTTACGTTTTTAGTGTGACATATGTTGCTTAACGAAAGCTTAAACCACCACTGTTACGCGACTATTTTTCCATCTTTTAGTTTAAATGTTCTGTCGGTTTTGCCAGCAATATCCATATCATGCGTTACGGCTAAAATAGTGGTATTTTCGCTACGTGATAGTTTGTGTAACAAGTCAAAGATCTTTTTGCCAGTTTCACTATCCAAATTGCCGGTTGGTTCGTCGGCTAGGACGATAGCTGGCTGGTTAGCGAGTGCCCTGGCTATGGAAACACGCTGCTGTTGGCCGCCACTCAGTCGGGACGGTTTGCGAAGCTGTTCTTTGGCGGTTAGCCCTACGGAGTCTAGCAACTGTTCTGCGCGCGCCTTGCGCTTGCTGGCTGGCATGCCGCCAAATTCTAGGGCTAATGTAACGTTTTCCAGTGCAGTTAAATTGGGTATCAGATTGTAATATTGGAATACGAACCCGATTTTCTTGGCGCGGTATGCTGTCTGTTGGCTGGCGGATAATTTGGCGATATCAACACCGTCAACTTCGATACTGCCACTGGTTGGGATATCTAGTGCCCCCAGCATACTTAGCAGGGTGCTTTTACCGCTACCGGACTTGCCGATAATACTGGCGAATTCACCGGTTTTAACTGTCAAACTAACATCCTTGAGGGCGGTAACGACACCACTGGCATCTGTAAATGATTTGGTTAGGTTTTTTACGGTTAACATTTCATATACTCCTTATTCTGACCTTAATACTTCTGCGGGACGGATTCTGGCGATGAACCAGGCTGGCACTGCGCTGCCAATGACGGCGATAACCAAAGTTATGCCGATAGCTATGATGAATACTTGGGGCGTAATACTGCTGGTGACTTGGGTAAAGTTAGAACCGATGCGGTTAAATCCTCTCGCCATTTCGCCACCCATTCCACCGCGAGTTGTCGAGGTTGAATAGCTGGTGTTACTCTGGCTGCTACTCACTAATGAATTAGTCATAGGACCACTAACTAATACCCCGAGGGCCAATCCAACGATTGCGCCAATTACGGTTAGGGTTAAGGCCTCGGTCACGAATTGGCCGATAACTTTTCGGTTAGTGCCACCGATGGCTTTGATAACACCGATTTTATGACGACGTTCGCGTACGATCATGACCATAGCCAGCAGGACTATGACTGCTCCGGCGACGGTTGCACCGATAACGCCAGCTAGGGCTAATGACGAAATACTTTGTAATGATGAAACGCTAGCGGCAGCTACTTCGGCTTGGCTAGTTATATCAGCCTTGTCGCTGAGGGCGGTTTTAAGTGATGTGATGACCGCGCTAACATTATCGCTACTGTCGACTGTGGCGGTTACGCTGCTGACGGCGCCAGTTTGGCTAGTTAGGGTCTGCGCGGTGGCTAGAGGCATAATTATGCCGCTATCTTGGAACTTATTGCCGGTTTTGAATATACCTTTTACGGTGATAGTTTTTTCGTAGGCTGTAAACGTGCTGCCGACGGTTAAATTGTTTTTAGCGACTAAATCACTGCCGACTAGGGCTATTAGGGCACTACTGTTGCCATCAATAGTCGCGCCGCTTGTTAGTGTTAGATCACTACCGTCAGTTGAAATCGAATTAGGGTTAGTAGTACCGGTTACCGTCGTTCTAGGCGTTGGTGCGGGCCTTGTATCGATCGAATCGGCGCTAGTTGCGTTGCTGGTTGCTGTCGAGCCACCATTAGTTGTAGCCGAGCTGGCGCTTTCAAAACGCATTTGACGAGCTCCGAAATTGCCTAATTCAAGTGAGGCTGTCAGATTAGTGTCAGATGTGCTCATCTGGTCAGATAGTGTGGCTGAGGTGCTAGCGACATGGACTGTTTTGACGATCGTAGCTAATTGATCACTAGTTAGGGCATTACCACCACCCGAAAACCCCATAACACCGGCAGGGCTTATCGTTATGTTAATCCCAGTTTTTGATTTAACTTCGTCTATTTTGGAATTAACACTAGTTCTGGCGACTAGCATGCTCAGAATTAGACCAATACTAATTGCGAGCATTAATATTATTGCACCCGAGCGCATCGGGCTGCGGAAAGCATTTTTAATGTCTCGCGAGACTACGTTCATATATTCTCCTTTTATTAGATAATTTATGAACTCAGTTTAAAAGTTGCTTCTTAATTTTTGCTTGGGAATAATGAATGTAATGGTAATAGCACTGTGAATATTGTTTCGATACCTGGAGTGCTAGTGGCGATTAGCTGGCCGTTATGCGATTCGACGATATTTTTTGCCAAAGCTAACCCTAGGCAATAACCTTTGCAGCCACTATTAGTTCGTGATGAATCGGCTCGGTAAAAGCGATCGAAAATATACGGCAGTTTGTCGGATTCTATTCCGGGGCCGTTATTAGTGATCTCGAATTTAGCTTGGTCGTCTTGTTTTGATATGGTAATTGCGATTTTTGAATCATTAGGACTGTATTGTAGGGCGTTATCGATCAGTATTTTGACTAAGTCAGCTATAGCCGTATCGTTGCCGTGAACCATTAATTGTTTTTTAGATGTTAAATGTATTCGACTATGTGGTTGTTTAAAATCGTTTATCACATCATGGGCAATCTTGTTCAGGTATACTGGCCCAAATTTTAATTTGGCCGTATCTGGTCGTGATAAATTGAGTAGCATTTCGGAAAGTTTTGATAATTTATCGACTTCCTCGAGGTTGCTGGATAGAATTTTTCTAAGGTCTTCGGCCGTGGCTGTGTTATCTTTGACGGCTACTTCAATTTCGGTTTTCATGGCCGCCAGTGGAGTTCGTAATTCGTGGCTAGCATCACTAGTGAACCTGGACTGTGCTGCGTGTGCTTTTTCAATTGGTAACAGAGTACGGCGAGCCAGGAAATAACTAATAATTCCACCCATAATTAGCACTGATAGATTTATATATAGTAGTTCGATTGATAAATTAGTCGAAGCTTTTTCTTGCTCGGTTACGCGCAAGGCTTCGGCTTTATTGATAGGTGGTGGCGTTAAACCGAAATCCTGAGATTGTTGGAGTTTGATCTGAAAACGCTCTAGCCTCGTCTGGACTTCACTGTTAGCTACTCGATAAATGGAAAAGCTAAAAGTAATACTGAGTAGCATTAATATTAACAAATAACACCCAGTTAGGCGGAGGGTTGCAGACCTGAACATAATTCCCTACTTTGCTTCAATTTTATAACCAAATCCTCTGACTGTATGCAAGAGCTTGGTTTTGTAATTATCATCAATCTTTTGGCGTAGGTATTTTACGTAAACTTCGACGGTATTAGGCAGAACATCGGCATTATAATCCCAAACATGGCTAATTATGGAGTCTTTGTTATTTGGGCGGCCTTGATTACGCATTAGATATTCCAGTAGAGCGAATTCTTTGCCGGTTAATTCGATGGTTTTATTGCCACGCTTAACTTCAAAAGTAACTGTATTAAGTGACAAGTCGCCAACCGTTAGAACGGTCTGTTGAACTTCGACAGGGCGTCGTAATAACGCGCGGACACGAGCTAACAATTCCTCGAGGGCAAATGGCTTGACTAGATAATCGTCAGCACCAGAATCGAGGCCTATTGTGCGGTCGGCCGTTGTGCCTTTGGCTGTTAGTAACAATACGGGAGTATGAACCTTTGCTTGGCGCATTGCCTTGATCACTTCTATGCCGTTATAACTACCCGGAATCATCCAATCGATGATATTTAGATCATACGGTTCGGTGGTGGCCATGGCGTAACCATCGTCCCCGTCGTAGGATACGTCAACGGCGTAATTCTCTTGCTCGAGCGCCTTTTTGAGGGCTTGGGCTATTTTATGTTCATCTTCGATAAGTAGTATTCTCATAACTACTATTATACACTCATAGCTACTTAAGGTTTGCTTAAAAAATTGTAATATCTAATCTATTTTAGATTGAACAGATGTAATCATTAGCATGTAATAGTGTATAATGCTAATTATGAAGAATAATGTACATATTGAAATCGACACACGAACATTCGTCCGCTTTTGGTTAGTTGTTATCGGCTTTTTATTGGCAGCATTGGCAATTTACAGTGCTCGCACGGCGTTGATTATTATCGGCATATCATTCTTTTTGGCGATAGCCCTCAATTCGCCAGTTAATCGTTTAGCTAAAATGTTACCCAGTAAGAGTCGCGTATTAGGTACGACGCTGGCTTATGTAGCGGTTATTCTGTTCTTGGGTGCAATAGTTTTCTTGGTAATTCCACCAATTATTGAACAGACGGCCAAATTTGTCCAAAATATACCATCATTGGTTGATAGTGCTACTAAACAATCAGGCGGCATTAATGAATTTATCCATCATTATAATATTCAGCCAGAGGTTGATAAGGCTTTGAACTCGATCAAAGATAGCACATCACAGTTTGTGTCGGGCGCTGGCATGTTCTTGATTACAAGTATCGGCTCGGTTTTGTCGGTGATGACATCAACTATCCTAGTATTAGTGTTGACTTTCTTTATGCTAGTTGAGTGCCCAATGTGGATGAACCGTTTATGGAGTATCTATAACGACAAAGATCGAATGGATAGCCATAAACACCTGTTAAAACATATGTATTCTGCTGTCACTAGTTATGTAACTGGTCAGTTGTCTGTTTCGTCGATCGCTGGACTCGTGGCTGGTATTGTGGTGTTCGTTCTGAGTTTAATATTCGGCGTGCCTACTAACTTGGCAATTCCGGCTTTGGCGATAATTTTTATGTTATCGCTCATCCCAATGTTTGGAGAAATAATCGGAGTTCTAATAGTGAGTGCTATATTGGCGCTCAATAGTATCACTGCCGCACTTATATTTTTGGTATTCTTTGTGATTTATGCCCAAGTCGAAAGCAACTATATCTCGCCTAAAATCCAATCGAAGAGGACTAATTTATCGGCGCTTGCTATACTCGCATCGGTTACTATTGGTATTTACCTATTTGGCTTAGCTGGTGGTATTATATCGATCCCGATTGCTGGTTGTATCAAGGTATTATTGGAAGAGTATTTTACTAAATCCAAGGATAATTACCTAAAGAAACAGTTAGTAAAAACTAACTAATAATCCCCGTAATTTAATCTAATCTTTGTATTCCCAGATAACTTCACTATTAGTATCGCGGACTATAATTCCAGTCGATAATAATTGGTCGCGTAACTTGTCTGATCTTGACCAATCTTTTTGAGTTCTGGCATGGTTGCGCTCTAAGATAAGCCGCTTGGCATCGTCGGTTATGTCTGGCGTGCTACTCATTAGCTGTAGGCCTAAGGTTGAATCGATGGTTTCCAGCAGGTTAATTAAAGCCTGTTGGTTGATGTTGGCCAAGCTTGCGCTATTAATCCTAGAAAAGGCCTCATCTATAATCCTGAGGGCTTCTGGCGTGCCTAAATCATCGTCGATGGCTTCGATAATTGCTCTAGAGGTGGCGTAGGTTGATACTGTCTTGTCGTTGGTGTTTCTGTCGTTATCGCTTTGGATTGTGTCGTGTGTTTGATGTCTCAGCGTGGCGATATTACGCCAGTTATGTAGGCGATTTTTAGCAGACTGTAAACCTTCGAAGGTAAAATTACCCTCGTTGCGGTAATGTCCTTGTAATATAAACATGCGGTAATCGAGTGGCGAAAAGCCTTTTTGGGCTAAATCATCTAGTCTATAGCCGTTACCTAGTGACTTACTGATCTTGGACCCGTTGATCTTGAGGTGGTTACTATGTAGCCAATAATTACTGAGGCGGACACCGTTAGCTACCTCAGACTGTGCAATCTCGTTGGTGTGGTGTACTGGTATATGGTCTATACCGCCAGTATGAATATCAATAGTTTCACCGAGCAAGGCCATAATAATAGCCGAACACTCAAGATGCCATCCAGGGAAGCCCATAATCGCATCGTCGGTTTGATTATCTAATAAATCAGTCGGTGTTGCCCATTCCATATCGCGTTTTTCGCCTGTCGGTGTAAATTTCCATAATGCGAAATCGCTGTTATTGTGTTTCTCCGGGTTAAACTCTACCCGAGCTCCTGCCATTTGCGATCCTAGTTTTAGATGAGCAAAGTCGGCGTAACGAGTGAATTTAGATGTGTCGAAATAAATACCGTCACTAATTTGATAGGTAAAACCTTTACTCTTTAGTTTACTAATCATATCTAACTGTTGCGGTATGTAATCTGTTGCTTTGGCGATATGCTGTGGCATTATCATGCCTAGTGATTTCATTCCATTCATAAAATCTTCGGTGTAGAATGCAGCAATTTCCCAGGCGGTTTTGCCTTCGCGTTTAGCACCCTTTTCTAGTTTGTCTTCACCTTCATCAGCATCACTAGTTAAATGACCGACATCGGTGATATTTATAACTCGGTTAACTTCATAATCGTTAGCTATCAATATTCTAATTAATACATCCCAATAGATATAACTTGCCCAATTGCCGATATGCGGGTAATCATAGACTGTTGGTCCGCAAGTGTATATTGTGACTTTGCCGTTATTTTGAGCGACGAATTCGTCAACTTGATTAGTTAGGGTGTTATGAAATTTTAGTGTCATTAGAATATTCTTTCAATGCCTTGTCGGTGGCATCTATTAGTTCTGGAATTATTGTATCAATAGATTCATAAATTCTAAAACCCGAAGCATATTCATGGCCGCCACCACCAAAGAATCCAGCCACGGTTGCAGCGATTGGAATATTACCACGTAATTTACCAGTTAATTTGCCGTCAGGATAGGTTTTAATGGCCACGCCTAATTCAACACCTTCGACTAGGCGCATTTCGTCTAGTACTAGAATACTCGGGTTGTATTGGTCGCTATAGGCTTGGATTTCTTCCCATGGAATACGTATTAGGGCTAGTTTGCCGTCTAAGAAATACTCAATACGTTCAATCAATACGCCTTTGTATTTTAGAATTTCAGCCGATTTCTTCATATATTCGCGACGTCTTTTTTCGACTTCGGAGTTACTAGCGCCAAGTTCAGTTAGCTTGCCAGCGATAAAGAACGTTTGAGATGAAACGGTCTGAGTAGTTAGCCCTAGGCTGTCGCTCATAATAGCAATCATTAAATCTTCGGCTGCTTGCTGATTAATAGTCCATTTACTATCAATTGCCAGGTTATAAATTACTTCACTAGTAGCAACCGTATCCTCGACCAATAAGACATGATCAAAACTAAGGTTAGATTTAGTTATATGGTGATCGATAACTAGAACTGGATGGGTTTCTAAGAAATGGCGGACACCAGGAGTTTCCAGGACTTTTGTTATTAAAACGTCGGCCGTTGTATCAACTATGATTGCTAAGTCGGCACTGCTGTCGAAATCATTAACGACCCTATCCCAGCCGTTTATATAGTGCATATATTTTGGAATTTCAACTGGGCAGTAAAGTACTATAGTCTTGCCTAAATCACCTAGAATCTCTTCTAGGGCGAGCGAACTACCTAATGAATCACCATCAGGGTTTTCAGCCTGAATGACGATAATTTTTTTGGCTGAATTTATCAATTCGCGGGCTTTATCGTACATTTAAAATGACCTTCTGCCTTCTAGGGCGTGAGTTAGCGTAATTTGACTGGCGTATTCTAGGTCGACTCCAACTGGTATGCCACGAGCTAGTCTGGTTATTTTAATATCAATTCCACTATCAACGATGTGCCGTTGTAGAAATATAGCTGTTGATTCACCTTCGATACTAGCGTTGGTTGCGATAATAACTTCTTGGACATTGTCACGAGTTAGGTGTTCGATTAACTCTGGGATATGTAATTGTTCGGGTCCGATACCATCAATAGGGCTAATTGCTCCGCCAAGTACATGGTAAGTACCGTTAAATTGCCCAGTACGCTCTAGTGTAACGATATCAAGTGGTTCTTCGACTACAGCGACTATCGTTTTATCACGGGTTGGATCGCTATATAGCGGCGAGATAGTTTCGCTGGCATCTATTAAAGCGAATGTGACTGGGCAGCTTTTTATATTTTCGTGAAGTTTCAATAAGGCCGCCGCCATCTTTTCGCTAATGTGTTTGTCGGCTCTTAGCAGATAATAGGCGTAACGTTCGGCTGTGCGTGCGCCAACACCAGGTAGACGACCCAGTTCATCGATGGCGTTTATAAGTGCCGATGGAAGTAATTGAGGCAACTTTGTAACCTATAACCCTAATTTACCTAGGCTACCCATGAGTGGTTTCATTTTTTCAGCAGCGACTTCTTGGGCTTTGGCAAGTCCGTCGCGAATAGCGATTTCTAGCCAGTGTTCTAGTTCTGAGATGTCATCTAAATCGACTTGTTTTGGATCGATATTGATTTTCTTGACCTTTAATTCACCAGTGACTTGCACGACTACCGCGCCATCACCTGCCTCTACTTCGATTATTTCTTTTTTTAGCTCGTTTTGAGCTTTTCTAAGATCGTTCATCATCTTTATTTGATCAAATGCCATTGTCGGTACTCCTTTAGGATTGTTAATTACTAGTATACTTCAATCTGTTATTTTTTGTACAGATAAAACCGGTCACCGTCATTGCTGGTCGATCTGGTGATAATTTGTTCGATCGCATAACCAGTGATTGATTGTTTGGCGGCTCGCGTTGCTAGAAATCGATCGGTTGTTGGGATGGTCGATACAGCTACGTTCTTATTGTATTTAGCAAATACATCATAAAAAGCTAGCTCACCATTACCTACTACTAGGTTGGTTGTGTTTTTTTGTATTAACTTAATGTCGTTCGAGAAATTCGGTACGATATTTGGATCGTATTTATAACTGTAAATGTAGCGGCTCATACCTGAAAGTACTAAGACTGTTACTAATATAACGATTGGTACTAGACCAATAATTCGTGCGTAAGGGTTGCGCGGAAATAGACTATACCAATAGTAAAAAAGTTCACTCAGCCCATAAGCTAGTAGGATTAATAGTGGCAAGAAAGTAATGCTAGTAAAGGTAGGGTTTAAAACGAGTATTGGTATCAAACATAATATCCATAGGGCTATAGTATAACTTTTGGCGGTTTCTCGAGTCTGGAATAATCGATATAACCCGATTAGGATTATTGACATCGAACCTAATTCAAAGAACGGTGTTATTAAGGTTGTCGTGCCCCCTAATTTAGCGAATCCTAGATATTGAATACTCAGCGATGTTATATTGGTGCCAATATTTGGCCAACTGCTGGGTATGCCTAGTAGAGTTAATATAATATCTGGTGTTTTTATAACAGAAACTATTAGTGGTGCTGTTATTAGGAAAATAACGACAAGCCCAGTTATCAGTTCAAATCGCGGTAATCTTTTGACGATACAACGCAAATGTGGGTGTATTAATATAGCGACCACAAAAGCTATTAATACGTAAATACTAAGTGGTGTATATAGGCTTAGTGCTGCAGTTGCGCAAAAGGCAATAATAAATAATGGTCTGAGGTGTTTTTGGTATGGAATTAGGCTGGCAATTAGCATCAACCAGACTGGCCAAAACACGTACATGATATCGGCTGTTCCATTCTGGGCTATGAATAGAAATTGTCCGGTTGTAATTGCAATTAACGAGGCGAGTACGCTTATCCTCGGTCTAAACCATTGCCTGAGTAGCATTACTATGCCGATAATTGCTAGAAATGCCAACATAATTGACGGTAACTTAATACTGAGTATTGATATTCCGAATAAGGCTAAACTAGCATGCTGCAGTATATGGTATGGCATATTAGCTATGTCAATATTAGTCAGGTTTGATAGATTAGTTATACTACTTTGGGCGACTGAGTGCATTTCGGCGTTAGATATGCCACCAGGTAAATATAAGCCGACGAATATAAGGGTTGCGATCAAACCGACAATAACTAGACTATATCCGATCCAGTAGCGCCAGCGATATATATAAAAATTAGTAATATTGAGCTTACCCATATTTAATAATGATTATATCACGAGGTCTAGTCGTTGTGTTTATGGTCAAGTGACATAAAGCGCAATCGCTCAGGATGGAAGTATAACTCTACCTTACCGGTTGGGCCGTTACGGTGTTTAGCGATGATTAAATCGGTAATATTTTCGCGTTCAGTTTCTGGGTTATAGTAGGCTTCGCGATAAATAAACATTACAATATCGGCATCTTGCTCGATAGATCCAGATTCACGCAAATCAGCCAGCTGAGGAATTTGTGGACTGCGTGACTCAACCGAACGTGATAACTGGCTGAGGGCGATAACTGGTACGTTTAATTCGCGAGCAATTAACTTTAAACCACGCGAGATTTCACTTACTTCTTGGACACGGTTATTGCTATTACCGCTACTACCCTGCATCAATTGTAAGTAATCTACAATAACTAGTCCGAGTGGGTGCTCGTGGTTAGCTCGGCGAGCTTTGGTGCGCATTTCTAAAACTGATAACCCCGGTGTGTCATCGATAAATATCGGTGCTTCGGCCAGTTCACCCATCGCTTCGGATAATTTACCGAAATCGTCGTCGGATAGATTTCCGGTACGAATATTCCAAGCATCAACACCCGAAGCATCGGCCAACATACGGTCGACTAACTGTTCCTTGCTCATCTCGAGGCTAAAGAATAAAACTGGTTGTTTAGCGATTGTCGCTACATTATATGCTAGATTTGTGACGAGTGTGGTTTTACCCATGGCTGGACGAGCAGCTAGAATAATTAAATCGCTACGTTGTAGACCGGCGGTCATATTATCGAGGTCTTTATAGCCTGTTCGTACACCACGCAGAGCACCTTTGTTGCGATGTAATTCTTCCATACGATCGAAACTTTCGGTCAAGATACTTTCGATACTAACTAGGTCTTGTTTGAGCGATTGATCGCTGACCGAGAATAATTCAGCCTCGGCTTTTTCTAATAATTCTTGAGTGGTAGTTTCTTCGTCGTAACCTAGTTCGGATATTTCACCGCTAGCTCTAATTAAGCGACGTCTGACGGCTTTTTGGGCGACTAATTCGGAATAAGCTTCGGCGTGCGCCGAAGTTGGGACATAATTTGTTAGTTCAGTTAAATAAGCCGAGCCACCGACAGTATCGATGTTTTTCTTGCGCTTTAGCTCTTCGGTAAGTGTTAATAGGTCGACGGGTTTATGCTTTTCGTATAAGCTCATCATACCTTCGTAAATAATGGCGTGTCGTTTTTCGTAAAAGTCTTTGGCGGTAACGTGTTCGGAAATATCAGATAGGGTTTCTTCGTCAATCAAAACTGCGCCGAGCAAACTCTTTTCGGCGTCGATATTTTGTGGCGGGATTTTCCCCGTAATTACCTCTTTGGTTGCCATTTCGTATAATTTATACGGCCTCTAACGAAACCTCTTCTCCTCCACCCATAATAGCAGTAATTGCAGCCGCCTGTGAATCTTTGGGTGGGGTGGTTGTGGGGATTGTGTGGATATCTAGTCCATAAACTCCAACTTCTTGCAAACATTTATGGAGTAGCGGGCTGTATTTAGTGTCGTCGAGTTTATTTTTATAAAAGTTATTATTTGTGTATAGAGTTAGGGTGTTGTCTATTAATTCGTGGCCGCATTTTACTAGAACGCTGTATAAGGCTATGTAATTTTGCTTAGTATAGTCAACTAATTTATTCCAATCAAAGGCCGAGATGTCTATTTTAGTTGATATGGATGTTTTACTAACTGGTTTTTTGGTAGTTTTAATAACCTGCTCTTCTTTGATGACTTGTTTTTTCAACTCGGCAACTGTGGCGCTGACTTCGCGAACAGGTGCTAGTAGCGCGGCTGTTTTAGATGGTTGCTTAGGTGCGGCTGCCATGCCTAGCACGCTGAGTAATTTTAATTGTGGTTGGGAACTTTTTGCGACATCAATTAAATTATCCAGTAGTGGTAATAATTGTGGCTTTTTGGCAATTTTATTACGTATGCTGCTAGTTAGCTGTTCAACCAACACCGTGCTACTGACACCATCGTTGAAAGTTTGATTTAGCAGTTCGACTAAACTATCGATATCGCGATTCTCGACAGCTCCTAATAATTTATCAATAATACTAAGTGAGGCCATACCGAGGGTGTTCTCGATTAATTCGGCAGTGATCGTGTCGTCGGTTAGGCTAGATAGTTGGTCTAATAAACTAATACTATCGCGAAAACTACCATCACTACGTTCGGCTATTAGGTTCAGAGCTTCGTCGGTTATTTTAATTTTTTCTTGTTTGGCTATATAAGCTAAATGTTTAACGGCATCGTCGATACTAATAGGACGAAAACTAAAACGTTGTGTGCGGCTGATGATTGTAGCTGGAAGTTTTTCGATATTGGTGGTCGCTAGGATAAAAACGATGTGTTCTGGTGGTTCCTCGAGGGTTTTTAGTAGCGCATTAAAAGCTGCCTTAGACAGCATGTGGACTTCATCTATGATATAGATTTTTTTGCTAGCCGAAACTGGGGCGATTTGAACTTTTTCGCGTAGATCCCTAACGTCTTCGACACCATTATTACTAGCAGCATCAATTTCGATAATATCTAAATTAAGAGTCTCTTCGTCGTAAACTAGCCCATTAATTTCATGAGCTAAAATGCGGGCTACTGAAGTTTTGCCAACACCACGTGGGCCAGTCAGTAAATAGGCGTGGGACACATGACCTTGCGAAATAGCGCGCGATAAAATATCGGTTATATGCTTTTGTCCGATCACTTCGTCGAGCGATTTGCTGCGATATTTTCGGTACAATGCTTTTGACATTGTTTGTTTCCCCTATACTCTTATTCTACGCACAATTATACGCACTTCACGTGTCGCATAATGCCGTATTATTTACCATTTTTGTTTTCACCTCTGTGATGGGATCAGTATAGTGCTTTTGTTTGTTTAGTGCAATAGTTCGCAATTATCTAAAGAAGGTTATCTATGGCATCAGCTATTTTTAAGATACAAAAAAATAGGGCTGATGCTATCGAATTATTCAAATCCGTTTTGCAACAGTCCCGTCTTAATGTTGGTTAGATTAGCTCTAGCATTTTAGCCAAAGCGGCTTTTTCAAGTTTACTACCGGATAATGCTTTACTATAAACCATCTTGGCTTCCTCGAGTGTGGCCGTAGCCAGCAAAGCCATGCCAATCTC
>DZCW01000001.1:165651-253473 GCA_022736555.1 Candidatus Saccharimonas sp.
AAACCATCTTGGCTTCCTCGAGTGTGGCCGTAGCCAGCAAAGCCATGCCAATCTCAGTCATCTTAGCTAGAGCAGCTTTTTCAAGTTTGCTACCGAATGGTGCACTTTTATGAACCATCTTGGCTTCCTCGAGTGTGGCCGTGACTAGCAAGGTCGTGCCAATCTTGGTCATTTTAGCTAAAGCAGCTTCTTTTAGTTTACTACCGGATGGCGCTATGTTATGAACCATCTTGGCTTCCTCGAGTGTGGCCGTGACTAGCAAATTCACGCCAATCTCGGTCATCTTAGCTAGAGCAGCTTCTTTAAGTTCGCTGCCGAATGGTGCACTTTTGTGAACCGTCTTGGCTTCGTCGAGTGTGGCCGTAGCCAGCAAAGCCATGCCAATCTCAGTCATCTTAGCTAGAGCAGCTTCTTTAAGTTCGCTGCCGAATGGTGCATTGTTATGAACTGTCTTGGCTTCGTCGAGTATCGTAACGCCATCAAGCGCCACGAAAGAGTTTAACGATTGTTCTAGCTCTTTGACGTCAAGGTCGAGGTAAATTGCTAATTTCTCTAACTTACCTTTTACTATTTTCATTAATGCACTCCTATCTATAATGTTTGATCGTATATAACGTACTGGCTAACTATATATGGATTTTAAACTAAGCAAAAAGCAAAATAAATCGAGTATCGGTTGGAAGATATCTATGTCTTCTGGTTATCAAGAGTCTTATTAACTACTGGGTAGTTGATATTGCTAAGTATTGTAATGATATTATCTATTCTTTGCAAGCACGGTTTTGAAAAGGACGGAACCATAAAGTTCCGTCCTAGAATTTAATAGAGTAACCTACTCCTTATAATGCAGCTTCGACTGCAGCCCAGACAGCATCTGGCTTGTCGACTGGTACGATGATCGTAACTTGATCACCGATATTGATATGGAAATAAGTTACGCTGGCTAGCAATATGCGATATTCATGACCGTTAGCCTCGACGTAGTAAGCGCCATCATGTTGTACTAATGTACCTATAATTTGCTTACGTTCGATTGGACCGATTTGTTTATAAACAAAGCCACCATCATCAGTGATTGTTAATTTTAGGATGTCACCTTCGACTAGCTTTGATTTACTGGCATAGTTAGCTGGTACTGGGTATTCTTTGCCGTCTGGTCCGGCCATTTTTTGACCATCAAATACACCTTCGATTACTTTACCTTTGGCATCATCTATATTGGATGACCTAGGTGTGATCGAAGCGCCATCATCGCCAGTGATACTAATTAGCAACTCGCGAGCGGCCGATAAGTTAATTTCCGCCTCTTGAATAAGTGCGTGTAAACGTTTTATTTGTTTTTCTGGTAATTCAGACATAGTAACTCGCAATTTCCTTTGTCTATTTTTGTAGTATTATCATCCTATATATATCAACGAATGCCGATCTTGTCAATAAATTAGCCTGTTTTCCACAACAATTTATGGGATAAGTCAGAAATCGTTGTAGATTTTATATATGCAAAATGCCGCCCTTTATGGACGGCATAATTGCTGGTTATCTACAAAAAGGTCGAATATATTTAATTTAGACTAGCTCGACTGTTGCGCCAGCTTCTTCTAGAAGTTTCTTAGCTTTTTCGGCTTCTTCTTTGTTGGCTTTTTCTTTTAGAGTTGAAGGTGCGTTATCAACTAGAGCCTTAGCTTCACCTAGACCAAGTCCGGTGATTTCTTTGACGGCTTTGATGACGGCAACTTTTTGGCTACCAGCATCTTTTAGGTTGATGTTGAATTCTGACTTACCTTCTTCGGCAGGTGCAGCTTCAGCAGCAACGGCAACGGCAGCAGCAGGTGCAGCAGCACTTACGCCCCATTCGTTTTCAAGGTGTTTTACGATTTGACTTAGCTCGAGAGCTGAAAGTTTGTTGAGTTCATCAACGATTTTTGCTTGTGCAGCAGATAGCTTGATTTCTGTATCAGCCATGATGTTATTCTCCTAATGAATTGTGCTTTAATATGGTGTTCGAGACTTTTGCAATCATTTCCTCGTAGAGCGGACTCCGCGCCAAGAAATTAACGTTTCAGCGATTAATTCCTTGGGCTCTCGTATGTTCTACTCGGAAAGATTGCAAAATTCTCTCTACGATTTTAAGCGGGTTAATTATATGGTTACAAAATTAGATTTAAAGTGTTGCAGCGTGTTGCGATAACACTTGCGCGAATCCACGTTGTGCGCCGTTGGCGACACCGAGGAATCCGGTAAGTGGAGCAGCGATAACACTGACCAATTGTCCGCGGAGTTGATCCTTGGTTGGTAGTGTTGACAGAGCTATAACGGTTGCCGTATCAAGTGATGAGCCAGTAGCGTCAAAACCCGTAACTAGCTGTAAGGCTGGATGGGTTTTGGCAAATTTAGCTAGAACTTGAGCTGGAGCAGCTTCGTCATCGCTAGAAAAAGCATAGACTAGTTGTCCAGTTAATAGACTGGTATCGGCAGCTTTGAATTTATCGCTATTGCCAAGCACGACACGAACCAAGCGGTTTTTGGCCACTTTGATTACTACGCCGGCTTCGCGAGCAACAGCTCGTAGTTCTTGTAGGTCAGATACACTTAATGTAGTGTAGGCTGCGCCAACAGATCCTTTTGAGCTTGCGAACAATTCAGCTAATTCTGCAACCAAAGTGTTCTTTTTATCGCGTGATATTGCCATAAAAATTCTCCTTTAGTTGTTTATATATTCTATATTCGACCAAATTGTAAACGTTCTAGACAGTTGCGAGAAACAAAAAAGTCTTTGGACCTCGCACTGCCAAAGACTATAATCGAAAAATGTATATTTTACATGATCCTCGGTAGCGAATTAAGTGTTTCCACAGCTACTGTCTTTGGTGATGTCTAGATAGGAGTATATCAATCTAGTGATCTGTTGTCAATAATGTATAGGATTATTGCGTGTTTACTTTACGGATCTATATTATGCATCTAAACTGTTAAATATGTATGAGTTTGCTGTACCAAAAGTTTTGGCTGCCTATGGTGTGAAATATAGTCGTATTTATGACCCCCAAAAAGGCTATCGTAACGAGATATGGCCAGTTATGACCGATAGCGGTCAGATGTTGAATGTGACTTTTTATAAACGAGAGGCTGGCATAATTAATAAGATACGCTGTGCTAATCTGGCCTCGGAATATTTATCAGCTCGCGGTCTGCCAACTAGGCAGAGGTTTGACAATCGTATCCTGGCACTGAAAACAAGTTTCGGGGTGACTAATATTAATATATATAATTATCTGCCTGGATCGACAATATCGTGGGAGGCCTATACTATGACCCATATTAAAAACCTAGGTATGGCAATGAGTAATATGCACGCGCATCTATTTGATATGCCAGTTATAGGTTTTACGTCGGTTTATGATGAGTATATTCAAATAATTGAGCGAATGAAACGTTATTTTTCAGAATCTGCTGTCCAAAAAGCTATTAGTCAAAAACTGAAATTAGAGATCAAAGTTAAATTATTAGATAAATATTTAAAGCTACTAGAAGAATACAAATCAGAACCAGGGCAACAAGTCCTGCATATGGATTTTGTCAGAGGTAATATATTATTCGATGGCACAGAAGTATCTGGTATTCTAGATTTTGAGAAAACAGCCGTTGGGCATACGACTATGGATATTTCTAGGACACTCGCCTTTTTGTTGGTTGATTGTAAATATAAAACTGCCGACAAAGTTAATAAATATTTCTTGTATTCAGGCTACAAAAAACGTGGCCAAGCCCAGGATATTGGGAGCGATGGATTGCGCAACCAACTAGTTGAAATGTTTTTGATTTATGACTTATATAAATTCTTGCGGCACAATCCATACGAGTCACTAAGCCTGAACGAACACTACGTTAGGACTAGGGATATATTAGTGAAATCTGGTGTGTTATTATATAAATAACTTAATGATAGTGAGGTCAAGGTTGTTATGGCAAGTTGGAAGAAACGGCTTATTTCGCAGAGCGACTTAATGGTTTTAGGCGAGAAACTAAGAGAAAAGAACAAGAAAATCGTCTTTACGGCTGGCTCGTGGGATCTGATACACGCTGGTCAATGCCGTTATCTGGAGAAAGCCAGGGAATATGGTGATGTTTTAGTGGTCGGTGTCAGTAGCAATAACGCCATAAAACAAGTTAAGGGGCCAAACAAGCCAATTCTTGACGAAAAAATCCGTGCTGAGATGCTGACCTATTTAAAATCGGTTGATTTTGTAACGGTTTTGCCTGAACCTAGTTGCCAGCCTTCACTTGGCTTGCTTAAACCAGATGTCTATATAACCGTCAAAGAGGATTGGACTGACAACTACAAAGAATCTCGTGAGTATAAAACTGTCGTTAAATATGGCGGCGAAGTTGTGATTGTTGATCGTCAATCAACGACTATTTCAACAACTCAGATCTTGCAACGTGCTATTGGTGGACATTTGAGTGAAGTTTTAAAAGATTTTATGCAATATCGTAAAGAGCCACTAAAAGAAAAGTAATGGACTCGGCAGATTACGAAAAGCAAATAATGTATCGTGACGCTAGGACGACTGGTGCTTACGATCAGATTTGGCAATCTGTTGGCAAATGTGCTTTTTGCAGCCTCAATGACAAATATGTCGTATACGAAGAAAACGGCATAGCGCTAACGGTTGCCCTGTATGCGTATATTGACGGCCATTGTATGATTATTCCACGTCGTCATGTTCATTCCGTTAAAGAGCTGACCAAGTCTGAATGGGAAACTATGCGTAAACTAATGTATGTCGCCAAGAAAATGATTCGTGATATTTACGGGATCAAAGGTATACAAATTATTCAAAAAGACGGCGAAGGTTCGCAGAGCACTGTCGATCACCTACATTTTCATTGCATACCGTTTGATGCGCCAGACCTAGCGCAGTGGAATTATCGCCAATTAAAAAACACCCCGATTGAAAATGCTGATCTGTATAAGCATAAAAAAGTTGATATGGAAAAACTAGCCAAACGATTTGAGCGGAAATACCAGAATGAATAATTACCAGATAAACTGGTCCGATATTGTCTTTGGCAGTAAAAAATCACTGCGTGATTTGAATGCGACCTTTATGCCAGCTCCGCGCGAAATGTCAGCGAAACGGTTTACCCAGATAATAAAACAATATTTGCCGAGTGGTAACATTGTCATCGGCTGTAATAATGAGAGCTATGTTGATGGGTTTGATGATCAACCTCAATTCAGGTTATTACAAATCGAAACTATTGAAAATATAATAGCTAAGGTTAATGAATCAGCTAGCACTAATAAAATAACCATATTTTCTTATCGTCAATCGGATATATTAAATATTTATGAAAAGATAAAATTCAAACGAATTTTACTAGTTAATGGTTCGTGGCAGTATTCTTTCCATTTGCGACCAGAATATAACGCGCTAGTTTCCAAAAACATTCCTTTCGAATTTATCTCACCATTCGTCGATGAAGACGAAGCCATAACTTATGCTGCTAAATTTCAATCAGTAATGCTGTTAAAAACTAATCCCGTAAACGAGCTAGATGTATTATTATTGGCTGGTGATTTCGCCAAACAATCGTTTGCTAACGAGCAACAAACTGGCGTGGTAATTGCCGAAAAAGTCGGTGACAAGTACAAACCATTGGTAGCGGCATATAATAAAACCGAGCCATATTTGACCTTTGCTTGGCATTTTGGAGCATTGCGTGAGCGCCATTTGTCACCTCCTGGTGATTTGAATTATTACGATACGGTGCACGCCGAGATAATGCTATTAGTGCAGTCTCAAAAACTTGGACTGAAACTCACTAACACTTCCCTATTTATTAATCTGTTGCCGTGTCCGACCTGTGCTCGTATGTTATGCGAGACTGATATTGACGAAGTGGTCTATTCGCTTGACCATTCCGAAGGTTATGCGGTTGCCCTGCTAGAAAAGGCTGGTAAAAAAGTTCGTCGTCTAATTGATTCTGATAAAATATTAAAAACGGAGGGTTAAAAAATGCATCCAGAATACCAATACCTGAAATTGATGGCGACTATTTTAAAGGATGGCAAGACTAAGCCAACACGCGGTGTTTGTCCTGTTAAGACTATCTTTGGTTATCAGATGAAATTCGATTTACGTTACGGTTTTCCATTACTCACGACTAAAAAAATGCCTTTTAAAATGTTAACTAACGAACTACTGTGGTTTGTTTCTGGGTCGTCTAATATTAAGGTTTTACAAGATAACAATATCCATTATTGGGATGAATTTGCTGATAAAAATCTAAATCTAGGCCCTGTCTATGGTGTTCAGTGGCGCCATTGGAAGGATATTCATGGTGGTGAGATCGACCAATTAGCTTGGGCCATTGATCAAATAAAAAACAATCCCGATTCCAAGGCGATTATCGTCAGTGCCTGGAACCCTGCTGACCTGACAGAAATGCGCTTGCCACCTTGTCATACGATGTTCCATTTTGACGTCACTAAAGGCAAACTGCGTATGTTGTTATACCAACGATCGTCAGATGTCTTTTTGGGACTGCCATTCAATATTGCGCAGTACGCATTACTGCTAGAAATGATAGCTAAAGTTACCGGTCTAGAAGCTCGTGAATTAGTTGTATCGATTGGTAATGCGCATTTATATACCAATCAGATCGAACAGGCCAAAGAGCAGCTAAAACGTAAACCTATGCACTTCCCTAAATTATCAATCAAGGGTGATATTAAAAATATTGATGATTTTACGATTGATAGTTTTGAATTATCCGACTACGAATCTCATCCGCATATCAAAGCGCCGCTAGTTATTTTGTAAGTTGTACGTAAACTTTGGCGTGATCGTGGCACATTCGTTCTAGCGTAAATCGTTGTTCAAAGTCGTTGCGGCAATCCTGTCGTTTGATTTTGTCGATCATAAAAATTGCGCTACTTAGGCTTTCTATGGTTATTTCTTCGGATTCGTTTTTAGCGACGACGATACCAGTTTTGTCGGTTATTACTTCGGGAATAGCGCCACTATTTAGACCAATTAGAGGAGTGCCACTAGCCAGCGCTTCGATCATTACCATGCCGAATGGTTCTTCGAAAGTTGAAGGTATAATTAGAGCTTTGGCGTTGCCTAAGAAATCGTTCTTTTGTTTTACATCTTTGATAAAACCAACATATTCAATCACGTCGTTAATTTCAGGTAAAATTTCGTCGTTCCAATAATTATCCTTGCCGGTGTCAGAATAATGTTTGCCAGCTATTTTTAGTTTAATTGGTTTATCGGCTGTCTTATTATATTTTTGCAGAGCTTTTATAGCCAAATCTACACCTTTTGGTTTAACGATTCTGCCTAAATAAGCGACGTAATCGCTGGTCGGGTTTTTTATCGGTTGGTAATCATCTGGATTTAGCCCATGGTAAATATTGCCAACCCAATTAGTATTAGGTGGCATACTACTACGTTGTGATATCGAAAGCGATAGCCAATTAAGCTCAGGATATTTAGGGAAGATACTCTTGTATCTAATTAGAAAGTTAAATGGATCATGATGAGTGAATACGACAGGTTTACTACATAATTTTGCAAACGGTAGCGCAATATCCTCTTCGTTGGTATAAATATGTACTAAATCGAAGTCGCCATTATTTGCAGCCGAGTAAGCTTTGGCGATTATTTCAGACTGGACTTGGCGGGCAAGGGACACGAATAATGAAGGATGTTTTTTGAGCAAATCAATATAACCGTCGTTTCTACCAGATAATTCTGTATCGAAATAACTCATGTCGGCATTTATATTTGGTACAGTTATATCGACTGGGCCTGGTGTGAATAAGGTTACGTCGATATTATAATCACCCAACCCCCTAGCTAATTCAAGTGCCAGAATGCCTGGCGAAAAAATGACATTAGGTAAAATATCGCGGTGTAGAAATATATGAGGAACGACTAGCGCGACTCTGACTTTATTCTTCTTCGGATTCATCTTCGTCTAGAAAACTGAGGTCGAAATCTTCATTAGAAGTATTTGCATCCTCGTCGTAATAACCATCAGCTTGCGTACTATTATCTGTCATAATGTTTGATCTCCCTTTTATAACAACTGATTATGACAATTACACTAGTTTTTGTAAATGGCTACGCTGATTTGGTCTGTTTTTATGATATTATAAGGTCAAATGAAGGCAATTATTGTAGCTTACGACAAAAAATATGGCATTGGGGCTGATAATGATTTGTTGTGGCAACGAAACTTGCCAGCAGACCTGCAGCATTTCAAGGAAATAACTAGCGGTCATGCCATAATTATGGGTAGTAAAACCTATCAATCGATCGGTAGACCGCTGCCTGGGCGTCAAAATATAGTGATTAGTCGTAACCTTAAACCAACTAATAATGGCATATATATCGCTAGCGACCTGCAATCAGCCTATGGTTTGGCGGATATTGATAAAGATAAATTTGTAATTGGTGGTGGACAAATATACGCTCTGGCTATAAATACGGTTGATTATATTTACGCTACGGAAGTGAACGAGATATTTAATAATGCGACTGTGCATTTCCCTGAAATTAACCATGCGAAGTGGCGTGAGATCTCTCGCGAAAAACATACAGCCGATGAGCGTAATTTATATAATTACGATTTTGTTATTTATAAACGAATCTAATTTAAACTTCGCCGATACCTATCAATTTAAAACCTTGCAAAATTAAAGAAACCGAGGCATATACCTCGGTTTCTTATCGTTAGTTTATTACCTAGTTGGTGATGTTCTCTACTTTGATTCCAGGACCTTGAGTGGTGCTGATCGAAGTTGATTTTACATAGATACCTTTTAGGCTGGTAGGTTTGTGTGACTTTAGGCTGTCAAAGAAAGCTGTAGCGTTCTCTTCTAGTTTTTTAGCACCAAATGATACTTTACCGATGCTTAGGTGAACAATAGCTTGCTTGTCGACACGATATTCAACTTTACCGGCTTTGGCTTCAGAAACAGCCTTGGCGACATTAGCAGTAACTGAACCGCTCTTTGGGTTTGGCATTAAGCCTTTTGGCCCAAGTAGACGAGCATATTTACCTAGTTTTGGCATATATTGAGGTGTTGTAATCAAAACATCAAAGTTAATTTCTTGCTTTTCTAATTGTTTCAAGAAATCGTCGTCACCGATGATATCAGCACCGGCAGTTTTAGCTGCGGCATGATCACCCTCTGGGGCAAATACGGCGACACGGATTGTTTTACCGGTACCGTTTGGTAGGCTGACGGTTGCGCGAACGTTTTGGTCGGCCTGGCGTGGATCAACGCCGAGGCGGACGTGTACTTCAACGCTAGCATCGAATTTGCTTGGGCTGGTTTTAGTAGCTAATTCCAAAGCATTTGTCAGTGAGTAGACGGTTGCTTTTTCGACTAATTCAGCGGCCTTACGGTAGTTTTTACCACGTCGGGCTAGTTTTGGACGAGTGACTGGCTTAGGCCCTTTTTTAGAGTGAGCTTCGGCTTCTTCGGATTGTGGAGTTGTATCGCCACTGGCTTTACGAGCTTCTTTTTCGACTTTGGCTTTAGCTTCGGTCAAAGATTTTTCACTTCGTTTTCCGGCTTTGGCTAGTTTTACTTCAGGGGTCTTTTCTATGACGATTTCTTCTGTGACTACTTTTGGTGACTCAACACCGGCAATAGCGGTCTCGATCTCGGCGATAGTGTTTTTATCTGTTAGTTCTAGTCCAAGTTTAGTAGCTTGTTCTAGTAAATCGGCTTTTTTAGCCATAATTTAGTGAACCCTTTCTGTGGTAATAGCGGTGTCGGTTTGACCGATCACCTCCCAACATTGATTGTTATGCCTCTAATTATAACAGATATCACGAGTCAATTCAATATATAGATTGGACATTATGACAAAAAGTGATAAAATAACTTTAATTATGACTAATTCGATTGATGTAATTAAACCTTTTATTGAGGTGGTAGGAAAAGACAAATTCGCCCCTAATATACAAATTATAGGCGGGGTTGGTTCGGCTGCCCTAGAACATCCTGATACGATCATCGATATGCGCAACAAGGAAGTAATTGCGCCGGATTCCTTATATCTAGACACGTATCGACCTAATGGTAGTTTACGCGATTTGGACGTATTAGTCTTATCTAGTGACCGAAACGATATTGATTTAGTTAATAAATATATGGCCGAGACGGTTGGTGATAGTTTAGAACTATCGGCTTTTGGTATTAAATCCGCTGAGTCATTACGAAAACAGATGTGTAGCCCGCTCGGGTTTACGGCCCTCAAAACCTTTTTGTCGGATCGCTACGATATGCCTGACGGTATGGTTAAATCGCTATTTCCGTTTTCAGTACCGATCGATCCCGAGAGTTTAGACCCATGGACTCTATCGGTTGGTAATACTCATATCCCAATTCCCAACCCAGCAATGTCGGTTATAAACTATACTAATCGTTCGATTGGTGGAATTAGGCCCAAGGATTTAGCTAAAGTTAATAACATGGCTGATTCCGTGTTTTCCAAGGCACCAGAGCTTCGTGATTGGGCCGTAGAGGGGCCTGGAGCTAGTCAGGCGGATTTAGGGTTATTGCTGCGCTCTTTGACTCCGAACAGAAAGCACGCTGATATTTTTAACTTGAACAGACCAATCTTGCATGCTAAGGATTTGATTGAACACGAGTCATTTATTTTGCCAGAGTTAACAACCAGGGAAAAACGACTAATGGTTGGGATGGCTACTATCAAAGCGACATTGCTATCCTCGGTCGAATCAAATAGTATGATCGTTAAATTATGGCAAAAACTAGGTGGCGAGCAGCGAGCTAGCTCGATCATTAATAACGATTAAAAAAAATATCGCGGTTTTATCCGCGATATTTTTTGATGTTTAGTAGCTATAATTATTCAGCTATTTCAACGCCCATAGAACGAGCTGTACCGGCGATAATCTTGAAACGGCCTTCCGCATCAATTGCGTTTAGCTGGTTTTTCTTGATTTCGGCAATTTCAGCGACTTGAGCGCGTGTAATTTTGCCGACTTTATCGCTGTGTGGTTTACCACTACCCTGTTTAATGCCGGTCTTTTCCAAGATCAAATCATCAACTGGTTGACCAAGTGATTTCCATGCAAAAGTACGATCCTCGAAAACTTGTAGGTGAACGATTACGTTCTTGCCCATTAAATCTTTGGTAGCTTCGTTAAATGGATTGATGAAATCCATCATGTTTAGACCCCATTGACCAAGGGTTGAACCAACTGGAGGACCTGCGGTCGCACGGCCAGCTGGAATTCGTAATTTTAGATTTCCAATAACTTTCTTTGCCATTTATTTTCCCTTTTGAGACTATTTAAAATTCAAGTTGAAGCTTTGCGTAACTGTGGTATTATACCTTACGGACCTGTAGAGCGTCAAGTTCGACCGAAGTGTCACGTCCGAACATACTAACCATGACTTTGACTTTACCTTTTTGGTTGTCGATTTCTGAAATTGCGCCATCAAAACCCTTGAATGGACCATCAGTAATACTGATGACTTCACCTAGATTGAAATCGATGTTGTGCTTAGGATCTTCGACACCCATACGGCGTTTGATCTTAGTGATCTCGCTATCAGAGACTGGTGTTGGTTCGGTGCCGGTACCGACGAAGCCAGTAACACCAGGAGTGTTACGGATGATATACCAAGTTTCATCAGTTAATTTCATTTCAACCAAGGCATAACCCTGGAATATGCGCTTTTCGACAACTTTTCGTTTACCGTTTTTGATTTCGATTTGTTTTTCCTTTGGTACCATGACATCGAAAATCTTGTCGGCCATATCAACGGCATTGATTCGCTGGCGGATGCTGTCAGCTACTTTTTCTTCGTAGCCGCTATAGGTATGAATGGCGTACCATTGGCGAGTTGAATCATATCGGTTTTTGGACATATTGTTCCTTATTTTATAATTAAGTTAAATAACTGGCTGAATGCGAAATCTAGTAGCACGATTAGACCTACGAAAAATGCAGTGAAGACTATAACTGCAGCTGTCATACCCCAGGTCGATCGACGATTAGGCCAACGGACTTGTTTTAATTCAGCCCATGAACCTTTAAAGTAACCACCAATTGCTTTGAGTGCTTTTACTATTCGCTTTTTTTTGGTTTTTGCCACCTTTGGTTGCTTAGGGGCTAAAACTTTGCTGGTTTTTTTGTCGCTTTTGGCTGACATTTTTACTCCTAAATTTAAATAGCCTGCTCGTAGCAGACTGTCAATACGTAATATAACCGACAGCCTGCGATTAGTCAAGTATTACTACTGTTTTGCCTCTGGTAATATAAAGCTGAATGTCGATCCGAAATTCAGGCGGCTAGTTAATATGATTTTGGTTCCCATTTTATGAGCTAGTTTAGCGGCTATATATAATCCAAGCCCCGTACCACTGGTTTCGCGCGTTCGATAATCTTCGCTGCGATAGAATTTGTTGAATAATTTTGGTTGATCGCTTTTACTAATACCTATGCCCGTGTCTTTGACTGCAAAGTTAATCAAGTTGCCTTTTTGCTCGACGACAATATCGATTTTACCCTCTTTGGTGTATTTTATGGCATTAGTAATCAGGTTTTGTAATAATTCCTCGATATATAGTCGGCTAACATTAACTTTACCTAATTTAGGTGACAAGTCTAAATTTAAATGCAATTTCTTAGCCTTGGCCTCGTCGGCATATTTGCTATGCAACTGGTGTGCCAGTTCGCGAACGTCAATATACTCGACGTCATCATAGACACCACGTTCTGCTCGCGACAGAGTGCTTAGATCATTTACCATACTGGCTAGGAATATTATTTGTTCATGGGCTATTTCGACGGTATCTCTTAACATTTTTGGCGTGGCATCTGGGTGAGTCATCATTAATTGGACATTAGATATTGTGCCTTCGGCAATAGCGATTGGGGTGCGCAGTTCATGACTGACGACACTAATAAACTCATCACGTTCACCCTCTAGGCTTTTGACTTTAGTGACATCACGCATAATAACAATATAGCCGTCATGGGTACTGGCTTTTTTTGACCGGCTGTAACTGCTGCGAATTGGCGAGTAAGTTATTTCTAGGCGGATTTTGTCATCATCACTAAAATTGTAATCGAGGTCATCGCGCTTGGCGACGGTCTTGGAGTTTTGAATTTCTTGGAATATATCAATTCTATTACCATTCTGGTCGTTTAGTGGCAAAATGTCGTTAATATGGTGGCCATTCAGTGGATTATTAGTGTCTAATAGATTTAGACTGGCGGCGTTATATATGCGGATTACCCCGTCCATATCAGTGCTGATTACGGCATCAGCTAGGTTATTTATTATGGTCAAAAATCGGTCGCGTTGTAAAGACTCTTGTATTTTACTTTGGGCGAGTTCCAATTTAGACACTTCTTGGGTTTTAGAAATATTGATAGTCACCCCACTAATTATCAGCGTCAATATAAATGCAATTAAATCTTGGATAATAACGGTATTGTCGTATCCATACCAAAGTGCGATGTCTAGTGTTATAAAAGCTATGAGCCCCAATATACTTAATCTAAACCCAAACTTCGAGTCATGGACATAGGCAAACATAGCTAATATAGACCAGCATGCCACCAGTGGCGTAACGGTACCTGATATAAATACTAGATAAGACCCAGCTAATAGATGGTAGGCTACCAGGAACCAGCCGAAAACTTTATCATTTCTAGTTGGAGCGATAAATTGTAGGAAACTGACAATAATCCACCAGGCCATTAGTACGATAAAACTAACATTATCGATAGTTCTAAAAGTGTGTATGATATCTAGTTTAATCAGGACTGCATATAAAATTATAAAAATAGGCACGAACACCCCAGCCCAACGGATAATCTGTCCTGACTTTGGCGTGTAAATAGTTTCCTGCCTATGCATACTAGATTTTATTATACATTAGCATAAGGGTTTTTATATAGACGGGTTTTGTAATTTAAGAGCGCGGCGATGTATTTTGTAGTGAGGATCACCTATGGCCACTAACGCCCAAAAATCTTTGCCGTGGTTCATCTGTTTAGTGTGTGATAATTCATGAACGATAACGTAATCAATCAATTCAAATGGTAATTTCATAAGTGCGATATTTAGACTGATCGTGCCGCTACTGCTACAACTACCCCATCTGCCACTGGCGTGTGAAAATCTAATCTTCACGTAATCATATCCGTATTTTTGAGCTAGAAATGATAGACGTTTAGGTAGATAGCTCTTGGCTTCAATTCTTAGGGCGGCAATTACTACATCGCGGATCTCGCGACTTATATCGGGATCATTCAATAACGTAAGTGATGGTATTTTGATAATAATTTGCAAACCATGACGAGCGACACTGAATGGTTGATTATCTGTGGTCTGGATTACTAGTGTATGGCTCTTGCCGATTTGCATACCGTTTTTATATTGATATTCGGGTTTAGCGGTAGCTATTATTTTCCGCAACTCTTGCCTGGAGGTTTTAAGCAAGTGTTTAACTAGAAACATTGGCGCATGCAACGGTAATGAAGCTCGCAAAGTACCGTCAGGAGCAACCCTGACTCGTATTTGAGTGGCTGCAGCGCTGCGACGGATAGTTATTTTGCCAAATTCTTCATCTTGAATTATAGGCATGCTTTCTCGTTTCTCAGCTAATTAAAATACTGCGACTTTTAGGTGGTGGTGTTTGGCTGGCTGGTTTATTTATTTCTGCGGGCTTGTTAACTAGATGTTTTAATACGATTTTTAGTTGACTGGCGTAAGTGTATTTACCACTAATAACGATCGTTTTTTCACTTTGGTCGGGGGCATTAAATCGCTTCCAACTAGCGTCGAACTGTTCGTCGGTCAAAGCCGGTCTATCGTTAGTGGGTTTAGTGGCTCTTTTTCTAGCCGTTGCTGGTTCGGTTTGTATCCAGATAAATAATGGTTCGTAACCAGCACTACGCGCCTGTTTAGAAATGTCGATTCGATAAGTTTTTAAATCGGTCGGACCTTCGTAGATAATAGTTTGTTTGGTTTTTAACATCTCGCCTAACATGTAGTTAGCGACTTTTTGAATATCTTTCCAGCCTATATCAGACGATAGTTCCTTATATAAACGATCAAAACTGACAATCGGAGCTTTGAATGTATCAGCAAAATGTTCGGCAAAAAAGCTTTTGCCTGAACCAGGTATACCCACGGTGACGATTAAGTGAGGCTTGTTAGTGCCGGTTGGTTTCATAATATGACATTATATCAAAAATATGCCCGTATAAACATACGGTCAGTTATTTATATGGGGTCTATTTCTTTAATAGATATTATTTTGTATATAACATTATGTATCTATAGCTATAGATTTAAGTTTTATTTACATATACTATAATCATAATGGTTAAATTTCCTGATGAAATTATTATTGATGTAGAAGAAAAGAAAAAGTTTTTTCATATTTTTCGTCGTCCATTAAAGAAACAAAAGAAGATTGGACGGTTTCTCCGTATATTGGGCCCTGGAATTATTACAGGGGCTGCAGATGATGACCCATCAGGGATAGCTACGTATTCACAGGCTGGTGCTCAGTTCGGTTTTCATATGGTTTGGACTATGCTACTTACATTCCCACTGATGGTTACCGTTCAGGAAGCGGTCATGCGGATAGGCGCAGTGACGGGTAAAGGGTTGGCTGCTGTTATTCGCGAGAATTATTCACGCAAAGTACTATACCCTATTGTATTTCTAGTTGTCCTAGCAAACACATTCAACATCGGTTCTGATATAGGGGCTATGGCTGCAAGTACGCAATTATTATTGCCGCAGATACCGTTTATTGTCATTGCAATTGGGTTTGCGATTATAATACTTATTCTAGAAATATTTTTATCATATCGTACATATGTACGCATTCTGAAATGGTTAGCTATCGCGCTTTTTGCGTATATCATTACAGCTTTTATGATTAATGTGCCGTGGCTAGATGCTATAAAAAATACCGTAATCCCACATATAGAATTAAATAAGGATTTCATATTTATGATGGTGGCCATATTCGGCACAACTATATCTCCATACCTGTTTTTTTGGCAGACTAGTAATGTTGTCGAAGATGAGATTTCGGAGCATCGGTTGCCTCAACGAGGTGGTGTCCCAAGGATTAGCAAGTCATACCTTAAGCGTTTGCGGATTGATACGATCGTTGGCATGCTTTTTTCGAATGTCACCGCTTGGTTTATTATTGTTGTAGGTGCGGTTGTACTAAATCAAGCTGGTATTGCGAATATAGTAACGGCTGCTGATGCTGCTCGTGCACTGATGCCATTGGTTGATACTTTTCCAAATGCTGGCTTTCTAGCGCAGCTTATATTTGCTATCGGAGTGATAGGTATTGGTTTAATGAGTATCCCTGTATTAGCCGGATCGTCGTCGTATGCAATATCTGAAACTTTTAGTTGGCGCGAAGGTTTATTTCGTAAGTTTAAGCAGGCACGTGAATTCTATCTAGTGATTATTGTCGGTACTTTAATAGGGTTGTTATTCAACTTTATTGGGCTCGACCCAATAAAAGCCCTAGTTATGACGGCAGTTTTTAACGGTATAGTTGCGGTACCTCTTATATTTCTAATATTACGAGTGTCTAGCCGTAGCAATATAATGGGTGAACACAAGAGTAGGTTTTGGTCTAAACTTGGTTTATGGGTGACATTTATTATTATGTTTATTGCTGCAATAGCGCTACTAATCTTAATCTTTTAGATACTTGTATTGTAATAGATTTATATAAAAAAATGGCTAGCACATATACAGTGCTAGCCGTTGATTATCTACCTTGTGAATGATGGTTGTGGGTTTATGCTCTCGCTGCAACTAAACCGTTAGGTCTATTATTGCTGCGTGGAGTAAATGGAGGATATTTGCAGGTGACTTTGCCGTTAGCGTCTATGCGATGATGACCGTGGCCTAAGCCATTTGGTTTACCTATACCGCCGAAAAATATATTGATGCTACCATCGGGTTTACTCTTAACATACAGATCATCGTGGTATTTTTCAGGTACACCAGCGCGTCGAGCGATCGCTATCTTGCTATTTCGACCATACCTTTTGTCGGGTTTGGCATTTTTAGTAGCAGATTTGAACATTTGTCTAAGCTTTTCGTGTTCGGCTTTAACTATGCGGTATTTGTTACATGCACGTTTATGATCATCCGTAGCTTCTTTGACTATGGCGATTAAACGGTGGCGTTCTTGGACTAGTGTGGCCATTTGTATTTTGTAACTCTTGCCCTGGTTTGAATATTTTTTTGCGTTAATATGATCGCCTGATCTGTAAGCCTCGGTGGCTTTTTTGCCAGCATCTCTCATATTAGCGAATATCTGATCGTGGTCTAGCTTTAACCGACTAATTTGCGGATTAAGTCTGGACTGTACCGATTTTAAATAATTCCAAGCCTCGTCTTGTTGCTCCCAGGACTGTTGTTTGTGGCTAAAGGACTTATTAAGGTCTTCTTTTAGCTTTTTAAACACGAAGTCTCTTGCCAATATAATCACAACCTTTCATTGTAAAGGGACAAAATATACACGCATAAAGATTTACGTGATGTTGATAGTTTAGGCGTCCTTAATCTTACTTGCAAGCGTAACCATGAACGTCTAATCAACGATTTTAATTTCGGCTTCTGGAGCTTCGCTTTTAATCTTTTCTAGCGCTTTTTTGAAATAATCCGCATCTATTTCACAGGCGGTTAGGTCAAAACCTGAATTATGACAAGCAACGGCTATTGTCCCGCTTCCCATGTGAGTGTCTAGGATCTTATCACCTGGTTTAGCAAACATTTTTAGGATCCATGAATATAGCTCGACTGGTTTTTGTGTTGGATGTATCTTGTTGCGATTTTTTCTAACACTATATCTAAAAATTTTAGAAGGGCGATCTAACGAAGTCCAAGCCATTTCGGCCATAGAAAAATTGTTCAGACTTTCTGGCTGGTTTTTGTCCCAAATTATAAAGCACTTATTATATTCACTGCGGCTCCATAGGTATCCAAAGTAATTACCACCCCAAATGATCTGATTCTTAGATACCCTAAATAGTTCGTTGAAATATTCTTGGCTAGGCTTCACATCCCATTTGGAATATTCTTTCATATTGAACTTTTTATCACCGCCGCGTTTCGTCTTGTTGAGTATACCGTATGGTGGATCGACAATAGCTAGGTCGAAATAATTGTCCTCATATCGGGACATTAGCTTTATGTTATCTTCGTTACTTAGTATTATCATTTATAAAACCTAACTTATTTCCGCAAATTTCTTAATAGTCAGATCTGATATGTACGAACTGATATCTTTGCCTAGATTCTCAGTAATGATGTCATCAAAATCCGAATAGTTAATTTCTCGTATGTCACTATTTACATGGTTATATAAATATTCCGAGAATGTATTAGATCGAATAATAACAATCGGTGAGTTTTTGATATCCTGCAACACAGCTGGGACGTATCGTGGTGTTACGACGATAGTATATTTTGCGCCAATTCTATTCCTATGTTCAGCTAATCGGCCAGCATTTATGGCTGATAATTTGTTTTTAGTTGACTTGGCATCGACTGCGAATTTCTCGGTTTTTGTCATATATAGACATTCAATGTCGGTTTCTCCGGCGCCACCAATCTTTTTCGCATCTACGTCGATAAATAAATTAAAACCATCAACCAGGACATCCTCGAACAAATACGCTTCATCACCATTATTGTTATTTGAATATTTTTCTATTAATTTTGATAGATTCAGTAATTCGTAACTAATAGGCTCGGTTTCTTCGTTAATTTCCGATAATAGAGTTTGTGGATAGAAATTATAGATTTCCTTAATGACGTCTATTTTTAATCTCTCAGGGTCATCTAGTGGTAATGGCTCTTCGTCAAACGGATATTCTAATTCTAGTTTTGAGTAATATTCTAATAACAATGGATCGAGCGTTACGTAATTTCGGGTTACTTTTCTATAAGAGTTTTTGCCCTGTAACAATCTACAAATAACTTCACCTTCGGTTTTTTGTAAAATACCAGCGCTTTGCAGGAGTTCACTGACGTAATAATCCCATTCATAAGCCGAGTTAACGTAGGCGTGTGGGCTTTCCTCGAATTTAGTTTTAATTTTTATATCGCTCCAGGTCCGCATTTCTAATATTTGGCTTATTAGATCTTCGTATTTTTCTTTGTTGATGGTTTTTAAAAATACTAATAAATACGATACTTCGTAGGCAAATAATTTATTATCAAGTCTAGGCTCGTTTAATAAATTGAATATCAATCTAAACGGATATAATTTAAAATCTCGACTAGTCCCACCGTGGGGGTGTTCAAACTGTAGGCCCCATAGCATAGTTAGAAATATTTTGTTTAGCTTGTCTTTGTCATTTAGATGTTTCATAAATAAATTACCGAGCGGGCTGAATAAGAACCTAGCCTGTCCGTCGATGGTGTCTTTGTAGCCGAACATATAATAAGCCAGCGTATTTATCATGTGGTTAATTGAGTCTAGCGGTAATTCAGGATTTCTTTCCTTGTAATATGCTAATTCCTTTAATTTAAGTGTTAAAGCCATCTTATCTTCGTTGGAAATTGAATTTTTAGACAGATATTTTAGATTGAAGGCCACTGCAGTTATCAAGTCAAAATTATTAGTATGCCTGTATAGGATCCATTTTTCTGTCTCTATTCTATTAGTCATCGTGGTATGCCCTTTAATATTTTCTTAATTAATAATGGCGGTACACATTCCCCTATACATTTTCTGATGAGTATTTCTGGAGTGCCGTCCGGTATTTTAAATGATTCAGGTATGGACGATAATACCATTAATTCTAACGGCGTTAGAACGCGGGCATCTGAATATTCGCCATTATCTAATTTTCTGCCTGGGTGGACATTCATTTGGGAACTAATTGCATCATTTCGCATAGTGATAGTTGGCGCCGGTTCGCCCCATTTCATTCGGCGGTAGGTCGTGATATAACCTTTGACTCTTTGACCGTCTTTTTTATGAGGAAAGAATACATCGTTTTCGAATGCCGAATGACCCGTCGGGGTGTGTTTCATCCAGATTACGTGGTTATCGGAGTGTTTCCTAGAGAAATGCCAAGGAATATTACTAGATTGGCCGGATTCTAGCGAGGGTAGATGCCCAATTGCCGATTCTATTGAAATTGTTTGCTCTTTTTCTGGCCAATCCCATTTCAGGCCTTTTTTACTCATAATTACAACTGCCCTAATGCGTTTCTGTGGAATGCCGTATTCGGCCGTATTTAATATTTTTGTTTGGATGTCATATTCTGTATCGAATATATCATTTAAAATATCGATAAGTTTTTTAGCCGTACCATTATATGGTAATTTGATTTCCAAAAAGTTTGGGACGTTTTCGATTAATATATATCGTGGCTTTTTGATTTTAATTAGCTCAATTATTCTAAAAACTAAATAATTCCTTTTGTCGGATATCATATCTTGTTGAGTTCTATTCTTGCCAGCTACACTCATGCCCTGGCAAGGAGGGGTGGCGATAATAATGTCGATTTTGCCAGACGAGTCGACTATTTTTTTGAACGTAGTGTCGTTATTAATGTCGCCGGTGATCATGTTGGTTTTATTGTATATTTTAGAATATAGCTCGGCTCGCTCGGGCATTAACTCGTTAGCCACTACAATATCAACACCAACCTCCGATAGGAATATTTCACCGATTCCGGCACTAGAAAATAAGGATATACCCCTTAGCGGCACTTTTTTAGACGTATCTATCCCCTCTTTCATCTGGTTATCATTCTATCAACTATCAGACCTAAAAAACAGGGCTGTCCACTTACGTTGGCTATTTAGTGCCAGCATAATGATATATAATGTCGACAACATTTCTAGTATGATGTATTTGTGGGTAAAGACATTATAAAAAGCAAATATGATAAGTTTTGTTTACGCATAAGTGGCGTGGTGGTTTTATCGGTCTTCTTGGTAACGATAATACTGAGTCTGGTGTCTGTTGGAAAGTTGTTAGATCAAAATTATTTTAGTTCCATTGTTATTAGCGCGGCTTTTTATGTAGCTCTTTTTGTGGCGATAGCTGGGGTGTACAGGCAAAACCAACTCGAGAAAATTACGTATGGTCGACTTTGGCCGGTTTTTGCAATTATGTTGGGGGCTACCTATGGTTTCCTTGCAAATATCTCGGGTCACCTATTTGTATTCCTAGTAACCGATATTCTAAATTATCATGTCTTTGTGCCGATTTGGGTTAGCTTTCTGATATCACTATTTTGCGGGGTTTTGGCCTACTGTACTGCCAAGGGAGTGTTCCGATTAAATCGACAGAAGTTCCTGTTATTAATAGTGGTTACTGTTACTGTCGGGTTTTGCGCGGCGACTATTTTAACAAATAACCAAGACTGGTGGAGGACGTCGATCTGTTCCATCGGAATGCCTAGGAATGTGAATTCAGAATACTATAATATTACGTTGATTCTCTTCGGATTATTATCGGTTTTGTTTGCCTATTATTTAAGGCCTCAAATACGATCACTGGTCGCCAAAGGTCTGCTCGATAGAACGTCGGTATTTATATTAACCTCGTTATATTTTATGGAAATGATCGCCGTGGCATTAATCGGTGTATTCCCATACGGGCTATTTAATTGGGCAAACCCTGTTCATATGTTCCTCGCCTCTTTTGTCTTTTTTGATATTATGCCGATATTATTCTTTGCCTTTTGGTTCTTTCGTAAATTTCCGCGTAAGTTTATGATAACTAGCTATGTATTGTCACTGATCGGAGCGACGTTTTATTATCTAACTGGATTCGTGAATACGTCGATACCATTCGCCGTCACCGAGATAGTGACAATCGTGGCTGTCCTATTATGGATAGTTTTGTTCTTGGGTACCCTGAGTAAAATGAGCAGCCCTAAATACATACATATAAAATAAATATTAATTTGTGGTTATTGGCGAATAGATTTAGTATTTCTTGTTAAATGCCAATATTTACAAAGATTGCATTTATAAACTGACAGTTCTAAATTCATATCTTTTAACATTTGAAGTTCGGCGGCATTTTGGGCTTCTTTTTCATTTTTGTAATTTCTTTTACTGCAAAACAGCTGATTTATTAGATAAGGTTGATGCTGGATGGTCTTGTTTTTTCTTGGCATGAGTTTCCAATACCTAACCGTGAATTATTAAACCGATAATCGCAGCAATCGCAATAATAGCCCAAATTATGTTTATAACAACTGATTGCTCGACTTTTTTAACGAACGCAATAAGTAGCATGCCAATAGCACCGCTAAGATTTAATAATTGATATGCGTAACCGCTAGCCGATATGATTCTGAAACTAACTAATACGTATGCCGATAAAATAGCAGCTGCTCCGCACCATCCAGCTATTTCTGCAATATTTTTTCTATTCATAATGGATTGATAATAGCACGAGTGGACCAATAGATGTTATTTATTTGGACTCTAATTTTAGCGCTTGGGTGTAGATGATTTTCTTGGTCGGTACTGCGCTATTAAGCGTGGCTACGGATACGCCGCCTAATGGCAAATACCCTTGTTTTATCTTTTCATTCACGCTTTTTTCGAATTGTTCTACGTCTGAATCTGTAACTAAAATATATTTCATAACTTCATTTTACGATTTATTTTATAGGTATGATAGTGGAATTAAATACCCCGCTATCATAATGTCCGGTTAGAACAGTATGCTTAGCGGGGTGTGTCTGGGATGTTATCCATGGTTGGATAGCTTGGCTACATTTTAATGGATTGCTCGATATCAACCACTCTGCCGTCTTGGACGATGAGTTTTGATAATCCGCTAAGATTGAGGTGATGAGTGCCACAGGGTGAATTAACCTCCCAATCACACTCTTCGGTTTTAGATCCTTCGGTATTGACGACTAGCATTTGTCCTCGTTCGCCTATCATGCGATATAAATCTTGAAGCAGATGTTGACGATTAACGGTGACTATAAAACAGTCATAGCCGTCAATGGCGTTCAGACTAATTTCATTTAGTTGATGTTCTGCTATGGGATTATCAGCTAAGTCTAGGCTTTGTTTGATCTTTTCTCGAACCTTGTCGGTTAGTGGAAAATCTCCACTATCAATCCATAATGCTTTTAAGTTACTCAATATTACCATCTCCAGTGACAATATTTACGCTAATAATAGCGCATTAACCTTATTGTAGCATTATACTGCAAATAAGTCAATCTACGGTAAAGACCGTATTGGGTGGGATGGTATAATCGTTTAATGATTAAAGCCGTAATATTTGACTGGGGCGGTGTTATAGCGCCAGATCCTAAGGGCGGTTGGCCCGGTGTACTCGCTGACATGCTTGACACGACAGTCCAAGATCTCCTACCCCACTGGCATATGGCCGGTTATAGAGATTTTAGTAGGGGCATTATTAATGAGGTTGAGTTCCTTCGTTCATTCGAGGTTTCCTCGGGACGAGTGTTACCCGACAATATGTCTAGAGTATGGATGGACGGAAGTGCGCTTAGCCCATGGCCCGAGATGTTGGTATTCATACAGAAGTTAAAGGACAAACAATATAAAGTCGGCCTTTTGTCTAATACTATAAAACCCATGTCTACTATAGCCTTTCAGAAAGGTTTCTACGAAGGCTTTGAGCCACTCATTCTGTCGGATGCAGTAGGTTATGCAAAACCAGAGCTTTCTATCTACCGGCACGCCCTAGACGGGTTGCAGTTATTGGCTGAAGAATGTATTTATATTGATGATTTAACAAAAAACCTAGAACCTGCGAAAGAATTGGGTATGTTAACTATCTTAGCCTCGGCAGACCCGAAACAAACTATCGCTTCTATTGAACGAGCTATGGGGTGGTAGTATCTATCGCCAAGCTTGGTGGCTTTTAATCATTCTAAATTATGTATATTTAAATTAATATTCGACAATTTTGCGGCTTTTCCCAAGACTTCATAATAAGTAACCCAATCATTAAGCTTTGGTTTTGCATAAAAATCGATAGAACTTATGTTATTGTCGATAATCTGTGTTGAGACGATTTTGGAAATTCTAGCTACTTCTTTATCTAAAAGAAGATAATCGTAAAAAGGAATCGGTTCGTTATATTTTATTAATCCATATTTACCGGACAAGATAAAAAATGGGAGACATTCTTCGTTTGCAATTTTAGTTACTTGTTTAATACGAGTAGATTTATAACGCAAATATGCAGGAATATGTCCAACGGTGTTGTCTTTATTTTTACTGCAAATCGTAACTATTACTTTCATAGTATTAATCTTATCAAAAAATTAGGCAACCCGTAGTAGACACACTTCGTGACTTTGACAATTTGAGAGTATAATGTAATTAGTGGACGTTAATAAAAGGAGGCAATATGCCAGATATCACCAAAGAAACGATCACCACCAATGAAAATAGTAACAATTCAACTGGTGCACAACCAGAAAAAAGAGATGCAACCAGCTATCAGACGGCTGGTTATTTTATATATTTAATTTTTGGAATATTGGAAGTCTTGTTAGTCTTCCGATTCGTTCTCAAATTATTAGGAGCTAATCCTTCGAGTGGATTTGTGGATTTTGTTTATAACTTATCTACGGTATTCGTCGCGCCCTTTACTGGTATATTTAACACGAGTCTGGTAAATGGAGCTGTGGTTACTTCGGTGTTTGAGCCAGCCACTCTAGTTGCGTTAATTGTGTACGCGCTATTAGCCTGGGGAATCGTTGCTTTAATTCGAGTTCTTTCGGGCCGACAACAAGAATAATAAATAAAGACCAATCAGAAAAGACACCCATTTGAGTGTCTTTTCTTTATTGACTAACCCAGCTAGAACTAGGTATTTCGTCGGCCAGATATCATGTTATAAATAAACACAACCAGAGCTATCACTATAAGTATATGAATCAGCCCGCCGCCTATATTTAAAGTGAACCCTAACGCCCATAGTATTAATAAAATTACTGCTATTGTTAGTAACATAACTGTCCTCCCAATATGAATTATTAACTTACATTACTATTATAGTCCTGTTAGTCAGTTTATTGCAGGCTTATTTATTCTTTGGTTCGAAATCAAAATCGAGGCACGCAAATTTAGTGGTATTAAATTTTAGATAATTTTCAATGTCAGATTTTGCACTATCTGAAATATTATTTATACGAACAACGGTTTCGTTCTGTGTCACTAGAGGGATAACGTAACGACGTTTGGCTTTTACGTTGATGCAATATCTTCCATCAACCTGCATATCACTACCGTATACGAGCGTAGCTTTCTGTAACTTTTTAAAAGATCTGGCAATATACTTATTTGGACAATTCAGAATCTTATCTATAACTTCCTGTTCTGAAAACGTATATAGATCATCTACTGTTAAATACCCGCCGTCTATCATCGCTTTTAATATATCAGCGATAAACTGCATGACGACCTTATCGTCATTATCGATCCAACGTGGCCATAATTTCGATATAGTCTTAATATATTTTTCACAAACATCAGTATCTTTAAAACAAAGCTCATCGATGCCATCCTCATTTTTTGCAATTATGACATTTTCATAACATCTTTTGATTTCATCTAATTCCCAAACTCGATAAAATACTAATCCGGATGAAAAAGTATATTCAAATCTGTCTGCAGACAATTTAGGTGTATCATTGTCGGCAATTGGGTCAAGAAAGCTTGTGATGATATGGGCGCCGAGTATGTCACGTTAAACGCTGGCGAAAGTATAGATTTACAGTAAAACCTTTGAGATTATCATTATCTCTCGAATTTTTTCCATTTACCTTCGGATATTATCGAGACATTATCACCCTCAACGGCTATCGCAGAGTTGTCATCGATAGCGTAAAAAACTGAATTATATTCATGAGCGAACCCGGCGATTAGATCTTCACTGAGTTGCTCTCTATCGGCTCTAAAAAAATGCGGTCTAATGCTAAAGTCCACTATTCCGAAGCCATATTCAACCGTATGATTGGCGGGTGTATCTTTTGGACTTTTTATTACAATTTTACCCAGCACCATCGATCCGGCGCTACAACCGACGTAAACTTTATCTTTAAAGTCATCTAATAATAACTGGTCAACCCCTGCTTTTTTCATTTCTAAAATAAGATGACTCGGTGTTCCGCCTTCCACAAATAATACATCGGCCCTTTGTAAGCGAGGTAGCCACATGTCTTTTGGTATAGCCGAAAAGTCGACTATATCTATATTCCCGATACCCATATTATTTAGACGGATTATATTTTCTATCGCCCATCTCTTATCTGGCGAAGACGAAGCATTAAGCGCTGTCGGTATATATGCCAACGAAATATCCGCTGGTTGCTTATTGACCATTTCTAGAAACTTAGCTTTGATCGTTTCATTGGTTATGCCGGTCGATGTGAGTAGCAATTTCATTATTTAAGCCTTTTTGATGACAACCAGCTCGGTACGTCTATGAATCGGATCTCTTTCCAGCTGTTTACTTCTGCTTCTGTGACGTCATAAACGGCTTGATATGCCGTTTCTACGCTTCCGTGTAAGGCTTTTGAATAATCCAGTCCAAGAGTTTTGGCTGTGTTCTTTAATAATGTTTCATTAGTAGTCTCTATCTCAACAAAGCTCGGTATCCATGGCCAGGTATCGAGTTCGATCTCGGAGTCACCTAATTTCCAACTTTCTCTCTTTGTCTCTTGAATCGATTTTGATGTAAGCCCAATTGATTCCAAGAAACTGCATGCCAAATCGAAATCATCTACGACAACCGTAACTTCCTTTGTCCCATTCACAGTACGATCATTGAGCTGTTTGTAACTCATTGTTATTTTATTGTCTTCATTTCGAACGCGCACCCAACCACCTATCGATTCAAGCCTCTTGTCGGGAAAATCATAGACTCGCCGGACCATTGAACGCTCGGGCGCTACAAGGATTGCCCCTGACTCTACCAATACTTTGCGCAAATTATTCTTATCGATATTTAGCCATTTTGCTTCGATTTCTGTTTGCATATTAATATTGTATCAAAATTTAACTTAATTATTTTTAGTAAAAGCGATTCTGCTATAAATAATAGCTAGCTTAAACCCTCGTGCATCTCAATAATTTTGATCATTTTTTCAAGTATGCTTTTGTCGTAATCCCACCAAATTGTATTTATAAAATCATCTTTATTAAGCCATCTATAGTCAATATGTTCGAAATTTAATACGATTTTATCATCATCAACTTTTACTCCAAAACAGTGTTCGGCGTGTTTCTCGAGTGTTATGTGATCTGTGTAGTTAATCGTATAATCGAGGCTAATTATATTATTTGATTTTACGCCAATTTCTTCGGCTACTTCCCGAAGTGCCGCTTCTTCAAAAGATTTATCGTACACTTCAACGCCACCAGTGATTACGTAGTCATCGGTATTTCTGCCAGGTTCTGGATTAGGCTTTAATGACAAAAATTCAAAAGAGCTATTTATAACTCTATAGACAATAACAAAAACTTTATCATAAGGTTCCATAGCTTGCATTATAGCAAAATAAATAGACTTCGTATTGAAGCCGATTTTAGATATAACTGGTTTGGCAGGGGCTAAGGGACGATTACCAAACCTATTGTGTTTTAACAAGTTTTCCTTTGTATCACGCACAGCTACAGCGGGACCAAGAGCGACGTAAGTACATCATAGACAATGATAACTAATATACTGCATAGTTTAGTGTCTACTTTATAAAGTCAGTGATTAAATTTATAAAGTTGTGATATAATGATTATATGGATTACAAAACAAAACTCCAAGCAATAATCGGCTCAAACGGGCTCTCTCAGCAAGCTTTAGCTGACAAAATCGGTACATCCTTTGTAACGATGAACAACTGGCTGAACGGCAAGTCTAAACCGACACGTAAAGCACTCCAAGAAAACATCGATACACTCTACGCTCAATACGTGAAGCCCGAAGCACCCGAGTTAGAACGGCGGATCAAATACTATGGACTGCGAGATCTCGCCACTTCGTTCTACTCAAAACAAGTGATAGAAGTTCTGGATGGTTTTGATGGACACTATTCTTACACCGACATAAATGACGTACTCGAACTATACAATGTACTTCAGTACGTTGAGGATCTGGCCCTACCTAGAAGCCTTAAACAGTCAAAAGTCGATTATTATGTCAATATGAAGCCGAGAATCCATAAGGCAATATCCACATTCTTTAATTCAATTAACGATGCCAACGCATTAACTGTGATTAAGAATGTGGTGTTTGATTATCATCCGGATCTGTTGAATCTTCTTGGCCGTCATAAACGTTTTGATGTCATCAGCCCCTCAGTCATGATGTCCACGCTGAACGCTAACAATGTAAGGATCTGGGATTTACTTGAAAATAAATCATTTATTGATAAGTACGACAAAGAGGTCCGAACTCTGATTTTGTCTGATAGCCAGAACGCTGAGCAGCTGATCCACAAGTACTTTCAGAAGCGCGAGCGACGTGACGTTCACTTGCCGCCAAGTTTTACTACAGATGACGCACATGCTCTCATTGAGCAGTACCTGAGCAACGAAGATGCTAATCCGAATTACCTTGAGTTGATCGCTAACGCCCGAGTGAAGCCACTGGCAGGAGTCGATGACAAGATTAAGCTATTGGCTAAACGTAAACATAAAGAGTGGACTGATAATTTTTTCAAAGAAGAAAATGGGAGCCTGATGTTCAGCATCGAAGTCGAAATCTCGGATGCTCAGGAAGAAGCCATTGAAATATCTACGGATGGGCCTACAACAAGGTTTGTTTATAGTAAAAAATGGCTTATGGAAAACTCTGACAATTTGTCTTCACTAATGAACTTTATTCACCTATTTCCGCTCGTCAACAGTCATATGATCCTTACCCTACCGTCTTATAGTGCTCGTCTTGGCGTCGTAGAGCGTTTCATGAAGGTCAGTGGTGCCGATGAATATCCTGAAGGGGTTTCATTCCAGTTTATTGATCAAAGCACGCTGATGCAAACGATGCTATATGAGAAGTTTCTCCGTACTCAGAATAAAGACCTTGAGACTGTAGTCGCTTGGTATTTCAATGACTATTTAAATAACACTTTCAATATCGATGGGTTTAGTTACGTCCCTTCATCAAAGGCATCTTCGTACCTTGAAAAGTGCAGTCACGTCTTTAGCGAAATGGATAGCGTTATTAAGCAGTTCAAGCTATATGCTGAAAATGGCTCTATCGAACAAGATCTCCTAGCTATCGTTTCAAAATCACCTAAGTATAACGAGATTCCGAGTCAGATCATCGGCAAGTATGTCTATCCAACAGATAACAAAGAAATTTCGTACATTCTCCATTACCTTTTTTCAGATCAATCCAGTCTCACCTATATCGGCGAGGACCTAAAGGCCAAGGATTTTGTTGAACTAATCATGAACCATGTCGTCAAGTATAGCGACTTTAAAGATCATCAAAAACCTTTGCTTGACGAGTTAATACGCTTGCAGGTTGTCGTAAAGAGTCCAAAGCGTTTGCTATTCAGAAGCAAGCGTCAAATTAACGTGTTTAAAAACCTGTTTGAAACGGAAGCTACCAGCTACTATCACTACCCTGAAGAAGCGCGGCACGAAATTGACACCATGGTCGCAAAGGAGTGGCTCGAGCGAAAATCAACGCTTTTGACGGAATCTGAGGCTAAGTACTTCACCTATTTCCTTAACCAAGAAGATTCTAGTAATGGCAAAGACTTGCGCAATAAGTATTCACATCGCTCTATGACGAAAACTGAAAAGGCTGACGAAGGAAAGCATTATCAAACCTATCTTATCGCTTTAAGGCTTATGCTAGCTTTGATTATTAAGATTGATGACGATTTTTCTACAAAACTTCGTCGGGTAAAGAAAGAAGCGAGTAAGTAACCATGTCAAATTCAATCATCACAATTGGCACACAAATACTAGGACGGTCTGAACTCCATGCGTCCTACTCTTCTGGTAAATCCTTGCATGATTACGATGTGATACTTTTTGACACTAGCTTTCCTACCTATGGGTTTGACTATAGCGGCTCACTGAGCGAGGATGGTTCCAAACAGTTAAACCAGGATATAGCACACTGGAGAAGTGAACTCGGTAGTGCAGTTAATGACGGTAAGACGGTATTCGTCATCTTGGCAGCAAGCGAAAGTCTATCGGCTAAAACTGGACAAAAAAGAATTTAAGGGCAGTAGAACCATCAACTGCGTTACAGACGTGAATAACTATTCCGCACTGCCATTCACCCCCAGTATTACCAACAGTAGGGGCTCGAAGATTAAAGTTAGCGATGTACGCTTTAATAACCTTTACGAAATAGTTAAAGACCACGTAGAGTATCGGGTTTTCATGCCTGGCTCATACGGAACGGTAGTATTTTCAACAGTTAAAGGCACCAACACGCAGGGTACTATAGTTAAGTTGAAAGAAAAAACTGGTCACATAGTACTGCTTCCATACTTCAATTTTGAGGGCATGACCGAAGAGCGCAAGGATGGCAAAAGTTATTGGACAAAAGCCGGTATGAAAACCGGACAACAGCTTATAAGTCAACTCGTAGAGATTGATAAGGTATTACGGAAGAGTTCTGGAGCTACTCCGCCGCCAAATTGGGTAGCCGAAGTGCCAACCTCAAAAAAAGCCACTTCACTAGAGAAGAAAATTGACGCAATTGAAGCCTCAATCAGGAAAAAGGAGTCCGAACACAGCAAGACACTTGAGCAAAAACAGCAAACTGATGCCATAAAAGCTTTACTTTACGAAAACGGCACCCTACTTGAGGGCGAAATCGAGAATGTACTTACGATGATGGGCTATGAGGTCTCTAACTTCCGCGAAGGTGCATTAGAAATTGACCATGTAATCGTGAGTCCAGAGGGTATGCGGTTAATTGGCGAAGCTGAGGGCAAGGATAAATCCGCGATAAATATTGATAAGTTTCGCCAACTCGAAACGAATATCCAAGAAGATTTTCAGCGTGATGAAGTTACGGAACCGGCTCAGGGCATCTTATTTGGGAATGGATTTAGGCTGCAAAAACCTGCTGAGCGCCCGGATGAATTCACTGACAAATGCTACACAAACGCAAACCGATTAGGTACCGCACTCGTAAAAACATCCGATCTTTACCCAATTGCTATCTACTTGTCCGACCACCCAGACGATGAGGCATTTAAGGCCTCATGCCGTAAGGTCATCGAAGAAACCAAAGGAACGTTGGTTACGTTCCCTGAAATACCATAAGATAAATAATAAGTCTGGATATTATCAAAGGGGGCACCAGGAACCAAACTTTTTAACAGAGGTGGGAAACATGAACAAGCGAATAGCATTACAACAAACAAATACCCCACCAGGGGTGGAATTTGGTTACATTAGTTCAATAATGTCTTGGCAGGGGCTAGTGGACGATTACCGAACTTATTGTGGTATAGTATGTTTTTCTAAGGAGGGCGAAAATGTTTAGCTCTTCCCTGTTTGACCAAAACACGTTTTACAAAATCTTCATGAGAGACTTGAAACGCGCTCGACGCATTGTAGTTATCGAGAGTCCGTTTATCACAAAGAGACGCATAGATCAACTATTGCCTGTATTCAGCAAGCTGCAATCGCGTAATGTGCGTATAGTCGTAAACACCAAACCACTCGATGAACATAACCCTATATTCTACGAACAGGTCTTGTGGGCTATTGGCGAGATGCAGAGTATTGGTATTGAAGTATTTATGACAGTTGGTCATCACCGCAAATTAGCTATAATAGACGACGAGATAATATGGGAAGGTAGTCTAAATATTCTTTCGCAGAATGATAGTTGCGAGATTATGCGAAGAATTAAATCAAAAAAAATCGTGACAAATACTTTATCTTTTATTCGATTAAGAATATAAAGGTACGGGTTGTACTAGCCGATATCCTAACGTTACCTAATATAAAGTTATCATTCTAAAATTGCTATATGCTTAAATAGCCTCATGATTAGTAGGTTATAATCTATCCAAACATCAATAATTCAGGCTTGAATATAAGCAATAGGCCAATTATCAACATCAAAACCCCACCTACTACTTTGGACATCTTACCGTATTTGGTGGATATACCGGTCGCTCTCAAAGTAAACATTGCGATAGCAAATATAATCATGTCGTCCAACATGAAAAAGAATATGTATAGAATTATATAAGCGTAATATTGCCAAGACGTCAGGTTACTAAGTGATAAAACTTGCGTGAATATAGCCGGAAAGCCCGCCGAGCAAACTAATTCAACTAAGTTAACGGCGAAAGCTAGCAATATGATTCCGCCTAATGCTAGCCATAAGCTATTTTGATGAGCAATCGCTTTCATCTTTGCAAAAACAAGTTGTCTTTTCTCGCTCCCCGTAACCGTACATCCACTTTCTTTATTGCGATTTTTAATATAATTTAATATATTTAAACCACCGCCAGTTACTGCCAGTAACCCTATTATCGTACGAATCCAAATCACAAAGCCTAGAAATAGGATTAACTGTAACCAGGCGGCCATAAACAAAAAATAGACAGCTGCCGACGCGACAATGAACGTGCTACCAAGCGCCCACATCCTGTGTCGGCTTTTCATACCTAAGAGTAGACTTATTAAAAACATTAAAGTCCACATAGCGCATGGGTTAAAGCCGTCCAGTGTTCCGATAATTATCGCAAGTAATGGTAACGAGAAATTGAGTGCATTAATTTTACCAAAAAATGGCAATTCAATGATTTTTTCAGCTTTATTAGTGTTGACTTCGGGTTGAGAAGATTTATTAGACGTGGTTACTTTTGTAGCCGAATCTACAATTTCAGCTACAGAATCAGGACATTTATTGTCGGTACAGTATTGCAGTCTTTCTTTTAACTCCTTGTCTGTAGTGCCTTCTGCATAACCAATGAACTCTTTATCTCCAATAATTAGAAATGGCACTCCGCTTGCATTCACGTTTAATTTATTGGCGGTTTCTTGCATCAAGTTAATGTTTTCTTGGCTACCATAGATTTCGTAAGTATTAAGTTTTACGTTTGGATAGCCAGGTAAGATTTCTGCAAGATATGCTTTTTCCTTGGCACAATGAGGGCAGCCGTTACCCCAAAATAAATAAATATTTAAACTAGCGGTAGCATGCGCATTGGTTGGAATAAAACTGAATAAACCTATCAGCAAAAGCAATGGCAATAGTATCTTTGTTGCACTTTTCATTCTATCGATCTTTATTTTCGTTAATAATGTTAACTAATTTGTCTTTTGCAACTTCACCGTTCAAACGCAAAAACTCATTACCATTTTTATCTAAAAATACAAAAACAGGTAAAATATCACTGACGTTGTATTTCTCTACAGCAGTCTTATCTTCATCAAAATCATGCATTTCGGTCTGCAGCCAAGGGTTTTCAGCTTCAATCTCAGCCCAACGTGGCTTCATTACCAAACATCCCGAACACCAAACTGCACCAAATTTAATAACTTTCATATCTACCCTCTTATTTATCAACTATTTTTATGGCTTTGCCATTTATTATCGCATCGCTAATTTTATTATACGCGCTAGATAATATTCTTTGAAATGTACTTTGACTCGTATTCATCTTTTTAGCGCATTCATTTTGACTAAGACCGTCTACGTTTTTTAGTCTTAGAGCCTCTGTTTCTTCAAGTGTTAATTCAACAATATCAAGCGTGGACATAGGTACGCCACGTGGCTTAAAATATGTCACGTTCGGATTAAAGCAAACTCTTCGGTTTAGTCTAGGTCTTGACATAATTTTTATAATTCATTTATTAATATAATACATAGCAATGCCCGATATAAACAGAGTCATACCGGGCACTTAATCTGTTATTTTTATTTATTTTCGATTTTTGCAATTCTTTCTTTAATATCAGATAATTCAGCTTCTAGTTGATCTTTTATGTAATTTAAATCTTTAGAATTATCATCTATCGCTTGAAGTTGTTTGTATCTAAGGTTTTGACCTTGACCAAAACCATAATATACACATCTTCCCATCCCGCGACCAGTTCTCGGGCCTCGACCCATCGGACCAGTTCCATCTAAATTTGGCATATATACCTCCTTTACTATTTGTTATTGATGAATATTTGAATAGTTTAATCAAATCAAACTATCTATTATGAGTATATACCCAAAACATTAAGCAGTCAAGTTTATGAACAACTCGGTTTAGTGGAGCTACATGTCAACCCGTCCTTGGCGACCCAGTCACTTAACCCGCCAAGACTTGTAACGTTCTTATACCCCGCTGCTTCCAACGCAACTTTCGCTTTACCCGCCCTAACACCACTCCGACAATAAACATAAATCGGTTTCGTTTTATCTATTTTAGAGAAAACGCCATTCTGTATATCCCCTAGTGGTACGTTAATTGCATTGTCAGCATGGTTCTCTTCGTATTCCGCCGGCTCACGCACATCTATAAGTTGTCCATTTACTGATTTTATTTCCGCACTTAGTGTTAATGGTTTCTGCTCAACAACCTCTAAGACTTTAGTACTATTAGAAGTCGATTGATTAGATGTATTATTTACGAAAAAAACTAATCCTGCAAACAGTAGTAATATCGCTGAAATAACTATTGTTAATCTTTTCATAGATCACGCCTCTCTTGTTAAATATATTATAACAATCTAAAGTCTACTCTGCAAAATACAGCTTAATGAATAACATGAATAGAATACCAACTGCAAAGAGTGCAAAATTAAAAATGGACTTAGATATTTTGGGCTCTTTATGTAGCTCTGGTATTAAGTCAGACATTGCTATATATAAAAACCCGCCAGCTGCAAAAGGTAGCAAAAATGAAGTAACGTCGTGGAACGAATTAATCATAAAATATCCGACTACTGCACCTGCAATAGCGGTTAGAGAAGATATAAAATTCCAAAATAAAGCCTTAGCTCTCGAAAAACCTCCATGAAGCAATAAACCAAAATCACCTAGCTCTTGAGGTAATTCATGGGCGGCTACAGCAAATGCCGTAGCGACTCCCAGTTCTTTACTGATCGCAAAGGCAGAAACAATAACTAGGCCATCAATAAAATTATGGAGTCCATCGCCGACTAGACTCATGTACGTAAAAGTGTGTACTTCGCACCCGTTATTTTTGTGGCAGTGATGCCACTTCAAATAGCGCTCAAGCACAAAGAATACCGACAAACCTAATATAAGAAATAGAAAAGGCTTGAGGCTATCAGAGAGTTCGATCGCTTCTGGCAATAGATGCAAAAAGGCTCCACCTATTAAAGCACCCGTTGAAAAAGCCACAAAACAAATAGATATTTTAGATATCGCTTTTTTGTTTATAAAAAAGGTCACAACCCCCACTAATGAAAGTAAACTAATTACGACTGTCGCTATTATTGAGTTGAATAAAATTTGATTCATTTCGTATTATTTTCTTTCTAAATTAACTTTTCTAAATCATGAATTATTTGAGTTGGGTTGTGCGCTAATATCGCCTTAAACCCCATCATGGTTGCAGCTTCTATATTTAGCTGTTTATCATCAACAAAGATAGACTGTCGCGCTGTCGTGCCAAGTCGCTCTAAGGCAAGCTCGTAAATTTCTTCCTGGGGTTTTACGAGACCAACTACACACGACGCAATAACATCATCAAACAGATCATAATAACCAGCCTGTCGAATAATATTATATACTGGTTCAATTATATTAGTTAGTACCGCAATTCGAAAACCTTGAGCCTTTGCTTTACTGGCAAGTGCAAGGATATCTCGATTAGCAGTTAGCCCTCGCCATTTTTTGAATTCTTTCGAAGCTGGTTCGGTTATATTAAGATCGTAATTGATTTTTAAATTATTCCAGAATTCAGTTTCAGATACTGTACCTTTTAAAAAGTCTACGAAATACGTTTCAATAATTTCCTTCACCTGGGTATCAGTAGCACCAACATTTCTTAATAGTTGCTCAATAAACTCATCGCCTGAATCGTCAGCAATGACTCCACTCCAATCAAAAAAAATCGTTGAATATTTATCCACTATCTAGTTAGTATACCACCACAGAGAGTAAACGAAAAAACCTAAAGCAGTTCTGCAAAGATTCAACCTCCCTCGTCCTTCTTGTAAGTTCACTTCATCGCCGAAAATAATAATATCCGAATCAACGTCGCCTTTTTTATTGCTGATTGTTACACTTACGTTCACGTAAGGCTGTGATATCAAAACGCTACCGCTTGCCTTTTTGCTGTCATAGTAGCATTATCGACACAAAAGGAATTGACATGAATATGATTCAAAAACTTAGATCATTATATGTAAAATTTTTCATGATTGATAATGACGCAATAAAAGACTTAAAAGAAATTCTGGAACATATGAATTCTTTGTCAAAAGAAGACAAAAAGCTCATCGGGAAACCACTCAAGAAATAAAGGGGCACTAGGAATCGAACTTTTTTAACAGAGGTGTATTTGACGAAATATAAAACAGATTAGATTGTATTCGAAATAATCGAACCGATTCTAATCTGTTATTTTCATTTTGTCCTGTTTGGCAGGGGCACGTGGAATCGAACCACGATCTTAGGTTTTGGAGACCCATATACTAACCGTTGTACTATGCCCCTATGGTCACATATTGTAACAGATTATTCTACCAATTTGTAGTGTTGTAAAAGTGCCAATCTAGTCCTATAATCATTAGCAGAATACCTTATATTACAAGAAAAGGAGCGGTGGGTTAGTCAATATTGGCTGCTTAATAACTACAGGCTATGAATATATTGATGCTTGGGTGGGAACTACCGCCTCACAATAGTGGCGGTTTGGGCGTGGCTTGTTATCATATGGCTAAAGCGCTCGCTCAGCACGGGTCCAAGATTGATTTTGTTATCCCCTACACCGCTAAACACCCGGATATTGATTTTATGACGGTTCATAGTGCAACCGCATTAACTCCACTCGAGAGGTACGGGCTAGGTACATACGACAGCAGCTCTGTACTTAATAAAACTCTGACACAGGCTGACATCAAGGATCTCAAAGACATGCGTGGTGTTCAAAAATGCTATGTAAAGTTCGTCGAGCACTTAATTACGACTATAAACCCAGACGTTATTCATGTTCATGATTGGCTAACTATGGAGGCAGGCGTACGTGCCAAGGAATTGATTGATGTGCCGTTAATTGTCCATGTGCATGCCACTGAATTCGACCGATGCGGTAGCGAGAGTGGTAATCCCCTAGTTCACGAGATTGAATACCAGGGTTTAATGATGGCTGATCGAATTATCGCTGTCAGTAATATCACTAAAAATATCATCGTTTCTAAATATGGCATTCCAGCCGATAAAATCGAAGTAGTCCATAATGCTATCGATGTCACTAGTTTTGATGATGGCTATGCGTATGATATGCGAACATATCGATATCTAGAGGCTCTCAAGGACGAAGGCTACACTATTATTTCTACAATTACTCGTTTTACTATTCAAAAAGGCTTGGCTAATTTTATTCGGGCAGCTGCCAAAGCTATCAGTAAATATGACAAACTAGCCTTTTTATTGGCCGGTGACGGTGAACAACGCGATGAGTTAATTAAACTAGCGGCTGATTTGGGTATATCCGACAAAATATTCTTTACCGGATTTGTACGCGGCAAACAGTGGCGCGATGCCTATAGTGTATCTGACGTATTTGTAATGAGTTCTGTTAGTGAACCATTTGGCTTGACCGCACTCGAAGCAGCCTACCATGATAATGCCATTATAGTTACCAAACAATCTGGTGTTGGCGAAGTATTAAACAGTATCTTCCGTTATGATTTCTGGGACGAGGATCGATTAGCTGATCAACTAATCGGTATCGCAACTTCGCCGGTGTTGAAAAACGCACTGCAACAGAATGTTAAATATGAATACAATCGAATTTCATGGCACAATGTTGCTGAAACGTGCCTAGGTATATATAATTCCATGATTCAGGGGGCTACGGTATGAGTAAACGCGGTATAGTCCTATATCTACACGCCCATCAACCATTCCGCGTGCGCCAATATAGCGTTTTTGACACAGCATTTAATCACGATTATTTCGATGAACCCGAATATGATACCGAACGTAACAACGAACAGATATTTAATAAAGTCGCTAATAAATCATATCGTCCAATGAATGCTTTGTTAGAAAAGCTATTAACTGATTATCCCGAATTCAAAGTATCACTCAGCATCACGGGCGTTTTCATTGAGCAAGCCGAGAAATGGGCTCCAGATGTTATCGAGAGTTTTAAACGTATTATTGACACTGGCCGTGTCGAGATTGTAGCTGAAACTTATTATCACTCACTCGCCTTTTTCTATAGTCGTAGTGAATTTGAACGCCAAGTTGATGCTCATCGCAGTAAAATTCGTGAGCTATTCGGCGTTGAAACTAACGTATTCCGCAATACCGAGTTGTCATATAACGACGACATGGCTAAATGGGCCGAAGGCTACGGTTTTAAGGGTATATTAGCCGAAGGTTGGGATCCTATTTTGCAGTGGCGCAGTCCTAACTACGTTTATCGTCCAGCTGGCACTGAAAAAATCTCGTTGTTATTAAAGAACTACCGCCTAAGTGATGACGTTGCCTTTCGCTTTGGTGACAAGAACTGGCCTGAATGGCCACTTAACTCTGACACTTATAATGAATGGGTTAATACTTCGCTAGGTGACAAATCAATAGTTAATCTGTTCATGGATTACGAGACCTTTGGTGAACATCAATGGGATGACACCGGTATATTCGAGTTTTATGAAGCGTTTGTCGGCAAGTGGTTAGCTAATTCGGCCAATACATTCTATACCGTTTCGGGTGCAGTTGATGCATTTGAGCCAGTTGGTGAAGTTAGTATGCCAAATACTGTAACTTGGGCTGATAACGAACGTGATTTAACTGCTTGGTTAGGTAATAGTATGCAACAAGAGGCTATGCGCTATATCTATGCCATGGAAGATGACATTATGATGACCGGCGATCTAGAACTAATTAGTGATTGGCGTAAACTGCAGACATCAGACCATACCTACTATATGTGTACCAAGTGGTTTACTGACGGTGATGTCCATGCCTATTTTAGCCCTTATGAATCGCCCTATGATGCGTTTTTGTATTATATGAATGTTATTCGCGATATGCGTTGGCGTTTGCATAACAATCACCATATCGGAGGTCTGAATGGCTAGGCCGATTATACTCAGTAACGGTGAGCTGCATGTCGGACTGAATGGTTTTGGAACAGTACATGATTTTTATTATCCATACGTTGGGTTTGAAAACCACTCAGCTGGTGGCAATTTACGACACAAAGTCGGTGTCTGGGTAAACGGTGACCTCAGTTGGATTGATAATCCTCAGAATCGACCCGATGAGTGGACTTTTACCTTTCGATACCCTCATGATGCCTTAATTGGTAATACTGTTGCGAAAAATAAACGGCTAGGAATAATCCTGGAATTCGATGATTTCGTCGATTCTGATATTAACGCTTTCTTTCGTAATATTCACATCGTTAACTTATTTGACCAACCACGCGAGATAAGGTTATTCATGCATCAGGCTTTCGCAATCGGTGATTCGCGTAGCAATACTGATACGGCTCAATATCTACCAGACAATGGCGCTATATTACATTATCGTGGTCGCAGAGCCTTTGTGATTTCTGGTGATTATGATCATAAGCCTTTCGACCAATATACGGTTGGTTTGTTTGGTATTGAGGGGCGTGAAGGCACTTATCGTGATGCAGACGACGGCGAACTCAGTGCTAATAATGTCGAACATGGCCGAGTTGATTCAACTATTAGGTTCAAAACCAATATTGAAGCTAACAGTTCGCAAAGGGTTTATTATTGGATTGCTGCGGGTGAATCTATTCGTGAAGCGCTCGATGTTCATAAAAAAATCAAACAAGATACTCCACATGAACGCCTAAAACGAACCGCTCATTGGTGGCATGAATGGCTAGAGCCAACGAATCGTATATTAGAAAAACTAAGTCCTGAATATCGGGCTAGTTTCCTGCAGAGTACAATGATAGTTAAATCACAAATGGACAAACACGGTGCAGTTATTGCCAGTACCGACACCTCGATGCTTAATTATTCGCGTGATGCCTATAGCTATTGTTGGCCGCGCGATGGAGCGTTTGCACTATGGCCGTTGATTCGTATGGGCTATAAAGAGGAAGCCTACCGCTTCTTTGAATTCGTAAAACGAGGCCTACATTCTGATGGCTATATGATGCATAAATATCGTGCCGATGGCGCTCTGGGTAGTAGTTGGCATTCATATATTCATGACGGCGTTATAGCGCCACCTATCCAAGAGGACGAAACCGCATTGCCACTATTTATGTTTGCGCAATACTATAGAATGCATCCCGACCCTGGCCTATTAAAAGAGTTTTACGGAAGCATGGTCGTACCGATGGCCGAGTTTATGACTGATTATATAGACAAGGCTACGGGGCTTCCTAGACCGAGTTATGATTTATGGGAACAGATATTTATAACCAGTACATATACCACCGCCGTAACATACGCTGCATTACTAGCCGCTAGTGATTTGGCTGCTGCTGCAAATGACCACGATAATGCTGTTCGTTGGCGCTCGGCTGCTAGTGATATCCAAGCCGCCGCTCATAAATACTTATATAATGACAAACGAAAAGCTTTCTATTGCGGAGTAAACGTCAAAGGCACAAAGATCATCTATAACGAAACCGTTGACTGCTCGAGCGTGTTTGGGGCCTATATATTCGGGTTATTTGATGCTAACAGCCCCGAAATATTAAATTCAGTAGAAACCGTTAAGCAGCTATTTGGTATTAATGACGGAGTATTAGGGTTACCGCGTTACGAGGATGATTATTATCGCCGAGCCAGCCCAGGTATTACTGGAAATCACTGGTTTATTACCTCATTCTGGTTAGCGCAATATTATATCGATACCGGTGAGTCTGCAAAAGCACTTCAGATATTAGATTGGGCTAGGAGTCACGCGATGAACACTGGCGTTATGGGTGAACAATTAGATCCAGTCACGAACGAAATCGTATCCCCTGCACCATTAACATGGACTCATGCTGAATATATAGCTACGTTATTAGATTTAATAGCCAAGGACTCTAAATAAAATTAGCCGCCCCTGAGTTGGGACGGCTAATTCGAATTCGAAATATGCGAGCTTTTTAGCCTTTACGAGGTTTAATTTCGTTACGACCAAGATTCTTTTTAGTCTCGACGTAAAGTGCATGAACTCGTGCAATTGGATCATATTTTTTTAACGAAAGTTTTTCAGTAGTATTCTGAGTATTTTTGGTTGTGTAATATGTGCGGTGACCGCTAAGCTCACTAACTAAACCAACTAATTTGCGCTTCGTATTCTTTTTTGCCATATCATTCCTTTAAAATTTGTATAGACTATTAGAGGTAATTATAGCAAAAATTATTACTTACTACAAGAGTGCGTTATCTAAAATTGTTAAACGAAATTGGAAAGTCAAAATCATGAGATTGGATTAACCGCATAACGTTCTGTAAATCGTCCTTGCTACCGCTATTAACACGTACCGTATCACCTTGAATTAACGGTTTAGCCTTTGGTACTTCATCACGGATCAATTTAGTGACCTGTTTAGCTTTTTCTTGGTCTAGACCGGCAATAAACGGTATTTCCTTGGTTGCCCTCATGTTACTAACAGCTGCAGTTTTACTGAGGTCGAGAGTTTTACTGCTCTGATTGCGTGAGGCTAGCTTTTTACCGATAATTTCGACGATACTATCTATTTGCCATTCATTAGCGCCAATGACCTTGAAACCGGTCTTGTCACCTATCCAGTCGATTTCGGCAGGCGTTCCCTTGAAATCATAACGATTACTAATTTCTTTTTGGGTCAAAGCGAAAACATTATTCATTTCGGCTTTGTCATATTCGGACACAATATCAAAACTAAATGTTGCCATATACCCAGTATAACAAAAACTGCCCAAATTGAGCAGTCGATGATTATGTATGGAGCCACGATCGGGAGTCGAACCCGAGACCTCATCCTTACCATGGATGCGCTCTACCAACTGAGCTATCGCGGCATACTTGAATATTGTAGCAAAAAATATGGTTGAGATAAAGTGTTGAAGGGATCTTGGGATGTTAAATACTGGAAGTAGGACAGCGGCGGATTACCGCCTCCTCCGTTTGCTTGTAAAAATATGTAAACACATTTTTACTTCGCTGCACTTCGCCGACCTACGGATTATTTTCTTGCCAAGGCAATAAAACCCGTAGGTTCGAGTTCTATTGCAAGATCAAATCAAAATAACCATCCAAGGGATGATTATTTTGATTTGGTGCTGGAAGTAGGACTCGAACCTACGGAGCCGAAAGGCGGGAGATTTACAGTCTCCTGTGATTGCCACTACACGATTCCAGCTAACTTGTTATGGAGCCGCCTTTCGGACTCGAACCGAAGACCTGCTGTTTACAAAACAGCTGCTCTAGCCAACTGAGCTAAGGCGGCATAATCCATGAAAAGTACAGATATAAGTGTACATAATAATGCTATTTTGCGCAAGAAAGACTGGCGGCTAACTACATTATTACGCGACGGGGTTGACGGATACGACGAGATTGATTGCTAGGGAGGATGAGTTTTGCGGCTTTTTCGCGTAAGTTAGTTGCCAGCTCTACCTGCCCGATTCGTTCATAGCTATCAGCTAGCATATTCAGAGTTTGCGGGATTGGCTCTAATTCCACGGCACGCTCTAATGAGTCGACAACTTTTTTATCATTACCTAGTTTTTCCTGAACTTTGGCGTAGGCGATATGACGGGCGGCTAAATCGTCGTCAATCGATAAGGCTTGCTCGAATGCTAGAGCAGCTTTTTCGTAATTCTGAGTTTCGTAATAGATTAGTCCAACGTTATGTAGACTACTGGCACTAGGTTCCAGGGACTGAGCGATCTCGAAACATTCAATCGCATCCTTGAGTGAAGCCTGTTTGGCATACAGGATGCCTAAACGGTTATATGCGCTAGCGTTGCGCTCGTCGATGCGTAATATAGTCAAAAGTGCTTTCTCTGCCCGCAAATATTTTTTAGTCTGCAATGAATCCTGAGCTATAGACCATAGCTGGTTTAGTTTTTCGGATACCTTAACGGGCAAATCAACGGTAACTTCCTCGATAGTCTGCGGTTGATAAATCACCCAGGCACCGATTATCACGATCAACAAAAGACCTAACATATATAGCCTATTATACCATCATCCGCGCTAGACATAGTCGTATATTGCCGTTTGCCTCGATGCGCTGGTAGGTTTTTAGCAACATATCAATATGTTTTATAGTGGCTACCTGTGGACTAGCAACGATGCTTTTATACAAGATATTGGCAGTATCGGTAAGTAAATTTAGCACGGATGCTCGGTCATCCTTGTAACGCTGGGCTATTAATAGTTTTTGATAAGTACTGCCGCGCAGTAGTTCACGAGCATCACGCACGACATTACTGCGTTTTTCGAAATATACTTGATCGCTATTTAGCCTAGTTAATTCAGCTGGCAAACCATCAGCCATGAATAATAGCTGTGAGCGTTTAGTTTTATCACTCGCCCCTAATGAATCTAGTAAATCCTCGGATTGTTTAGTGGTAATGGGTTTTATATCTAGGTTTTCGACTCTGGAAATGATTGTAGGCAACAATTTTTGGATAGAGTGTGACACTAGAATAAAATAGATACCATCACCTGGCTCTTCTAATAATTTCAAGAATGCATTCTGTGATTGATGGGTCATTCGTTCGGCGTAATCGATAATTATAATACGCTCGGCCGCGGTCTTAGTCCTGGTTTCGTCGTATAGACGTCTCATGCTGTCGACACTTATCATACCGCTTTCTAGGTCAATCTTTTCATCACGTTCGGGCAAGATAACTATGGGTGTTATGCCCCGCAGTTCGGCGATATACCGGGCGATAGTACTCAGACCTACGCCGTTTTTACCCGTTAGTAATAGCGATTGAGGTAGTTTTTTGACTACCGTAGTGAGTGTTTTTTCGCTGATCGGGTTAATTACTAGCTGTGTCATACCGAAACCCCAGGAAAATAATCAATAAAATCCTGAGGAATTGGCACGGTGAATGTCTGGCGATTACCGCCAGGAATAGTTATTTCGATACTTTGGGCATGTAAGAACAGGCGTTCAGCGGGCTTGCCGTAAACTTTATCGCCCAAGATCGGGGTATTTAGATATTTCATATGGACACGCAACTGGTGAGTACGACCAGTTTGTGGCTGTAATCTAACTAGTGAATATTTATTACTAGTGGCGATGACTTCATATTTAGTGATAGCCGATTTACCCTTACTATCAACTCGGAATGTGCTAGGCGCTGACGGATTACGGGCAATCGGTAGATCGATGTTAGCTTTATCTAATTTAGGTATGCCGTTTAATACCGCATAATATGTTTTTTTAGTTTTTCGGTCGGCAAACTGTTTTTGCAGCAATACGGCTGTTTCCTGGTTACGAGCACCAATCATTACGCCGCTAGTGTCGCGATCTAACCTATGTATGATTCCGGGTCGATTAGTATCTAAATTGTAGGTTGTATATCGCCTAAAGAAATCAGCAACTGTAAATTCATCATTTAAAACGCCTTTGGAGTGTGACAAAACACCATTCGGTTTATTAATGACAATTATATTGTCATCGATGTAGACAATCGGTAGTTCGTTTTTACTGAAATCTAGCACCTCAGGTGAAACAATGGAGATCTGGTCATTTTCGGTTATATCCTGTTTTGGTGAAGTAATAACTACGCCATTAATACTGACTTGACCAGCTTTGATGTATTTCTGCCAAGTGCTACGTGAAGTTTCAGGATAGCGTTCAGCTAGTTCGACGTCTAATCGTTTTTTGTCAGAAACAACCTGAAATAGGTAACATTCCTTACCCTTGAATGGCATAGCGTAGGTTGTTGTGCTGTCTCGTGGGTTTTTAAGCAACTCGCCTTTTATATTATTTTTCTTGATTCTGATCTGCGAAATAACATAATTAACGTCATCTTCGCCAGAGGCATCAAATAATATATAGAATTGTTGCCTATTAAAACGAAACGCTACCATGGTGTTTATCGGAGTAGGATTCGAAATCTTGACCGTTTCGACATGCCTGGGTACATTTTCATCACCTGCCAGTTCGTAACGGTGTAGGATGTCTAGAATATCACGACTTGATACTTTCATGAGTTACTCTTGGGCCTTAAGCCTACGACCTGCTGAGCCCTCAGCAGTGTTGCGTTGGCAATTGGGGTCAGGTCACGTTCAGATTGTTCAAGTTTTTCAATGACCGCATTATCATCGACAGCCGCAAGTCGAGTTTGGAAATCAGATAAGAACTTTTCGACTTCGTTAGCGACGGTGGATTTGAAATCACCATATCTGGTCTGTCCTTTGAATTCGGCAATTACAGAATCGAGCGAAACGCCACGTGTTAGAGCTAATATCTCTAGCAGATTACTAATACCAGGTTGGTTTTGACGATCAAAGTTTATTTCGGCTTTGTCGTCGGTTGTGGCGCTCATGATTTTTTTGGCGGCAACAGCTGGTTCATCGCTCAGGAATATGACACCACGACCCGATTCGTCGCTCTTACTCATTTTTTTAGTCGGATCAATTAAATCCTTGATACGCAAACCTTGGTCATTGCCAAAGAATTCGTGTTGAGATTTTACAGGTTCAGGAATAGTAAATATTTCACCAAATTTGCCATTCATACGCTCGGCTATATCGCGAGTGAACTCTAGGTGTTGAGTCTGATCCTCACCTACGGGGATGTATTTGGCATTATAAAGTAAGATATCAGCAGCCATTAGGACTGGATAATTAAATAGACCAACACTCGTTCTGTCATCACCAATAGACCCAGACTTTTCCTTGAACTGTATCATGCGGCTCATTTCACCAAAACCGGTAAAACAATCCAAAACCCAAGTCATTTCACTATGCGCTGGAATGTAGCTCTGGCGATATAGATAAATATTATCATTGTCTAGCGGCAACCCAGCTGCAACGAATACTCGAGCATTATGTAGGATTTGATCATATAACAAACTGTGGTCGATTGGCGTAGTAAAACTATGCAGGTCGGGTATAAACATATTAATCTGATACTCATCAGAATGTTTTTTGGCCATATCGATAATTGGCATAATAGCACCAAAATAATTACCGATCGTTAAATCGTTATTAGCGCGAATTCCAGTTAAAATCACAGGTTTTGTCATAGTTATCACCATTATACATTGGTCGTCGACTCTTGGCTATTAAATCCTTAATCTGATAACTTATCGCAACTAGACAAAACATAGGTAATGTTGTATTATTCAGATTATCTGGTGCTAAGCGGTAATTTTATCCGTAGTAACAGAGCATCTTTGACAAATTAGATTATTGAATTCATTAAGTAATTTTGTCCTTTGCGGGAGTGGTATATATAGCTAGAAAAGTACTTCTAACCCTATACGCCGCTCTCGATCCATCCAGAGAGCCAATATGGCACTGCGCCATATAAAACCGGATGAGAATATATGAGGAGGTTATTTAATGAATAGACATAGGACTTTTAAAATCATTGCGGTTATAGTGGTGCTCTTGTTCTCGAGTGGTTGCAGCGGATATGGGATTGCTAAAAATGAGCAACCAATAACACCTCAGCCAGTTCAAGTATCACCAATAGCTAACGTAGTTGAGCCTCCGGTAGCTGTTCAACAGACTATCGTAAAACCAGTTACTGTGGTTGAAGTTAAAAAGACACAGGTAGAGAAAAAGTTAATCCTAGATTACAGTTTAAACCTAAATTATTCGGAAACTACAGCCAGTTCCATTGCAAATGCTAGTTTGGCGCTAAAAATAATAAGTGGCAAAGATGGTTATTTGCTAAAATCTGGCGAAACTTTTTCATTTAATGCTGTTGTTGGCCCTAGGACTTATAAGCGAGGTTTTGTGGATGCCCCTCTAATCAAAGGTACTGGAGTTGGCGGTGGAGTTTGTAAATCCTCTACTGTAATACATCAGGCTGCCAAAGCGGCTGGCATGACGATTGTCGAAAGACACAACCACTCCAAACAGGTACAGTACGCTAAATTAGGTACTGATGCTATGGTTAGTTATGGTCAGTACGATAATAGATTTCGTAATGACACCAGTAGTGATGTCTTATTCGTATGTAGCATGGATACTAAAGCTCGAGTTGCTCACATAAAAGTATATAAATACGTCATCGTATCTGTTAATCAATAATCTTTATTTCGTCTAAGGAAGCCTATAACCCTACGGGTTAGAAAGCTTCCTTTTTTTATTTACAAAAAATAACCCCAGGAATTTAATCCTAGGGTTATTTTGTTGTCTATGACAAGATTAACGTTTCGAGAACTGTTCGCGCTTGCGAGCAGATCGTAGACCGTATTTCTTGCGTTCTTTTTCGCGAGAGTCGCGTTTTAGGAACTCAGCCTTTTTAAGGATCGTACGTAGATCACTAAAGCCAACATTTATAGCTTTGGCGATAGCTAGTTTGATAGCATCAACTTGGCCAGAAGTACCGCCACCTTTGACTACGACAGTAATGTCAAAGTCAGCTTGTTTGTTAACAAGTGCTAGTGGATCAGTGATTTCAGCTAATTGTGACTTGTTATCGTTTAGATAGTCAGCGGCTAATTTATCATTGATAGTGATCTTGCCTTTACCTTTGTACAGACGTGCCGTTGCAGTTGCACTTTTACGTCGTCCCATACCGTAAAGATATTTAGATTCGGTCATATTATTTAGTAACCTCAACTTTCTCTGGAGTTTGAGCAGTATGGCTATGTTCCTCGCCAGCAAAGATGCGTAGGCGCTTTAGGCGCTCGGCAGCTAGCTTGTTACGTGGGATCATACCTTTGACTGCTTCTTCGATGACTCGTTCTGGGAATTTAGCACGCATTTCACCTAAGTTTGCCTCACGCATACCACCTGGAAAACCAGAGTGACTGTAGTATTTCTTAGCAACTTCTTTGTCGCCGGTAGCTAAAAAGTTTTTAGCGTTGATAACGACAACATAGTCACCACCATCAATATGTGGGGTGTAGGCTGGTTTATATTTACCGATTAGGTATTTAGCAATAGTTGTAGCAACACGGCCTAGTGGAGCTGTTGAAGCATCTACTAGAATCCAGCGACGTTTAACTTCGCTAGGTTTTTGTGAGTATGTTTTAGAATTTACGACCATTATGCTTTGACCTCCTCGGTCTTTGTTTCTACTAATGTAGACTTAATCTCATCAACAAAAGCAATTGTTGCCATCTGAACACCATCGCCTACGCGTAGTTTAGTACGTTCAACACGTACATGACCGCTAGTGCGACCGGTTAGCTGTGGGGCAATCAGATCAAATAATCTAAAAGCTGCAGCTTCGGTGCTAAGGCCGGCAATTACTTGGCGACGATTATGTAAACTGCCTTTTTTTGCCTTGGTAATGAGTTTTTCAATGTAGCGAACTAGTTCTTTGGCTTTTGGATAGGTTGTTTCAATCTTTCCGTGTATTACCAAACTGGTTGCCAAGCCCTTCAAAAGAGCATGGCGTTGATCGCGCTCGCGACCAAATTTACGTCCAATATATCCGTGTCGATGCATAATTAAAGTTCCAATTCCGCCAATTTTTCATTAACTTCATCAAGTGCTTTCGAACCAAAGCCCTTTAGCTCACGCAGATCTTGCTCGCTTAATGTAACTAGATCGTGAACGGTGCGAATATCATTGTTAATCAGAGCATTAGCAGTTCGAGCTGTCAAATTCAGTTCCTCTACAGGAGTGTTTAGCTCGTTCTTTTCGCTACTTAGGGCTTGGCCTAGTGCGGGAGTGGCATCAACAACGGTTGAGCCAGCTAATGCTGTATATTGATTTACTAAAATAGCTGCAGCTTCCTCGAAAGCTTGGCGTGGAGTAATAGAACCATCGGTTTCGATACTTAGTAATAGTTTATCAAGGTTGGTTTCTTGACCAACACGAGTACTTTCAACTTTGTAGCGTACGCGTAGTACTGGGCTAAAGATAGCATCAACTGCGATCATATCACTATGAATACGTTTAGTGCTAGAATCTTCGATAGACTGATAGCCACGGCCAGATTCAACTACGAAATCAATCAATATAGATTTCTTAGGATCATCAATGTTACAAATAATCTGACCTGGGTTGATTACTTCAACGTCGGCAGTTGTTTTGATGTCGGCGGCAGTGACTGGGCCGGCACCTTTTTTCTCTAGACGAACTTCAACTGGCTCATCGCTAAAGGCTTTTAGACGAATATTCTTGATATTTAACATAATATCAATCACATCTTCTTTTACGCCAGGGATGGTTGTAAATTCATGACTAGCACCTTCGATACGAAAAGCTACGATAGCAGCACCTTCGATACTAGATAACAATACGCGGCGTAGGCTATTACCAAGGGTATTACCGTAACCGGCGTGAAGTGGTGCAATATCAAATGTTGCGTTAGTTGCGTTAGTCTCTTCAATATTCGCAAGTGCTGGATTGTAAATAACTTTTGTCATTGTTTTTAGGCTCCTTACCCTTTAACGTGAGTAATACTCAACGATTAGCTGTTCTTTGATATCAACTTCTGCTTCTTCGCGTGTTGGTACACCGGTTATTGAAATAGTTAGTTTTTTAGTATCACTCTTCAACCAACTTAGAGTTGTTTGGAAAGTATTCTTAGAAATTTCATCCATTTGGCTAAAATAACCTGATTTAGTGCTCTTTGGACGAACCACTAGTTCATCACCTGGTTTTAGGCGAATTGAAGGGATGTCGATACGACGATCATTCAATAGGAAATGTCCGTGGCTAACTAATTGACGAGCAGCACGACGGCTAGTAGCAAAACCTGCTCGGTAAACTGCATTATCAGCACGTCGTTCTAGCAATTGCAGTAAGGCTGCACCTGGTAGTAATTCTCGAGTACTTAGACGTTCTGCCTCTTGCATAAGCTTGGCAAATTGTTTTTCTAATAGACCATAAATACGACGAACTTTTTGCTTTTCGCGTAACTGGGTTAAATATAGACTTGATTTACCTGGACGGCCGCCGGCGTGCATTCCTGGAATACCGGTCTTTTTAGCCATAACTTTGTGCGCCTTAGGATGCAATGCATAACCTTCGCGACGACTTTGTTTAACAATTGGGGAAGTATCTCGTGCCATAATCTATGCCCTTCTCGCTTTACGTGGACGTACACCACCGTGTGGTATACCTGTTACGTCCTTGATACTATCAACGGTAATTTCATAACCACTCATAGCGCGGATAGCAGCATCTCGTCCTAGGCCTACGCCTTTGACGAAGACATCAACGGAATTAGCGCCAAACTGAGTTTTAGCTAATTCTGCTACTTTTTCGGCAGCAATTTGTGATGCGTATGCAGTACCTTTTTTGCTTCCACGGAAACCAGAAGCGCCAGCGCTAGACGATGCTAATACGTTGCCGCCCTTGTCGGTAAAAGTAACAATGGTGTTATTAAACGTTGCTTGAATATGCAGCTGACCGGATGGAACCGATCGGCGCTGTTTTTTACGTGTAGTAGTTGTTTTAACTTCTGCCATAATCTAATTCCTTCCTACGTCTTAGACGCCGATTTCTTTTGTGTTCCGCCTACTGCTACACCTTTACCCTTACGAGTTTTTGCGTTCGTGCGAGTACGCTGTCCATGAACTGGAAGCCCACTCTTGTGCCGTAGCCCGCGATATGAATTGATATCTTTTAGGCGTTTAATATTATTTGTTACCTGACGCTGTAGGTCGCCTTCGACGGTGTAGTTGTTATCAACTACCTCGCGTAAGCGCTGTTCTTCAGCCTCGGTGAGATCTTTCACCCGAGTGGTCGGCTCTACTTTTGCCGCCGCAAGGATGGTCGATGCAAATTTCGGACCGATGCCGTAAATATACGTCAAAGCGATCTGAACTTGCTTTTCTGATGGGATCGTAACCCCAGCGATTCGAGCCATGCTTAACCCTGCCTTTGCTTGTTCTTAGGTTTTTTCTTGTTGATGATACGCAGCACGCCTTTACGACGAACTAGCTGATCATCAGGACTGATTTTTTTGACACTTGCACGAACTTTCATAAGCGTTCAAAAACTCCTGTTGCCTTAAATTTAATCTTTTAAGCGGAAAGTGATTCTACCCTTACTGAGATCGTAAGGAGTCAACTCGACTTCCACTTTATCGCCTGGCACAAGTCGGATATAATGCTTGCGCATTTTACCTGAAATATGGGCGATTATACTATAGCCATTCTCAAGTTCCACTTTGAATTGAGTATTAGGCAGTGATTCCACCACCTTTCCCTGCAATCTAATTACTTCTTTTTGACTGACCATAAGTTACAGTTAGTGATTATACACCAAAGAGGCGCTGACGTAAAGAGATAAAAATACAAAACCCGCGCGATTTCGCGTTTTGCATCTAAGTAATTTCTATTATATCGCAACCAGAACCATTGTCAAATAAAATAGCGCTCACTAGTAGCGCCGTAAAGAAGTTGTAATATCACCGGTTTAACAGTGACCAGGGTGTCTTTGCGCGGTAGATATACCTATGAGACTCACCAATTCTAAATGCACTGACTATAGCTAGTTCATCCATGATTCGCCCAAAATATCTCTCGTTTACCCAACCTAGCCTACCGATTGTGTGTTTAATCACTTCGTAATACCAGGAATAGCCGCTATTTTGTGAATTATAACCTAACTCGACTAAATATTGCAGAACTTTTTGTAGATGCTCTGTAGCCATGCCGCAATGATCTATTTTATTGGCGTAATAGTCGGGTTCCATGGCTGGGTTTAGATACTTAGCTGCCTGTCTGATATTCCAGTTGCAAAGATACTGAAGCCTGAGTGTATTAATCGCAGAGACAAACACAACACATCACCTCTTTTCAAATATTCAATCACCTACGAGGATACTCGCCAGTAATCAATATTGAATACGATATCATGGATTAACTTATAGATCAATTTACTTGTAGTCGTCGTATGTAACCATTAAGGCCCGTGAGTTGATCTGGCGTAATGATTCGAGAGCTACCGAAACCACAATTAGCAGACCAGTACCACCGATCGAGAGCTTGCTGCCGGTCACTCCGGCTAAGTTATACATCAGGAATTCACCAATGAACGGCATAACTGCAATAAGTCCTAGCGTTAATGATCCGAATAGAGTTAGTCGATTAACTGTACGGTTTAAATATTCCTCGGTCTGTTTACCCGGGCGAATACCTTCAATAAAACCACCCTGTTTTTGTAGATTTTCAGCAATTTCATTCGAGTTAAAAACGATACCAGTATAGAAATATGTGAACAAAATTACCAGCACAAAATATGCTATAGGATAAATGAAGGCTTGGAGCGTAGAACCAGTCCATGCACCTGCACCGGGGGCCTGAAACCAACTAATTAGATTATTAGCTAATGTTAAGAACGATGCGTTATTAGTAGCCTTTAATATCTGCCCCACGAACGCTGGTATAGATAGAAATGAAACCGCAAAAATAATCGGAATAACGTTGGCCGAGATCAGTTTGACGGGTAATATACTCTTAACTCCACCATAACTACTATTACCATGGACACGTTTAGCGTAATTAACCGTAATAACGCGTTGGGCTTCGTTTACTTTGACTAGAACATACAATATTACCAGCGATATTAATGTCAACGCTATAGCTATCCAAAAGGATATCGGGTTAACTGGTATCGTAAACCAATTAAATACATGAATTACGCCTTTGGAGGTATCAAAAAGTGACGTACCGATAGTTGAAATTGTTGTCGGTAATTGGCTGACGATACCGGCAAAGATAACTAGACTAATACCATTACCAACACCCTGTTCGGTAATTAACTCACCTAGCCACATCAGTAGTACCGAGCCAGCACTCATAGCGGCAACCGCTACGATCCAGCCAGTTAGCGATGCATCCGTCAGAACAGTTGTATTACCCGCTAAAACAGTTTGACGTAGGATATAAACAAACGCGATTGATTGAATAACGGCAAGCGGCACACTAATCATGCGTGTCCATTGATTAATCTTGCGACGACCAGATTCGCCATCTTTGTGCAGTTCTTCGAGTTTAGGTATGGCTTTGGTTAAAAGCTGAGTAATAATCGAGGAAGTAATGAATGGGCTCATACCAACTAAAATAATCGAGAAGCTAGTTAATGCTCCACCTGATAATAAGTTCAGGAACCCACCAAGGTCGGAGCCAGTAATAATACTATTAATTACTGACTTTAGCTGGGTAGGTTCCGCTAGGGGCACTGGCACATGCGCCAAAAGGCGGTAGGCAACGATGAGTCCAAGCACAATAACGACACGCTTGAGCATATCGCGGTTCTTTAATGACTTAAAGATTGTTTTAAAATTCATCTGTTGTACTACCCCTCTTTAACATCGCCCGGCAAGTGCTTGGCGTTACAATTTAACAAAATATTCTCAGAATACAAGAGAACTAATTATTTAGCAGTTGGTTCAGCTGCTTTTGTACTCTTTTTCAATGGTACAGCAGTTTTAACAAAAGTTCCACCGGCTTTTACAACAGCAGCTTGGACACTTTTACTAGCACCAGCAACCTGCAAATTGATATTTTTAGTCAATTCACCACGTAAAATTACTTTTACAGCCTGATAAGGTGATGAAATATATCCCTCTTTGAATAGAGAAAAATTATCAACAATCTTAGCAGTAAGGTTATTTAGATGATCTAGATATACTACCTGAGCTGGAGTTCGTAGTGATTTAAAACCACGTGCTTTTGGAACAGCAGTTACAATTGTTCGTGAACCACCAGCGAATACTGGACCTAGTTTTTTACCAGTACGAGATTTTTGACCCTTGGTACCACGTCCGGCAGTTTTACCTTGACCGCTAGCAATACCACGACCTACGCGCTTAGTGCCTTTGTTTGAGCTGACTTGAAGTTCATTATACTTAGTCATTTATTTAGTCTCCTTCTCGACAGCTTTTTTAACAACTGGTTTTTTCGAGGTAGCATTTAGCCATTCGCTTTTAGGAACTAGGCTCTTTAGAGCTTCGATCGTTGCGTAGGCAATGTTTACTTTGTTGGTTGAACCTAATGATTTAGTAATTAAATCATGGACACCAGTTACACCGATAATCGAACGAACAACACCACCGGCAATAATACCAGTACCAGGTGAGGCTGGTTTCATGATTACTCGAGAGCCAGCATATTTAACTTCGGCATCATGAGGAACAGTATCTTTGTCGATAGCAATCGAAATGATGTGTTTTTTGGCAACTTCGGTAGCTTTGGCAACTGCTGCTTGAACATCAGCACCTTTGGCAACGCCAATACCGACTTTGTCTTTTTTATTACCGACGACTACTAATGCCTTGAAGCGGAAACGACGTCCACCTTTTACGACACGAGCAACACGATCAATATTGATAACTAATTCTTCGAATTCTTTTGGTTCAGTTGGAGCCTGATTGTGACGTCCATTATTGCCACCACGTTGGTTTCGTGAATCAGTCTTTGGTTTTGAAGTAGCTTCGACCATATTAGAAAATTAAACCTTCCTTGCGTGCAGCTTCTGCTAGTGCACTTAAACGTTTAGCGTATCTGTGGCCATTACGATCAAACACAACCGTGCTAATCTTGGCTTTTTTGGCTTTTTTAGCAATGTCCGTGCCGATAATAGCAGCTTGTTCAGTAATAGTACCGGTAATTTTAGTACCGACAGTAGTGCTGGCAGCTAATGTATTCTGTTTGATGTCATCGATTAACTGGACACTGACGTGTTTATTACTAATCAAAACACTTAGACGTGGCCTGTCGGCTGTACCAGAAATTTTAGCACGAACACGATTCTTGCGGAGATTTTGGTTTAATATTTTTTTAGCTAAATTATTCATATTATTTACCAGCCTTTCCAGCCTTGTGACGTAATACTTCATCAGCATACTTAATACCTTTGCCCTTATATGGCTCTGGTTTTTTAAGTGAGCGAATTTCAGCAGCAGTTTGACCAACAGCTTGTTTATCAATACCACTGACAGTGATATTCATCTTGTCAATTAGTAATGAGATCCCTTTTGGGGCATTGTACTTAACTGGGTGTGAAAAACCTAGTAGCATTTCGATTGATTGACCACCGCCATTAACACGGAAACCAACACCGTTTACTTCTAGTTTCTTTTCATAGCCCTTAGTAACACCGATGACGGCATTATTTAGCAAAGTGCGCTGTAGACCGTGTTGCTCTTTGGCGACACGTTCGTCGTCTTTGCGTACAACAATAGCTTGTGCACCATCAACCGATACAGTCACGTCACTCAAATGCGGTACAGTCAGTTCACCTTTTGGCCCTTTGACTGAGATAACATTCGAGTCAACCGTGATTGTCACACCGGAAGGTATTGCAATTGGTAGTTTTCCGATTCGACTCATAATTGATTCCTTTTCCTTTTATTTACTCTAATAAATACTTAATAATAATTCGCCGCCAAGCCGTTCTTTGATAGCAGTGTGACCTGGGATAACACCTTTGCTGGTGCTAATTAGGATCATACCACGACCACTTTTGACTTTTGGAATATTATCAGCACTAACATAAACACGACGGCCGGGCTTTGACAGACGAGTAATCTCGGTAATCTTGGCATTTTCGCCTGGTTGATTGATGACAATAACCAAAGTGTCTCGTGGTTTAGTGCTCTCGACTTTTACTTCACTCAAATATTTAGCTTTTTTAAGCTGTTGAGCGATAGTAACTTTTAATTTACTTGATGGTACACGAATTTCGTTTTTACCAACCATAACTGCGTTACGGATGCGAGTTAGTAGGTCGGCGATTGGATCTGTAGATTGTAATGACATATTTTATTCCTTTCCTACCAACTACTCTTAGTTACACCGGGAATTTCGCCTTTTGAGGCTTTTTCACGGAAGTTAATACGATTTAGACCGAAACGGCGCATATAAGCCCTAGGACGACCTTGCATAAAGTCACGGTTTTTCCAACGAGTTGGTGAGCTATTTAGTGGTAGCTTTGCCAAACCCTCTAGATCACCTAGTTCTTTTAATTCAGCACGCTTAGCAGCGTATTTAATGATCAAAGCCTTGCGCTTTTCATCGCTGACAACAGCAGATTTTTTAGCCATTAGTTTTTGCCTCCTTGTTTTTCAAACGGTATACCGAATTTTTCAAGTAAAGCACGGCTATATTCAGCTTTGCCACCTGAAATTACGAAAGTAGCCTGTAGACCATGTAATACCTGGGTTTCTTCGAATGTTAATTCTGGGAAGATTGATTGCTCAACGATTCCTAGATTAAAATTACCGGATTTATCGAAAGCCTTGGCACTAACACCGTGAAAGTCACGAACTCGTGGTAGTGCTACATTAGCTAGACGATCTAGGAATTCGTACATACGAGCACCACGTAATGTGACACTGATACCTACACGGTTTAAGCCGGCACGAATTTTGAAAGTTGCGATCGACTTTTTAGCCATACGATCAACTGGTGCTTGACCGGTAATCTTGACGATAGTATTACGAACAACTTCGTAATGATGTTTATTGTCTTTATTTTTACCGATTCCTACACTGACTACAATCTTTTCGAGTTTTGGAACTTGATGAATATTTTCTAGTTTCAATTCGGCTTGTAGTTCCTTTACAAATTTCTCTTTGTATAAGGCTTTCAGGCGAGGAGTCGTTGCTTTGATAGTTATCTTAGCCATTACTTGATCTCCTTATCTTTGTTCTGACGTGCAACACGTGTTTTATTACCTTCGGCATTCTTGGTCAAACCGACACGACTAGTTTTGCTGGTTTTCTCGTCGATAACTAGCGCTACTTTGTGGATAGGGGTTGGAACATGAATATCTTTGTGGCCACCGCGTGGGTTTTGTTGGCTTGGTTTGATATTGCGGTGCAATATACCAATACCTTCAACTAATACGGCATTTTTCTTGGTTAGAACGGTTAGAACTTTACCAGTAGTGCCTTTACTAGCACCACTAATGAGTTTAACTGTGTCACCTTTGATGATTCGTTTAATAGTTGCCATATTATAGTACCTCCGGTGCTAAGCTGATAATTTTAGCATAGCCCATATCGCGTAATTCCCTAGGAACTGGTCCGAAAACACGTGTACCGCGTAGGGTTTTATCGTCAGCCACAATAACAGCAGCGTTGTCATCAAATGCGATAGTCGAGCCATCTTTGCGTTGGATTTGGTCGCGAGTGCGAACAATAACAGCTTTGACGACTGATTTACGTTTAACAACACCGTTAGTAGCTGCTTCTTTGACGGTCGCAACAATCATATCACCAACGCGCGCATAGCGGCGTTTAGTGCCACCAAGAACACGGATGCAAAGGATTTCCTTGGCACCAGAGTTATCGGTAACTTTTAGACGGGTTTCTTGTTGTATCATAATTATGCCTCTACCTCTACATCCTTTAGTTCAATTGAACCGCGGGATTTCTCGGTAATACTATCGAGTTTAAAGGTTTTCGTTTTTGAAAATGGACGAGTCTCGGAAATCGTGACTTTGTCGCCAATCTTTGCACTGTTATTCTCATCATGAGCAGCGTACTTGCGGTTAACAGTATACTGCTTACCATAAATAGGATGCGTTTCACGACTAGTAACAGTGACGGTTATAGTTTTGTCCGCTACGTCCGACGTAACGACACCTGTCAATGTCTTGGCCATATTACTTATTCTCCTTTTTCTCGGCGATCTCAGCTGCTCGGATGGCAGTGTGAAGGCGAGCGATTTCTTTACGTGTAACAGTGATAACACGAGGGTTGGTTAATTCACCTAGCTTGTGTCCACGTTTTGCTTCAATTAAATCATTCTGTTTAAGCGCCAAATCGACACGCAGTTGGTCGATAGTTTTGACTTCGACAGCCTTTTTCGTAACCTTGGTTACTGTTTTCTTATCGTTAGCCATTATGCGCGCTCCCTTGCGATAAACTTGGTTTTAACAGGTAGTTTATGAGCAGCTAAACGCATTGCTTCGCGGGCAACTGACTCGTCAACACCTTTCATCTCGAACAAAACTGTTCCAGCCTTGACTTTAGCGACAAAGAACTCTGGGTTACCTTTACCGCTACCCATCTTGACATCAAGTGGTTTACGAGTAACTGGTGTGTGTGGGAAAATACGAATCCAAATTTTGCCACCGCGTTCAATATGACGAGTCATAGCTTGACGAGAAGCTTCAATTTGGCGACCAGTTATACGTTCGTTCTCTTGTGATTGTAGACCGTAGTCACCAAAGGCGATATATTGACCGCGTGTTGCTACGCCGTTATTTTTGCCCTTACGAACTTTTCGATACTTAGTTTTCTTTGGTAATAACATATCGATTAAATCCTTTCGCCCTTGTGAATCCAGACCTTAACACCAATAATTCCAACTGGAGTCATAGCCCTGGCTGCATGATAATCAATATCAGCACGTAGAGTATGAAGTGGCACACAGCCTTCGATCATCTTTTCCGTACGAGCCATTTCAGCATTATTCAAGCGTCCACCAACCTGGATACGAATACCTTCAGCGCCAGCATTCATTGTGTTCTGGGCTGACATTTTCATAACGCGGCGGAAGTTAGCACGACGTTCTAATTGACGAGCAATATTCTCGGCAACTAGTTTAGCAGCTAGTTCTGGACGTTTAACTTCTTCGATGTTAATTCGTGATGGCAAGCTAGCGATTTTTTCGATAGCAGTCTTTAGTTCAGTTACACCAGCACCACCACGGCCAATTACGACACCGGCTTTGGCAGTATGGATTGTAATAGTAATCAGATTAGCAGAACGTTCGATTTCGATACGACTAATCGTTGGACGACTTTCGAAACGTTTTTCGATAAGTTCACGAATCCTGATGTCTTCGGCTAGCCATTTTGCAAAATCTTTTTTACCAGCAAACCAGCGTGAATCCCAGTTTTTATGGACTTGGAGACGAAAACTAATTGGGTTTACTTTATTTCCCATCTTATTTATCCTCCTTCTTTACTGTGGTTTTAGTTGTGGTCGATTTTACAGTAGTGGTAGCGGCTTTCTTAGGCTTGACTTCACCAGATAGTTCAACCAAGATATTCGAGGTCTTCTTTTCAAATGGTAAAGCACGACCACGGCTAGCTGGAACAAATCGTTTAATACGAGTGCCAGTTGTTACTGACAATGTCGAAATAATCAAAGTTTTCGCATCTAGGTTGTAGTTGTTAATAGCATTAGCCTTGGCACTCTCGATAGCCTTTACGACTGGCAGAGCAGCACGTTTTGGGGTGTGAGCTAGGATAACTAAAGCATCAGCTACAGTACGACGACGTACTAGGCTAGCGACTAGCGCAACCTTGCGTGGAGCTTGGTTAACGCCTTCGATATAAGCGCGGGTAATCATTGATTCAGCCATTACTTTTTATCCTTTCCCCCGTGTTTGCGGAATTTACGAGTTGGGCTAAACTCACCGAGTTTATGTCCAACCATATTTTCTGAAAGCAACACTGGAATGTGCATTTTGCCGTTATGAACAGCAATCGTACGTCCAACCATCTCTGGGCTGATCGTGCTAGCACGAGCCCAAGTCTTGATGATAGTACGATCGTCTGGTCCAAGCGCCGCCACTTTCTTAGCGAGCTTGAAGTCAACAAATGGTCCTTTTTTTAGTGAACGACTCATAATTACTTCTTCCTCTTCGCATCATGGCGACTCTTAATTATCAACTTACTGACATCTTTACGATGACGAGTTCGGTATCCAAGTGTCAACTGGCCCCATGGTGTCTGAGGTGGTTTACCTGTTCCGTGACGGCCACCGTCACCACCACCGTGTGGATGATCTACAGCATTCATAACTACACCACGAACACCTGGTCGAATACTCTTGCGACGATTACGGCCAGCTGAACCAATCTTGACGTTTTGGTGTTGGATATTTCCAACTACACCAATACAAGCGGTTGCTTCCTGGCGAATACGACGGACTTCACCTGATGGTAGGCGTACTTGAGCATAATCACCTTCTTTGGCCATCAGTTGAGCTTTGACACCAGCTGAGCGTACTAATTGTGCGCCTTTACCTGGGTGAATCTCGATAGCATAGATCTGAGAACCAATTGGAATACGGGAAAGTGGTGTGCGGTTACTGGATTCGATTGGAGCTTCAGGACCGCTAACGATAGTCTTACCCTGTTGCATAGAAGTATCAGCTAGGACGTAATGGTATAAACCATCTTGGTCTTTGATACGAGCAATGCGGGCGCTACGGTTTGGATCATATTCGATCTCTTCGATAACAGCAGTTGTGCCAGCAGGTAGATTATGGTTAAGCAGACGATAATGGCGTTTTACACCACCACCGCGATGACGTACGGTAATACGGCCGGTGTTATTACGACCAGCATTTTGTTTCTTACTCTTGATCAAGCTCTTTAGTGGCTTTTTAGCCGTGACTTCACTTAAGTCTTGGCTAGTCATACCACGACGAGCTGGAGTAGTTGGATTGTATTGCTTGATTGGCATTACTTCTTCTCCTTCTTTTCAGTCTTTTTGACTGGCTCTTCGGCTGCAACTTCGTCAAAGACCTTGATACTGTCACCTTCGGCTAGTGTTACATAAGCTTTTTTCGCATCTTTGCGGGCAGTTATGCCTGGTTGGCTGCGCTTACCACGACTAGCGCGAACTGCTTTGCCGTTTTGGATCAATGTCTTGATGTTAACGATTTTAACTTTGAACTGGTCTTCGATGGCAGCAACGATTTGTTGCTTATTAGCACTTACAGGAACATCGAACACATACACATTATTCTTTGATTGGGCATAAGCCTTTTCAGTTGATCGTGGGAATACACTAATATGAGTTGTCATATTATTTACTCTCCTTTGTTAACCAAGTCTTGATAATATCAAGTGATTTGGTTGATAATACGATCTTGTCGGCATTTAGAATGTGGTAAACACTCAGGTAGTTAGCACGAACTAATAGAATATTCTGAATATTATTAGTTGCACGCAAAATCTCTGGAGTTTTTTCATCGACAACTAGTAACACTTTGCGATCAAGTTTATTGTCGCTTAGGAATTTAATAGCTTCGCTGGTTTTACCGGTTGTTTTAAGATCTAATACGACGATCTTTTTGGCTTTATTAGCTAGTGTCAAAGCTTGACGAAGAGCTACGCGCTTACTAGTAGTTGTAAGCTTCTTGGTATAGTTTTCGCTACCGTTTGGTCCGAAAGCAACACCACCACCGCGCCAAATTGGGTTACGGGATGATCCGAAGCGAGCACGACCTGTGCCTTTTTGCTTCCATGGTTTTCTACCACCACCACTAACTTCACCGCGTTGTTTAGTGTTAGCGTGAGCTGAGCGTGAGTTAGCAAGGAAACTATCATAGGCAAGCTTTAATAGCTCGTGGTTTTTAACGTCCACGGCAAAGATCTCGCTAGGCAAGTTCGAGCTAATCACTGTAGTTTTTGTAGTTTCAGTCATTATGCTTTTCCTCCGATGATAATCAAGCCCTTTTTAGGACCAGGTACAGCGCCGCGTAGACCAATCAGGTTGTTAGTTGGATCGACATAAGCGACTACTAGGTTTTTGACCGTTACTTGGTCGTGACCCATACGTCCTGCCATACGTTTACCTTTGAAAACCTTTTGTGGATACATTGATCCAATTGATCCGACTTTACGAACATCACCTTTACCACCGTGCGTATGTCGGCTGGTAATAAAGTTATGTCGTTTTACCGTACCGGCAAAACCTTTACCTTTACTAGTACCAGTGGCATCAACGATGTCTCCTAGTGTAAATGTTGTTACGTCGATCGTGCTTCCTACCGAGAGGCCTTCTGGTAGTTCTGAAACACGAATTTCCCGAATATACTTCGGTGTACTTCCGGCTGGTTTTACATGTCCAGCCACGGCCTTGCTCAGGTTCTTACCCTCACCATATGCCACTTGTACTGCAGTATAGCCGTCTGTTTCAACGGTCTTTACCTGAGTCACAGTTACAGGGCCAGCTTGAATTAATGTTACAGGAACTGCAACACCATCCTTGCTAATGATTTGGGTCATACCAATTTTGGTACCGAGAAGTGCTTTCATAGCGCTTTTGCTCCCACTTAAAATTCTTGGTGGAAGGCAGTATCCGTATCTGTTGGACTTACCAATTCACCAAGAATAGTTATTATTTTCGTATAAGTTACCGTTTAAATGTACCACACTATCTGTTAATAGTCAATATTTTAGTGAATAGAATATGATAATATAGACGACAGTACATGATTATCCAAAAACACTCACATAAACATATATTCTTAAAAATCACAATCGATATCGTTTTAGTGGTTATATTCTGGGCTGCCGCATACGGTAGTTGTTATTATTTAAACACTCAACAAATCGCTCAGATTAAGAACCAAGCCGACAGTTCTCGTATTATCACTCAAAAAGCAATTGCTGCCAAGGTAGCAGCCCGCGAAGCTAAAAAGAAAGAGCCAGTCTATATTACACTGCCCGGCGCTCAAAAAATCCGAGCCATCGTCGAAGATTACCTATTGCCTAGCAGTATGTGGGCTATTGTCAGTAAAACTCATCCAATCCCAGTCGACTACACACCAGCATCGCTAAAAATACCAGATGTCGACACCAATACTAGTAAAAGCGAACTCGAGCGTTCAGTACGATCCGACATAGCAGCGCCACTAAAAACCATGTTCGATCAAGCCAATGCAGCCGGTTATCAGTTGATGATAGGTAGCGGCTACCGTGCGGCAACTTTGCAGGCGAGTTATTTCAATAGTTTAGCGAGCTCTGTCGGTGAAGAAACAGCCAATCAATCCATCGCTCGCCCGGGTCAAAGCGAGCATCAAACCGGATTAGCGACCGATATTAGTATGACGTCTCAACAATGCTATTTAAATGAATGTTTTGCTGATACTAGCGATGGCCAATGGCTAGTCAATAATTCCTATAAATATGGCTTTGTACTACGCTACCCTAAGGGCAAGGAAACCATTACCGGCTATCAATATGAACCATGGCATTTTCGTTACGTTGGCATCGATCTAGCCACCGCCCTACATGACAGCGGCCTGACACTCGACGAGGTTTGGTCATATCTAGAAACAGCCCTAAATACACTAAAAAGCAACGGCGCTATTTAATCGTTACTTCCGGCCCGAGCGTATCTATGACATATTGTTTTTGTTTATCTACGGTAGTGTTAAATAATGAGCGAGATAGTGGATCGGCAGCTGAACTCAGTAAATAAATCATGGCATTTTTACGAGCTAACAGATTATTGTTGGTAGCCTGACTAGCCGTCCATTCGTAATGCATATATGTCGGCGTGAACGTCGGAGTACTGATATTGATTTGGTTATTAGCTGTTTTAGTTATATCAAACTGAGCGATGCCGCCAATTAACTCGTTAATATTCAATTGTGAAGACAACATATTGCCTAGCGAATACCAGACAACCGTTTTGCCACCATCAGCACGAGCTATTATTTGGACTCGCTGCAAGACATGAGGCCCAGTGCCTATTATCACGTCAACCCCTAATGAACTGAGTAAATCGGCTTCGTTTTGCTGGTCTGCACTCACGGTGTTGGAATCTTCAACCCCCCAATGCATAGAAACGATCACCACGTCCGAATTAGCGCGAGCCGCAGTCACTAACCGACGAACTAGTTGTTCATCGTGATAAATATTCACACTATAATCTGGCGTGGCTTGGTTATTGCTAAAATCAGCGAATGACAAAAAGCCTATTTTGATACCATTTACCGTGACATAGCTAACCTTTTCTTGATCGGTAGCGTTTCTGTTGGCTCCACTGACAGCTAGCGGTTTCAAGCCGTCCCAAACATCAAGGGTAGTATTAGTAGCCGCCACACCCTTATCACCCATATGATTATTAGCTAGATTAATCAGATTACAGCCAGCCCCAGACTGCAAATCAGCCGAAAACTGTTTAGGCGCGTTAAATGACGGATAACCACTAATACCGTATTGCTCACCAGCACTCAAACCCTCTTGATTACAAAAAACCACATCGGCATTACTATAGCTTGATCTGATATTGTTAAAATAATGTTTAAAATTATAGCTAGTCTCGGTCGTTGCATTGGCAATAATCGTATCGTGAGCTAACATATCGCCCATTGCCGCCATATGGATTGTTTTAGTTTGATCAGTAGCGGTTGTCTGTTTATCCTGAGTCGTAGTTTTTGTACTGTTGGTTGGCTTATTATTATAGCTAGCAAGATACCAGGTAGTGGCTCCAGCCGATATTGCTAATAATAGAATTACTACAGCAACAATCCATAATCGTTTCTTGCTATGTTTTGCGATCTTCATGTCATTACTATAGCAAGTTTTAGCATCGCCAATTAAATAACCTCTGAAAAACAGAGGTTATTTAATTGCATTTTTTATAAATTACATGCGAATTTCGGCATCAACACCAGCTGGTAGACTGAGGTTTTGTAGACTATCGATAGTCTTTGGGGTGGCGTTGGTGATATCGATAAGGCGTTTGTGAACACGCATCTCGAAAGCCTCACCACCTTTTTTGTAAACGTGTGGTGATTTAACGACTGTAAATACACTACGGCGAGTAGGAAGTGGTACTGGACCACAAACACTAGCACCGGTTCGGATAGCAGTGTCAATAATTTGTTTAGCTGATTGATCGATCACTTTATAATCGTAAGCTTTTAGGCGTATACGAATACGAGGACTTTGTTCTTTTTCTGTCATGAATTTACTCCATTCACGTGTTATATCGTAACCTCTGTTATAGACCAGTTTTATTCTGCTACGACCGAGTTCTCGATATGATTTATATTATGCCTTGAATTGTAACATCTATCTGTTATTTTGGCAACAAAATACCTCCGATCTCTCGGAGGTATTTATGTTAATCAACTATCTGATTATTTGATGACACTAGTTACGACACCAGCACCAACAGTTTTGCCACCTTCACGAATAGCAAAGGTTAGACCTTTTTCCATCGCAATTGGAGCAAGCAATTTAACCTTGAAGGTTACTGTATCGCCAGGGATGACTAATTCTTTGTCAGCTGGCAATTCAACTTCACCGGTTACATCGGTTGTACGGAAGTAGAACTGTGGTTTATAACCCTTACTGAATGGAGTGTGGCGACCGCCTTCTTCTTTCTTGAGGATATAAACTTCAGATTCGAATTCTGTGTGTGGAGTTAAGCTGCCTGGTTTGACAACAACTTGACCGCGTTCGATTTGTTCGCGTTCAATACCACGTAGCAAGATACCGGCATTATCACCAGCTTGACCTTGGTTTAGGCTCTTTTTGAAAGCTTCAATACCAGTTACAACTGATGTTTGTGTTGGGTGAATACCAACGATTTCAACTGGATCGTTAACCTTGACGATACCTTGTTCAATACGACCGGTAGCAACAGTGCCACGACCTTTAATTGAAAAGACGTCTTCGATTGGCATTAGGAATGGTTTATCTAATTCACGAGTTGGTTCTGGGATGTAATCATCAAGAGCTTTGACAAGTTCCATAATTGCATCTTCGTCCTCGACACTACCTTCTAGGGCTTTGGTTGCAGAGCCTTTGATGATTGGAGCATTCTCGTCGAAACCGTTCTTAGCTAATAATTCACGGATATCCATTTCAACTAGTTCAACTAGTTCAGGATCAGCAAGGTCCATCTTGTTTAGGAAAACAACGATCTTTGGTACACCAACTTGGTGAGCAAGTAGAACGTGTTCGCGTGTCTGAGGTAATGGACCATCGTTAGCGGCAACTACTAGAATTGCGCCGTCGATCTGAGCAGCGCCAGTGATCATGTTCTTGATATAGTCGGCGTGACCTGGCATATCAACGTGAGCATAGTGACGTTTTTCTGATTCATACTCTTGGTGAGATGAAGCAATCGTAATACCACGAGCACGCTCTTCTGGGGCGTTATCGATTTGAGCATAATCAACAGCTTTGTTGACTGCACTTGGTAATCGCTTTGCAAGTACATTCGTAATTGCTGACGTTAGTGTTGTCTTACCGTGGTCAACGTGACCCATAGTACCGACATTAACATGGGGTTTTGTTCGATCAAACTCTGCCATTTAGTTTTTCTCCTAATTTAATTATTTTTCGCATGAGAGCAATAAAACTCCAAAGCGCTATGGTGTCGATTATACAGGTTATTATTATAAGAGTAAAGTGTTTATTTAGATGATAGACATAGAAAAAGCGCCTATATCGGGCGCTTTTTCTATTCACTTGGAACGATTTATTTAGAAGATCGTTTAGCGATGATTTCCTGAGCAACATTAGGTGGTACTTCCTCGTACTGAGCAAGTTCCATAGTGCTAGCTGCTCGACCTTGGCTCATTGAGCGTAGATCGGTAGTATAACCAAACATATTCGCAAGCGGTACGAAAGCACGGATTAATTTAGCGTTGGCGCTAAGGTCTTCCATGGATTCAATACGGCCACGACGAGAGTTAAGATCGCCAATTACATCACCCATGAATTCCTCTGGGGTTGTAGCTTCGACAAGCATAACTGGTTCTAGCAGAATCGGTTTAGCTTGTCTAATACCCTCACGAGCAGCTAAACTACCAGCTAATTTAAAGGCTAGTTCGCTAGAGTCAACATCATGGTAACTACCATCGTACAGTGTTGCTTTAATGTCAACGACTGGATAACCGGCAATAACGCCGCTATTTAGAGTCTCACGAACACCGGCTTCAACTGGTTTGCGATATTCCTGAGGCACTACGCCACCTTTAATAGCATCAATGAATTCAAAACCTTTGCCTGGTTCGTTAGCTTCGAATTTAATCCAAACATCACCATACTGACCACGACCACCAGATTGTTTGATGTGTTTACCTTGAACATCCGAAGTACCTTTGATTGATTCGCGGAAGGCTACTTGAGGTTCACCGATATTAGCTTCAACCTTAAACTCGCGCTTCATACGATCGATTAGAATGTCTAAATGCAACTCACCCATTCCTGACATAATCGTCTGACCTGTTTCTTCATCAGTACGGACACGGAAAGTTGGATCTTCTTCGGCTAAACGCTGGAGAGCAATACCCATTTTTTCCTGATCTGATTTAGTCTTTGGTTCAACAGCAATTGAAACTGGAGGATCTGGGAAAGTGATTGATTCTAAAGTAATTGGGTGTGCTACGTCAGACAAGGTCGCACCAGTAAAGGTGTCTTTTAGACCAACGACTGCTGCAATATCGCCAGCGCCGATAAAATCAATATCTTCACGCTTATCAGCATGCATACGAACAATACGTCCGATACGTTCTTTTTCGCCTGTTGTAGTATTTAGCACATACGAACCAGCTGTCATTTTACCGCTATAAACACGAACGAAAATCAATTTACCAACAAATGGATCAGTTGCGATTTTAAAGGCAAGACCAGCCAGTGGCTCACTCTCGCTTGGTTTGCGCTGAATCTCGTCACCGGTTTTAGGGTTTTGGCCCCAAATTGCATCAACATCAAGTGGAGATGGTAAATAATCAACAACTAAGTCTAGAACCTTCTCAACAATAACGCCGCGACCATCGCCACCAGTTACTAGGTAGAAATCACCAGCTAGAACTCGTTTACGTAGTGCAACCTTTAGCTCATCAATACTGATTGATTCTTCGCCTTTTTCAAGGAAACGCTCGAACAAAGCATCGTCGGCTTCGACAGCCGCTTCAACCAATAGGCTACGAGCATGTTTAGCTTTTTCCAACATATCAGCTGGAATTTCGCCTTGGACTAGTTGGTGGTCAGAATAATCAGCATAGGTATAAGATTTCATATCTACTAGATCAATTATGCCGTTGATTTCCTTTTCAAAGCCAATTGGCAAATGAATCGGTAAAGCATTTTTAGTCAAACGACGGTGGATAGAATCAAGTGATTTATAGAAATCACCACCAGTTTGGTTGATTTTGTTAATAAAACAGATACGGGGAACATTATATTTGTTAGCTTGACGCCAAACAGTTTCGGACTGAGCCTCGACACCCATCTTGCCATCGAACACTGTAACAGCACCGTCTAATACGCGTAGAGATCGTTCAACCTCGGCTGTAAAGTCGATGTGGCCTGGTGTATCAATCAAGTTAATCTTGTGATTGCGCCAAAAAGCCGTGACAGCAGCAGACGTAATCGTAATACCACGTTCACGTTCCTGTTCCATCCAGTCGGTTGTAGTTTCGCCTTCGTGAACCAAGCCAATCTTGTGAGAAAGGCCGGTTCGATACAGAATAGCCTCGGTTGTAGTTGTTTTACCAGCATCAATATGGGCAATAATGCCAATATTGCGAAGATCTTCTAAGGGGACATGTTTTTCTGCCATATAGTTATTCCGTATCCTTTCACTGAAAGCGAATTTAATTAATTTTTACTAGTGGTATATCTGTTAGTATAGACCAAATTACACGCGAGCAAAATGTGCGAATGCACGGTTTGCTTCGGCCATCTTGTGGGTGTCTTCTTTTTTCTTGAAAGCACCACCGGTTTCGTTATAAGCATCAACTAGCTCGGATGCTAGGCATTGAGCGTATGATGTGCCTGTACGTTTCCTGGCAGCCTGAACCAACCAGCTAAACGCATAGTGTAATTGGCGATGACCTTGGATTGAAAAAGGAATTTGATAGTTAGCACCACCGACACGACGAGATTTAACTTCGAAGTTTGGTGAGATATTTTTCAAAGCTTTTTCGAATACTTCTAGTGGGTTTTCGTTGCCGATCTTTTTAGCAGCTATTTCTAGCGCTTCGTAGACAGCACGTTCAGCCAGAAGTTTTTTACCACTTAACATGGTTTTATTGATCAAACGTTGGACCAAAACACTCTGGTATTTACGGTCTGGGTTTATTTTACGTTGTAAACTAACGGTTACTTTGCGAGGCATTACTTGGTCTCCTTTTTAGTGCCGTACTTAGAACGACCCTTAGCACGTTTAGCAACGCCCTGAAGATCAAGCGCACCACGAACGATATGATAACGTACACCTGGGAGATCCGGCACACGACCGCCACGAACTAGCACTACAGCGTGTTCTTGTAGGTTGTGGCCTTCACCGCCGATATAAGCCCAAACTTCTTGTTGGTTAGTTAGACGAACACGAGCTACTTTACGTAGAGCCGAGTTAGGTTTTTTAGGTGTTTTGGTGGTAACCCTAATACATACACCACGTTTAAGCGGGCTGTTTTGTTCATAATAATGGGTTTTTAGTGCGTTATAAATTTTGCCGAGCGCAGGAGATTTAGACTTTTTGTCTGCAATCTTGCGGGGCTTTCGCACCAATTGGTTGATTGTTGGCATTAATACTCCTTAAGAGAAATTATTTATCATTTGGACACAGCGTGCCCGATTATAATTTACAGATTAAACTCAGCATGTTCTCTCTGTGTCGTACTTATCAGCGGTAACAGGTCTGTACACATTCAATAACCCGTCAACCCGATAAGAGTAAACTCGAGTGTGATTATATCAAAATATTGGACATAAGGCAATGATGTTATTATACGGCTACCTCTTAAATTGACAATTAGGCATATTTATGGTAATATTAGATTATAGGTTATTGCTGCTCACGGGCGATAATAACGCATCATTAACAAGTTGGATTATTACAGTGCATGTTTTTTGATATCTTATATCCCCTTTTTAGTAGGAGCAGCTCTATGGTTAATCTCGTCGAAGGTTATCCGCAGAGCTGCTCCTAAACCAGGAGCGCTAAACTTTTGGCAATAATTTTTCTAAGGAGAGGATATTAATGAATTCAAAAAAGTATCAAAGTAAAATTATCGAGCAACTGAGGATGAGCGACAAGTCAATATTGATGATCGCAAGATAATCGATAACCTCAAGAAAAAACTTTATTTTTGGCAACTAACTGCTCAGAATAAGTCAATCAACCTCGAAACATTCTGCGAACGAACAAGTGGTTTATATGAATCGGATATGATTTGTCTAATCAATACAATTCTCGTTATAACAAAGGATTCGGTACTAGATGACGATAGAGTTAATAGCATAATTTTTAGAACTATGAGTCAGTACAATATACATTTCTTTATCGAGATAAACCACCTTAGCGCGCTGCGTTTAGCTCTGATGAGTGCAATCGACGACTTTACGGGTTGGTCGATGGTTCTTTCTAGCGAACACGTTAGCTAATAACAGCAATACTTATCGCCTACTTGAATAAAATCAAGTAGGCCAATAGATCCTTGTTTGGCAAAACCCGGACAACGTGCACTTTTGTAATAATCTAATTTGATAAAAAACTCCCCTATTTCTAGAGGAGTTTTTTTATTTATGAATTAGCTATTTAGATAGCTAACCCAATATTTTCGACAGCTGCAATTTCCATTGCTTCGTCGCGATCTAATTCTTCGTTATCCTTGGCGCCAGTTCCGACTGGGATCTTGCGGCCGATAATTACGTTTTCTTTTAGACCATGTAGGCGATCGATACGTCCACTAATAGCGGCGTTGATCAATACGCGAGTTGTATCCTGGAATGAAGCTGCTGATAGGAAGCTGTCAGACCAGATAGAAACCTTGGTAATACCTAGTAATAACTGAGTATAGCCAACCAACTCTTTACCTGCAGCAGCCAGTTCGGCGTTAGCCTCTACAACTGATGCCTTGGACACGATGTCACCCATAACAAAGATACTATCACCTGGATCCTCGATTTGAACGCGGCTAAACATTTGGCGAACAATGATCTCGAGATGCTTGTCGGCAACGTCTTGACCCTGAGCAGCGTAAATACGTAGAACTTCGTTGATTATATAGCGCTGAGTGGCTTCGGTGCCTTTGAGGCGCATTAAATCATGTAGATTTAACGAACCAGTCGTTAGACGATCACCAGCCTCGACAGTATCACCTGCCGAAACAACTACCTGAGCAATACCAGGGATTTCGTGACGAACTGGAGAGCTAGCATTTGCAGCTAGGACTAGGGTGTCGCCAGCAACTTCGATAACACCGTCAAATGGTGCAGTTAGCGGCTTTGATTCGCTCTCACCTGTTGCTATAACATCACCAACCTTGATATTACTGCCAGATTTAACAACAGCAGTGCGGCCATCAAGCGCAATTCGCTCGACATGACCAGCTTCTGGAGTGATCTGAACAATATATTTCTTACCATCTTCCCAGACATCGACTAGACCGGCGGTTTCAGTAATATGAGCTTGACCTTTTGGAGTACGAGCCTCAAACAACTCTTCGACACGAGGCAAACCTTGGGTAATATCACCACCGGCTTCACCACCCTTATGGAAGGTCTTGAGTGTTAACTGAGTACCAGGTTCACCAACTGACTGAGCAGCAATTACACCTACAGGCTGAGCGGCATCAACCAAACGGCTGGTTGCCATATCAATACCGTAGCTCTTACGAGGAATACCACGTAGGTTCTTGGTTGATAGAACTGATTGGATCTTGACACTCTGGATGAGTGGATCAGCCTCGATAGCATTAGCGACGTCGCGAGTAATTAATTGATCGTTATCAATGAAGCCAGAAACCGCTTCGGCAGTAAAGCGACCAACTAACCTGTTAGCAAAGCTAATCATAGTTAGTTCTGACTCTTTACGCATAATCGAGAAGCCATCATCACTGTTTTCGGTATCTTCGACTGTAAATACATCCTGAGACACATCAACTAGACGACGAGTCAAGTAACCAGCATCAGCGGTCTTAAGAGCGGTATCAATCAAACCTTTACGTGCACCACGAGTGGCGACGAACTGTTCTAGTGAACTTAAACCGTCTTTATAGTTAGAACGAATTGCAAGCTCGATTTCGCGGTTATTAGAATCCACCACGATACCGATCATAGCGCTAGCCCACTTGACGTTACTGATATCACCACGAGCACCCGAGCTAACCATGACACTAACGCTAGTATCCATCTGTTTTAGCTTGTCCTGAAGGAAATCAGCGATCTTGCGGTCAACTGCACGCCATGCGCTAATAGTTAGATTGTAACGTTCATCGTCAGTGATTAAACCTTGATCGTATTGCTCTGAGATAAGAGCGGTCTTGGCATCACCTTCGGCGACGAATTCACTAATTTCACTAAATTGAACATAGTCATCTTTACCAGTTGATACGGCAGCGATAGTAGCAAAGCGGAAAGCTAAGCCCTTCATACGGTCAGCAGTTTGAGCTGTTACTTGAGCACCATAATCATTAAAGATTTTGGCAAGAACACGCTTTAGCTGTTTTTTGTTCTGAACCGAGTTATCAAATGGGAAATCAGCAGGTAGAATATCGTTAAAAAACACACGACCCAGGGTAGTATTACGAATTTCACCCTTAAAGAACAACCTGATTGGGCTTTGTAGTTTCAATTTGCCGTTATCGTAGGCTATTTCAGCTTCGTAAGCCGAACTATAAGCTTTAACAACAGCAGTCTGAGCACTTGGTTTTTCGTACGTTAGGTAATAGTTACCTAGAACTACGTCCTGACCAATACTTAGGACTGGCGCACCATCAGCTGGCTTTAGCAAGTTGTTAGTTGCACTCATAAGTTCACGAGCTTCTTTTTGAGCAGCATCGGAAAGTGGTAAGTGAACTGCCATCTGGTCACCATCGTAATCGGCGTTGAAGCCGTTAGCGACTAGTGGATGTAACTGAATAGCCTTGCCCTCAACCAAAACTGGTTGGAAAGCCTGGATAGACAAACGGTGAAGTGACGGAGCACGGTTAAGTAATACATACTTACCTTCGATTACGGCATCTAGTGCATCCCATACTAGAGCATCACCAGATTCGATTAAACGCGTACCTGAACGAATATTATAGGCATGCTCGTTACGAATTAACCAGCTAATAATAAATGGTTTGAAAAGTTCCAAGGCCATTTGCTTTGGCAGACCACATTCGCTGATCTTTAGTTTTGGACCGACAACGATAACTGAACGACCTGAATAGTCGACACGTTTACCGAGTAAGTTCTGACGGAAACGACCTTGTTTACCTTTTAGCATGTCACTAATTGATTTCAGGCGACGACGACCACCGGTAGCATTAACTGCACGGTTGCCTTTGGCAGCACTGTTATCAACTAGAGCATCGACTGCTTCCTGTAGCATGCGCATTTCATTGCGACGAATAACTTCAGGAGCATTAAGGCTAAGTAGCTTTTTCAAGCGGTTATTACGGTTAATAACACGACGATACAGATCATTTAGATCACTGGTTGCAAAACGACCACCAGTTAGCTGCACCATAGGACGTAGATCCGGAGGAATAACTGGTAGAACAGTTAATACTAGGCTACTAGGCTGGATGCCAGCAGTTGACATACCTTCGAGCATTTTTAGACGCTTTAGTAGTTTTTTCTCGCGTTGGCCTTTGGCGCCAGCGACTTCTTCGACTAATTTTGCAATTAATTCAGGTAATTTGATTTCATCTAGTAGGGTCTTAAGAGCTGCACCACCCATACCGACTTCGACTAAATCCTTGTATTCTTCGTTCAAATTACGATAATCAACTTCACTTATCAAAGCACTTTTAACTAGGCTCTCTAATTGAGATTTCTTAGCTAAATATTCTTCGTTAAGTTCTTCGATTTCGCGTGATTGTTCGGTTGCTAGGACTTTAACATCGGCGTTTTCGACACCAGCTTCGCGTTCGTAGCGTATTTTGATAGCGATACGACCAGCAGCGGTTTCTGCCTCTAGGTCAGCTAGGTATTGATCGCGTTTTTCAGTTTCAACCGACAGAACGATATAAGTAGCAAAATAAGCAATACGTTCCAAATTACGGACCGTAATATCTAGTAGCAAACTCATAGCGCTAGGTGTACCACGCATAAACCAAATATGCGCAATTGGTGTAGCCAAGGTAATATGAGCCATACGTTCACGTCGTACGATCGATTTAGTGATTAATTCACCATTCTTATCAACCGCAGCTTCGCGTGATCTAACACCTTTTAATTTATTATCATGTGGATTGACGTCTTTGACTGGTCCAAAGATACGTTCACAGAACAAACCATCGCGTTCTGGTTTTTGAGTACGATAATTGATAGTTTCAGGTTTAGTAACCTCACCATTACTCCAGCGCAAAATATCTTCGGGGCTAGCGACCGTCAGACGAATCGCGTTAAAATCAGTAATCCCGTTATTGGCAATTATTCGCGACATATTACGCCTCCTCCTTAATATCTGCTTCTATTTCATCAATGTTAACCATTTCCATCTCGTCTTCGTCTAGTTCATCGGCAGCTTGAGGGGCAATCTCTTCGATTTCCTCTTCATCACCAATGCGGCCACTAATAACTTGACCGGCATCAGCAATTACATCTTCGGCTTCGTCTAATAGGTCGACACGTAGACCTAAACCTTGAAGTTCCTTGACTAGAACGTTAAATGATTCAGGAAGTTTTGGACCAACGATCGCTTCATTCTTGATGATCGATTCGTAAGCCTTGGCACGGCCATAAACATCATCTGATTTGATAGTTAGCATTTCTTGCAAGGTTGCGGCAGCGCCGTAAGCCTCTAATGCCCACACTTCCATCTCTCCGAAACGCTGACCACCGTTTTGAGCTTTACCGCCCAATGGTTGTTGTGTGACTAGAGTGTATGGACCGGTTGAACGAGCATGGATCTTGTCACTTACCATGTGGTGCAACTTGATCATATGCATAACACCGACAGTAGTACGTTCTTCAAAGGCAGCACCGTCGCGACCATCAAATAATTGGAATTTACCATCGCTGTTGAATCCAGCTTTTTCTAATTGTTCAGCGATAACATCGTTTGGAACACCGTTGAATGGAGGTGTAGCAACTTTGTAACCAAGCGCACGAGCAGCCATACCAAGGTGAGTTTCAAACAACTGACCAATATTCATACGTGATGGCACACCGAGTGGGTTCAATACAACGTCAACTGGTGTTCCGTCTTCCATATATGGCATGTCTTCGATAGGTAGAATCTTGGCAACGACACCTTTGTTTCCGTGACGTCCAGCTAACTTATCACCAACGCTGATTTTACGAAGTTGAGCAACAAAAATCTGAACTTGCATTAGTACGCCAGCTTTTAATTCGTGGCCGTTTTCACGGCTAAAGATTTTAACACCGACAACTTTACCGCCACCAGCACTGTTCATGCGTAGTGAAGTATCGCGAACATCCTTGGCTTTTTCACCAAAGATTGCACGTAGTAAGCGTTCTTCGCTCGATAGTTCTTGTTCACCTTTTGGTGTAATTTTACCAACCAAAACGTCACCGGCACGTAATTCTGAACCGATCTGAACAACACCGCTTTCATCCAAATGGCGTAGTGATTCTTCACTAACGTTAGGGATATCGCGAGTTACAATTTCATTACCAAGTTTAGTTTCACGAACTTCAACTGTGTAATCCTTGATATTAATACTGGTTAGAGTATCAGCCTGAACAACACGACTCGACAAGATAATAGCATCATCCATGTTATAACCACCCCATGGCATAAACGCGACCAACATGTCTTTACCGAGAGCTAATTCACCATCAGCAATCGAAGCACCTTCGATTAGAATGTCGCCTTTTTTGACAGTCTGACCGCGAGCAACGCGGACTTTTTGGTTGATTGAACGATCATCATTGCTCTTGGCAAAGTGAATTGGTTCGTATTTCTTAACACCATCGGCGTATTTAACCTGGATTTCATCGGCATCAGCCCGAATAACTTCACCATCACCCTCGGCAACTACTAATTGACTAGTATTTAACGCAATTTGCGCTTCGATACCAGTTCCAACAGTTGGAGATTCAGGGGTTAGCAGTGGAACAGCTTGCTTTTGCATGGCTGAACCTGTCAAAGCGCGGTCAACGCGGTCTTTCTCGATGAATGGAATTAAAGCAGCTGATGAACCCAATATTTGTTTATGGGCGGCATCAACATAAGTGACTTCACTAGCATCGACTTGTTCTGGCAGAATACCGTTTCGAGCGCTAACACGTTCATCAATAAATGAACCGTCGGCATTCAATTTAACACTGGCATCGGCAATAACTTCGACAATTTCCTGAGCAGCATCTAGGTAAACTAATTTTTTAGTTACTTTACCGTCAACGACCTTTAGATATGGAGTTTCGATAAATCCGTACTCATTAATCCTGGCATAAGATGCTAGGTTTAGAACCAATCCGATGTTGGCACCTTCTGGAGTTTCAACAACACAGATACGCCCGTAATGAGTTGGGTGAGCATCACGTACGTCAAATCCAGCACGTTCGCGGCTTAGACCGCCTGGTCCCATCGAGCTTAGACGACGTTTATGTGATAGTTCAGATAGTGGGTTGGTTTCGTCCATCAACTGTGAAAGTTGTGAACTAGCAAAGAATTCACGAACAGCCGCAACGATCGGACGAGCGTTGATTAACTGGCTAGGGGTGACATTCTCTAGGTCGCTCATGCTCATACGGTCCATGGCGTTACGTTGCATACGCAACATACCAACACGGAATTGACGAGCAACTAATTCGCCAACCAATTTAACACGACGGTTCGACAAAGCATCAATATCATCTTCGCGTTCCTGAGTGTTATTCAAGCGAATAACTTCACGGATGATAGCAATTAAATCAGTTAGTTGGAAAACGCGGTTTTCGGCAGTATTAGGAACAGTTAAACCTAATCTTTGATTTAATTTATAACGACCAACTCGGCTGTAATCAAAACGCTTGAAATCAAAGAACATACGTTCGATCATAGTGCGCGCATTATCAACGGTTGCTAGATCACCTGGGCGAAGTCTTCGATAGACCTCGATTAAGGCTTCATTTGAACCGCGGGCTGAATCTTTTTCCAGTGTGGCATCAACATATTTAACTTCACCAGTGTCTATATCGGCGAATAGACTCTTGATTTCAGAGGTTTTACTGTAACCTAGGGCACGTAATAGTGTCGTTACTGGTATTTTACGACGACGATCGATTTTGACATAAATAGCACCATTAGAGGCTGTTTCTATTTCTAACCAAGCACCACGGCCTGGAATTACCTTGGCGCCGTAGAAATTACGAACGCCGCTCTTGTCGACAGTAAAGAAAACACCGGCGCTGCGGATTAGCTGTGAAACGATAACACGCTCGGTACCATTGATAACAAAAGTACCACGATCAGTCATCCAAGGATAATCACCTAGGTAGATTTCTTGTTCTTTGACTTCACCGGTTACTTTGTTGGTTAGCTCAACGTTAACATGCAAAGGAGCTTCGAATGTTAAGTTATTTTCTTTGGCTTCGCGTTCACTGTTTTTTGGATCCTGGAACGAGTATTCCTTGAACCGCAGTGATAATTTCTGACCAGTGTAATCATCGATTGGGTTTAGCTCGGAAAAAATCTCGCTAAGGCCGGTTTCGACGAAATCACGCCAACTATCTTTTTGGTGTGCAATTAGATTTGGTAAAGGTAACGTCGCATCGCCTTCGGTGAAAAAGACGCGCTTAGTGCTGTCAAACTTGGCTTTTGCCATAATATGATGCTGCTCCTCGCAATAAATTGTTTTAGTTAATAGGGGTTCTTTGGCGCCGAAGATTCCCTTAACCGCGGTCAGTTTTTGTATTATGCCACTAATACAAAAAGACATAGATAACCACAGCTACACTACTTCTTAATAGACATTATGCGCCTATTTTAACAATAGTCAATATTATATATGAATTTTATATTATATATTTAAAAAAGAGCCGCCCAACAGAAATAAATACAGTTAAAATATCCATGCTATTATATTTATAGTTAGTTAACCTTACGAAATCGTTAAATTAAAGGAGGATTATGAACAACTACGAGTTACCAGAATTACCTTACGAATATAATGATCTTGTGCCATTTATTACCAAGGAACAATTAGAAATTCATCATCAGAAACATCATCAATCATACGTCAATAACGCCAATAGCATACTTACTAAGGTAGACGAAGCCAGAGAAAATAACACCGAACTAGACCAAAAAGCTATCGCAAAAGAATTATCTTTTAATATTAGTGGCCATATTCTGCACAGTTTATTTTGGCTAAACATGAAAAAACCACAAGAGAATAATTTACCAAATAACAACATACTAGGATTGATCAATAAAAACTTTAGTAACTTTGAACGTTTTAAAAAAGAGTTTAGCAATACCGCCTTATCAGTTGAAGGTTCTGGTTGGTCGGCGTTGGCATATGACAATATTGCCGATAGACTAATTATCATTCAAATAGAGAAACATAACGTTAATCTAGTGCCAAAATTAAATCTAATTTTAGTTTTGGACGTTTGGGAACATGCGTACTACTTAGACTATAAAAACGACCGTGCAAAATATATTGAAAACTTTTGGAGCGCTATAGATTGGAACGAAGTTAATACCAGAATCCAATAAAATCTAGTGTAAGTATCTTCATATTTAAATAAATTCGCGCTAGCTAAGAGATCACTAGGTTATTCGGTCGATATTGCGAATTATTGACTTTCTTACTAGTTTATGATAAAATAACACCTATCAATCACCTATAATTTTAGCAGTGATCGAGGATGTTAACAAATCAGATTATTACAGTGCACGTCTTAGCCACTCTCTACTCGGAGCAGCGCGTTAGCTTAGAAGAACCAATTCTAATTTAACGTGCTGCTCTGTGATGATTTTACCTGGGCAGTAAAAAAATAAGAGAGGTGTGAATGAATTATGGGAATGGGGTATGAAAACGAGGCGATCGGTAATACCAAGGGAGAGCCAATCAATTTTGGCACGCCGGAAAAACGAATTATAGTTAATGTACCAAGCGGCATTTTTCTACAACTAGGCATTATGGTTGAAAAATCTAAATCAGAAACAAGAGCCGTAGTTGAAGAATCAGAATCACATCTAATTTCTTTCCAAAGGTTCTTTGAGTTAGCTGTCTGGCTAGAACAAGCAATCGTTCGATATCCGGATTATTTTACCGACAATATACTACGAGAAGTTCTTACTGCGCATATCCAATACGATAATAACGCCATCGAAAAAAGCATGTTATTCATGATAGAACGCAGCGAAACCTTTAGGGATGCTATGAAAGTTGTCTTTAAACGAGTGGGCTATTGGATCATTAAAAACAAAGAACTTATTCTACTACTAGATGGCAAAGAATGAACCAAAAATAGGTATCCTGCCTGCGCCCTCGGTATTAACTTACCGACAGCCAGGCAGAATATCACCCCATATTTAAATCATTTAGTCGCTTGACGTGCACTCGTTGTAATAATCTGATTTGTGTTAAACCTAAGATTTGGTGATAATTTCGTCTATTAAACCGTAGGCTTTGGCCTCGGTCGGTGTCATCCAATAATCGCGTTCCATGTCGTCTTTAATCTTGGCGAGTTTTTGACCGGTATTTTTAGCTATTAATTCGGCTAACATTTCCTTGATCGCCAAGCCCTCTTTGAGGTCGATCTCCATATCAGTCACCTTACCCCTAGTAGCGTGGCTAGGTTGATGAATCATGACTTTGCTATGCGGTAAAATAAAACGTTTGCCCTTGGCGCCGCTGCTCAGTAAAAATGCGCCCATACTTGCCTGTAAACCAATTCCTATAGTCTGCACATCAGGCGTGATATATTGCATCGTGTCATAAATCGCCATACCGTCGTAAACACTGCCACCGGGGCTGTTAATATATAATTTAATATCCTTTTTAGGGTCTTCGTAGGCCAAATGTAATAACTGGGCTACGACAATATTAGCCGTATGTTCGTTGACTTGCTCGCCCAAGAATATTATGCGTTCATTCAGTAGTCGCGAGTAAATATCAAAAGCACGCTCACCATCGAAAGTCTTTTCGATTACAGTTGGCACTAGATAATTCGATGGTTTATTCATATAAAATAATTATATATAAATCTAGCACTCCATGCAAATGAGTGCTAGATTTTCTGTAAAAATATGGTTATTTTTTAGTGTTTAGTTCAACTAATCGATCGACAGTTTTTTCGGTCAATAATCGGTTGGCAATATCACGGCGAACTTCGGGCTGTTCAAACTGTTTTAGCGCCTCAGCGTTATTGGCATATTGTTGTCTATACATATCAACATGCGCATCTAGTTCAATGGTTGTGGCTTCGATTTTTTCAGCCTTGCTAAGTTCAGCTAGGACTAATCCAGCCTGAACGCGTTTGGTCGCAACGGCTTTAACTTCGGTTTCTAGCCAATCTTCGCGGGATTTGAAACCTTTGTTTTCGATATATTGATCGATTGTAATACCCTGGTACATTAGATTGTTTGCAAAATCTTGCTCGATTGATTTAGCCTGATCAGCTACTAGAATCTCGGGAACTGGGACTTTACTGACAGCGACTAATTGTTTTACTAATTCGTCCTTCAGTTTTTCGCCAGCTTCACGCTCTTTCTGAGCAGTTAATTCGCGTTTAACATCAGTTTTTAGTTCGGCGGCAGTCTTGAATGGGCCGGCTTTAGCGGCTAGTTTATCATCCAATTCAGGCAAAGCTACTTCTTTGATCGCTTTTAATGTTGTAGTGAATACAACCTTTGCACCCTTGAGGTCAGCGACATGATAGTCGGCAGGGAAAGATAATTCTAGATCAAACACATCGCCGGTTTTATGACCAATTATCCCCTCTTCGAAACCTGGGATAAATTGGTTAGAGCCTAGAACTAAAGTGTAATCAGAACCAGTGCCGCCATCAAAAACCACATCATCTTTTTTACCAACGAAATCGATGACAGTTTCATCACCGTCTTTAGCTGCACGATTAACGTCTTTTTTCTCGGCAAAGCCTTTTAAGATACGTCCAATTACTTCGTCGATGTCTTTGTCGGTTACTTCAACTTTTTCAACTTTGGCTTTTAATTTCTTGTAATCACCTAATTTTATAGTTGGTAGTATTTCAACTTCGGCAGTGAATTCTAAAATTTGACCTGGTACGAATTTTTTAACGGCAACTTCTGGACGATCAAGGGCTTGTAATTTATTTTCAGTGAACGCTTCGGCTACGGCCTTGCTGATGGCATTTTCCATAATTTGTTCCTGCAATACACCTGGGTCGATGTTTTTAGCAGCTACAGCAACCGGGGTTTTACCTTTGCGGAAGCCTGGCGTTTTGATATCACGGGCCAATTTAGTCGTTGCGACTTGGCTAGCGATCGCTAATTCCTCGGCATCCAACGTAATTGTTAGCTCTACTTTGGTGTCAGATATGTTTTTAACTGATGTTTTCATTTTGTCTCCTCGTTAATTCGGTCAATGACTTCGTCAAAATTTAATTTATATTCTTCGGAACTGGCGGTATTTTTAAGCGTATATATACCACTGGCAACTTCGGCCTCACCAATAAATAGGATGTATGGAATGTCTTTTTTGAGGGCAGTTTTGATCTGTTTATCTAGCTTGCGGCCAGATACATCTAGCTCGGTATTGATATTTTTACTACGAAGTTCACGGGCTAGCTTGGTAGCCTCACGTGCTACGTCGCCCAGAGCGGCAACATAGACTTTGGTCGTAGAGTGAACTGCTGGCAATAAATTATGGATAGTCAGGAATAATTCCATCGTAGTCTCACCAGGTGCCATACCAACTGCCGAAATAGGCTCGGCACCAAATAATCCAACTAGACCATCGTAGCGGCCACCGCCGAATAATGATCGATTATTTTCAGGATCAGTATCAAATACTTCGAACACCATTCCAGTGTAATAATCTAGCCCGCGCATTAGAGTGATATCAAATTTCAAGCTAGTTACACCGGCTCGCTCTAATAACGTGAATAACTCCTGGATCTCGCGAACGCTTGAACTGTCCCTTATTTCCGCAGGTAATTCGGCCATACTATTAGCGCTGAGTAGTTTTTCTAGATTCACCAAACCAACCTCGGGTTGATCGCCAAAAATCTCAGTAGCCTGATCTGTAAAATCCTGTTGGCTAATCTTGTTCTTGCGATCTAGTAACTTAACCATGGATTGTGCTTGAGTTGCATCCAATCCTAAATATTGCGCCATCATGAAATTGATCAATTTACGATTATTAATCCTAATGACATAATCATCCGGTTTAGCGCCAAATTCTTTCATGATATTATCACCCATAGTAATAATCTCGGCCTCGGCGGCTACAGTATCGTCACCAAAAACGTCGGCATTTAATTGCCAGAACTCGCGCTCACGACCACGCTGTGGACGTTCATATCGCATAAAATTAGCTATCGAATACAATCTAGCAGGATAAGCCAATTCCTGGCGCCTAGCGGCCACCATACGACTAATTGTTGGCGTCATTTCAGGGCGGATAGCCACCGTACGGCCACCACGATCAACGAATGAATAGGTTTGCTCGTTGGCTAGTTCTTGGCCACTTTTAGCAGCATAAACCTCGAGTGGTTCTAGAATAGATGCACCGTATTCTTCGTAGCCGTATAGCTTTGATATTCGATGCCAAGTCGAAAAGATATAGTTTTGAACCCGTTTGTCCGCAGGATAAAGATCACGCGTACCCTTGTATGGTTGAGATGATAGTCCGCTCATATGTAATAATTTTGACAGTTTTATCTGTTTATTACAACCCCTATAGATAAGAAATTACTTTTTCAGTACGTTCTGCTGCATCCATGAGTACATAGCGATACCAGCCGCCACGCCAACATTAACTGATCTGGTCGATCCGAATTGTTCAATCATCACTATTTTTTCAGCTGATTTTTGCATAGATTCACTAAGCCCCGGGCCTTCACCGCCGAACACTAGAACGCATCTATTGGGCAATTCTACCTCAGATAGCGGTATGGCATCAGGTAATATATCAAAGGCAATAATGTGCCGCTCGTCCTGGTTCATATATTCAGCGAATGCCTCAACCGTTTCGTGATGAATAATATTCATATATTTATCAGTGACCATAGCCCCGCGACGGTTATAGTGGCGCTTACCGATAATATGCACCGTATTAACATTAAAAGCATTGGCAGTGCGAACTATCGTGCCGGCGTTAAAATCATGCTGCCAGTTTTCGATAGCTACGTGCAAGGATGTCCTAGTTTTATCCAAATCATCCTTAATTGCCTGGTTAGTCCAATAACGATATTTATCTAGGACATTACGCCTGTCGCCGCTCTCTAACAGATCAGGATCATAACGAGAATCGGTCGGCCAAGGTTGAGGATGTGGCGGAACACCAATTTGTGGTTCATTCATAGGATATATTATACCCTGTATGCACTCGACCTACGCAAAATCCTTGCACTCTCTGACACACTATCGCCGTCCATAAACCATTTTTCTGTTGTCGATGATCCTACGGGATCACCTCCACCAGAGAAAGTGTCTTCTAAACTGGCGCTAGTATTGTCAGAAGGATGTGAGGTTCTACGTAGGTCGAGTTTATATTTTTTATTGCTAGTGGTATAATTTTAATCATAAAACATAAGGGGTGAAATAATCATGGATTGTACGAACGCATCACAAATACCTGAGTGGATTTGGCCAGTTATTATAATTTTAGCTTTGTGGACTTTTTTCTGGAAAGGCCTGGCTATGTGGCATGCCGCCCGCAAGAAAAACGGCATTTGGTTTGTTATATTGATGATATTTAACACTATTGGTATCCTGGATATTTATTACCTACTATGTGTCGAAAAGATCAAAATTAAAAAGCTATTAAAATAATACTAGTTTAAACATAAAGATACAGCTTTGCGGCTGTATTTTTATATAGGATATAATGTGATATATGAAAAAGATTAAATCTTGGCTACGGAATTTGCAGGGTATCGTCAGAATGATTCTAATCTCTATCGCCTTAATATTAGTGACCGGTCTGTTGATTATGGGTATCCAATTCGGCATTAATTTTGTCCAGAGTAATATTAAGTCCGCCACAACCAAAGCCACCGATACTACCAGTAAACCCGATACGCCAGCTTCAACCGAAGATAAATGTACTAGTATAAATAAAATAATATCGGACAATTACCAATCGGCGTACAAAGAAAATTCTGACGGGGTCGCTAAATGGTTACAGGATAACCCGAAAACATCGGATAGTGCCTGGAATGATAGTTACCAAGCCACTATAAAATCATTTAACGACAAATTATCCGATGCATACACATCGCTCAGCTCAACTTTAGCCCAAGTTGGTTGTACTCCCACATTCGAACAGACACCAATAGTGGCGCAATAACCCCAGATAAGGGATTAATCGTCTTTGGTGGCCCATAAACTTCATAAGTAAAAAAGCTCGACATTGTCGAGCTTTTGTCGGCAGATATTACCGATATGGATTTCAAAACTTAGTAGTGTATTCTACAAGAAACGCCTCGATAATATTTACCAAAGTTACCAATAAATGGTTCGGATGAAACAACCATTCTATCGCCGAAAAAGGAATCCCAGTAGATGGTCGGGATATTATCCCAATCGTCTCCTCGCCCGTTTTGTCGATACCTGTATCCAAACAGAGCAATTGGCTTGTTATGGATTTCGGGTCTCCACCTCGGAAACATCGCCAGAGCCGAAAGAAATTCCGAACCCGCTCTGTTGGGGTCTTCTGGAAGATCATCAATTATTCTGTGCGGATCACGAAAATCAAATGACATTTTATGAGATTCATAATCAAATATTACCCAAAAAATGCCAGCTTCATAATCTTTTCCCGGGTGAACCATCAGAAAATCAGGACTAGTCTTGATTTTCTTCTTGACCCTGCAACCCTTCTTCTTTAATTGTTGACGGATAATATCTAAATACCCGTCGAACGTGCGCTGTGTGCCATTCATTCCTTCATTTCCAGGCAAATATGCACACAACAAAAGCACTTGGGTCGGCGAGCATTCGATATTGGTTGGGGTTGGAGGTATATCAATATGATCGAACTCTTCCCCCCACTGCATAATCCATCCCATCATTTTTCGACGTTGATATTTTGGTGTTCTATACCAAATGGGATATTTTTGCTTTTGCAAGCAATTTTCAGCAGAATCAGCACATAAACCACCCATATATACGCTACTCCTTATCGCCATGTTGCAAGCATGAAAAATGCATTGCACCCTCAAGATTCTTGAGAACGGCACACTATATTCAACAAATAATATAAATATACTGAGCCGCCCTCAAAAAAACACTACCTAAATGTTAAAGATCCAAACATATTTATAGTATATTTTTGCATTTTGCGCAATGCCTGATTTGGTACGCGAGAGAGGACTTGGCGTAGCGAAGTGCAGAAAAGAAAGCACCGAAGGTATTTTCTTTTCAAACGAACGGAGAAGCGAAACATCGCTATATAAAAAAGGACTTAGTCACGATAAATTTTCTCCGAAAATTTTCGCGACCCCGCCTCAGTCGGTGACGTTCGTCATCCGGCTTCCGGCCTTGCGACCCGCCGACATGGCGGGTCTCACCTCCGCGCCCTGGGGTGGATGTTCAAGCCCCCCCTGTCGGCGAAAGCAAATTAAAATACGACCAAAATGGTCGTATTTTAATTTGGTACGCGAGAGAGGACTTGAACCTCCACATCTTTACAGACACTAGCACCTGAAGCTAGCGCGTCTACCATTCCGCCACTCGCGCTAATAATTCGGGAAGAAGTCTATAACCAGCATAACGGTATTAATGTGGTTTTTCAATGTTTGGGGTTAATCCTGTGGTGAGTGTTTGGCAAAATTTGCCAAATTATAATCAGGATCGAGCATAGCTACTAATGTCTTTAGGTCTGTTTTTTGCTTAACACCTGGGTTTAATGTTCCAAATGGGTCAAAAGCATCACGAATTTGCGTATAAACATTCAAAACTTCGTCATCCATCTGAGCGTAAGCTGCTGGAGTCTTTAGGCGACCTTCGCCAGATTCGGCTACGATGTTACCACCACAACTAACCACTAATTCGATATAGTCGGCGATGAGCTTGAACGTCTTTTGTTTATCACTGACGGTATTTAATTGGAGTGTAGGACGGGTATGGATAACACCATCTAGCCATTGGATCTGTAAGGGTAGCGTTATATGATGTTTTTTAGCAAGTTCATCTACGGCGGCAATAAACTCTTCGCGGCGTTCAGCTGGTATCGAAGCACCATCGATAATTGGCGGTAGTGATTCGCCCTTACTACTTGATTGTAAGATTACCGAACTAACATCGCGGACAGCATATAGCTCATCAGTAGAATAGTCGTCGCTATTGAATATATTTGCATCCATTTTTGACAGTTTTTTCATAGCCTGTTTCATCTTGCGGCCTCTAATGCGATCACCTATATCATTAAAGCTCATGAACAAAATTGCGCCGATTTCTTGGTCTTTGAATAGATATTTTTTACCACAGTTTTTGGCGGTTTCGAATAGTTCACCATCCAAGACTTCTAAGGCCGTTGGTTGAACTGACATTAATACACCGGCCGCATCGCGGGCTTTTATAGCATCATCAAATACAGCTACGATAATCGATTCTTCGCTGTTATAGAAACTGGTCTTTAGAACAATTTCCGAGACGATACCTAATGTACCCTGGCTACCAATTATCAGTGGAGTTAGGTCGAATGAACCGTCGCGCTCTTTGACTTTGGCGATACCAGGATAACCTGCGTTATCTGGTGTGCTGTTAGCGATCCTATCATCGATTAGTTGTTGATTGTCCTCGATAATACCATCGATTTTACGGTATATCTCGCCCTCAAAAGTTTGCAACCCCTTTTTCTTGTTTAACTCGTGTTTATTAATACGGGTTGTTTCGATTAAATCACCGTTAGCTAGGATTAATTCCATACGCTCTACGAAATCACCGGTCAGACCAAAACGGCCGGATTGCATTCCGCCAGCATTATTGGCGACCGCTCCACCGATAGTACTGTATTTACATGATGATGGGAAAGTGGGGATGATCATCCCGTGTGACCTTAGCGTATCGTTGAGGGCTTCAAAATTAACACCCGGCTGAACGTGTACGAATTGATCGTGATTTTTAAGGCTGAGAAATATAATTTTATTCAGATGAGCTACAGTGTTAACTATGATACCCTTGCCGATAGCTGCACCTGTTTGGTCAGAACCACCACCACGAACAGTGATAGGTAGAACGTTGCCTTTTTCGGCTAATTGCCAAGTGAATCTGGCGATTTTACGGATATCATTAGTTGACCTAGGGTGCACGACTAATTCGGGGTTGATATGAAGGATACTGCCGTCACGAGAGAATTGTTGCCTAGTATGTTCGTTGCTAGTAACTTCGCCCAGAATATGCTCATTCAAATATTGCGCAATTTTATTCATTAACTATTCCCATCAGTCATTATTATATTCATGATAGCACAAGCAAGTTCGGTAATATATATTTTTCAGACTTTATCTGTCGGCAATAATTTGGTACAATAAACTGGCTATCAAGTTATATGCGCAAGTGGTGGCCTATAGGCAACCGTAGACACGCTAGCGTGAGAATAGTAATTGTATGCGCGAGTGGTGGAATTGGTAGACACGCTAGCCTTAGGAGCTAGTGCTTTCGGGCGTGGAGGTTCAAGTCCTCTCTCGCGTACCAAATAAAATAGACAGTCTCTAGAAACTGTCTATTTTTAATATTAATTATC
>DZCW01000009.1 GCA_022736555.1 Candidatus Saccharimonas sp.
ACGCTTGTTATGTTTTAGTTTAGCAAAGGATGGAGGGTTTGGGAAGGGAGGAAAATACCCTATTTGGGTTATTGGACGGTGAGGTAGTTGAATTTGTAGGTGGTGGCGTCGGTAGGAGCGATGGTTGTGTCGAGGGTGAAGGAGGCTGTGGAAACAGCACCGTTATAACCCGCCAGTGAAGCAGATTCTATATTAACTGGAGTTAACATTACCTTAGGCGCGGATCCAAAAGCGCTATTAAATGTAACTGTTGCCATAGTACCGGTAGTAGCACCACAGCTCGTGCCTGTAATTACCGTGATAGTACCAGCATTATCGTTACCGGATATTGATACGGTCGGCGTAGTACAAGCAGCAGCACCGGCGGCTATGGTTGGTGCGATACCGCCAGTTATAATATGACCATTGACGGTTAAATTACCACTTACGGTTGCAGACACTACGCTAAGGGCACCTGCGGCACTAATACCGACTAGAACTGTGCCTGAGGAGTTTTGAGTTTGGAAGAGATCAGCTGTTTGGCTGTTCATGCCTTGAATAACTAGACCCTTATTAGTTGTAGCCTTGGTAGAAATGGCGACTTGAGCTAATGAATCGGCCGTACTCAGATTGTTGATAGATAATTGGTTAGCTGGTGTATTAGTACCTATACCTACACGACCATTGGTGCTATCTACATCAAAGATTGATGAGGCAGCGGCATTCTGTACCTGGAAAGCCGTAGTCGAGTTAGTATTATTTTTAACTAATACGCTACCAGTAGCACCAATACTAAACATGGTATTACCACTAATATCTTTGGCTTGTAATAGATCAGCGGTTTGACCACTCGCCCCTTGGATAACTTGGGCTACGGAAGTCGCAGCAGTATTAACCGTAAGTTTAGGAGATAATGTTGGAATAGTAGGGGTGGTATTAATAAACACAGAAACAGAAGCTGAGTTAAGGTTAGATACTGCTATATCAGGTTTGTTATCATTATTAAGATCAGCCGTAATAATTGCATTTGGGGCTGAGCCCGTAGTGTAATCGATTTTGGTAACGAAGGTACCGGTGCCGTTGTTTATGAGGACAGATATTGTATTTGAGGTATAGTTAGCTGCTATAAGATCTGATTTATTGTCACCATTTAAGTCGGCCGTAGCTAATGAATAAGGCTGGCTACCAGTCCCATAATCAACCTTGGCAGCAAAAGTACCGTTGCCGTTATTCATAAATACAGAAACAACATTATTGTAGCAAGATGTAGCTATGTCTATCTTGCCATCACCGTTAAAGTCAGCTAATGCTCCAGCATATGGATAGTTACTAGTATTGTAATCTACCTTGGTAGCGAAGGTGCCGTTGCCGTTATTTATTAGGACAGAAGTACTATTTGAACTGTTGTTAGCCGATACGAGGTCAGGTTTACTGTCACTGTTCACATCTAATGCTGTTATATAATATGGAGCGCTACCGGCCGCATAGTCAACCTTTGTAGCGAATGTACCATTGCCATTATTTATTAGGACGGAAACATTATTCGAGCCTTGGTTGGCGACTGTTACATCGAGTTTACCGTCACCGTTTACATCAGCCGTAGCGACAGAATATGGGGCATTGCCGGTCGCGTAGTCAACCTTTGTAGCGAAGGTACCAGTACTATTGTTCATAAGTATAGACACAGTATAATCACCCGTATTAGCTGTGACTAAGTCAAGTTTACTATCACCGTTAAAATCAGCGGCAGCAACTCCCTGTGGGTGATAACCAGCCGTATAGTCAACTTTGGCGGCAGTAGAATATTGCACCGTTGCAATTGATGCCGTTGCCGTGGAGCCTATAGTCACACTTCCATTCGTAGTATCGGTGTTAAAGAATGTTGTGCCGCTGGCATTCTGGATTTGGAACGCCGTAGTTGAGTTAGTTCCGTTTTTAGCTACAAAGCTACCCGTAGCCCCGATAGCAAGCATAGTAGCGCTGCTGCTCTTGACCTGCAATAAATCAGCTATTTGGCTACTAGCCCCTTGGATAACCTGAGCTACAGAAGCTGCAGAGGTGGTTACTAATAATTTAGACACCGAAGGAATAGTATTCATGAATACCGAGATACTGCCTACGCTCTGATTAGCAACTATTAAGTCTGGCCTGGTGTCACTATTAAGGTCAGCGGTAGTCACGAACCATGGGCCAGATGCAGTATTATAGTCAACTTTGGCAGCGAATGTGCCGGTTCCGTTATTCATAAATACAGAAAGTGTATTAGAACCGCGGTTGGCTACTATCATATCTTGATCACCATCACCCTCAAGGTCAGTGGCAGTAACGGAATACGGAGTAGTGCCAGTGGCATAATCTACCTTGGTGGCAAAGGTGCCGGTACCAGTGTTCATGAGAACCGAAACGGTACTGCTGTCTATAACTACCGCTAGATCTAATTTTCCATCGCCGTTAAAGTCGGCGGCAGTTGCAGAATATGGATTAGCCCCAGTATTATAATCAACTTTGGCAGCGAAGGTACCAGTACCAGTGTTCATAAATATAGATATACTGCTAGAACTATTATTTACAGCTGCGATATCCACTTTGCCATCGGCGTTGAAATCAGCCGCTACGATCGAGTAAGGGTTAGTGGCAGTAGTATAAGTCAACTTTGGCGGCAAACGTGCCAGTGCCGCTGTTTATAAATACCGAGATAGTATTAGAGGTGTTGTTCGCGGTTGCCAGGTCGGGTTTGCCATCACCGTTAAAGTCAGCAGCAACAACTGAATATGGGTAATTGCCAGTCGCGTAATCAACTTTGGTAGCGAAGGTACCGTTTCCATTATTCATTAGCACCGACATATCCCAGTCACCATTATTTGCTGTTGCTAGGTCTAATTTACCATCACCGTTAAAGTCAGCGGCGGCGACAGACTGTGGCTGCCAACCAGTGCCATAATCTACTTTACCGGCATTTGTATATGGTTTTATTATTGCTGTCGTCGAACCAATTGTCACTGCCCCATTCGTAGTATCAGCATTCAAATAAGTAGTACCCGTAGCGCTTTGGATTTGGAATGCTGTAGTAGAGTCAGTATTATTTTTAGCCAAGATATTGCCAGTAGCACCAACGCTAAACATAGTGTTATTATTACTATCTTTAGCCTGGAGTAGATCAGCAGTTTGACCACTCGCCCCTTGAATAACTTCTGCTACAGAAGCAGCGGATGTAATGACGGTTAATTTAGGTGTCCAGCCTGGGGTGGTATTGAGGAGGACGGAAACAGTATTCGAAGTAAAATTAACTAAAGCTAGGTCTAACTTACCGTCGCCATTGAAGTCGGAGGCAGTAACTGATTGTGGACCAGTGCCAGTGGCGTAATCGACTTTTGCAGCAAGAGTGCCAGTGCCGCTGTTTATAAAGATAGAGACGGTATTAGAATTAGTATTAGCTACTGCAATATCCGGTCTACTATCACCGTTTAAGTCGGCGGCGGCGACAGAGTATGGAATGGTGCCGGTGGCGTAATCGACTTTGGCGGCGAAGGTGCCAGTGCCGCTGTTTATAAAGACGGAGACTGTGTTAGAGCTATAGTTAGCTACTGCGAAATCTAACCTGCCGTCACCATTAAAATCGGCAGCAGCGACAGAATGTGGATTAGTGCCAGTAGTATAATCCACTTTCCCTGCATTCGTATAAGTATTAACTGCTGCTGAACCAATCGTTACGTCGCCGTTTACGGTATCGGCCGTCAAAAGATTTGAACCAATAGTATTCTGTATTTGGAAAGCCGTAGTTGAGTTAGTGGCGGACTGGAATAAAGCAGACCCATTAGCAGTCAAACTATGGTTGGCAGTAATTGTAGTATTAGCACCTAGATTTATTGCCGTAGCGTTGACAGAACCGATTGCCAATACTCCAGCAGAAACCGTGTCTAATCCAGTAGCCCCTATTACCCCGCTAGCGCTAATATTAGCAATTACTACACCAGACGAGTTTTTAGCCTGGAGTAGATCAGCGGTTTGACCACTCGCCCCTTGGATGATTTCAGCTACCGAGGCGGCGGAGGTTAGGACGGTGAGTTTAGGAATGAAACCTAGGGTTGTATTGAGAAAAATAGATACGGTAGCAGAACCACCATTGGCTACGGCGAGGTCAGGTTTACCATCACCGTTTAGGTCGGCAGCAGTGACCGAGTATGGAGTAGTACCGGTGGTGTAGTCAACTTTGGCGGCGAATGTGCCAGTGCTACTGTTAATGAATACTGAGACGGAGGCAGAGGCGCTATTAGCCGCAGCGAGGTCAGGTTTACCATCACCGTTTAGGTCGGCAGCAGTGACCGAGTATGGAGTAGTACCGGTGGCATAAGTTACTTGGGTGGCGAAAGTGCCGGTGCCGTTGTTGATGAGGACGGAGATGGTATTAGAACCGCTATTAGCTACTACGAGGTCGAGTTTGCCGTCGCCGTTGAAGTCAGCGGCAGCAACTGAATATGAATTAGATCCGGTAGTGTAAGTGACTTGGGCGGCGAAGGTGCCGGTACCATTATTCATAAGGACAGAGACGAAGGTCGAATTGACACTAGCTACGGCGAGATCGGGTTTGCCGTCGCCGTTGAGATCGGCAGCGATGACCGACATTGGGCTAGAGCCGGTGCCGTAATCGACTTTGGCGGCAAATGTGCCAGTACCGCTATTTATGAAGATTGAGACGGTGTTAGGTGTGCTATTAACTACGGCAAGGTCGAGTTTGCCGTCGCCGTTAAAGTCGGCGCTAGTAACTGACCATGGAGTAGTTCCAGTGGTGTAATCGACTTTGGCAGCGAAGGTGCCAGTGCCGCTGTTTATAAAGATAGATACGGTATCAGAGCCGTTATTAGCTAGGCCATATCGATTTTGCCGTCGCCGTTGAAGTCAGCGGTCGTTACCGAGTAAGGATAACTCCCTGTCGTATAATCAACTTTGCCGGCATTATTATATTGCCCCACCGTCAGTGTCGCCGATCCAATCGTTGCGCCGCCGTTAGTTGTATCTACGTTTAATAATCTAGTCCCAGCAGCGTTTTGTATTTGAAAAGCGGTAGTTGAGTTGGTGGCATCTTGGAATAAGGCAGCCCCATTTGCAGTTAGGCTTTTATTGGCAGCGACTGTAGCATTCGCATTTAAAGCAATCGCGGTAGCATTAGTAGCCCCTATGGATAAACTTGCCGCAGCAATAGCATCGATTGAACCCGTCTGCATTACACCAGCCATATAGCCATTTCGATATGCTAGGCTAGCTGAACCTAGATCAATACTATTAGTTACGCCAGGTAATAGACTGGTGTTGATAGCAACGCCAACTAGGTTATCTAATGCCCTAGTAGCACAAGTTGGGCAAGTACTGCCACCGGTAGCAGCGATAGATATAGAACCACTACCGCTCGTGATAGTTATTCCCGATCCTTGCGTTAATGTAGACAATGTATAGCCTGCACCATTACCTATTAATAATTGTCCAGCTGTCGGCGTACTACCTAGGCCCGTACCGCCGCTAGCTACAGACAACGCAGCCCCTAGTGTCAACCCAGCAAAGGTTGGAGAGGAGGAGGTGGCGATACCTTGGATAGTGTTGACTGCCCCGTTTGTGACTGTGAGGTTAGTTGAGTTAAATGAAGCTAAGCCTTTAACTGTTGTGCTGGCATCTTGGATGGTTATAGTGCCGGTTGTAGTTACGATGCTGGAGGGAGTGATGGATGCGATAATAACATCACCGGTTTGGCCGTTGATATCAGTAACATCACCACCAGTACTAGTTACACATGTAGGACAAGATAGATTTCCGTTAGCATCGATAAGTAGTGGGCCGCTAGCCGAAACCGCCACAGTACCGCTAGCATTTGGTATGACGATAGACTTGCTAGAGCCTGATGGTGTGGTGAAACTTAGAGTGTTAGTGTAGCTGCCACTAGTTGAACTTAGTGTTGTAGCTGAGCCTTGTAGTGTTAGGCTTTGAGTGGTTGCACCAATAATAGCTGCTGCGGTTGGAGTAATAGTATTAACACTAAGGTTACCGTTAACTATAGATATTGTTGTGCCACTTTCTGAAACGATGCTATCCCCTATGGCTGAGCCATAGATAAATTTAGATAGTCTACCGATAGTATTATTGCCAGGAGTTGTAGTAACGCCACCGCCTAGACCGGCACAGTTACCGGCAGTAATACAAACATCGTAAGTACCAGCGGCTGCAGTTTGTAGACGGTAAGTTACGTTAGCGGTTGGCGCAACTAGGCTTAGTGTATTAGTGAAGCCACCCGAATTTCCAGCGATAGATACATTTGAGCCCTGTAGTGTTAGGCTTTGGTCAGTAGCGCCGATAGTTAATGATGAGGTTGGAGTAATAGCTGTTAGAGCAGTTAGGCTGGTGATGTCACTGTTGGCACCGCGAGCAGCCATACCTAGGCTACTGCGAGCACCGCTATCTGTAGTGCTGCCGGTACCGCCGCTGGCGACTGGAAGTGCGTTAGTTAGTGTCAACCCAGCAAAGGTTGGAGAGGAGGATGTGGCGATACTCTGAGGTAAAGATAATGTCAAATTACCACTGCCAGTTACGTTAATCTGGTTAAGTGTGCCAGCAATTGAGCCTACGCCGCTACCAGTTGCAATAATATTATTGCCGCTAGTTGATAGACCAGCGCCTAAACCAATAACGCCAGTTAAGCTACCAATACTTAGTACACCATTACTCTGCAGGGACTGACCAACCATGCCCAAGCCAGTGCCTAGAGTGATATTGCCACTCACACCGCCAACCGTATTAGTAATACTTGGCATATTAGTTAGCTGGTTAAAGCTAATACTGCCAGTTACGATGGCGCCAGTTTGATCAACTACGAAGCGGTTAACTGGGGATATACCAGTAGATAGTTGGATTAGATTGCCAGAACCAGTTTTGTTGATCCAGATTGATGATCCATTAGAGCTATCAGCCTGAACAAATAATGGCGCCAAAGCTACCGTACCGCCCGCACCAGAACCTGATTTGCTGACAGTTACAATACCGTTTTCGTCAGTTGAGACTAGGATGTCAGCACTACCAGAAATGACACTGGTTACGCCAGTGTTTGTTAAGGCGTTGCCATTCATGGCTAGACCGGTACCTAGGGAAATATTGCCAGTACTACCAGCTATGCCAGTAATGCCACTGTTGGTTAGTTGACAGTTTTGGGCAGTTAGACCAGCACCTAATGAGACCGTACCAGTTAGACCACCAACATTCTGTACTGAAACAGCCGAAGCTAATAGTTGACTAACGGAGCTAGCAATATCCGGTTAGGTTAGTTCGTTTAGCACCGTCGTAGTAGTTTAGTGAACCATCAGCCATGACATATAGCTGGTTAGCGGCAGTAGCACCGCTAGTCTTGGCGAAAGTAATGCTGGAAGCTTTGACGGTGTTCTTAGAAGTTATAGAGTCAGCCGAGATATTACTGGTAGTAACAATACTCTGAGTGTTTAAATTACCAGTGACTTGGAGGTTAGCACCAATGACTTGTCTAACGACTGGTAGCGTACTAGTAGCATTAGCTATCTTACCTACGACTGCACCATTATTAACCGTAGTGGATGTTTTTGGTTGATTGGCAGTGATTATAATCATAGCTACGACAGCAACAACCAATATCAAACCAGTAATTATACTGATAATAACCGGAGTTAAAACTCGACGGTCTTTCATTAAACACTACCCACTTTAAGAATTAGATAAGCAAAAAGGAGACCGGCCATCATAATAGCAATGCTCGTTATAGATACGCGCCACATACCGTGCAATATCACCTTGCTAGCCATAGGGTTACGCCCAATTGACATAATACCTTCACGACCAGAGCTAAATATTAAACCAAAAGCCAGAATAAGCCCGCCGATGCCCAATATTGCGGCAAAAATAATCTGCCACAGAACTACAGAGTGACCAACTATATTCTCGGCTGCTCGTTGTACGGTACCGATCAACTCACCCGAAGCATTTGCCGACCCTGCACCATCACCCTTAGTCAAACGAACCGCAATAAGAGCTACTCTAATATCCTGTTCGGCCGTATTATCATTTATCTTGATAGTGATAGTCTTCCATCTTGATGACGAAGAATCGACATTCTCGTTAGACACGCCTACCTGAGTACTACTAGTGTTCAATAATGCACCTATACCAGCAACAGATGAAAAACCTATCTTGCTGCCACTCTCAATTGATCCTAGGTTATCTTTAGCTACGAAAACTTGTACTATACCGCTATCAGCTATTTCAACCGCTGCATCGGATTGTTTTGTTACTACACCAACATAATTAGAACCAGCAGCGGCTGGAACTGGTTGGCCGCTATTATCAATCGCCATAAGAGTACCTATAGTAAAGGTTTTAGATGAACTATATACAGTGGCGGTATAAGCAAGAACAACGGATGGCAACACAACAACAAGGGATGCTGCTAGCAACAACCCAGTAACCCAACCTGCTCGATTATTACACTTCATGTTTCTGTTTTACTCTCATCCTAAACCATGTTTTACCATATTGCACTTCTAACTAATTAGATAGAAGTCTCTACACCTATATAGTATAAGCATTTTCAGTCTAAAGTACAACAATTTTATGACTTATTTTTAGTCTTTATACATCTAGAAAAATAGTAGCCTGATCATCCTTGACATGGATAACTCCACCATTGATTGAAAATTTTTTCATACCACCGTCTAGGAGCCTAACGACAACATCAGAACTAACCAATAACGCTAGCAGTTTGTGGTGCTGAGGCAATATGTCGAAAGGTCCGGTTTCGTTAACGGCAGACAAACTCAGCGCATCACCATTAAAGTACGTCACGAACGGTGAATATATTTTGACATGCAATGCAGATAGATTCGAGGTTGAGCTCATCCTAAGCAATAATCTCCTCTATGCCCTTTAGTGTCTCTGCGATAGTAAAATATTCACCCTTAATACCAGTTGCTTCTTCGGTAACATGAAAAGCCTGAGAAAAATATTGGATTAATTGTTTAGCCCGCATATAGTCAATTTTGTCTTCGGCACTCAATTCATTTTCACCAATAATAGCGATGATACTCCTTAATGATTCGTATTTCTGCAGAATTGCTTGTACTCGCTGGCTTAAATTGTAATGACGATCGCCTACTATATCGGGCGACAATAATGACGATGATGTTCGCGCCAAATCTACCGCAGGCCTAATACCTTGCTCGGCTACCCGCCTGCTTAAAACTATAACTGAATCTAGTTCACGTTGAAGCATCTGTACAGACGGGTCACTCAAATCATCGGCAGGCACATAAACAGTTTGTACAGCCGTGATCGAACCATTATCATTCGAGCTAAGCCTATCCTGCAGCAGCTTGATGTCTGAAAATATAGTTGATTCATAACCACCTTCGGACGGAGTTTGGCCTAATATGGTCGATACTTCATTTCTAGCTTGTACATAGCGGTACATATTATCGGCAAAAAACAGGACATTTTTATGTTCTTCATCACGAAAATATTCAGCCAAAGTCGCTGCTGATTGACCAACTATTGAGCGCTGTACGGGGTTCTCGTTCATCTGGCCAAAGAACATACAGGTATCCTTCATGAGACCGCGCTTTTGCAAAGTTTCGTATAATTCAAAACCTTCACGAATACGCTCACCAATACCAGCAAAAAAGCTTAAACCAGCATCGTGCTTGGCGACATTATAGATTAGTTCCATAGTTAGTACCGTCTTGCCAACACCGGCACCGCCAATAATACCCGTCTTGCGGCCCTTAACAAAGGGTGCAAAGAAATCTATCACCTTAATACCAGTCTCGAGGACCTCGATCTTGCCAGCCGTAAATGTTTTATTCTGAGGTGGCAATTGCAGAACAGGCCGCGTATTAGTCATATCTAGTGGCTCAGTTATACCATCTAATGGTCTACCCAGAGCATCAAAAACTCGTCCAATAGTCTGAGGACCAACTGGTATCTCCAGGCTTTTATGCGTACGGTCAACCACCATGTTTTTTTCTAAACTATAATCAGATTCTATGTTCAGGCACAAAACCCTACCGCCAGCCTGAAGGCGTTCTACTAAAAGTTGGCTCTTGGAGCTATTCCGTGCAACGATAATCTCCCCGATACTCGGGGCGGCATCAATATCATCAAACTCCACTTCGATAACTATATCGCGTATGGATCGTATTACACCTTGGCTCATATATACACCTTCTCTTTCCGCAACCCGTTGATAATTTCTTTGGTTCTCTCATCCTTAATTATGCGCTTTGTATGATTGAGTTCAGTATGCAGATCCCTACTAGTATCCTTGGCCTTGGTGTGAGCTACCGACATAGCTCTAAACCTACTGGCATATTGGGCTAACTTTGATTCTAAAACCACCTGAGCTAGAGCTATCTGTAACATTGATCGCTCCATATGCCCCACTACCTTGAATACACTAGGCTCCAGGATATAGGTACTTTCGCTAATATAATCACCCTGTTGTTGGGCGGCCCTACCCTGTTCTTCGACAGCTTGGCTTAATTCGATATTTTTAATTTCTTGTCGTACAAGTGACACATAGGTTTGATAATAAACCCTACAACTACTGTATTTCTGGATCTCTAACACGATAGGGCTGAAATCTATTTTTTGACTATTACCGGGAAGTTTAAACTCTTTTTCATAAGCTACTCCAGCCTGCTTCAACTGATACGCACCGTGGTGGCCAATCACAATAATTGCGTGGCGTTTCTTATCATAATAATGCAACATATCATCAACCAGCTTCTGATCAATATCACCGCTTAATGAACCGTCAGAGGTTATTATGATAATTAATTCTTTATTGATCGTAATTTTCTTGTCATAGCCGTGTCCTGAATGAAACTCTTTATCAACTCTTAGCTGAGTATATATTTGCCACAAATCCTCAAAAAACGCCTGTGATTGTGTCACTTGATCTTTGATCCGAATAATATGCATACTCGCAATACCCTCAAAAGCACCGGCTAACTGGCCAACTGTATCCATAGTACGAGCATCATACTCAATCTCTTGAGGCCGTCTCATACTGTTGTTTCCTTTACTTCTTTATTTTCCTGAACTAAAACTTTGCTCTTTACGTATAATTGCTGATACACCTGTTCGTAACTAGCATCATCCTTAATTAGATTCACTACTTTTGTCATCTTACTAACTAAAGACTTCATAGTTTTTATATCAATAACATCACCCTTTGCTCGCAGAACAACATCGAGCATTAATTGCTGTGTCATAACATTATAGGTATCCCCAGGTAATTGGCTAAACAGTTCGTGTAGAAGTTTACCGGTTGCTAGGGCTTGTTGTGTTTCATCTGACAATTCTGAACCGAAGTGAGAGAATTCTTGGGCTTCCTTATAACTAGCCAACGCTTTCATTGTATCGGCAGCTAAACGTTTTTGACGGTCACTATGACCACGTTCACCCACGCGGGTTACGCTGAGCCCTACGTTAATAGCCGGTCTAAGACCATCACGGAACACATCCATATCGAGAATCCACTGACCATCGGTGATCGATATAATATTAGTTGGTAGATAAGCAGTAATGTCACCGCCAGCTGCCAATACGATCGGCAAGCTAGTCAGAGATCTATGATTCCTGCGTAATTTACCAGCCCGCTCCAGTAAACTAGAGTGCGAATAAAACATATCGCCAGGATAAGAATCACGTCCTGGACTTACATTCGACAACAACGCTATTTCGCGACAAATATGAGCATGGCTAGTTAAATCGTCGTAGATCACCATAACATTGCGATCCTTTGCTTGCCATAAATATTCGCCAATTGCACACCCCACATAAGGTGCTAAATAACTCATCACTAATGATTCGAATAATGTCGAAACTACAACGATTGTTGTTTTTAAAGCATCATTATCAGTCAGTTTTTTTAACAACATATCTACATCACTTCGCCGTTTCGCAATCAATACATACACCGTAATGGTTGTGGTGCCTTTTTGATTAATCGCAAATTGAGTGGCGAGTGTACTCTTGCCGGATTTATTGTCACCTATTAATGCCATACGTTGACCATGGACAATCGGGAATAGCCCATCGATAACACTTACACCACTTTCAAGCTGCTCATTCAAAGCTTCACGATCACGAAACGGGAGTGCTTGGTTGAATATAGGCCAAGTAGATTCCATAGGTATAGGCCCCTTACTATCAAGCGGTTCGCCTGTAACTGATATAACCCTACCAACGAAGTTCTGGCCTACCCTGGTTACTAATTCTCTAGATTTAACCACACCGACAGCACCGAGCCTCAGTGGCACGCGACCTAAATGTAGGACAGTTACATAGTCATCTAATATCTGCTGCACGAAACCATTACTGCCATCATCAAATAAAATAAGAGAGTGAATAGTTACGGGTTGTAGCCCCCTCATTTTAATCAAAAAATCGTCAACGCCAATAACCTCACCTAAAGGTTGGCCAGCCTTAATTAGCGATTCGAATTGTTCACTAGCCGCCATAGAGCTAAAGAGCCTTTATCTTAGTTAATAATGCTATTCGGGCAGTTTCAAAATGCCTCTTTAAACTAAAATCATAATAACGATTAGGCGTACGAATAGTACACCCGCCTATGATATCTGGTTGCAGGCCTACATGCAGTAATGTGTTTGGGTGTAGGTTAGATCTCATCCAGTCTACGATCGGTATTAACTCCGCATTAGTGCTTTCTCTGGCCAAACCTACGTGTATCACAGGAGCATGTTTTTTAATATCGCTCAGAACACTCTTTAACTTACTACGCATAGCGCCATCATCCAGATCAAGTCCATTACTGGCAGCTAATTCACTCAATGAGTTGCTAACAGATAGCACGCCAGCTGTCGAATTATTAATCTCTGCTTGATAAATCCTGCGCTGCATCACCTGATCCTCGATGAGGTCTATCTCGCGTAATGCCTGGTTTACTTCGTTAATACCCATTATTGATGACGGCAATCGCAAAGTGGTCGTCTGTTCAGGCACCATATTTAATATCCTCGATAATAGATGCTTTCTCGGCCTGTAGATCAGCTACAATAAACGGTATCTGTTCACGTAGTTCTAGTCTCTTACCGACAGCTGCTTGGATATAGTAACTGACAATATCTGTCATATTTTCTTCAAGCTGATGAACTCTACGCTGTTTCTCGTCCATTAAACTCTTAGCCAGTTGATCCTTGAGCTCCTTGTACTGCTGTTCAGTCCTATGCTGAGATTGTGTAACGACTGCGGCAGCTGCTTTACGCATTTCGGCCAAAGATATATCATAACGTTTCATTTCGTCCTGTAATGTTCGGCCAAGTTCTTCTTTCATATAGCCATTCATGCCAGAAACCGTCATTCTTAGATCGTTTTGCAAGAAAGTAACATGCTCGGCTATAGTAGCCTCTAGCTGCTGACGTCCCTTTTCAGCGACTTCCTCGTAGTGCTTGCTGTTCTTACTGGAGAGTTTGTTTGTATAGCTAAAACGACTACCTAATACATAGCCCATGATGACCAAAACAGCTGCCATTACTACAGCTGAAGTAATAAGAATTAAACCCACGCTACTCACACTATTTACCCACCCTTTCTATCCACTTTCAGCCACTACTTTAGGTATTGTAACTTACATTATAACACTTATGGTCATTATAAAGTATTAGCAACCAAAAAAAAAGACCATCCTATTCGGATGGTCTTCTTATAATTCGGCACCGTGCTAGTTTCCCGCTTGTGGCAGTATAATCGCCGCTGCTGGGCTTGACTTCTGTGTTCGGAATGAGAACAGGTATTTCCCCAGCGCCATGGGCACCGAAGTAAGGCTTGAGACACTTTCTCCGATACATATAGTCATCAGTGGTTGGGCCTAAAACCTTACTTCGATGTCCTCACGGACACGATGTTTGGATGTAAATTTTTAAAGATTGACACTTTTACTGATGATTAACACCAATTACTAGTTAAGTCTACCCTATCACCTCTGTTAATGCAAGCATTAACATTGATGATAAGGACATAAAAAGGCGATGGGACTGTTAGTACGCTTTAGCTGCACATGTTGCCATGCTTCTACCTTGCGCCTATCAAACTGATATTCTTTCAGTGTCCTCATAGGGAAATCTTATCTTGAAGTTAGTTTCGTGCTTAATATGCTTTCAGCGCTTATCTATTCCGAACGTAGCTACTCGACAATGCAGCAGGTAGCCACAATCGATACACCAGAGGTTCGTCCGCCCCGGTCCTCTCGTACTAAGGGTAGATCTTCTCAAATTTCCTAACGTCCGTACCGGATATAAACCGAACTGTCTCACGACGTTCTGAACCCAGCTCGCGTACCATTTTAATCGGCGAACAGCCGAACCCTTGGAAGGTACTCCCCCTCCAGGATATGATGAGCCGACATCGAGGTGCCAAACTGCGCCGTCTATGTGAACTATTGGGCGCAATAAGCCTGTTATCCCCAGGGTAACTTTTATCCGTGTGCGCTGTCGATCCCACGTTCATGTACATAAATGTACGTACAGCGGGTCACTTGCTCCTACTTTCGTATCTGTTTGGGATGTACCCCTCACAGTCAAGCTGGCTTGTGCGCATACACTATCGCTTCGATTTCCATACGAAACTAGCCAACCTTTGAACGCCTCCGTTACTCTTTAGGAGGCAACCGCCCCAGTTAAACTACCCACCATACACGGTCCTATTACCAGATAATGGTAATAGTTAGATCAAAGTCACAACAAGGGTGGTATTTCACTTGGCGCCTCCACAAATACTTGCGTATCTGCTTCGAAGGCTTCCACCTATTCTACACATGTTGTAGCCCAGATCAATGTAAAGCTGTAGTAAAGCTCCATGGGGTCTTTTCGTCCTGGTACGGACAGACGGCATCTTTACCGCCAATGCACTTTCACCGAGTCCTTCGCTGAGACAGTGCCCACATGATTACTCCATTCGTGCGGGTCAGAACTTACCTGACAAGGAATTTCGCTACCTTAGGACGGTTATAGTTACCGCCGCCGTTCACTGGGGCTTCAGTTCGCACCGTAAAGCGCTCCCCTTGACCTTCCAGCACTGGGCAGGAGTCAGCCCCTATACATCTTCTTTCGAATTAGCAGAGACCTGTGTTTTTGGTAAACAGTTCCGTGGGCTCTTTTGCTGCGGCCCCCACATCGTTAGATATGAGAGTATCGCGTTCAAAGAACATTATTAATCATAATATTTGTCTATCTCAGTAAAAAAATGTGATTTAAAAAGGTTTTGACACAGCATATCTATTACTAGAAATACTGCGTACTCAATTATTCAATTCTAACCACCTTTCACCAAGTTAGTTGAACGCGGCTCACATCCATCGATGTGGGGGCAGACCTTATCCCGAAGTTACGGTCGCTTTATTGCCGAGTTCCTTAGCGAAGGTTCTCTCGTAAGCCTGAGTCTACTCGACTCGAGCACCTGTGTTGGTTTGCGGTACGGGCGGCTATAACCTAGCGTACACCTGCTTTTCTAGCCAGTGCTTTCATTAAAATCGCGACTCCGAAGAATCACTTTCACTCCCTTTGCGTTCCCGCTAGGTTGGACGAATACATACCATGAATTCGCTCTAACTACTTCACCGTAAACAGTGTATAAATTATAACCGGTTCAGAAATATTAATCTGATGTCCATCGCCTACGCTATGCGCCTCGGCTTAGGCCCGACTAACCCTGAGATGATTACCATGGCTCAGGAAACCTTGCTCTTACGGCCGACAGGATTCTCACCTGTCTTATGGTTACTCATTCCAGCATTCTCACTTCCTAACGCTCCACCCAACTTTCCAGTTGAGCTTCACTGCAGATAGGAACGCTCCTCTACCACGCGTGTAATAAATTACATCGCATCCATGTCTTCGGTAGTATACTTAGCCCCGTTACATTTTCCACGCAAAATCTCTTGACTAGTGAGCTGTTACGCACTCTTTAAATGAATGGCTGCTTCTAAGCCAACATCCTAGCTGTTTAAGAAATTTCACTTTGTTTCCCACTTAGCATACATTTAGGGACCTTAGACGATGGTCTGGGCTGTTTCCCTTTTGAGCGCCGAGCTTAGCCCCGACGTTCTAACTGCCATGGTACCACCAATAGTATTCGTAGTTTGTTAAGGATAAGTATCCTTGCGGACCTTATTCCTTTACAGAGCTCTACCCCTATTGGCTAATTACATGACGCTAGCCCTAAAGCTATTTCGAGGAGAACCAGCTATCTCCGGGTTCGATTGGCATTTCACCTCTAACCACAGGTCATCCGAGCAATTTGCTGCTTGCGGCGGTTCGGCCCTTCACGACATGTTACTGTCGCTTCAGCCTGCCCATGGTTAGGTCACCCGGTTTCGGGTCTAATCCCTAGTACTTATTCGCCCTATTCAGGCTCGCTTTCACTATGGCTCCGTCACTTGACTTAACCTTGCACTAGAAATTAACTCGCTGGATCGTTCTACAAAAAGCACGCCGTCACCCCTTGCGAGGCTCCGACACTTTGTAAGCACACAATTTCAGGATCTATTTCACTCCCCTCCCGGGGTTCTTTTCACCTTTCCCTCACGG
>DZCW01000005.1 GCA_022736555.1 Candidatus Saccharimonas sp.
CGGGACAGCAATCACTAGTAGCTCGATTACGGTTGATAGTTATTTTCATAATTAAATGATTAGAATAAATAGTTTAAGGGGTAATAAATATGAATACATCAAAGAAAAACAAATCCAGAATAGTAGTAAGCCTATTGGGTTTTGTTATGGCTACGCTTTTAACTATACCTTTTACTACAATCACAGCACACGCCTATATTTATAGTGTGCCAGTTGATGTTGTGTTGGTTGTTGATAAGTCGGGTAGTATGAGCGGCACGCCGTTGAGCTCCGAAAAAACCGCGGCTAATGCTTTTATCAATTCAATGGATGCAACTCAAGATCAAATATCAGTGGTGGCGTTTAGTAGTTCGGTTTCAACACAAACACTTACGGGTACTTTTTCTACTGCGGCAAGTTTCGTAAATAATATAACTGCTGGTGGCGGGACGAGTTACTTACCTGCATTGAACGCCGCAGGTGATGAACTGACGAGTATACGAGCGCACTCTGGCAGTATGAAGGTTATAGTATTTATGTCAGATGGTGGCCCAAGTGAGAGCTCGGCATCAATATTAGCAAAAACCACCGCACTGAAAGCCAGTGGTATACAAATATTTACAATTCAACTAGGTAGCGGCGACTCGGCTTTATTAAAAAGCATGGCTTCATCATCGTCTGGTACAGATGACCATTATTATAACGCACCGTCTGCCTCTCAGCTGGCCGGTATATATGTAGCGATCGCTGGTTCATTACATACGCCAAACGTTACGTTTATAGGTACCCGTAATGGCGACTTAACACTAAATACTAGTACGCTCGCGCCAAGCAAATCGGTCATATTAAAAGTAACAGGTACGGTGACTATTGCTGGCAATCAAACTAATAACCCGGATAATAACGGGGCAGGGTATAAGGATATATCCCAATTGCCACAACTAGTTATTATCGCCAATAAAATCGTGATTAATAGCGGCGTTACTAATGTTGATGCCTGGTTAGTTGCCGATACGGTTCAAACTTGTGACTATGTTGGCATACCAACTATAAATACTTGCACTCAAAAACTCACAGTAAATGGCCCAGTTATGGCTAGCCATTTAAATCTACTGAGAACCGCTGGTTCTGGTGTTGGCACACCAGCTAGCGGTTATCCTGCGGAAGTATTTAACCTCAGGGCAGATGCCTATTTGTGGGCAGCAGCTCATGCTACTACGATTGATCGAGCTCAGACGGTTTATAGTGTCGGGTTGCCACCAAGATTCTAACCTACATATCGCTTGCTTTTTGTGCTTATGTTTATGTATAATAGGGGTAATATGGCATTACTAAAGGGATTGGGCGACTTTTTCGCGCTGGACATAGGAACTACTGCAGTACGAGTAGTACAGCTTTCCGAGTCAGGCCCTGATATCTGGAATCTAGAACATTATGGTTACGCACCTGTCGATGAAAAGGTGACTAGTAGCAATTCAGCCGATGATATTCGTCGTTTAGGTGAAATTATTATGACCGCAGTTGGTCAGAGTGGTATTAAGAAAAAGAACGTAATAATCGGGTTACCATCTAATAAAACGTTCACGACCGTGATAGATGTCCCGACCATGAGTATGGCAGAACTTAAGGGTACGATGAAATATCAGATCGAACAATATATACCTATGTCGATCGAAGATGCCAAAGTCGATTGGGCGCTGCTTGGGCAGTCGCTTCATGACCATAAGCAGCAAGAGGTATTATTGGCCAGTACTGCTAATAGTTATGCTGAGGAACGATTGGAATTTGTCGAGGGGTTAGGATTTAATGTAATTGCTGCCGAACCAGATCCTATCGCTATTATACGTGCGTTACTACCAACCGGCGTTCAGGATGCTCGACTGATTATAGATATGGGTGAAAGATCAACTGATTTAGCGATTACTTATGGTGGTACGCCTAGGTTAGTTCGTACTATCCCAACTGGTCTAAAAACGCTGATCAAAGCCGCTGTCCAGAATTTGAATGTTCAGGAAGACCAAGCCAGACAATTTATCTTAAAGTTTGGGCTAACTCCAGACAGATTAGATGGTCAGGTGTACCGATCGATCGAAAGCATATTAGATAATTTCTCAACGGAACTTATTAAATCTGTTAAGTTTTTCCAGACTCGTTACCCTAATGTGGTTGTCGGTGGTATTTTATTATCTGGTTTTTCGGCAGTAGTGCCACAATTTGGCGCTTACGTAACCGCCAAGACTACTATTGCATCAAGTGTAGCTAATCCATGGCAAAAAGTTCATGTTGCTCAAACCGATCAGCAGCAACTGGGCCCAATTGCATTTGAGTTTGCGACAGTTATCGGTCTTGCCCAGAGGAAAAGTTCATAATGATTGAGATAAACCTAGTCCCTGATGTAAAGCAAGAGCTAATAAAAGCGCAGCGGATACGTTCGGCTGTTATTACTATTTCCATTGCTGTTTGTATAGTTTCGATTGCGGTTGTTATGTTATTGGTTTCGTACATCTATACGGTCCAAGCTGTTAGGGGTGGTATTGCGGATAATTCTATAAAACAAGGCAATAGCCAATTAGGTAATGTCAAAGATTTATCAAAAACACTTACGATCCAGAATCAATTAACCAAGATATCGGCGCTGAATAGTAGTAAAAAGATAGATTCTCGTATATTTGATTTGTTATCCGCTGTTATTCCGCCATCACCTAACGATGTCAAGTTTTCTAATTTAGCAATTGATTCCACCACTAAGACGATATCGATCGATGGGCAAGCGGCTAATAGTTACGCTGCATTAGAGATATTCAAGAAAACCATTGCCGGTACGAGTGTTAAATACGATGACGGTAATAGTGATTCAACGACTACCCCAATAGCCTCGAATATAAGCATAAAGGACGTTAGCTACGGTCAGGACTCATCAGGTGTCAAGGTGCTTCGTTTTACTATCAGTTTCACTTACGACGAAGCGGTATTTGCTCCTTCTTCAAAGAACTTATCATTCATAGTTACGGTTGATGGTGATGTTACTGACTCATATTTAGGTGTACCGACTTTCGTTGATCGTGCCAAAGATTTAACGGGAGAGCAGTAGTATGAAACCAAAAGACACAACAGCTATACGTAAACGCACTCAAATAGCTATGGCTAATCGTATAATGTTCTCGTGGGTTGCCGGTGCATCAGTTCTGTTCGGTTTTGCACTGGTAGCGGCAATATTCTTGGCACAGATGCTTTTGTTCAACGAAAAAGTGTTACACGAGAAAGACGTCACTGTTTCCATTCTTAAATCTAACTATGACAGTATAAAGCCCCTAGAGGCACAAATTAGAGTGCTGGACACAGACCAAGCCTTAATAGATTCCAAGGCCAATCCAACCGACAATGCCGTTCAAGTTATTTTGGATGCTTTGCCATCCGAGGCAAACTCATTAGCGCTTGGCTCTTCACTTCAGAAAAAACTACTAGAGCCCGTAACTGGTTTATCAATAGAATCTATATCTATCAATCCTGTCGTAGGTATTGAAACTTTAGACAACAATTCAACTATGAGTGTAGTGTCGGATGTAGCCGGTGCACAAAATTTTATATCTTTTAATATAGCAGTAAGCGGTACTAGGGACTCCATAAAACAGATGCTGATAAACCTAGAACGTTCAATTCGTACTATTGACGTAGTATCGATAACTATAGAGAACCAATCAACGACAGGCGCCGATGGACAGGCTAGTGATCATATATTAGTGAAAGTCCAAGGTCAGGCGTTTTACGAACCAGTTCGCATAGTAGAGTTAAAGGATAAAACGGTAAAATAATGAAAAAAACAGATATAGCGATGATAATCCTTATAGCCTCTATTAGTGTCGTCATAGCCTTCTTTGTCGCAAAGGCTGTCTTTGGTGATGCCTATAGTGGTAAGGCTACGGTAAAGACTATCGACAAAATTGATTCATCAATTACCCAGCCATCACCCGATATATTTAACAAGAATGCCATTAACCCAGCTGTTCAGGTTGAAATTAGCGGGACTAAATAGGGGGCGTTAACTATGGCGCTTCTAACTGGTGACATACAGGAGAAACTTGTCAGCCTTCTTATTGATGAGGGTTTAGTTGAAGCTAGCGTATTACAAGAAGCTAAGCTTTTGTCTACCAAGACCAGCAAACCACTATTAGGGCTACTGACCGAGGAAAAGATCGTCGATGACGAGCTATTAACTCATGCTATCGCTCACGTATCGGGCGTGCCTTACGTTAGCTTGGTTAACAGTGTTATCGAACAAGATATCCTCAATCTATTGCCAGAGGACATAGCCGAACGGTTTATGGCAGTACCACTGGCCGAAGTCCAAAATCGTCTAGCGGTGGCTATGATTGATGCCAATAATGTTCAGGCAGTTGATTATTTATCCAGTCGCATAGAGCGACCATTAAAAGTATTCATGGCATCCGAAGCTGGCGTACGCCATGTTTTAGGTTTATATAAAACTGACTTATCGAGTGTTGATGTGGCAGCCCAAGTCAGCCAAGCCGAGGCCACCCAAGAATCCAACAAAGAAGTTAAGACAATCGTTCAAGACTCTCCGATCAGTAAAGCCCTGAGTACGATCTTGGAATATGCACTTAGATCTAGGGCGAGCGATATTCATATCGAACCGTTGGAAAAGTCACTGCGAATTCGTTGTCGAGTTGATGGAATGTTACGTGAGATTATGCAGTTACCAAAGAGTATTGAACCGGCGCTAATCAGCCGTATCAAGATTTTATCCAATCTCAAAATCGATGAACACCGCACGCCTCAGGATGGCCAATTTACAGTCAAGATAATTAACAAAGAGGTTGATTTACGTATCGCAATTAGTCCAGTTATATGGGGTGAACAAGCGATATTACGTTTACTGGATAAAACAGGTAATAGTTTTGATTTGCAAGAAATGGGCTACGCTGGTCGTGCTCTGAGGACTATTCGAAAAGGCATTCGCCAACCTAACGGAATGGTTTTAACATCAGGACCAACTGGTAGCGGTAAAACCACTAGTTTGTATGCTTTGATTAAAGAAATAAAGAGTGATAGCGTTAATATTGTTACCTTAGAGGATCCAGTTGAGTACAAGATGGATGGTGTAAACCAAATTCAGGTCAATACGGATGTCGGCCTGACGTTCGCTAGCGGTCTAAGATCTATCCTTCGTCAAGATCCGAACGTAGTGATGGTCGGAGAAATTCGCGATAGTGAAACTGCTAACTTGGCAGTGCAGGCTGCTTTGACAGGCCACTTGGTGTTTAGCACGCTACATACAAACAGTGCGGCCGGTGTTTTGCCACGACTTTTAGACATGGGCATTGAGCCGTTCTTGATTGCTAGTACGGTGAATACAATTCTTGGTCAACGTCTAGTTCGCCGTGTAGCCAGAAGGCGCGAAGAGTTCCAATCAAGCCCAATCGAAACCAAGAACATATTAGACGTGGTCGGGCATTTACTGCCTAGAACGAAGGAAGATGTTGCCAGGGTTTCTGATGATTTTGGGTACAAAGACTTGCCCTTGGCTGGTCAAAGCGCTTATACTCTAGTTAAGGGCGTTGACACTCGGCAGGACCCGGCTCCGATGGGCTATAGTGGCCGAGCTGGTCTTTACGAAGCTATGGATGTTAACGAAGAAATTCAAAAATTGATAGTTGCCAGAGCCACGAGTGCCGATATCCAACGCAAGGCTCAAGAACAGGGGATGGTGACGATGCGCCAAGACGGTTACCTAAAGGTGCTGCAGGGCATTACTACTATCGAAGAAGTAAATCGTGTAACAACTGATACGTTATAGAAGAAGGGTGGATATTATGAACAATAATCAGGAATTAAAAATCGAAACATTACTAGAGGAAGTAGTACGCCGGAAAGCCTCGGACTTGCATCTCCAGGTTGGATTGCCTCCAATGCTACGTGTGGATGGTGCATTAACTCCCTTTATTGGGTTTAATCCACTTGATGAACAAGCTGTTGAGGGCTTGGTCTTTGCTATATTAGACCAAGATCAACGTCAGATATTATTAAAAGATAAGGAATTTGATTTTAGCTTTGCGTTTGGGACATTAGGGCGTTTTCGTGTTAACGCCTATCATGAACGTGGTAATCTAGCGGCGGCGTTACGCTTAATTCCTAATGAAATAAAAACAGTCACCGAACTTGGTTTACCAAATATAGTGATGGGATTTGCTGATTACCCTCGCGGCCTAGTTCTAATCACAGGGCCAACTGGTAGCGGTAAATCCACGACATTAGCGGCTCTAGTGGACAAGATCAATAGTGAGCGATCGCAACATATTATAACTATTGAAGATCCGATTGAGTTTACTCATAAATCTAAAAAATCAGCTGTCGTCCAACGTGAGGTCCATTACGATACATATAGTTTTAGCGCTGCGCTTCGTTCTAGTTTGCGCCAAGATCCAGACGTTGTTTTGATCGGCGAGATGCGCGATCTCGAGACTATCAGTGCGGCCATTACAATTGCCGAGACTGGCCACTTAGTGTTCGCGACCTTACACACTAACAGCGCTTCGCAATCAATCGATCGTATGATCGATGTATTCCCACCACATCAACAACCGCAAATTCGTGCTCAGTTGTCGAATATTCTGATGGCTATTTGTTCACAACGCCTGGTTCCATCAATTGGTGGTGGGCGAGTGGTGGCAGCTGAAGTTTTAGTCACAAATCCAGCTGTACGAAATATCATACGTGAAGGTAAAACTCATCAGCTTGATGCTGTTATCCAAACCGGTGCCGATCAGGGCATGCAGACTATGGACCGAACGCTTGTCAGTTTGGTCCAAAATGGTACGGTAACATACGATAACGCTTATGAGGTAGCTGTTGATTTAAATGAATTCCAAAGGTTAATGCGGGGATAATGAATGAAAAAGTTTAATTATGAAGCGCGTGATCAGACGACTAACAAGGTTACTAAGTCGGTGGTTCAGGCTGATTCGGAAAGCGCCGCCGCACGGTTATTGATCAAGCAGGGTTTTATACCGCTGAATATCAAGGAACAAAACGATAATAATAATTTTATTACTCGCATAACTGGCAAGATAACGACCAAGGATAGGATTGTGTTCACTCGTCAGTTAGCCACTTTGATTGGGGCTGGTATACCCCTTTCACAAGGTCTATATACCGTACTAGAACAAACGCAAAATAAACAAATGCAGGCAGTAGTTCAAGAAGTTGCATCATCTGTCGAGGGTGGTAAGACATTGTCTGAATCTTTTGCCAAGCATCCAGATGTGTTTGACGTAGTATTCTTGTCGTTGGTTGGTGCTGGTGAAGTGTCTGGTACGTTAGACCAATCGCTACAAAGGGTAGCTGCTCAGCAAGAAAAAGATGCCAATACTATGGGCAAGATTAAAGGAGCTTTAACTTACCCAATCATAGTTCTGGTTGTCATTTTTGCTGTTGTTATATTTATGCTGCTAACTGTTGTGCCACAAGTCCAAAAACTTTATCATGACTTAAAAAAGACATTGCCGTTCCTTACGCAGGTTATGGTCGCTGCAGCTGATTTCTTGACTCATTTCTGGTGGATAGTGATTATAGCGATGGTAGTAGGTGGGTATTTCTTGATACAATTCTCTAAAACCAGTACTGGTATTAGGGCTATGGATATATTCAAACTAAAGGTTCCCGTGTTTAGCGGTATGTTCAGGAAATTATACATGGCGCGGTTTATGCGTACTGGCCAAACATTACTTAGCACCGGTGTTAGCATGCTAGATATGCTCAGGCTGACCTCTAAGTCGGTTAATAACTCGGTTATCGAAGAGAGCATAACGCGTGCTGCTGATAAAGTTAAGGGCGGCAAGGCATTGTCTGTTGCGCTTAAACCCGAAGCTATAATCTTGCCGTTAGTTCCGCAGATGATTAGTATTGGTGAGCAATCTGGTCGAATCGACGAGATGATGGGCAAGGCTGCCCAGGTATACGAGGAAGAGCTTGATGAACAAATCAAGACTATATCTACGGCGATTGAGCCTATATTGATGGTCGTGCTAGCGGTTGTAGCTGGTAGCATGGTCGGTGCGATTCTAATGCCTATATATAGTCTAGTAAATGGCATAAACGTATAGACATTGTTTTGTCGGTACAGTATTATAAGCTCAAGCGTTAATACGTTAACAAAGATTCATAAGAAAGGTGGAAGAAATTCTAATGAGTATTAAACAAAAAGAAAAAGGCTTTACGATCATCGAAGTCGTATTAGTACTGGCTATCGCTGGTCTGATATTTATGATGGTATTCGTAGCGTTGCCTGGATTACAGCGTGCTCAACGTGATACTCAGCGCAAGAACGATATGGCTCGTATGATGACACAGCTATCAAGCTACTCGTCTAATAATCGTGGTGCAATACCCGCAAACCTCATACTCCCAGCTGCGACCAGTTTTGTCTTGAACTATCTTGGCGGAACTGCAGCGAATACTGCAGGACCTGAGTACCTAGAACCTTCAACTGGTCTTGGCTATACATTCGTGACGGTCAATACAGCTATTCCAGCTGCTCCAGCTCTCGGGGCTATATACTACGACACTTCAGCACACTGTGGCACTGATGGTGCGCTTATCGCTGATACGGCTCGCAAGTTTACTCTCAGGACTAGGCTCGAAGGCCAAAAAGACAATGTACCATACTGTATAGACAACCGTTAAGAGTTAACAGTTACAAACCAAAAAACCCGGTCTTGTCCGGGTTTTTTGATTCCTGATGGTTTAAAAATGTTATGATAGTGCTTATGGAACAAGCGGTTGTATATTTGTCATTAATTTTATTTGGCCTAGTCTTCGGCAGTTTTGCTGGTGCTTCGGTATGGCGGTTACGTGCTTCGCAGTTGGTTCAAGATAAAAAGGATGGCGAGCATGTCGACTGTGATGAATACGATAGTCTTAAAAAGTTAACTAAATCTTCGATATTAAACGACAGGTCACGTTGTTTGCATTGCCCATATATACTTAGGTGGTATGATCTAATGCCGCTATTTAGTTGGATCTCTCTAGGTGGAAAATGTCGTAAATGTCGCAAGCCGATTGGGTATTTAGAACCAGCAATTGAGATATGTGTTGCGTTATTTTTTGTTATCTCTTATATATTTTGGCCTAGTGCGCTTAATAGCTCACTTGAAATTATGCGTTTTATGATCTGGCTGATGGCTGGCGTGGGCTTGGCTATTCTATTTACGTACGATGCAAAATGGTATTTATTACCAGACCGTGTGAACTTCATAATAATAGGGCTTGGGGTTATCAATGCAACACTAGTGGTTTTATCATCATCGGATAGAGTGAGCGCGGTAATTGGGGTAGCTGGTTCTGTAGCTATATTGAGCGGTATATATTGGGGCTTATACCAAATTTCGAGCGGCAAATGGATTGGTTTTGGCGATGTAAAACTCGGTCTTGGGCTGGCTTTATTACTGGCTGATTGGAAATTGGCTTTTATCGCGCTATTTGCTGCTAATCTGATTGGCTGCATAATTGTGCTGCCGTCTGTGGCTAAGGGCAGGTTAAAAAGGGATTCGCATGTACCATTTGGACCCTTATTAATTATCGGTTATGTATTAGCAGGATTATGGGGCCATTATATAATTAGCGTACTCTTTTTGTAGGGCCTCTATTAAATAGCTTATGTTATAATTATATACAAATGAAGTCCTTATCTATGTCTGGATTTACTATTATCGAGGTGATGCTAGTCTTAGCTATATCTAGCTTGTTGACTATGGGTGCTGTTATTGGCCTTAGCGGGTCGCTAAATACTCAGCGATATCGCGATAGCGTATCGTCGCTCCAATCACTCATACAGAAGCAATTTTCGGATGTTAATAATGTCAGCAACAGCACTAGCACGCTAAATTGTGCGGTTGTAGCTGGTGCCCCCGTTTTAACCGCAGGGGCGGGTGTATCAAATGGCAAGACGGATTGTGTCATATTGGGCAAGCTAATTACAACTAACGATGGCAAGACGGTTCTCACCTATAATGTTATCGGTGCGGCCGTGTCCGGTTCTTTTGCTGGTGACGTTACTATGCTACAAGCTTCTAAAATAATATTAAATTCAGTAGGTGTTGAATCTTATGATCTAGAATGGGATGCATCGCTAAAAAATATTAATGGAACCGTAGCTAAGTTCTCTGTACTTATAGTCCGTTCACCAGCTAGTGGTGCTATCAGGACCTTTATTGACCCGGCTATTGGTATTGTGTCTAGTGGCGATACGGTTAACCTTCGAAACGTTATTACTGCCGGTAAGTTACAGTCACAACTCAAGGTATGCGTTAAATCTGATGGCTCGATACGCTCTGATAGAACGGCTATATTCATTAAGGCAGGGGCAGCTAGTTCTAGTAGTGTCGAAACGCAAGGGGAGACAACAAGCGGATGCTAGCTTTTAAAAAAGGCAATAGTCGCGGCGACACCTTGATTGAGGTGCTATTTGCCATTACTATTTTTAGCTCAGTAGCGGTTGCTAGTATATCTATAATGAACCAGGGGGTTACGGTAGCTCAGCGGGCTCTAGAAATCACACTAGTTCGCCAAGAAATAGATTCACAGGCTGAAACATTGCGTTATTTGAACGCGGCATATATAAGTGCTTATCAATCAACGGCGACGGCTAGTAGCTACACTGGTCCAGCCGCACAATGGAAATCAATACGTGATAATAATTTGCTAACAACAGTGTCTAGTTTTGGTAGCAGCGCTACTTGTGGTACCCCTCAGGCTAGAAGTTTTATATTGAATACTAATAATGCTACGGCCGTATCGCTAAACGGTGCTAATTATGCGGTTCCGTCGACATTTTCTCAGGTACGTTATAATGCGGTCGGAGCGTTTACTTCAGCTGACGGTATATGGATAGAGGCGATTCATTCGGTTGCATCCGTTGATGCTTTTCAATCCGATGCCGGTTACATAGACTTTCATATTCGGGCATGTTGGACTAGCGCTGGCCAGTCTGCGCCATTAACTATAGGTACGATCGTGAGGTTATATGAACCAATTTAATAAGAAATCCGGGTTTACTATAGTAGAGCTAATGCTAGCCATGAGCTTTGTTGCGGTTTTACTAGTCACCATTGCTATGATTGTTGTCCAGATCGGCTCGACTTATGAACGGGGATTAACCCTCAAAGAAGTCAACCAGTCCGGCCGAGCTATCTCTAGTGAGCTACAGCAGAATATTAATAGCGGTCTTCCATTTGAATTGATAACTTGCACTGGTGCTAATGCGTGTAATTATTCGAATAATAACACGTCCGGCGGACGTTTATGCATTGGGCAATATAGTTATATCTGGAACTACGGCAATGCTATAAATAATAATACTACAACTAATAGATATTCTGGTTCTAATACCGTGATACGTTTTGCTAAAGTCCTCGACTTAAATGCAGATTATTGCTCAACTGCGTTAAAAGATATCGTAGTTGCTGATGCAGTAGAATTGCTAGACGTCAGCCAGCATAATCTAGCAATCCAGGGTTTTTCTATGGCTAACTCATCAAACGACCCAAGAACCGGGCAGCGATTATATAGTATAGGTTTTCTATTAGGCACTAATGAAACTAATACAGTAGTACCATATACTGCTGGCGTAGAAGCTAGATGCAAGACGCCAAAAGAGCTCAATACGGCCGATGCCGCGTATTGTTCGATTAATAAGTTCAACGTAGTAATACGCGCTGGTAGTGTAAAATAAATAATGACGGGGGTTGATATGGTAGTAGATAATAAACAGAGGGGTGCCGCATCATTAATAGTAGTGATATTTACGGTCCTGATTTTATCTCTAATTATAGTTAGTTTTGTGCATATAATGCTTAGTGACCAACAACAAGCTACGGCTAATGACTTGTCACAGAGTGCTTACGACTCAGCCCAAGTTGGGGTAGAGGATGCCAAACGTGCAATACTTCGCTATCAGAATATATGTGACACTGGCACATTAGCAGCGTGTAATGCTGCATATACTGAACTAACTTCTTCTACGTGTAATCATGCGAATTCAATAGTGACTGACAGTGCAGCGTATAATGCCACAACCCTAGAAGTAAAAGTACAGACTAGTACCTCTAATAAACTTGACCAGGCCTATACGTGTGTCAAGATTACACTCGATACGTTCGACTATATAGGTGACCTCAAGAAAGACGAAAGCAGGCTCATTCCATTAATAGGCGATTCATCGTTTAACACTATAAAGATCGAATGGTTTAATTCGGCTGATGTTCTAGGATTAGGCGCGACAGTTAATGTTCCGGGTAACCCGACTTCATTACTGACTTTGCCATCCTGGACTGGGACATTGATTTCCCCTACTAATTATCCAGCTGTAATGCGTACACAACTTATACAATATAATACTTCTGGGTTTAAACTAGCTGATCTTGATACTAACACGGGAGGGGGGTTTAATAGCACAATGTTTCTATATCCATCCAGCGTTAGTACTATACCCGTTACCGGATTCCCGTCTGCTCGCATAACACCTACGTTCAGCCCATATAGAGTCGTATGTAACTCTGTTAATTTATTAGCTAATGGCTATGCTTGCTCGGCTACGATAAAATTACCGATGACACAAGCTGCTGGGGCTAGGAGTGCTTATTTAAATCTAACATCTTTATATAAAGAGTCTCACTATAAGGTCAGTATGTCTAATAGCGCTAGTAGCTGTAATATGGTTACCGGGGTAGGATGTGTTAGGTTCCATGCTATCCAGCCCGAAGTAGATTCAACTGGTCGGGCAAATAGTTTATATAGGCGAGTCGATGCCAGAGTCGGGTTAGGGGATATAACATTCCCTTATCCAAAAGCAGAGATTGACCTTACTAATAATTTCTGTAAAAATTTCCAAGTTACCGATAACCCAGTAGACTACGTTAATTCGTGCTCGTTTTAGTAGTAGGCTAGCCTATATTATCACTGTGAAATTTTTCGTGGACTTCGCGTAGATGTTCGTCTGTGACGTGAGTGTAAATTTGAGTTGTGCTAATACTGCTATGGCCTAACATTGACTGAACACTGCGGATATCAGCACCATTCATTAGTAGGTCGGTCGCAAAACTATGTCGCATAGTATGTGGGCTAACGTGTTTAGTGATTCCTGCCAGTCTAGTATATTTATTGATAATTCGTTGTATACTTCTCGCACCCAATCGTCGATAGTCGCCGCTAGTCGTGGCTTCATTGTTACGGCTGTAACTAATAAATAATGGCTGCAGGGAATCGGTTCTAGCCGATAAATAATTCTTTACGTGCTCACTAGCGCTCCCGCTTATAAAAACCGGACGGTCTTTTTGACCTTTACCGCGGACCATAAATTCTCTTCTGGCGGTATTAACGTGATCGCGATTTAAGTTAACTAACTCGGATACACGTAGGCCACTTGAAAAAAGTAGTTCAATAATAGCACGGTCGCGTAGACCGCTTTCGTCGTCGATGTTGATTTGTGAAATAATTTGTTCAATCTCGTCATAGTACAGGAACGTAACCTGTTTCCGTGATGTTTTTGGCAACACTATTTTATCCGGTGATAGGCTAGCTATATCACGGTTGGACAGATAACTTAGAAACCCACGGAGGGCTATTAAATGGTAACCTTGGGTGATTGTAGCTAATTCATCATCGTTATTATTTTTATAACGGTTTAGCCATAGTCGATATTTGCGTATAATCTCTGATGTTATTTTCCCAACTTCTATATCGTTAGTGAATTCAACAAAGCGTTCTAAATAGAGTGTGTAATTTTCAGCGGTATGTGCCGACCGTCCACCCTCAACTTCTAGGTGCTCAATGTAGTCGAGCAATAATTCTGACATATACATAGTATTAGCATAGCGCAAAACCTCGGTTTACTACATATCGGTAATATTTGGTACAATTAGGTAATAGTAATTAAGGAGCAAAACAAGATGGCATCAAAAGAGCATATCGAGAGAACATTGGTAATTTTTAAACCAGATGCTATTCAGAGAGGTATCGTAGGGGATATCTTAGCTAGATTTGAGCGAGTAGGACTAAAGGTTGTTGGCATGAAAATGGCCACGCCAACCAGAGATCAATATTACGATCATTATGAAACTATTGGTAAGGTTATATCACGTAGGGGCGAGGGTGTCTTTAATGCGGTGCTTGATTTTATGCTACAAGGGCCAGTCATCGTAATGGTGCTTGAAGGCGTTGAGGCTATTGAAGTAGTCCGAAAATTAGTAGGTTCAACTGAACCTAAATCAGCCGCAATCGGCACCATTCGAGGCGACTATAGCCACATAAGCTACCAGCGTGCTGATTCCGAGAAAAAGAGCACTCCTAACCTTATCCATGCTAGTGATGGTTCGGCAGATGCAGCCAAAGAAATTAAGCATTGGTTTTCTGATAGCGAATTATACGAGTACCAAGCTCTACATGAAAAGTTTACGCGTTAAATCTGTTACAATATAGCAGTGATACGAGCCTCGATAGCTCAACTGGATAGAGCAGATCCGTCCTAAGGATAAGGTTGTAGGTTCAACTCCTGCTCGGGGCACCATTAATAATTTCATGGAATGATATATGGGCAAAAAAGTCGTCAAAAATACAGAGTCGCAATTTACTTTTGAGGGGCAGCGTGATGGTGAGAAACTATTATTTGTATTTCGTCGTCATATGATTGCAATGCGCAAAGGTTTTTATTTATTGCTCATCCCAGTGGTCGTAACTTCATTACCGCCACTTATCTGGAGTTATAATCTCGAGTTATTTCTATTGCCGATAGCTGGACTTATTATTGGGCTGATGCTATTTTTCTATCATTTCATATTGTGGTATTTCACGATTTATATAGTTACCGATCAAAGGATCCGTCAGGTGACTCAGCGTGGTTTCTTTGGTAAGGATGTGATTGATTTGCGCCTGTCTAAGATCCAGAATATAAGCTATAATATACCAGGTTTTAGTGGTGAGGTCTTTAAATTTGGGACCATTGTTATTCAAACTTTTGTTGGTGATTTGGTAATACATAACGTCGAACATCCCGACGAAATTTATAATAAATTACAAGATGCAACTAATGATGCTATCGAAGGTCAAGTAGATAATGAATAAATTAATTAATAAAATCTGTAAACGCAACGTCCAACCATTGTCGTCTCGTATAACTAGCGAAACGGTATCCGAACATCGTGAGCAAATTTTAGCTGGTGGTCGTCGTTTTAAATATCCAATTCAGTATGTGCGCCATAAACTAGTGATTAATACGATTATTATTAGCTCGGCCGCGCTAATTGTATTACTAACTATAGGTTGGCTACAGCTATATCCAGCTCAAAATACTAGTGAATTCATGTATCGCATCACGAAAGTTCTGCCTTTGCCTGTGGCAAATGTTGACGGTCAGCCCGTTCTTTATAGTGATTACTTGATGAAATACCTTAGTTCGGTTCATTATCTTGAACAAAAAGAGCAAGTAAGCCCAGACACTAGTGATGGCAAACGGCAGATCGAATACATAAAACAACAGTCCATGCAGGATGCAATCGCTGATGCTTATGCTGTGAAATTATCCAAAGACCTCGATGTGTCTGTAAGCCCGGTTGAGCTAAGCGTTTTCTTGAAAGGGCAGCGACAATCTAGTGATGGCGAAATATCTGAACAGACATATAATGCTGTAATTTTGGATTATTATGGATGGAGCCCTGCTGAATACCGTCACGTAACGGGGAATAAACTACTTCGTCAAAAAGTCGCCTATGCTATGGATAGAACAGCCAGCGAGACCATAAATGCCATTCTAGATTCTACTAAAAGTAATTCAGGGATTGATTTCAAAACTTTGGCTAGCACGGTTTCCGGCCAAACTGGGGTTAGCGTGACTTATGGTGTTTCGAATTGGGTGCCTAAACTTAATCAAGACGGTGGGCTTGCTGCTGAAGCTAGCGGTCTAAGTAAATCACAGATGTCGGGGATTATTAAATCAACCATGGGTGATGGGTATTATATTATCAGGCTACTAGACATAAATGCTACTCAGGTAAGTTATGAATATATCAAAGTCCCGTTAACTGCTTTTACCAAGAGCCTCGATAATATCAAAAACAGCGGTAGAGTTACTGAATATATATCAATCAAACAGAACTCTAAATAGCTAAAATAATATCTTAGGTTTGAAATGAAAATATCTGATTACAATTATGAGCTGCCGGAATATTTAATTGCCGATATGCCACCAGTAGAACGTGGCACATCGAGGCTCTTGGTATTGAATCGTCGAACCGGTAATGTATCTGATGAAAAATATGCTGATGTGGCTAGCTTTTTTCGACCTGGTGACGTATTGGTTTTGAATGACACTAAGGTCATCAAAGCTCGCCTAAAGGTTACCAAGCAAAATGGTGTTAATCGTGAGTTAGTTATTCTAGAAAAGCATAGTTTCGATAATGATTGGCACCGTCATAAAGTGTTGTACAGGCGCAAGCTAAATGTCGGTGACGAGTTAACTGTTGGCGGTGCTAAATTAATAGTAGAAGAAATTTATGGTGATGGGCTAGCAATTATTAGGAGTGACCAGAATCTACTGGATCTCACTGATAAATACGGGGAAGTGCCATTACCGCCATATATGCATCGCGAGGCTACGCCGCTAGATGTTAGCCGTTACCAAACGATATGGGCCGATAAACGTGGTTCAGTGGCTGCGCCGACCGCTAGTCTAAATATGACCGATGAAATCTTGAATGGTCTGCGGTTAAAAGGAGTGAATGTTGTATATTTGACATTGCATGTTGGATTGGGAACATTCTTGCCGATTAGGACTGATACGGTCGAAGCTCATCATATGCATCAGGAATATTTTGAAATACCCAAAAGCACCGTACTGGCCATCCAATCAGCAAAAGCTAATAATCATCGAGTTGTGGCGTTGGGCACAACTGTCGCTAGAACATTAGAATATGCTCACGACTTCTTAAGACAAGAGCCGGCGAATATCTCTGGTGAGGCTGATATTTTTATATATCCTGGCTACGAATTTAAATCCATAGATGGGTTATTAACGAATTATCACGCACCAAAAAGTACAGTTTTAATGCTGACGGCTGCATTTGCTGGTTGGGATAAACTACTACCAGCTTACCAGTATGCTATAGATGAAAAATATCATTTCTTTAGCTATGGTGATTCAATGCTGATATTATAGATGAGATGAAAAAATCACTAACATTTTCTATAAACAAGCAACTTGACGGAACTTTGGCTCGTACTGGTGTTGTTAAAACTCCTCACGGAATAATTGAGACACCGGCATTTATAGTAGGTGGTACAAAGGCTACGGTTAAATCCTTGAACGTTGAACAAATAAGTGAACTGGGTGGCCAATCCATTTTAGTTAATGCCTACCATCTAATGTTACGCCCTGGTGTTGGAGTAATTAATACAGCTGGTGGTGTCGGAAAATTCATGAATTGGGATCGCCCGACTTTTAGTGACAGTGGGGGATTCCAAGTATTTTCTTTAGGCATGGCCTATAAAAAAGGAATTAATGTTACTAGCCATAGCCGAAAAGGTGATGCCGCGCAGGCTGTTCATTCTAAAACCCAGCTGACCAAGATAACAGACGACGGTGTTCATTTTCGGTCAGAACTCGATGGTAGCAAATTATTTATAACACCAGAAATTTCGATGGAATTTCAACATAAAATTGCTGCTGATATTCATATGTGCTTCGATGAGCTAACATCGCCGCTAGCTGGTCCAGGTTATATAAAACAAGCGATGGATCGAACCCATTCATGGGCAGAACGTTGTCTATCTAGGCATAATGAATTAAATGATGAGCATTTAGCTGAAGGCGATGATCTACAAGCGTTATACGGTGTCGTCCAGGGTGCTCGTGAAGAAAATCTTCGCAAAGAAAGTGCGACGTTTTTAGGGAATCGCGATTTTGACGGCTACGGTATCGGTGGGGTATTTGAGCCAGAGGAGATTTCATCAACAGTTAGATGGGTTAATGAGATTTTACCAATTGATAGGCCGCGCCATTTATTAGGCATGGGCGCTCAACCAGCTGATCTGTTTCTGGGTGTAGAGTACGGCATTGATACATTTGATTGTGTTGCTCCGACCAGGCAAGCTCGCAATGGTGCACTATTCACTTATGATGGTCGGATCAATATCAAAAATAGCGGTTATTCAACAGATTTTTCGCCAATTGATAGCAACTGTGATTGTTACACTTGTCGTAATTATACGCGAGCCTACGTCCATCATTTACTGAGGTCAAACGAGATCCTAGGGTTAACGTTAGCTAGTATTCATAACGAGAGATTTGTAGTGGGCACAGTAGACAATATACGCAAGAGTATTAATGACGGAAATTTCTTTGATTATAAAAAGGAATTTTTAGAACGCTATTACGGTCCCGATAGGGCAAAGGTATTTCTCGATTAAATATATATTGAAACTAAAAATACTACCTAATCGGTAGTATTTTTATTGGCGGGCTCGGCCGGATTTGAACCGGTGATCTCCTCCGTGACAGGGAGGCGTGATAACCCCTTCACTACGAGCCCATATTTTTCTGGAACTTTAGGTATTTTAGCAGTTTTTCACCCACAGTGCAACAGAGTAGTGGCGTTTATTTTGTGTCTATGGAGTGCTATAATATCAATGGTTAACCGAGTGCCGCTGTAGCTCAGCTGGTAGAGCGGCGCTTTCGTAAAGCGTAGGTCTCCGGTTCAAATCCGGACAGCGGCTCCACGATTACGGAAACGGTTATTCGATATCGCATTTCGAAATTATGAAGAAAATTATAAAAGAGTCACTAAAACAACTTGTCGCAGACAGGTATCTTCTAATAGTCATATCTCTGATGTTAATACTATCTGTTGTGGCCGCTATTGTGATTGGTTTATCGATTCATTCTAGTGAATTACAACTCGTGTCTCATTATTCGGCGTTTGGCATAACCCATCTATATCGTGACCAATGGTTTTATTTGTCGGTTTTTGTAGTATTCGAGATAGTTGTAGCTATATTGCATTCGATTATCTCTGTTAAGCTGCTAATAGCAAAGGGTCGCTCGTTGGCCGTACTGTTTGCCTGGTCTGGTGTTGGCGTTGTCCTATTAGGTTGGATTACTGCCGTGGCCGTGTTAAACGTTTGGACACCGCTATAATTATATGATTGATCTAGAAATACCATTAGGAAAACGAACGTTAAAATATCGTTTGTTTGAAATGCTGCCAGCCTTCCTGAGTTATGGGGCATTGTTACTTATGGTTATATTGTCACTAATTAACCCAACTCTGGCGGCTATCTATCTATTGATAGTCATCGTTATTTTATTAGTAAAAGCTATTGGCATTGCATTCCATACCATTCAGGGTCGTAATAGGCTAGAAGCCGCTCAGAAAGTTGACTGGCACACTAGATTGAATGATCTAGAAAACCCAGTGAAATCATATGCTGCTATGCAAAATAGCCATTCTAATTCATTCGGTTCTTTTGCGCATATCGATAATTTGAGGTTGATGGCTGCCAACCCTGGCGCTTTTCCGCGACCATCTCAGATATATAATGCTGTAATAATAGCAACATATAATGAATCTTATGACATATTAAAACCGACCATTAAATCGGTTTTGAATAGCACTTTTGACAGTGACAAGATAATCCTAGTTCTAGCTTACGAACAAAGTGGTGGAGAGGCTACTAAGCATACAGCCGATAGACTACAGAAAGAGTTTAGCGATAAATTTCATACATTCCAGATAGTCGAACACCCCAGTGATTTACCAAATGAAGTTATAGGTAAGGGCGGAAACATAACCTACGCTGGTCATTTTTTGAAAAAGTGGCTAAAAACAGAGGGTGTTAAACCTAGTGACGTTATAGTGACCACTCTCGACTCGGATAATAGACCTCATCATACATATCTGGATTATTTGACATATGAATATATAGTCCACGAAGATCGTAAGCATTTAGCATATCAGCCCGTATCGTTATTTATGAATAATATATGGGATGCGCCAGCGCCGATGCGAGTAATTGCTACCGGTAACTCGTTCTGGAATATTATTAGTTCGATGCGACCCCATACTCTACGTAATTTTGCTTCACATTCACAACCAATGGATGCCCTCGAGGAGATGGATTTTTGGAGTACGCGCACTATTGTCGAGGATGGCCATCAATATTGGCGCAGCTATTTCTATTTTGGTGGTAATTACAGTGTTAGTCCGATATACGTACCAATTTATCAGGATGCAGTATTATCTGATACGTACAAGAAAACCCTTAAAGCTCAATTTGTACAACTACGTAGGTGGGCATATGGCGCATCTGATGTTCCATACGTGGCGGTCAGAGTTTTTTCGCATGATCGCAATGTATCATTAGCCGAAGGTCTTGCGCGTCTGGGTAGATTGCTAGATGGTCACATAACACTCGCCAGTACATCAATCTTAGTGGCAGTCGGTGGTTGGGTTCCGTTACTTATAAATAGTGAGGCGGCGCGCAGCGTGTCTGCCCACCAACTACCAGATATAATTAGTACGATTCAACAGATTGCTATGATTGGGCTCTTTATAACTGTTTTTCTTTCATTTAAAATGTTGCCACCTCGTCCTGAACGCTATAAACGTACTCGTACCTATGCGATGCTGGCTCAGTGGGTTCTGATGCCATTCACGGCTATATTATATAGTTCAGCCGCTGCGTTATATTCACAGGGTCGCTTGTTTATTGGCAAATATTTAGATAAGTTTGATGTAACCGACAAAGCTACACACGAATCGGTAGCTCTAGCTAAGCAGCAGGCCAAAAAAAGATTATCTAGATAACCACCGGGGGGTAGTCGCGCGATTCTGTATTTGACTATTTATCATATTAACAAAAAACCTCGACTATAAGCCGAGGTTTTTATATAGATCCAAATCTAAATAGTATTACAGCGTGCGTACGCGTGTCTCGCGTTTCAGTTGCTGTAGTGTTTTGTCGTACTCAAATGTCAGATTAAAACGCTCAAGTTGGGATGGTCTGGAAACAACATTGGGGTTTTGTATCTTTTGATTCTGTTGCATACTTCTATACTAGCATAAACGGTATGAAATGTCAATGGAACACCTGCTTACACATTACATCATCCATGATATATAACAATCCAATGATCAGCTAAAACCCAAGTGGAAAACTTATCAGGACTGTGGGTAATTGGCAAAAATAAAAACTCACCACTTATAGTGATGAGTTAAAATCTGATTTGGTGGGCCCTAAAGGATTTGAACCTTTCACCTCCACAACGTCAATGTGGCGCTCTAGCCAAATGAGCTAAGAGCCCTTACCTTATAAAGAATATCAAAATAGAGGTGACAGTGCAAGAATGTGGTATTATATTAGGTAGACAGTGACGTAACCTAACCAATTACTGAGTCTCGTGGGCAGTTGTGACGTACGATAACGTTACCTCATAAGTGTCCTGTCATCACAGGAAAGTCCGGTGGAACCACCCTAATAACGGGGTCCGAGACATGCGATATATAGATTTAAATTAATTTTAAAACTAATCATCGCATGTTTTTTATTTAATTAAAAAAGGAGTAACAATATGGATAAAGAACAATTACATATAATGCGCCACAGCTTGGCACATATAACAGCAGCCGCAGTCCGTCGAATTTGGCCGGATGCCAAGTTTGGTGTGGGCCCGGTTGTCGATAATGGCTTTTATTACGACATAGACCTGGGCGATACGAAAATATCGGAGGCTAATTTCCCGAAAATTGAGAAAGAGATACATAGGATCGTTGAATATGGTAGTAGCTTCGAGAAGTTAGATATGCCGATAGATGAAGCGATTAAATGGGCTAAGGATAATAAACAACCCTATAAAGAAGAATTATTAAATGATCTCAAGCGCTCCGGAACGACCGCCGCTAAAGATATCGATGCGAGTGAACTTGGTTTAGTTGCAGATGGCGAGGCTGTAGTTAAGGATGTTTCATTTTATAAAAATGGTGATTTTATGGATTTATGCCGGGGTCCGCATGTTGAAAACACAAAAAATATCGGCGCATTTAAATTAATGAGGGTAGCAGGAGCTTACTGGCGAGGTAAAGAGACTAATCCGCAGATGCAACGTTTGTACGTCGTGGCTTTTGCTGATCAAGGAGAATTAGATCAGTATCTCGAGCGGCTAGAACAGGCCAAACTACGCGATCATCGTCGCCTAGGTAGAGAATTGGATATTTACACTACTTCACCGCTCGTTGGGGTAGGCTTGCCACTGTTTACACCTAGGGGCACGATACTACGTGATATTATGTCGCAGTATTCCAATCAATTACGTATAGGATATGGTTTTGAAAAAGTTTGGACTCCACATATTACCAAGATTGATCTATATAAAAAATCTGGTCACTGGGACAAATTTGGTGAAGAATTATTCTTGGTTACTAGCCAAGAAACCGATGACAAGATGGCATTAAAACCAATGAACTGTCCACACCATGCTCAGATCTATGCAGGTCGTCCACGAAGTTACCGTGATTTGCCAGTTCGTTATCTAGAAACCACTACAGATTATCGTGATGAAAAAACGGGAGAGTTGGGTGGCTTAGATCGAGTTCGCGCTTTAACCCAGGATGATAGTCATGTGTTCTGTAGCCCAGATCAAGTAGAGGGCGAGATTAGCAATTTATTGGCAACTGCTCGTGAATTATACGGTTCTATTAGTATGGCGCTACGCGTACGCTTATCGTATCGTGATAATAGTGATGGATATTTAGGTGAACTAGCACTATGGGAATCAGCCCAGGCGCAATTAAAGGCTGCTGTTATTGCTAATGAATTAGATTATTTTGAACAAGAGGGCGAAGCTGCCTTTTACGGTCCAAAGATTGATTTTATGGCCACTGATGCCATAGGCCGCGAACATCAGGTTGCGACTGTCCAACTGGATTTCGTGCAGCCTGGTCGCTTTGGGTTACAATACACGGATGCCGAAGGAAATATACAAACACCTCTAATGATTCACTGTGCGATTCTAGGTTCAATCGAGAGATTCCTTAGTGTGTTTATCGAACATACTGCCGGGTGGTTTCCATTCTGGGCTGCACCCGAGCAAGTGCGCGTGCTAACTATAAACGATACGGTATCGGACTATGTTTCTGAAATCACCACGATTCTTGGTAGTTTAATTTTGAATAAGCCAGTCAAGTATAATGAGATTCGCTATACCGTTGATGATCGTAATGAATCGCTTGGTAAAAAGATCCGCGAAGCAACAAACTGGAAAATCCCAGTACAATTGATTGTTGGCCAAAAAGACAAGGATGCTCGGGAAGTTAGCGTGCGCACACAGTCGGGCGAGGAAAAGGTCAAGCTTGATGGCCTTGCTGACTACATAAAACAATTGTGATTCTATGGTTGACGGAGTTTTTCGTAGTAGCATATATAATTTAATAGCCCAGGTTCCAAAAGGCTTAGTCGTTACATATGGAGATTTAGCTGCTCTTGCTGGTTGTCCTAATGCTTCACGTATTGTTGGTGGGATTGCGCATTATGGCGATATTAGTTTACCGTGGCATAGATTAGTTAATCGTTTTGGCGGTTTAGCGGCTGGTTTCCCGGGTGGTAGAGAAGTACAAATGCAATTATTGTTGCAGGATGGAATCTCTTGTGCCAATCATATTGTTGATAATTTTAAGGATATAAGATGGAAGCCGATTTTGTAAGCCCACCCCTAATAGTCATAGTTGGCCCTACTGCTAGTGGTAAGACTTCGCTATCTATTAACTTAGCCAAGAGGCATAGAGGTGAGATTATATGCGCTGATTCCAGGACTATATATAAAGGCATGAATATCGGTACAGTAAAACCAACTATTGATGAACAAGCTATAGTTCCACATTGGGGGTTGGACTTGGTTGAGCCTGGTGAATATTTTTCAGTCGCCGATTTCAAAGCCTATGCTTGCCAGAAAATTGAAGAAATCAGGTCTCGTGGAAATGTGCCGTTTTTAGTTGGGGGTACTGGTTTATATATTGATGCGGTATTATTTGACTATAAATTTGGTGCTGCAGCCGATAATGATGGCAGGATTAAATTACAACAGATGACCTTAACCCAGTTGTATGACTATTGCAATAAAAACAACATGTTATTGCCAGAAAATTATAAAAATAAGCGTTATGTAATACGTTCAATAGAGAACCATGGTATGAAACTAGGTAAATGCCAACAACCGTTAGATAATAGCATTGTTGTAGGAATATCAACAGATAAAACAGTTTTACGTGACAGAATTGAACAGAGAATTGAACAATTATTTAATAATGGGGTAGTTGATGAGGTAAAAATAATAGGCGATAAATATGGTTGGGCGAGTGAAGCCTTGAAATCTAATATATATCCGCTAATTCATTCATACCTAATTGGCGACACGAGTCTGGCCGACGTAAAGACGAGATCCATAACTGCCGATTGGCGCCTAGCTAAACGTCAGATGACCTGGCTGCGTAGGAACAGGTTCATCCAATGGTTCCCATTAGGTGATGCTACTGAATACCTAGATGACCAGCTCGCCATATATAAATAATCATGATATTATTAGAGCAAGAAAGTTATACGGGGTTAATATGATTGATGCATTATTTGGTTCAAAAACAAGGGTGAAGCTTTTACATCTTTTCTTGAATAATCCAGGTAAATCTTTTTATGTACGCGAGATTACCCGTAAAATAGAAGAGCAAATAAACTCGGTCAGGCGTGAATTATCTAATATGCTCGAGGTTGGTATAATAACTAGTGATAGCCTGGATAACAAATTGTATTATCAAGTTAACCAAAGGTATGGTTATTATGTGCCTTTGAGAGATATATTTAATGACAATACGACCGAGAGTAGTGTTGTTACACACAGCCCTGGTGATATATCAAATAATAAATATAATTTAATGTTGCGTGGAATAACTGGTCTTCGCCTGGCAATATTTTCTGGGGTGCTAGTAAAAGGCTCAAATGGTTCGGTTGATATTATGCTAGTCGGTGATATTTCGCAGGCCAAGGTTAAATCATTCATAAAAGATATAGAAAAGATTGAGGGTCGCGAAATTAATTATAGTGTGCTGACATACGATGAATTTTATTATCGTCTGAGTGTTAGGGATAGATTTATCACAGAAATTCTAAACAGCAAACATGTGGTAGCGGTTGACGAAGACAAGATATTAAGTGAATAGTAGGTAGGAGATAAAAAGATGTTTGAAATTGAATATAAAGGCGCAAATTGCATAATTATAAGTACTAAAAAGACTAAACTTGTTGTTGACCCAAAAATATCGATTGTTGGGCTTAAAGATATTTCTACTAATGAGGTGATCGAGTTGGCAACCGAAGATAGATTCGCCATTAATAATCCTGACGCTGCGCTACTAATAAATAGTCCAGGAGAGTATGGTATTTCTGAATTCGATATACGCGGTATTCCAGCTAGGCGTCATTTAGATAGTGAAAATGAGGCAATGATATCTACTATCTATAGAGTTGAGTTAAACGATACCCGTATTGGTATCCTAGGGAATATATATAACAAGTTATCCGACGAACAGCTTGAAAGCTTGGGGGTAATTGATATTTTGGTAATACCGGTCGGCGGTAATGGCTATACCCTAGATGCTGTTAACGCGGCTAGCCTTGTGCGGTCTATTGATCCGAAGGTAGTTATACCCGTACATTATGCCGACGAAGCACTTAAATATGAAGTGCCACAGGATGAGCTGCAGCTATTTATCAAGGAGTTAGGCGCTCCAGTGGAGACGGTTTCTAAATATAAAGTCAAGCAGTCTTTGTCGACCCCGGCCACGCTATCAGTCATTGAAATTACGCGTAGTTGACCTAATTGGTTTAAACATAAAAAATCCCTCAATTTTGAGGGATTTTTTATGTTTAAAGGCCGTATTGGTATTTAGGCTAAAATGCCTTTTTTCTTTAGGGTGCGTATAGCTTGGGTACTAAGTACCATAGTTATCTTTTGGCCGTCGATCTCAAAAGTTTTCTTTTGAAGATTTGGTTTAAAGACTCGATTTGTACGACGCAAAGAAAAGCTCACATTGTGACCAAATTGTTTGCCTTTTCCTGTTAACTCGCAACGTGCTACCATATTATGTTTCCAATTATTTTTAACAATCTGTATTAGTATAATTCTTTTCACCCCATACGTCAAGGATATAAAATAGTTACCACATTTGCATACCTGATATAATAATAGGTGATGAATATCGATATTATCTATATATTAACTGTTGTTATGGTTGTTTTGGTTTCTATGACTTTGCACGAAACAATGCATGCTTTTGCTAGTTACTGGTTAGGAGATGATACTGCAAAGATAAATGGTAGATTAACGTTTAACCCAATTAAGCATATCGATCCGTTCTTAACTATATTACTACCTATAACGTTAGCTATAGTCGGTGCTCCTATATTCGGCGGCGCTAAGCCAATACCGTTTAACCGTGATAATCTACGTTGGGGTGATTGGGGTGTGGCAATAGTGGCATTATCAGGGCCACTTACTAATTTATTAATTTCTTTTATTGCGTTTAGCGTGTTCGTATTGCTGGGGCTGTCAGCCCAAGGTGTTCTAGGACAAATATTTATCACTACAGTGTATGTTAACTTGGGGTTATTTATATTTAATATGATCCCAGCTCCACCATTAGATGGATCTAGATTACTTTATGCTTTAGCGCCAGATTTTTTTAGAAATATTCTTGAGTTGATAGAAAAATTTGGATTGGTGATAGTTTTTGCTATCTTATTATTGTCTGGATCTGCCCTGGAAACTTTCATATCTAAATCTATTAGTTTCTTTATTAGCGCTTTTGGGCATGTCTTTGGTTTTTGAAATGTTATAATAGATATGTCCCCATGGTAAGCCTAGGCGTTAATGATTTTCCTAGAATATCATATAGATAGGGAACTCTAATGGTCTATCTCTGTGGAGATAGGTTGCGAGTACCCACCTTGCCTTTACGGTAGGGAATATCGTGCGCTGACGGCAAACCTAGGGGACTTTTTGGTGTAAAGATGAGATATTTGATACAATATTGAGTAGGCAGTTTATTAGATGATCGCCCCGTATTTATACGGAGAGGAAAGTCCGGGCAACGTAGAGTGTGACAGTCGCTAACGGCGACCAGAGGTAACTCTAGGGAAAGTGCCACAGAAACGAAACTACCTTGGGATATTTAATATCTCGGGAAAAGATGAAACGAGTGGGGTAAGAGCCCACAGCATACCATGGTGACATGGATTGAAGGTAAACCCTGTCAGTTGCAAGGAGGTCTGCATAAAAGGGCTACTCGTCCGCAGGCCGATATCCGCTTGATTTAGTAGGCAACTGCTAGGCTAGATAGATGATCATCCACGACAGAACCCGGCTTATCGATAGGCTGCCAACTAAAATAACCACTTACTTAAATGCAAGTGGTTATTTTAGTTTTATCAACTTAAGACTGTGTGACTATTTAGCTTCTTTGACGATCTCGGCGAAAGCCTTAGGCTCTTTGACGGCCAATTCCGATAAAACTTTTCGGTCAATCTGGATGTTGGCAGTTTTTAGCCCAGAAATAAGCTTGCCATATGTAGTACCTAATTCACGGGCAGCTGCATTAATCCTAGTGATCCATAAACCACGTAGATCTCGCTTTTTATTGCGACGATCTCGGTAGGCGTACTGGAGGGCTTTTATGACCGCTTGCTTAGCTAGGCGGTAAGATCTAGTCCTACCGTGTTGCATGCCCTTAGCTAGCTTTAATATCTTCTTGTGCTTGGCAGTAGCAGTAACTCCTCGTTTCACTCGCATAACAATTTTACCTTTCTTATTTAATTTAAATGCCCAGCGCTCGTTTAATATTTTTTACAGCTAGTCCGGTAACGATTGCGGTAGTGCCGATAGCGCGCTTGCGACTCTTACTCTTTTTAGCTAACATGTGGTTGCCGAATGCTCTACGTCGAGTCAATTTACCGGTACTGGTGATCTTGATGCGTTTAGCAGTCCCTTTGTGCGTTTTCATTTTTGGCATTATTTATTACTCCTTACTACTATACTCAGATTGCGTCCCGCCATCTGGGGTTTTTGTTCTAATATTGCATCTCCTTCGAGTTTGGACACGATTCTATCAATCATTTCATATCCTAGTTCTTGGTGAGCCATTTCTCGTCCGCGGAAAAAAATCATAATCTTTACCTTGTGGCCAGCGACTAAGAACTCACGAATCTTGCGAAGCTTAATCTCTAAGTCATTTGCCCCAATTTTTAATCCCATGCGCATTTGTTTTAAGTCAACGACTTTGGCATGTTTGCGGTTTTTCTGTTGTTCTTTCATCTTTTGGTATTGATATTTGCCCCAATCGACGACTTTCACGACAGGTGGGTCGGCGTTTGGCGAGATTTCAATAAGATCGACTCCAGCTTCTTCGGCAATTTTTAGTGCATCAGACAGGCTCATAACTCCTAGTTGATCGCCATCCGGTCCAATAACACGCAATTGTCCAGCCTTGATTTCTTGATTGATTCGAATTGATTTACTGATCGCTGAATCTCCTTAATTGAATCTGTTAGTTGAGCATTTACTCGATAATTATTCTATCAGATATGTAACAGTAGTGCAAGCGCTATTGATTTCGGTATTGCAAAGCTTCAGCTATATGTTCCTTGGATATGTCGATCTCGTTATTTAAATCAGCTATCGTCCTAGCTACTTTAATTACCCTGAAATAACTGCGAGTGCTTAGTTTTAAACGATCAGCCGCTACTAGCAATAGGGAATTGGCCTCACTAGACAAAGGTGCGTACTTTTTTATATCTTGGTTGGTTAATGATGCGTTGTATTTTATGCTACTATTATATCGCTTTTTCTGCATATTAATCGCAGTATCTATACTATCTATAGCTGTTGTATGTTGTATATAATTCAACGTATCTATACTTAATAATGATTCATTCGGCACGCGTGAAACGTTTATTACCATGTCTATACGATCCATCAAGGGGCCTGATAATCGTTTTTGGTAGGCTAGGATTTGGCTATTACTACATGTACATTCTTTAGTGCTATCGCCAAAATAACCACAAGGACATGGGTTCATTGTGGCGACTAGCATGAAGTCGGCAGGGTAGGTTATATGGGCGTTTGCTCGGCTAATGTCTATCTTGCGGTCTTCTAGCGGCTGCCTTAGCGCTTCAAGGGTGATTCTGGGATATTCAGGTAGCTCATCCATAAATAGCACGCCAGCGTGAGCTAAGCTTATCTCACCTGGCTTTGGGTGACTGCCGCCGCCAACCATGGATATATGGCTGGCTGTATGATGAGGGGATCTAAAAGGTCGAGCACTAATTATCTCCCCGTTAACCTTGCCGGCTAAGCTATGGATTTTTGTTACAGCTATTTGTTCTTCTGTCGTAAGCTCGGGTAGTAGATTAGATAAGGCCTTTGCTAACATGGTTTTGCCAGTTCCTGGTGTCCCGGACAACAAAATATTATGATGACCGGCTGCTGCTATCACTAATGCACGCTTTGCCTGCTCTTGGCCCTTTATATCGTCCAATACGGGTGGTGTTACGCTGCGCTGATTTTTATCAGACTTAGTCTGTACGTATGGTTTTATGACCACTTCTTGTTTTAGATGTAGATATAGCTGCTTGAGAGAATTTAATCCAAATATCTCAATACCGTCTATCAAACCAGCTTGTTGGATATTGGGCGTAGGTAAGTAGATGTGCTTGAAACCGGCTTGTTTCGCTATTTGGGTTATGTTTATGGCGCCTTTTATAGGTCTTATGCTGCCGTCTAGGGCTAGCTCGCCAGCGAAAATAGCATTATCTAACTCTTTTTGGTTTATTTGCCCACTTACGCACAATATAGCGAGTGCGATTGGTACATCGTAGTGCGCGCCATCTTTTGGCAACTCAGCGGGGGCTAGGTTAATAGTTAGTCTTTTTTTAGGAAATTCTAATAGCGAATTTGTTATAGCGCTGCGCACTCGCTCTCTAGCTTCGTCTATGGCTTTATTACCCAGCCCAACAATTTGTAGTGAGGGGAGACCTTTGGTGGCATCACTCTCAACTTCGATAATAGATCCATCGAAGCCTATAGGCGCAACAGTCATAACTCTAGCAACCATAATTGTTATCAGTTAACCATGATTGGTTCATGAGTGCAAATTATGGTATAATCAAGGAGTTCTGTTGGGGCTGATATAGCTTTCGACGAAGGGATCTTAACAGGTTATTTTGCAAGTCGAAGGTACGCGTTAAGTACAAAATATAACTGCAACATTTATTGCAAAAGCAAAAAACTATGTTTCTGAGGTTGCATCTGGCTTAGCCAGTGTACTTCAGTCGCAAGTTCTAGCAACAGCTCGAATTTAATTTGAGCCATCTTATTATCCAGGCGACATAGAGATAGTAAGGTGTTATAAGTATGTCGCTAACTGTTTAAATGGGGAGCAACGTTTAATAGGACATTACATTGCGCGACAGCCAGGGTATTTTTTGTTTAGCTTCTAGCTCTGTGAGTCGTAAAAATTTAAGTTAAAATATACTTGTAGACGAATAATCGGTTACCTTTCGGACCGGGGTGCGATTCCCCGCAGCTCCACCAATCAAGAATTTATAGAAAAATAAAACAACCGCCTGCGAGGAACGGTTGTTTTTTTGTGGAGTTTTTGAATTTCTGTTTATTTTTGGCTTCTGTATAATTTTTTTATTCAGGAGCTACCCCTATAATAGTGCTACAAAGCGCTTGTGTCAATAATAATTATTAAAATCGTCTAGTAAAAAATACTACGTGTGGAAAACTATTATTTTAGGTGATAGTTCTCACAGTTAGCTGTGAATTATAAAATACGTGGGGTTTATCCTAGGTAGTAACAAAAGGTTATATTAAAAAGTTTAATAAATCAGCTAGACCTGAATAATTGCAGGGGACTATTAAAAAACTCAATATAAGTCGAGAAGGCAATAATAAATAATCCGATAACTAAAACATATGGAATTAAAACTATAATTTTATTACAATTCAAAATAATATATAAAATAATATATTATTAACTAAACTCGGTTTTTTATGTTCGTTAGCATAACTATCTAGCATGATTTTAATAGAAAATATTATTTTGGGCGTACCCTTATATTTTTCATAAAGCCGTTCGCGCGATTTTTGGTTTAGCTATTTTTTTATGAAGTAATGGGGTATGTTAGGCGGCTTAATTGCTGCCTGGTGAGCATAATCTTGCCGCTTAATATATATAATTACAACGTTGTAATTATATCAAAGATTAACTAATTGTATCTTAAATGAACGTAGTATTATTTTTTGGATAGCTTAAATTACAACAAATAATTCAAATATTTTATTGACTAGGCGAGATGATTATGCTAATATACCAACAAGCTTTTATAAAAATAAACAAAAAAATAAAAAAGCCGCTTCACACCTTAACAATTCAAGAAATAGACCGACCGTATTTGACGGTAATTCGGTGACGACACCTGCACAGATCAATAATATAATGCCTTGGTTATAATACGGGGCACGCACCTTTTTATTGTAGCTGGCGTCGCCGATGCTCCGCCAAAAGCGTGAGCGCATACATCTAGTACTGGAGTATCGTTGTTAATAATATAACATCAGTATATTCTGTGGAATAGTGTATAAGGGCATATGCCCCGAGTTTTCTCGGAGCGGTCAGTCTACAGCCTGCAGTGGTAGGTTGTCTGTGGTTCACACGCTCAACTTATATTTTATGTGGCGTTTGTTGCAACTCAGACATTTAGCCTATCACTCAGGTTTGTTTAAAACCATCGACTTAGATGGTATAGTTGCATGTAGTAATGTTAGAGAGAATTATTCCAGCAATGACGATAACAAGCCTCTGCTTGTTGATAGTAATGTTAAATATTATAACGCCAGCTAGTGCTGGCCCTTTTGGGGTTCTATTGATTTTCATCTCTGCTTATTTATCGTTACTAGGTATATTAACTTATCTTTTGGTTGGCGTAAGCCGCGTGATTACTTATCTTTCTGTAGTTTTTATGACAAGAAAGCCTTTTGAGAGACTAACGTTAAAAAGATCTTATTATTTTTCAACTGTTGTCGCAGCTGCCCCAGTAATGTTAATCGGTCTCCAATCAGTTGGAGCGGTTAGTGTATATAGTTTTTTGTTATTAATAGTTTTTGTTGTTATAGGATGTTTATATATATCAAAAATAGTACGATGAATTATTGGCATAAGCGCGTTAGTGACGTGGTATAATTACAGATATGAAACCAGAGACTTCGTTACCTCAGTTTAATATTGAACGGACGTCTATTCAACCTGAGGATGTTATTGACCGTACTCCAAATACGGTTGATGCTAAACCTAATATCGAAATTGGTGGGTCTGAACGTTACGAGCGGTCAGCCGAAGCTAGTGCGGCTATTGCTGATATCGGATTATCAACAGCCCTACCGGCGCCAGTAATAACTAATGATAAATCAGCTGCTACAAAAGATTCACCTAATACTAGCGTCCCTATTACGGCTAGCGACGATAATCTAATCGAAAGAGAGTGGGTTGATAGAGCAAAGAAAATCGTTGCTGACACGCAGAACGATCCACATCAGCGCGAAAATGAAGTAAGCAAACTGCAGATTGATTACATAAAGAAACGATACGGAAGGGAATTAGGTGTTGCTGATTAAGCTAACATCTGATCGAGATATGTTGTCATGGTAGAATTTTTAATTACAACAGTCCTTGTTTTGGCCGTAGGTGCTATATTGGCTACTTTTATATTTTTGCAATATAGAAAGACCGTGCGTGAGGCGAAAAATTACGAACGTGGACTCAAGATGGTCCCTATGTACATTCACATACCACCATCAAGTGATGATCTGGAGTCTAATGGTCGTGACGAACGTGATATTACAGAAGAAGTTCTATCTCAGGCTCAGGTTATGTATAATATTATCTCTAGTACGGCCGTTAAGGGGTTTAGCAGTAGAATATACGGTCAACGCCATTTGTCATTTGAAATTATAGTTCACGAGGGGTTAATACACTACTACGCTATTGTCCCAACGGTGTTAACGGATGTTGTAAAACAAGCAATAATAGCCGCTTATCCATCAGCTAGATTAGAGGAAGTGGAAGAATATAATATATTTAATCAAGCAGGTAAAATCAGTGGTACTATAGGTGGCGAATTCACCCTTAAAAAAAGCTACGTATATCCTATAGCTACATATCAAGAATCAAAGCGTGATGCCGCTCGGGCTCTTTTAGATGCTTTATCTACTGCCACTCGCGATGATGGTATTGCTGTTCAATTATTGCTAAGGCCGGCTACCGAGGGTTGGGTGAAAAATTCGATATATGCAGCAAATAAAATTAAAAAGGATAAAGGTGTAAAAAATTCCGGATTTGGTGACATATTAAGACCTAAAAACTTAATGGAGGCTTTATGGAAGGCACCGGAATTAAAAGATACAAAGCCCGAGGATAGGCAGCTCACATCATTGGAACAGGGTCTGGTTGAAGCTATTGAAGAAAAAACTCGCCATCCAGGCTATGAGATCTTGATACGAGTTGTCGTTTCATCTAATACCGCTAATAGATCACAGGCTTTATTGAAAAATGTAATTGCTGCTTTTTCTTTATTTGATTCCCCGACTAATAATGGATTCAAATTTAATATTGCAAAAAATATTGAGGAATTAGCCACTGCTTATATTTTTCGTTTTTTCCCTCAGGGTGTCGCGCAGAATATATTAAATAGTGTTGAACTGGCTACAATATTTCATTTACCTGATCAAAATAGCATACCAACCTCACAGGTTCAGAGACAAATGATGAAACAAGTTGATGGTCCGACCCAGGTTATGGATGAAGGCTTTCTATTAGGCTACAACGAGTTCAGGGGCGTTAAAAAGCAAATTAGACTCAGTACTAACGATAGACGTCGTCATACATATATGATAGGGCAGACTGGTACTGGTAAATCTGGGTTACTCGAGAATCTTGCATTTCAAGACATGATGGATGGTCGTGGTTTTGCGTTTATTGATCCACATGGAGATTCTGCCGAGAAATTATTAGGCATGGTGCCTAAGGAAAGGGTGGAGGATGTAATATACTTCAGCCCAGGTGATATAGATAACCCAATAGGGCTGAACCTATTCGAGTTTGAGACACAAGATCAACGGGATTTCCTCATCCAAGAAGCTATAGCTATGCTATATCGTCTATACGATCCTGGCCACACAGGTATTATTGGCCCGCGATATGAGCATTGGTTCCGTAATGCAGCCCTCACTATTATGAGTGATCCAAATGGTTCGACTTTTATTGATGTGCCACAAGTATTTAATGATCAAGCGTTCACTGACGAAAAATTAAAGTATGTGACTGATCATACTGTGTTGGATTTTTGGAATAAAGAGATGGCCCAGACTAGCGACGCCAATAAATCTGAAGTTTTGGGATGGTTTGTCAGCAAATTCGGTGCCTTTTTATCCAATGAGATGATGCGTAATATACTCGGGCAAACAAAGAGCGGGTTTAGTATGCGTGACATCATGGATAATAAGAAGATCTTATTCGTTAATCTTTCCAAGGGCCGCACGGGTGAATTAAATTCGCAATTACTAGGTATGATATTTGTTATGAAGTTTCAAGCAGCTGCTATGGGTAGGGCGAGCGTATCGGAAGACGAGCGAGAAGATTTTGCATTATATGTTGATGAGTTTCAAAACTTTGCAACCGATTCATTTGCGACTATTTTGTCTGAAGCTAGGAAATATAGACTGAACTTAGTTTTAGCTAACCAATTCATGACACAACTAACTGACAATATTCGTGAGGCTATTATCGGAAATATAGGTACTGTTATCAGCGGGCGAATTGGTATAACTGATGCCGAGATATTACAGAAAAAATTTGCTCCTACGTTTGATGCAGAGGATTTAACTAAATTACCTAATTTTCAAACTATAACTTCAGTTATGATTAATAATGTTCCATCATCGGCCTTTAGCATGTCGCTGGTGCCGCCTATGGGCAAATCAAACCCTCAATTACGTGATGCCCTCAAAAAACTATCTGCAGCTAAATATGGACGTCCAAGAGCGTTAGTTGAAAAAGAGATATTTGAGCGACTAGGCGCGGGCGATATGGCTAGGAAGTCAAAATTAGAGGCCTTAAGAAACTCACAGCAGCAGGTCTCTCCGATTAATAACTCTGCACCATCGCATCAAGCTAGCAAGGCCGTAACTAGTAGCGGGTCATCATTTTTAGACGAATGGTTGGCGAAAAGGCAACAAATATCTAGCGCTAAGACGACTAATGCTGGTGATACTGATAAAAAAGAACTTTATCTTAGAAAAGATGAAGTAAATAACATGGGCGATGAAGTATCTATTAAGCTACGATAAGTAACTATATTGCTTAGGCACTTTTGCCAGTGAATAAAGCTTTTAGATAATCATAGACAATACCAACTATCCATCCTAAAATAAAGGCTCCAATAGTCTCAAACCCAGACAGATCGTAGCCAATATTTTTTGCCACTACGTAGACAAACAAGGGGAGTATGAATGCGAAAACTGAGCCAGCTAGGATGGCATTCGGTCGTGCAATAGTCCGGCTTATGAAGTTGCTGGCTTTTTCTATATATTTATTATGTATGAATTTACTAAATGTACGGCTAGTAGCAGGTATCTCACTTTGAACTTGTTTCATAGCCTTGTCGTAACTATCATCAAGTTTCTTTTTACTTAAATTAATATGTAGTTCCTTGGCGCTATTGTGGCTCATTGTATCTCCTCGTTCTGACTCTAAATGATGTCTGTACCAATGATTGATCGTATTAAATGGAGTTCTTTTTTCAGTTGTCGTGTGCGTGCATATAAAAATGTGGCTATGAGTAGTACGATAATCGCGAACAATACATTGCCTAAGGTCCCAGTTTTGGGCAAATCTGCGGAAACTCGTTCGATCAACTTGGGCGCTGGGCAAGCTAAATTTACGTTTGTGGTATTACCGAAAGTATTAGTCATTATGCAGTCGTATGATGTCTTATCGTTTTTACCACGAGCGGTTGCTGGTATTGTACTGAGTAATTTTACTGTGAAAGTCCTGGTTTGTTTATCTTTCGGGCTGAGTGAGATATTAGGCCACGATAGTATATGAGTGTTTTGGTCTAATGTGCCACCACCGTTGTCAATTATATTTGAATATTCTGATACATCAGCTAACTCGTCCTCTAATTTACTAGAAATTACACTAGTTCCAGTATTCTCAACTGTGATTGTGTAGCTGATTTGGTCACCTGCACGAGCTAAGACTAACGATGCATCTATAAACCCCTGGGAGATATTAGTAGCTGTTTTAGTTTTAACTAGACCATTTATAGATCGATCAATGTTTCCGTATACCATACTATTTGCGTTGGTGGCATTAGCTGATTCCGGAGATTGGAACACAATTAGCGACTGCACTATAAGGGCTAAAGCTACAAATATTAAACTTAATTTTCTAGTTGCTTCTTCTTTGCGTAATCTTTTTGCATAGAATCCCAATTGCCCAACTAGAGCAGGGCTAAATAATAAATTAGATACGATCTTTCTAAACATTTTTATTTTAATTACGCCTCTTATACAACACTTTAGCATAACAAATATGTTCAGTGCAATAGCTTGAGTGAACACAATTTATCCGCTATAATAGTAATATTGTAAATAGCCGTAAATTAGTCTGAAGCGGATGAGGGAGTTAATAGTGATTAAACAAAAAAACGACAATTCTTATGATGGATCACAGATTCAGGTGCTTGAAGGACTCGACCCTGTCCGAAAACGCCCCGGAATGTATATTGGCAGTACTGGCTATGAAGGTGTTCATCACTTAATCAAAGAAATAGCCGATAACTCAATAGATGAAGCTATTGCTGGGTATGCCAATAAAGTAAATGTAATTCTATTAAAAGATGGTGGTGTAACGATTGAGGATAATGGTCGCGGTATCCCCGTAGACACACATCCTAAAACCGGCAAAAGTACGATTGAAACCGCTTTGACTATTCTCCATGCTGGTGGAAAGTTTGGTGGCGGTGGATATAAGGTTTCATCTGGTCTTCACGGTGTAGGCTCTAGCGTCGTAAACGCGCTATCTAGCCGTTTGATCGCCGAGGTGGTACATAATAACCAGTTATACCGTATAGAATTCGCACAAGGTGTTACGCAAGGTCAGCTGCAGAAATTGGGCAAGACCGACCGACAACGTGGCACTACTATTACTTTTTATCCCGATCCAACTATATTCAAGGAAACTATTGAATTTGATTATAAGTGGGTCGTTAATTATTTACGCCATCAAGCCTATTTAACAAAAGGTGTGTATGTTGCGGTTCAGGACGAGCGAACTAGTGAGCGCGAGGCTTTTTATTTTGAAGGTGGTATACAGAGTTACGTTAAGCATCTAAATATAGGCAAAGATATTATAGGTGATAGTGTTTTTTACGTTGAAAAACAAGTAGAAGATTCAATGATCGAAGTGGCTATACAATATAACGATTCTTTTGCGGAAACGGTTAAACCATTTGCAAATAATGTGCTTACGGTCGACGGAGGTACCCATTTAGTTGGATTTAGGTCGGCGTTAACGCGTGTTATAAATGACTATGCTCGTAAAAGTGGTTTATTAAAAGAAAAAGAAGAAAACCTAAATGGGGATGATATACGCGAAGGCCTAACTGCCGTAATCCTTGTTAAGTTGCCAGATCCTCAGTTTGAAGGTCAGACAAAAAATAAGCTCGGCAATCCAGAGGTTAGGCGTTATGTTGAGCAAGTAATGAACGAGTATTTTTCGTATTATTTGGATGAGAACCCAAATACAGCCAAAGGTATTGTAGGTAAGGCACTACTAGCAGCTAGGGCTCGAAAAGCCGCTAGAGCGGCTCGTGATAACGTTATTCGTAAAGGTGCTCTGGATGGTTTAAGCTTGCCTGGAAAATTAGCCGATTGTTCTAGCAAGAACCCTGCTGATTCGGAATTATATATAGTAGAGGGTGATTCAGCTGGCGGCTCAGCTAAATCAGGACGTGATAGTAAAACTCAGGCTATATTACCTCTAAGGGGTAAGGTGTTGAATGTTGAGCGAGCACGATTGGATCGTATGCTTGGTAATAATGAGATTGTTAGTTTGATTAAGGGCATGGGGGTAGGGATCGGTGACCAATTTGATATCTCTGGCCTAAGGTACCATCGAATTATTATTATGACCGATGCTGATGTTGACGGTAGCCATATCGCTACGTTGTTATTGACTTTCTTTTTCCGCTATATGCGCGAAGTAGTCGAGGGCGGCCATATATATCTAGCTAAACCACCTCTATTCCTATTGAGAGCTGGCGCAAAAAAGTTTTACGCTTATGATGAGGAAGAGCGTGAAGTGATAACCGATAAGCTTATTGCTGATAGGAAAACCAAAGGTGTCAATGTTGACATCGAGTCTGATAGAACTAAGCAGGCTGGTATAACGTTGCTTCAGCGCTACAAAGGTCTTGGTGAAATGGATGCCGAACAGCTATGGGAAACGACTATGAACCCAGAAAATCGCGTATTAGTTCAAGTTAGGGTTGCGGATGCAGAAAAAGCGGACGCTATTTTTACTAAATTAATGGGTGACCAGGTGGATTTGAGAAAAGCATTTATACAGAGCCGCGCTAAAACGATTAGTCTTGAGGAGTTGGATATTTAGTTATGAACGACGATGAAAACACACCGATTGAAAGTGAAGTTGTAATAAATGCAACGCATTCACGTGTTGTAGAAGATAGAACAGTTGAAGATGTAATGGAGGATAGCTTCCTACGTTATTCGATGAGCGTTATTGTTGATCGCGCACTACCTGATGTACGTGATGGGCTTAAGCCTGTGCATCGCCGCATATTGTTCTCGATGGGCGAGCAAGGAATGCGCCCAGGGACAAAATTTACTAAGTCTGCTCGCATCGTAGGTGATGTTATGGGTAAGTATCACCCACATGGCGATACGGCTATTTACGACTCGATGGTTCGTTTAGCCCAAGATTGGGTAATGAGATACTCGCTAGTCGATGGTCAAGGAAACTTTGGATCTATGGATGGTGACCCTGCCGCCGCTTCTCGTTATACTGAAGCTCGATTGGACAAAATTGGTAATGAATTATTGACGGACTTAGACAAAGATACCGTAGACTTTCGAGATAATTATGATGGGTCAGAACGAGAACCGTCAGTATTGCCAGCTAAGCTTCCTAACTTATTATTAAACGGGCAAATCGGTATTGCGGTTGGTATGGCAACCAGCATCCCTACGCATAACCTCAGTGAATTAGTTGATGCTACTATCCATCTAATTGATAACCCAGAGACTACCACATTAGATGACCTATTAAAATATGTTAAGGGACCAGATTTTCCAACTGGAGCCGTTGTTTACGGCGGTGCGCCAATGCGCCAAGCATACCAAACTGGCCGTGGTAGTGTTGTAATTCGTGCAGTTGCAAATATAGAAGAGACTAAAAAAGGTCGTAGCCAAATTATTGTTACCGAAATGCCTTTTGCTGTAAATAAAGCAACATTAATAGAGAAAATCGCAGATTTAGTCAAGGAAAAGAAGATTACATCAATTAGCGACTTACGTGATGAGAGCGCGCGCGGATCAGTTCGAGTTGTTATCGAGCTAAAGAAAGACTCATATCCAAAGAAGGTGTTAAACCAACTATTCAAAATGACGGCCCTACAGACTAGTTTTCATTATAATATGTTGGCTTTGATCGACGGTATACAACCACGTATCTTGGGTCTGCAAGAAATATTAAGTGAATTCATAAAACATCGCCAGATAGTTGTTCGACGTCGAACCGAATTTGAGCTGCGTAAAGCCAAGGAGCGTGCGCATATATTGGAAGGTTACAAGATAGCACTTGATCATATTGATGAAGTTATCAAAACAATCCGTGCTAGCAGGACTAGTGATGATGCCGAAGCTGCTTTGATAGAGAAGTTTGGGTTGTCTCCAATTCAAGCCAAGGCTATCCTGGCTATGCAGTTGCGACGTTTAACTGGTCTAGAACGTGAAGCGATCGAGAACGAGCTTAGGGAGCTATTTGATTTGATTGCAAAACTCGAAGCTATCTTGGCCGATGAACACGAAGTTTTGCGAATTATTAAAGAAGAGCTTTTGGATATGAAAGAAAAGTACGGCGATAAACGTCGTAGCAAGATGATTAACTATGAATTGGGCAAGTTTAGCGACGAAGAGCTTATACCGGAAGAAGATAGTATCATTTTGTTAACTACGGAAAACTATATAAAGCGAACATTAGTCAGTGAATATCATCGCCAAAATAGAGGCGGTAAAGGCAAGCGTGGTATGACTACTAAGGCCGAAGATATAATCGACCAATTAGTACCAGCTAGCACCCATGATTATCTGTTGTTCTTTACTAATCGCGGTCGTATTTTCCGTCTAAAGGCGTATGAAGTACCGGCTGCTGGGCTAGCTGCTAAGGGTGTGGCTGCAGTTAATCTATTACAACTTCAACCAGAGGAAAAGATAACTTCAATTATTAAACACGAGAATAATTCCAAAAACGAGGGTTATTTATTCATGGCCACCTCTAAAGGAACTGTCAAGAAAACCCCTCTGGAGGATTATGCAAATATACGAACAAATGGCTTGATTGCTATCAAACTTGATGATGGTGACGAACTGCGCTGGATACAAAAGACCACTGGTGATAATGATGTAATTATATCAACATCAGCCGGGCAAGCGATTCGATTTAATGAAAAAGATGCTCGTCCAATGGGTCGTTCAGCACGTGGTGTACGCGGAGTAAGATTGCGACCTAATGACCAAGTAGTTGGTATGGATATCGTTGATGATGATAGCCGTAGTTTGCTGGTTATTAGTGAAAATGGCTATGGCAAGTCGACAAAAGTATCTAATTTTCCTTCACACAAGCGTGGCGGGGTAGGGATAAAAGCTGCTGTTGTGACTGCTAAAACTGGTCCTATAATTGCAGTTCATACTTTGGAACCTGAGGCATGTGAAGTCCTATTGATTTCTAATGAAGGTCAGGCTATACGCGTTGGATTGAAAGATATACCGACACTAGGTAGGACAACTCAAGGTGTACGAATTATGCGTATGCGCGAGGGTGATAAGGTAGCTTCGCTTGGGCTAATGCCGGAACAAAAAAACATAAGTAGTGAGGAGAGCTAAACTCGTGAATTTTGAGATATTTTCACCGTATTTACTTACAATTTTAATCGCTTGGATCGGTGCTCATACGGTCAAGTATGTGTTTAGTTCGGTAAAAAAAGAAAAACGAAACCTTAGATCACATCTGTTTATTTCTGGCGGTATGCCTAGTGGGCATAGTGCGACAACTATGGCTATGGCCACGATTATAGGGCTACGTGATGGTCTTGGCTCTGGACTTTTCGGGCTTGCATTATTATTTGCGATAATCGTCATGTATGATGCTTTGAAAGTTCGCAGATCGTCTGGTGAGCAGGGAGAGGCAATACACGGGTTAATAAAAGAGGGTAAAAGTACAGTGAAGCTACCGCGTGTAGCTAAAGGCCACACCCCTTTAGAAGTTGTCCTGGGAGCGGTGTTTGGGACAGTTATTGGTATAGTTGTGTTTTTATCAACTAAATAAAGGAAAATTACCCTTGACTGATGTGTGAGTCGTAGGGTATGATTGAAAACAATCTGGTCGCACAAATTTTGAGCGAAACAACGTGGAGTTGCAACAGATGATAAGAACTTTGACAATTTAGTTGTGCAAATCATCGTCAGTTTATATTGAGTTATGTTGATATATCGATTTATCGGTAATATCATTTTATGGAGAGTTTGATCCTGGCTCAGGATGAATGCTGGCGGCGTGCCTAACACATGCAAGTCGAGCGGCAGCGCGGGTAGTTTACTACCTGGCGGCGAGCGGCGGACGGCTGAGTAACGCGTGGGAACGTACCCCAAAGTGAGGAATAACCGCCCGAAAGGGTGGCTAATGCCGCATATGGTCTTCGGATTAAAGGATTTATCCGCTTTGGGAACGGCCTGCGTACGATTAGATAGTTGGTGGGGTAAAGGCCTACCAAGTCTACGATCGTTAACTGGTCTGAGAGGATGATCAGTCACACTGGAACTGAGATACGGTCCAGACTCCTACGGGAGGCAGCAGTGGGGAATA
>DZCW01000002.1 GCA_022736555.1 Candidatus Saccharimonas sp.
TAGTGATAATAAACCCGACCTCGCCGTAGCTAATTACAATTCTAACACCGTATCCATCCTTCTCAACACCACTCCAGGCTTCACCCCTAAACTAACCGTCACCACCTCCGCCGCTTCCGTAGCTCAAGTAATCCAAGGCGCCTCCGGTCAAACCGCTGATCTCATCCAAGCTAAAGATATAGGTGGCAATACTATGTTTAGTGTTGGTGCTACAGGTAATGTTCTAGCTAAAAACGACACTAATTCTGCTGTAGCATTCCAAATACAAAATGCCACCGGCACTTCTATATTTGACGTAGATAGCACTAATGGTCGTGTAGGTATAGGTACTAATACACCAGCCAATCAATTATCTATCAATAACCTGAGCACAGCTGATTCATTAGCTCAAGTCGCCATTTCTACCAAGGCTACAACTAATAAGGGTCTAGTTATTCAAGGTATGACCAGCCAAACCGCTGATCTATTTCAAACTCAAAACTCATCAGGTACAGTTCTAGTAAGCATTAGTGCTGCAGGTGCCCTCAGCGTCATATCTGCCACTATAAACGGTACTCTAACAGTCGTAGCTAGTGCCAGCATTGGCGGTAGTCTGACCGTAACTGGCGGCATCACTGCTGCTAGCTACGCCAGATCCTGCCCTACAGGTTACGTCCCAGTCCCCGGCAATCCCAAATTTGGTACAACAGATTTCTGCGTCATGAAATACCAAGCCAAAGATGACGGCTCTGGCAACGCCGTCAGCACTGCGGCTGGAATGCCATGGGTCAGTATTTCACAGCGAACCGCTGCAGACAAATCCATCGCCACAGGCGGCCACCTCCTCACCGAAGCCGAATGGATGACTATTGCTACCAACGCTCTGTGGCAACCAGCTAACTGGTGCAATGCCGACGGTTCGCTTTGCGACAACGCCCCCGGTACCACCGGCAAAATCCTAGCCTCGGGTCATAACGACAATTCGCCTGCCGCCACCCTAGCAGCCACGAGCAACGACAATGACGCTTGTTTCGGTACTGTTACGGCGGGTGTCAGTACCGCCTGCGGTACAGCTGGCACCCAAAAACGCACCCTAACTCTCTCTAACGGCTCAGTCATCTGGGATATTCCCGGAAACGTCTGGGAGTGGACCGACGGCTGGATTATCGGGGGTGATCAGCCAACAACAACCACGCCAGGATTTAGCTGGCGAGAATACACTGCCATTACCAAATGGCAGGCCCTCAACTACGCCAATCCCACCAACCGTGGCTGGAATTCTAGCCAGGGTCTGGGCCAGATTTATTCCGATGGTACCAGCACCAATACCACGCTGTACGGGTTCCTCCGTGGTGGCTCCTGGGACCTTGGCACGAGTGCGGGTGCGTTCGCGCTCATTCTGCTCTACACGCCGACGCTCACGAGTAACGATTTTGGGTTCCGGGTCGCCAGGTGACCTTTCTAAAATCTAAATAAACAAGTATTTATTATGAATAGACTCACAACACAATAGGTTAAGCTTAACTAATGAAGAAATTCTCCAGTTTCCAACTTTTCTGCTGTCTACCACCGGACTGGCATGACAATACGTTACTGCTTTTACCAATTTATGTTATAATCACTCGTAATGGAAGAGCCCGAAACTTCAATAACTGGTCATCCTCACTATGATTTTGCCGAAGCGAATATTGCTATTAAAAATGGTCGCGAAATAAAAGAATATACCAATCAATAGAAGCAAATCGAGCGGTGGAACTAGGAAAATCTGAATGAAATGATTGAAGAAACAAATGACTTAGCAATTGATCTCTATAAAGATAATAAGGAATGGGTAGACAGCCATCTGGAAAAATTGCGATCACTATTACCAGATGCGCAATTTGAAGATATAAAGGAAAGTTATTTTAACGGTTTAAACAGATTTATAAAAAGACAGTATCGTACATATAAAAAAGAAAGCCCAAAAAAACTTGATATTTTAAAAGACAAACAATACTTAAGAGACAATATTGTTGCCTATACTATTGACTTTATCCTCCTCGCAAGACAAGCCCGTAAAACAACTGAAAATTCGACTAGTGCATTAAGGATAGCAACGAACGCTAATCTGCTCTCACCGGAAAGTTTTAAAAATCTTACTTCTAGATATTCGAAGCTTGGTAATACAGCTATATACACAGCAGCAATAAACTACCCAACCAATCCTGAAAAGTTTCTCGACGGTATTATAGAGTCCAAACAGAAGGTCAAATAGTTTTTTGAGCTAGAAGAAGCGATGCTTGTATATTTAATGTAGCTCTTTGTGCAGTGCTATGAGAATAATTATAATAATTCTGCATACTCGCATTATAAATACTAAGCATATATACAATCAGTTCTTAATTAACTATCATCCCCTCAACTCACGCGCTCCTCGTAACACAATACCATGTTCCTCTATGTTAGGTAATAAATCTGATGATCATTTTCAAACAATTTTAAATTTTGCTCGTAAAAATGAAAATGACTGGATGCATAACCTAGAATATGAGACTATTGAAGCATTCTCAATGTTTAAGAGGATCGTATAAGTTTTGGAAATTCTTGATTGAGGCGAGAAGAAAAAAGACCTTTGCGCAAAAGACAGCATAAGTCGTGCGTAATAGTTGAAATTGAAAAGGATAAAAATATGAATACTAACGTTATTGTGAGAATTTGTTCTGCTCTTAATTGATATATGTGATATTATAGAGATATAAAAAACGGTGCTATAGTCTTTGGAAAAATAATAGCTGCACCAGAAATGGGGCTGTATAAATTGGCTAATTCGAGACACAGCGAAGCTGAACAATATCAACCGAGTATTCCAGCGCGCCCTTTACTTAAATGGGCGGGTGGCAAGACACAAATGCTCAATGATATCATACCTAAAATTCCCATTTCATATAGTCGATATATAGAGCCGTTCTTTGGAGGAGGAGCGCTTTTCTTCGCGCTTAATCCATCTAATGGAATTATCGCAGATAGCAACCCCGAATTAATCAATGCATATAGTCAAGTTGCAGAGCATGTTGATGAAGTTATTACATACCTTCAAGCTTACAGTAATACAGAAGAGATGTTTTATGCAGTCAGATCACTTGAATGGCATGAGCTTTCACCATCTGAAGCGGCAGCAAGGACAATCTACCTTAATAAGACATGCTTCAATGGATTATATAGAGTAAATAAAAAGGGGCAGTTTAATGTGCCCTTTGGACGATATAAAAACCCAAAAATCTGTGATATTGAAGCTCTATACGCCGCATCTGCTGTTTTGCAAAAGGCTACAATTGTATGTGCGGATTATCTCAAAGTTCTAAAAGACTATGCGAAGCCAGGTGACCTTGTGTTTCTCGACCCGCCTTATCTTCCTGTATCCGAGTATTCGGATTTTAAAAGATATACTAAAGAACAATTCTATGAGGAAGATCACGTAGAACTTGCGCATGAAGTACATCGACTTCATGAGTTGGGCTGTTACGTGATTCTTACAAACTCCAACCATCCATTAGTCCATGAGCTTTATGGAAAGTTTAATATTGATGTTATGCAAACGAAACGATATATCTCATGTAATGGTAACAGTCGTAAGGGTGAGGATGTTATTGTTGCAATTCCTCCGAAGAGGAATATTGTTTTATCGGTTGAGCCGAAACCCTTACCAGTTCAGGTTGATAAATATCCATCGACTCGCTTTATGGGATCTAAGAGTAAGTTACTATTACAGATATGGGACATTGCTTCACAATTCAAATTTGATAGTGTCGTTGATCTTTTTGCGGGCTCTGGCATTGTAGGGTACATGTTCAAAGCGCAAGGGAAAACAGTTATCAGTAACGATTACATGGCAATGTCTGCAACCTTTGCTAAATCCATGATTGAGAACAATTCGGTTATTCTTCCGCGAAGTGAAGCACAAAAATTACTATTAGATTCAAAAAAGTCTGATCATTTCGTTACTGATACTTTTGCCGGACTATATTTCTCTGATCATGACAATGCGCTTATTGACACCTTGCGTGTTAATATCGCAGCCATCCGTGACCCATATAAACGTGCGATAGGCATGTCGGCCCTAATTCGTGCATGTATTAAAAAGCGCCCAAGAGGCATATTTACCTACACTGGTGATCGCTACGACGATGGAAGGAAAGACCTGAAAAAATCATTTGAAGAGCAGTTTATGGATGCTGTGACTGCTGTAAATAACTCTGTTTTCGATAATGGGAATGCCAATAAAGCAAAAAACAGTGATGCCATGAAGTTGAGAATTGATGCGCCGGACATGGTATATATTGATCCGCCATATTATTCTCCTTACTCCGATAATGAATATGTACGCCGCTACCATTTTGTTGAAGGTCTTGCTCGAAATTGGGAAGGCGTTGAGATACAGCAGCATACTCAGACGAAAAAGTTTAAGTCGTATCCTACTCCTTTCTCCACACGGAAAGGTGCAGCAAATGCTTTTGACCTTCTATTTAAAAAATATGCAAGTAGTATAATCATAGTTTCCTATTCATCAAACAGTTTACCAACACTTGATGAAATGGTTTCCATTCTCTCCAAACACAAGGAACATGTTGAAGTTATCCCTGTGGATTACCGGTATTCTTTCGGCAATCAGGGTAACCGTGTAGGAGATAATAAGAACCAAGTGCAAGAATACCTTTTTGTGGGATATTAAGGAGGTACAGATATGACACTTTGGTATATAGGTAATACGTCCGTCAGAAGTGCATTCCGCTTACGTGATGGTTTAGTTGCACTTTCAACGTCTTATCTACAAGGCAACATGCGAGGTCAAGATGGTGACCGCGCTTTTCGAGAATTGTTGGGGCAGCATGGCATTGTTTCGCTTGGAACAGACGAAACAAACAGCGTTGGACGTAAATGGCGATCAGCTCTTGGCAAGTTGGGGTTTCTATACCCGGAGATTCCTAGTTCTACCACTATTCGTCAAGAAGACATTGGGGCTATGGATACGATTACACCTAATGGATGGCGGCTGATACGATCGGAAACCGTGCCTGCCATGCAAGAGTGTTTTTTGCGTTCTCTAGCTGCTCAATATATCGAAATCAGAAATTCGGATGGACAATCCACATGGTTTTCACCGCTCCGGCACACCTTAGCGGTACTTCTCGAAGTTGAACGGCAAACTGGTGTGGCCGCTGTTAATTTTATAGAAATGGCGCTTAATGTTCAGACAACTAGCAGTGCTGATAACATTGTAACCGTGGCTGAACGTATTATCGCGTTGAGAAACGAGCGTAACGCGGCAGAATCAAAACGTCGATTCGATTCAGCAAAATATGAAGAAGCAGGTATTGCATTTGACCTAAAGGCATCGACCTTTCGCGATTATGCAGATGCTAATCTCCGGTATTTAAAAGCTACCGGTCTTGTCCAAAATAGAGGACGAGGAATAGCTTTAGTGCCTGAAAAGCGTCTGTTTGCAGAGTTAATGACAAGAGATACCTCTGCTCCAGCAAGCGAGCTTGAAAGGTTTACCACTTTATGTAATGGTGCACATCTTCCGACCGACACTCAAAATGCAGCATTAAATGTGCTTCATGATTTAATTTCACAATTATCACAGATGGGGATCCCGTTTATTCTTGGGGATCGACCAGTAGGTACGCCAGCTGATATTGCTATCATTCGGCATGAAATTGAAGATATTATTTTTAAACAGAAGGAATAAATATATGCAAGAGAGCAAGCGGGCCAATGGGAAGAAATTGCTACTTACATTGATCTCATCGCTTCACGTAGAGATCGTCGTCGCATAGATGAGGAAACCGAGATAGTTATTCCCCGAAGCGAGACTCCTGCATATCTGGAGTGGACGTTATGGCGAGCTTTCTTGGCTATTGATAGCTTAGAAAACAAACCATATGAAGCCAGGCGTTTTAAGGTTGATCAGGACTTTTTACCGGTTGGCACTGCTCCTGGAAATGGCCCGGATTTGATTATGGAGTTTCGTGATTTCGTTATAGTTATCGAGGTTACTTTGACCGAAAGTTCAAGACAGGAGGCGGCAGAAGGGGAACCTGTCCGTCGCCATGTAGCTGATCTTATTAACCAGTATGCCGAAACTAACGGGAAACCAGTATATGGCTTGTTTATTGCAAACAATATAGATTCTAATACTGCAGAAACATTTAGAATTGGTGTTTGGTATTCACGAAGTAATGAGAGAATGAGCTTGCAGATTATTCCAATAACGATTTCACAATTTAATTCATTTTTTAAGGCATTGTTTACTACAAACAATGTCACGCCTGAGGCAGTAATAAACCTAATGAATGATTGCGAACAATACCGAGCAGGCTGTGAGGCACCTGAGTGGAAGAATATGATCAGTCAGACTGTTGAGAGAACAGTCTCTTCGATGATTGTACAATGAAGTGTTTTATAATTTAATAACGTAATAATGCACTGATAAGAAGGGGGATTATTTTGAAACTTTCAAAAGTAAAGTTATGTAGATATCGTAGCTTTGGAAATAAAGAGCAAACGATTTCGTTTAATGATTTAACGGCATTAATAGGAAACAATAGCTCTGGAAAAACTGCGGCACTAAGCGCACTTTGCAAGATTTTTTCAGATAATTCAGGTGAAAGGATTTTACAGAGAAGCGATTTTTATATCGGCAAAGACACTCTTCCAGAAGAACTTGAAGAACAGGATTTATATATAGAAGCGGTTTTCGTATTTGATGAGCTTTTGGAAGAGGACGGAGAAAAAAAGTACTCCATTCCTCCTTTTTTTGAAAGTTTAGTAGTTGATCGACCTGGTAGTACACCATATCTGCGCATACGATTGGAAGCTTCATGGGAGAAGAGCAATAACGCAGAGGGTTCAATTGAAAGTAAAATATATTACATAACTTGCCCAGAAGAAGCCGATATCACAGAAGCCGATCGTAATAGCGTAAGCAGGCATGATCTGGATCGTATTCGCATGATTTATGTTCCGGCAATGAGGGATCCTTCGAAACAATTGAAAAACGTGTCTGGGACAATGATGTTCCAAGTTATGAGAAGTATAAACTGGAGCGATACAACTAAGACCTGTGTAAAGACCAAAATTCAAGAGCTGAATGAAGAATTTTTGAAAGAAAAAGGAGTTAGCATTCTCAAGGATGCGATTCATTATCAATGGAAAGACTTGAGAAAATGAATGAATGGGATGTTAGCAAAAGTAAGTCAATGCAAAGTTGGATCAAATTCTTAGAGAAGTATAATGTGTTCTTTTCAGCGCCGTTGGATCTTGATTTTTTGATGTTAGAACATTATGGAGATAAATATAAGGAAATCGTCGAGGATTCTGAAGGGCCGTATGTTCCTGAAAAAGGAAAAATAATTAAACTTGAAAAAGAAGAAGAACCGTGTGCCGAATATGAAGAAAGAGTCGATGACGGCGTGCATTGTACACTTAAAAAATGTGGTGGAGATGGCTCAACGTATACAAAAGAACAAAAACAACTCATGATATGGTATAACTATTTATTCCTAAATCGCGGCAAACCAAGCACCCATATTTTAGCTCTTTCGAATATGGAAAAAAGTGATTTGTTGAACAATATTCCTCCAGTAATTAAAAAGATATTGAAAACATCCGAAGAAATATTATTAAAAAGTTCGGAGGACTGATTTATGGCGAAAATTATCCGACCGGAAAAATGGCTTCCGAGTGACGGAATTGTCCTCGAAGAAAATGCTGACGCTACAGTTAAAATTCAAAATAATATATTAGTAGTCGCAGGCCCTGGTGCTGGCAAGACTGAGCTTTTGGCCCAAAAAGCAGGATATTTGTTACAAACCAATTCATGTAACGATCCTCAGAAGATACTTGCAATCAGTTTTAAGAAAGATGCGGCGGAAAACTTGAAGCAACGTGTCCAAAAAAGATGTGGTAGCGAATTTGGCAATAGGTTTTCGTCAATGACCTATGATGCATTTGCGAAGAGTTTACTCGATCGTTTCCGATATGCATTGCCAGAGGAATTAAGGCCCAATGCTGATTATGTAATAGAGGACGAAACAATAATAGATTGTGCTTTCAGAAAAGCAGGGTATTTTAACCCGAAAAATTATTATCCAGGCAAACTCAGGGATTTGTATGATTTCAAGATCTCTTCCACGGAAATTCCGTTTTGTAAGGCTGGCCTTGGGGAAGATGTATGGCCTCTACTATTAAAAGGTTTTGATAATCATCCGGCATGCCTAACTTTCAAAATGATTTGTATCTTGGCAGAATACATCATAAGAACTAATACGAAAATACGGAGAGCTTTACTTTACACATATTCACATGTGTTTTTGGACGAGTTCCAGGATACTACAGATTTGCAATATAAGCTTGTAAAAACTTGCTTTGAAAATTCATCATCAAGTATTACAGCGGTTGGTGACAATAAACAGCGCATTATGATTTGGGCTGGGGCTAGTGAAACTGTATTTGAAGATTTTCAAAGTGAGTTTAGCGCATCAAAAACCCAGTTAATCATGAACCACCGTTCAGCCCCTCGTTTAGTAGAGCTACAAAAACAAATGTACGTGTCATTACAGGAGAATCGTGTTGAGATACAGACATCGGATAAATGGGATTCAAAAGATGGGGAAATAAACCTATTTATTGCCGATACTGAAGCGGCTGAAGCGGATATAATTGCTGAAGGAATAAAGGCAAAAGACATTTGTATTCTTTGCAAGCAAACACCAGATCGATATACTGGAAAAATCATTGAAAAATTGAATGAATTTGGGATAAAGGCAAGGGTTGAAACCGAATATCAAGATTTAATTAAAGAACCAATCGTCATACTGCTAATTAATCTTATGCGACTAGCAATCAAAAGGAAAAGTCCGACTGAATGGGAAGTAATCAATGGGTCATTGCTTTCCATATATAAAATAAGTGATATCGATACACCTGATGAGTATGACAAAAAACAGGAGGAACTAATAAACATACTAAACAAATGCAATGATGCAATGGGTAAGATTGGTAATGTAGAGGAATTGAGGGGTCTTGTAAATGACATAGTTCTCTTTTGGGGAATTCCCGATTTGAAAAGTGCTTATCCGGCTTACATTCAGGGCGATTATTTTGATAACAAAATAAAACGTTTTGTTGAACTATTATGGGAGGAATATGAACAATGTCAAGATGACTGGATAAACGTTTTGGAGAACTTCATGGGGCTATATTCCGTTCCGATAATGACAATTCACAAAAGCAAGGGATTAGAATATGAAGCAGTCTATTTTGTAGGATTAGAAGATGGGGCTTTTTGGAATTTTAAGAATCAGCCAATGGAAGATAGGTGTGCATTTTTTGTAGCATTATCTAGAGCGAAGCAATTTATGAGTTTCACATATTGTGAAGTTCGAGAAAGTTTGAGATATCCAAGGCAATCTTACTCGGAAATCAATGAATTTTTTGAGTTGCTAACAACCTCGGGAGTAGCTGAGGTTATTAGACTTTCATGAGTAAATAATGCAAATAACTTTAATTTAGTCATATTGGATGATATTCTGGTCTGCACTTTCCTAGAAGACCATATTGATGGTGATAATTTATAAAAATATAGTAGGTTTGTTGTTTTTGTTTTCCGATAAATGAGTGCAATTCGTTCGCATTATATTGACTAACTGTCGAGCTATCCACAGATTTACTGCAAGATATAAATTACCTATGGATGTGATAATAAGCATTAGCCTATTACAAAATATATTTACTACATTGCAAGTAAGATATGAGGTGATTATACTTTAATCATGAAACTAGAAATATCTGTGAGAAAAAACAAAGAATTTCTGTTCTCAATTAACATGGAGGTTTTCGCCCTATTATTTGACAATACCATTGTCAGGCGTAGGAAAAAATTTCTTGACTCATTATGCTCGGGATTCATCCAGTATGATGATTTCATACATTTAACCAGAATTGGAGAGGTTCCGTACCCTTTGTTCTTTTTAGCGGAAGATTTTGTGAAGAAAATCATTCAAGACTACCAAAAGGCGGTATTCTTTGGGGTATCGAAGGATCAGCTATCTATTTCGTCAAGAGGCGATATTGTTCTCGCGGACATTTCTCTCATATTAAAAGATATTACTAGAAAGCAAAATTTCTTGAAAAAATACATTTGCGATATCAACGATATTCCTGGCAGATATAAAAGAACTAAGCTTGATTTATATAAACGCGCTAAGGAAATGCGGGATATTATCGGCTATGATCTTGAAACCATATTTGAGCTCAACAAGGAAAAGACCTTTGGGGTTTTGGACAAAGGCCTTGCCGATCGCAATGTATATGTTTCGCTGTATGCGCATCATTTTACCCCTCAGGAAATAGACAAATCGCTTCAATTCAGTGGTATAGCGATCAACGATAAGAAATGCCCGTTCTTATTTATAAAGGCAGGAGACAATGACAGTAGGATTGAGTTATGGGGGAGACGGTTATTTACTGCGGCCTTATCGCTAAGCTGTCTGTGTCATGGTGATTGCAGGCCGGTCACGATGGACGGTGGATGCAGGGAGCTGGTTGAAGACCAACATTATTTGTTTGCCGAGGAATTATTGATGCCAGAGGATATTTTTTCAAAGGAGTCTTGCTCATCGCTAACCGAAGCGAAATTATTAGCAGACAAATATTCCGTAAGTCCGACTGCCGTCGTGATGAGGTTGTTTAGGCTGAAAATAATTGGAGATATTGCTAAGAACGAATATTTGGATGCATTATCCTCAGAATGGCTTAGGCTCACGCGTAAAAAAGGCGGCGGGACGCCGCTTGGGCTGGAAAAGGGAATTAATAGGTATAATAACCAAGCCGTTGTCGGCACCATTGTTAGCAAATATAACTCCAAAGACATAAGCTTGCGTGAGGCTAGGAACCTGCTGTGTTACAAGAAGGGTGATAAATTCAACATGAAGGTGCTTCAAAATGTTTAGCGATACTTATAAATATGTTTTGGACGCCAACGCTATTAGGTGTCTTAGCTACGATCAGATATGCAGCAAGAAACGGAATGATAGAATGATCGTAACTATAGAAGATGTCAAACACGAAGTGGCGAGCCTGAAAAAGCTTGACGCTGTAATAATCGAAAGCTTAAACCAGGACGCGTTTCGGATAATGGGTGAAATCATTAATAAGTTTCAAAGTGTCAGGGATATAGTCGACTACTATGGCGCCAAAGCTACCGCCGATGTAGGGCTATTGTCATATTCCTTGTCTTCAAATGACGGCAGGCTATATGAGGATAAGGTAGTCATCGTAACTGATGATAATGGACTTAGGAATGCATGCAATGAAATTGGGGTGGATTGGATTTCGGTCGATGATTTCAATAATCTGTGAATCATGATTGTTTATCTCTCATGTACCCCACGCATCCTACGCCTTACCGATTCATTTACATAAGTCTGACATAGAAAAACTTAGCCGCATTATTATGGCATCACTTAATGGGTAACAGTATACAAAAAGGCACTTCCCGGCGAGGATATTTGCGGAATGACTGGTAGCTATTTTGTCTATAATGCGAATCAACTACAACCTCAAGTGTAAAAATACTAATAATTTTCGAAAGAGGTTTAATTATGCATATACCAATTCTAATAGACAAAGCAAATATCGAAGAGCTACTTGAGATAATTAAAAAAGAATCTGATGGATTGATCCAATGTGCAAGAAAATGCGTTTACATTGATACTGATGATGAGATTCATAGGTTGCTTAATGAAGAGACCCTAAAAAGATATGAAGCAATAAATAAGGCTTTGAAGCTTCCATTAAAAGACTTTGATTATGATTTTCATCAGTTAATAGGTGCTATTGATGAGATAGAAGAGATGGGAAGACTAATTCAATGCTGGATCACTTTAGGTTCAGCAATTGAAACATCTCTGCAAATATTCTTATCGATTTACCTGAATGATTATCAAAAATCCAATTGGGGCAAGTGGGAAGACTTTAACTATGAGGAAGTCAAAACATCGTTATATGAAGTAATAAATTCACTTGAGAGTAATGGTCATATTATTAAAGAGAAAGCAAAAGCTTTAAAGAAGAATCTGAAGAATCACTTAAAAGGAAAGATGGATGTAACAAGCTTAGAATATATGAACCTTCAAAGTTTAGTAAGATTTTTTCAAAGTGAAATCTCATGGGATGATGAATATATTGATGCATTAAATACAATCAGAGAGAACAGAAATGCTATACATTCTTTTAAAAAAAGAACGGTTAGTGGATGGGATGATTTAGTGTTTTCACTCAAGTTCTATTGTATCTTACTACTTGATTTACAGACTATGATGCCGCCATTTGACGATGTTATCAGTGACCTTTTGCAATATGAAGCAGATTGTTATAGAGATTACTATTAATTTTGGAGGATTCGTGTGGCTAGTTATAGACAAGTACAGGGAATTGTAAACCAGATATATGCACATTCAAACAAAGGTTATCATAAAAACAGGAGGGTTTAAAATGGACAGTATTCAACAAATAGCTATTTCACAAATAGCAGATGTCTTATCAAAAGGAAGTCTTCTTTAACCTACGGTTGATATATGGAAAAAGATTTTTTGTAATGCAGGGCAAACCGAGATATTTGAAGAAAATGAGTTTAAGCTCAGAATTATATGTATTAATGACTGGGAAAAGATATATCAACATAATGATAGATGCTATTCAGCATTACAAGAAATGTTATTAGGTTTACTTGATGAATTTGATTCTTTTACGAAAGTAATTAATAGTATTGTCTCTAAAATAAACATTTATAACGTCTTTACCGAGCGCATTGACCGGGACTTGAAGAAAGGTTCTTATAATTTTGATCTTATTGAATATCTAAGTAAGCAGGATTTAGAGAAAAATATGAAATTACTGGATACTTATCCGAGTAGAGATTTTAAATATTTACGATCAAATTTGAACATTTTAGGTTTAGACATATCTTTTAGGAAAGAAGAAATAAACAAATTAGGTGTAATGCCATTTTCTTTTATAGAAAACTCTAAAGATAAGACAATAATTGAAAATTGGCTTGAGTCTTATTATCCAAATATTCTTGAGTCTTATGAAAATGCCATAAAAATGTATGGATTAGGCCATCCCGTTGAATGTTTGGTTAACTGTAGAAACGTGATAACAGGTATTTTTTCGTATAGAAAACAAGAACAAACAAAGTGGTATTTTGGACTTCAAAGAGCTTGTAACAGAGATAAGAATATAATAAGTATTTCTGCACCTTCAAATATACCTAGCTGGAAAAATGGGGATGTTCATAATTCGGATATTAATAAACGATATAATTATCCAAGATTTAAGACTATAGTGCAATTATATTCATATTTATCTGATTTAGGAGCCCATAAGGATGAGGGAAATATTATCAATGGAAATGTTGACTACGAAAAACCTGAATTATGTGATGCCCTTATGGGGTTAAGGATGACTGAGTATGTATTAATTTGGTTATATCAGGGTCAGCAGAATGAATTATAATTAATTTATAAAATTTCATCAGACACTCCAAAAGGTAGAGTAGTAAAACGTCAAAAAGCTAGCAGCAAAAACTAAGATTTTCATTATCCACATACCGGGTGTTTACTATAATCGTGTGAAAACGTGTATAATCGTGTACAAACGTGTTTTATTGCATTAAATCGTGTAATTGGTTGGTGCAATGAGGTGAGATTGTCTCAGAGGTGACGTCTATACACAAATAAAAATAACTATCGGCTGATAGTTATTTTTATTTTGGTCTTTTACGGCTAACTTAATTTGCTAGCGGCAACTCGAACTGCCTCGCTCCAGCTAAGGAAAGCGTGTGGTGTGCTGGCTACATTCGCTGCGGTTAGGTTATGTTTAACGGCTAGGGCAAGTTCATGGATTATCTCGGCGGCTGATGGCGCAACTATTGAAGCGCCTAATATGATACCTTTTTTGTCAGTAATGATTTTAACAAAACCATCCCTGAAATCAGAGGTGTTACTGCGAGCGATAATGTTTAGTGGAGCGATTGCTTTATTGATAGGCAAATCACGTTTCAAGCAGTCATCCTCGGATAATCCAACCTCGGCGATCCCAGGATTAGTGAATATAATCGCCGGTGTGGCTGTATAATCTGGTACGATTTTCGTACGGTGAAAGATATTATTAGCGGCTACTTGGCTTTCCATTAGTGCGGTATGCGTATAAATGTCTCGTCCTAAAACTTCGCCAGCGGCAAAGATATGTTTAACGTTTGTCTGCAAATATTCATTAACGTCGATACCGGCGGGTGTGTATTTAACACCGGCGTTTTCTAGCCCTAAATCAACGTTGGGGATACGACCAGATGCGATTAATACTTCGTCAACACGGACTGATTTGTCGGTGCCAGCACGTGATATGATAACGCGTTTAGCTAGGCCGTCTTTTTCGACCGAAACAACCCGTGAATGGGTTAGGGCTGTTACGCCTTTTTGTTCGGCTAATATATGTTCGATGGTTTGGCCAACTTCGCTATCATAATGGGGTAGTAATCGTTCGGCTTTTTCGACGATATAAACTTTGGTTCCGAAAGTCGCCATTAGTTGAGCGATTTCGATACCAGCATCACCGCCACTTATAATCAGTAAACTTTTGGGCGGTTTGATAGCCTCTAGAATGGTTTTCGGAGTCAGATATTTGATTTTGTCTAGCCCTGGTATTTCAGGAATATCCCACTGCGAACCTGTAGCTACTAGAAAATAGTTAGCTGATAAGTGCTGTCGATTAACACTAATTTCGTTTGGTGATAAGAAATGAGCCGCGCCGCTAAATGTATTGATGCCTTGGCTTTCGTAGTAATTACGATTACCGCCAGCACCAGTGCGTTTGACGGCCAAATCTTTCCAGGCTCGGATTGACGGATAATTATATCCTAGTGTTGCTGAACGCAAACCAAATTTAGCGCCGTGAATAGCTTCGTCATACAGATTGGCGGCATGTAGTAAGGCTTTGGTTGGAATATCACTCCAGTTCGGAGAATCGCCACCAAAAGCATCTGATTCAACAATAGCTACTTTTTTACCTTCACGAGCAGCAATAGTGGCCGCAGCGCTGCCGCCAGCACCGCTACCTATAACGATCAAGTCATAATCAAATGTGTGTTTTTTTGCCATGGATTCCCCTTTAACTAAATTATTAAGTGATGTTGTTCGTGCAAATATGCTGCTTCGGGATGATATCGTTTTAAATGTTTAACTGATACAGCGCGAATGTCACGGCTAGTAACCTCGGGATGTTGGCGCAGCCATTTTTCAACTTCGTTGCATACCGAACTAGCGATGGTTTTTGCTTGGCCTTCGGGGGTGCGGGCGCTTAGGCATGTTGCCGTGATGCTGGCATGAAGTTTACTACGATCAAATTTTTCAGTTGAACGCTTGCCGTCGTGTTTGATTATATCCACCGTAAAATCCATATTAGACACCACCGACAACGTTACCTAGAACTTGGCTGGTATAGACGAATACGCTGAGTATTATCAGTCCCGAACCGGCAGTAAATTGTAGAAAATATTTGTTTGATTCACGCCACTTTTGAATAGAACTTAGTTTATGACCGCTACTGATTAAAACCCAAACTATGAGAAGTGAGAGTAGAGATATGAAGGCATAAATAGCGATTCCTGTTAATTGCCAAATCGATGGTAGTTGCACTAATGCCAGGGCGGCAACGGTTAATGGCGCAATAATGAATAGCAACTCGCCGAACACACTGCTGAGTCCCAAACCGAAGGCTTCGGCGCTGAGTTTAGTTGATTTAGTGCGCTCGGTTAAATACTCCGCCATACCCCTAGGTATCCACAGTGTGGTGCCTTTTTCGCGACGGTAATAAAACATCCATATTGATATGGCGATGCCAACCAGCATTCCGCAGGCTATAGCCCAAGCTAGAGGTGATATTTTAGCGCCTAGTAAACTCAATACGACTAGTGACACGAATGATAATAGCAATATAGTCATAACTCCTGCGCCAATAACAAAGCTAGTAGTTAATCGTAATAATTTTACCTGGGAATGCCTGGCACCTATGGTGTGGCTGCTGAGTATCACTAACACACTAACGCTCAATTGAAAGCTGGCGTGGATCAACGCAGCGAAGGCTACAATTGCTAGAGAGCTGGGGACGTTCATGTGTTTATTTTTTTAGGTTTCCTTACTCTAATTTATACCATAACCACTACTATAACGTCAAAGATGTGCATAATATTGCAATAATTAGTATTGCTTTTTTATAGCATTTATGCTTAAATGTAATTATAAAACAATAAAAACAAAAAGGAAATAAAATAACAATGGAAACGCAAGGCATGATAGGGTCAGCTAATAAAAGTGACGAGTTGGCTACTTGGAATAGGCAACGCACTACTGAGCAATTAATTAGTTTTATTGCTCGTCGTGAAGCTGAAATTGCCAATACCAAAGACGATTTTTAGTCGCTTGTCCGCGTAAACCCATAAAAGTTATTGAAATATCACGTTTCTGACGTGATATTTTGTATTTATAACTATTGACAATGTCGTTAGTTTGTATTAGAATCTGTTATCGGTAAGACACTTTTTTCTTGTGGGTCTGGATAAGTTAAATATCAGCAAATGGTATCTTGATTTACTTGGGCTTACTGGTAAATAATAAGTGGATGTGTAGGTCGGTATATGCAATTTATAGATTGGCAAAAACACACCCGTTGGGATGTTACTGAGATAAAAAGCGGTAATGTTCAGATGGGTTGGGCCTCTCTCCTTACTGCATAGATGCCAGAGGTTCGATTCCTCTCATCCGCACCAGTCAATCCCACCCGAAAGGGTGTTTTTATAACGGGTAGATATAGCCGATCCGCGGCTCTACCCTAATCGTCTACCATAAAACCGGTAAAAACTGGTTTTATGAGCCGATAGAGTGGTGTTGCAGCCAAAGAATAATAATCCCTCTCTTTATTATTCCAGAGGCCGACATTACTATAACCAAAGCCCTGAATTCTTTATGAATTCAGGGCCTCTTTATTTTTCAACCATTTTTGGATTACTATAGCGTTTATGCTAATCTTAGGTTATTAAATATTCAAAGGAATAACATTTTATGTATGAATAAACGGTTAAACCAGAGCTAGAACCAAAAAACGATCCGATTTTACATAAAATGAATTCTAGCCGAAAAAAAGTTTTTATCGCCCTAGCGGTTCTACTGGTGATTATTTTGTTAGTTGGTGTTTATTTATGGCGCGATAAGGTAGCGAATGATTTGGTTAATCAAAAAAACGTTAGTATTTCGTCGCTGGAAAAGGCAAAAACCGCTCTGGATGCTGACTTGAAACAAAAAGATACTAACATTGCATCACTCAAGATTACGAATTCGACTTTGGTGGCTCAACAAAAGCAAAAAGACAACTATATAACTACGTTAGAGAGAACAAATGCCACTCAGGCTGAAAAAGCGGCGGCTGAAACCTTGAACAGTACCGCTTGGCGCGATTTTACTTCGACGAAGTTTGGTTTTAACATACAATTCCCCGGCATTCCTTATGAATATAATAGTCAAACATTGAGTATTAATAGTATTGCGGCACCGATGATGGCTTATTCTAGATCGAACGAAAATGGTTATTATGTAGCCGAGGTTGCAACTTATGCTACTAGTTACATAAAATCTCTGCCGAGTGGCGATAGCAAGTTGAGTGTCGCTATGTCTAATGCTGTTGGCTTTGAGGACGGGGCGAGCACTGTATCGAGTGCTTTACTGGATTTCCATGGATATAAGGCGATGGAAAGTGTTTTCTCTATAGATTATGGTAACGGCTATAAGGCAGATAAATATGGATTGGTATTTTTCAAGGATAATTATTTGTACGTGCTATATACCTACGGAACGCAAAAGGCTGATTTCGATAAATTCATCGGTTCGTTTAGTTTTAAATAATTAGACAACTAGAAACCTCAATTTATTACCATAAAAAAACACCCCACTTTTGGTGGGGCACTTTTTATGGTAGTAGCGACGGGGATCGAACCTGTGACCTTAGGCTTATGAGTCCTACGCTCTAACCAACTGAGCTACGCTACCACGTCGGAATGGACTTTGGATATTTCGTTTTGTCGTAAACGACAAAAGCTTCATACCACCGTCATTCCTCCTCTTAACTCGGCAAACAGCCATAGGCTTGGTCTGTCTCGTTATTAATCACGAATTGGCGCGAGGCGCCGTCCGTACTGATTGATTGTAGCAAAAGACGAGTTGTTTTTCCAGAGAGGCGGGTTGAGCTGTATACTTACTATATGAATGAGGTTATTATTTCGGCGGGTCGTTACGTTTTGGCAGTTAGCGGTGGAGTTGATTCGGTGGTTTTATTAGATATGTTATCGCTCCAGCTGGGGTTGGATTTAATTGTGGCTCATTTCGACCACGGTATTCGCGATGATTCTGCGCGGGATGCCGTATTCGTGTCTGATTTGGCAAAAAAATATAATCTGCCATTTGAAACTAAACGTGAAGAACTAGGTGTTAATACTAGTGAAGAAGTAGCTCGTAATAGACGTTACAAATTCTTAAGTTCGGTTGCAAAAAAACATGATGCCAAATTAGTTACGGCGCATCACGCCGATGATGTAATTGAAACGGTAGTTATCAATTTATCTCGCGGAACTGGTTGGCGGGGATTAGCGGTTTTGGCCTCGGATATTGTTCGACCATTAACTAATATTACGAAATTGGAAATTATAAATTATGCCAACGAGCATAATCTAACTTGGCACGAAGACAGTACGAATTCTAGCAATGTTTATTTACGTAATCGGATTCGCAGCAAATTAGTCGATTTTGATAATGATAAAAAAATGCAATTATTAGGCCTATGGGCCGAACAAAAATTACTTAAACGATCAATTGACGGTGAAGTGGCCAGATTGGTTGGTGATGGTCCTATTTATAGTCGGTATTTCTTTACGTGTATCGATCAGTCGACTGGCGTGGAGTGCCTGAGGTATGTTGTGGGGGCTAGGTTGACTCGCCCGCAACTAGTCAGAGCATTATTTGCTGTTAGAACTATGTTGCCTGGCAAAACTTTTCAGGCGGGTGATGGTGTTAGTTTTAGGTTCGCTTATCGTAATTTTACGGTTGAACTGATAAAATAGGTAAGAAATACTAAACCGAGATGACTGGCTGAAAGGAATCTAACTTTTTTATGGCAATTAAAGCCCCGATTATTAACAAAAAACCTAGCGATATAGTTCGCCTAACCTTATTTTGGGCGATAATTATTTTTATTGTCTTGGTTGGTGTGGCTTTTTTGTCACCGCGCGATAATCTAAAGAGCGTTTCGATCTCTGACGTTATTAAACGCGCCAATGCTGGGCAGATTACCAGATTAGACATCCAAGGTAATGATGTTACCGTTACGCCAAAAGGTAGCAGCACCCCGACTGAAAAATCAGTTAAACAAGGGGATAGTAGTATCCAGGAACAAGGCCTAAAAGTCGATGCACCAGTTGAACTAAAAGTAGTTCCGCCGTCAACGACTGGTGATACGATTTGGAGCTTGGCTACCATAATTATACCTGTTGTATTAATTGCTATGTTTTTCACCTTCATGATGAAACAAGCTCAGGGTCAGAACAACCAAGCTATGAGCTTTGGCAGGTCCAAGGCTAAATTATACGGGTCAGACAAAGAAAAAGCCGTCTTTAGTAACATTGCGGGTAATGATTCTGCTAAACAGGATCTGCAGGAAGTTGTTGATTTTCTAAAACACCCTAAAAAATACGAAGCTTTAGGCGCCAAGATTCCAAAGGGTGTGCTGCTAGTTGGTAGCCCGGGAACTGGTAAAACATTACTCGCTAGGGCAGTCGCAGGTGAAGCTAATGTGCCATTCTTTTCGATATCGGGTTCAGAATTCGTCGAGATGTTCGTTGGTGTCGGTGCTAGTCGAGTTCGCGATTTATTTGCCAAGGCTAAAAAGAATGCTCCGGCTATTATATTCATAGATGAGATCGATGCTGTCGGTCGTCGTCGTGGTAGTGGTATGGGTGGTGGCCATGATGAGCGCGAACAGACTTTGAATCAGATTCTAGTCGAGATGGATGGATTTGATAATAGCGCTAATGTGATTGTACTTGCGGCTACTAACCGAGCTGACGTTTTAGATCCAGCTTTACTACGTCCAGGTCGTTTTGATCGCCGAACTAATATTATGCTGCCGGAGCGCAAAGACCGCGAAGCTATCCTGAAAGTTCATTTCAAAAACAAGCCAATTGATAGTACGGTTAAAATTGATTCCTTGGCCGCTAAAACAGCCGGTTCATCTGGTGCCGATTTAGCCAATATTGCCAACGAAGCGGCAATTGTAGCTGCCAGCCGTAATGCTAAAAAGATCAGTAACGCTGATTTGACCGAGGCATTTGAAAAAATAGCTATTGGTCCAGAACGCAAAGCTAAGGTCATGAATGATCAAGAAAAAGAAATGACAGCCTATCACGAAGCCGGTCATGCAATTGTCGGTCACGTCTTGCCAGACAGCGATCCTGTTCATAAAGTTACGATTATCCCACGTGGTGGTACTGGTGGTGTGACTTGGTTCTTGCCACCTGAGGATAAAAATTACACTAGTGTCATCGAATTCAAGGACGTCCTAGCTAGGGCTATGGGTGGCCGAATTGCCGAGAAAACTATCTACGGCAAAGATCGTGTCACGACTGGGGCTGGCTCTGACCTTAGACATGCTACTGGTATCGCCAGAGATATGGTCATGGAACAAGGTATGGGAACTAAATTACGCGACCAGGTTTTCCATGAAGATAATGGTGGTATGATGTTTGATCGTATGACACACGAACGACCATATAGCGACGATACTGCCAGAGAGATCGATAAGGAAGTTGCTGATTTGATCAAAGAAGCATCTAAACGAGCCGAAGCAGTTATCGAACATAACCGAGTTAGCTTGGATAAATTAGCCAAGGCTTTGATTGATGAAGAAACTATCGAAGAGGATAGGGTTGTCGAGATATTGAAAGATGCCACACTACCAGAGGAGGCTAAGCTTTACTAGGCCTAGCAAAAGATCTTTGTATGGGAAACTTTAGGAGTACTGTAGCTAAGGCCAATATCAAATTGCCGGTTCAAGTAGCGGCAGCATTATTGGCTGGCTCAACGCTATTATCTAGTGTTCTCGGGTTATTCCGTGATCGCCAGTTGAATGGGCTATACTATACTACTTATCCGCAAGGTATTGATGCTTATACGGTAGCTTTTACTATTCCGGATTTCATGTTTTTCATCCTGGTTTCTGGTGCGCTAAGTGTTACTTTCATACCGATATTCAATCAACGCTTGGCTGATGGCAATAAAAAGTCAGCGTGGGAATTGTCGACTAGTATTTTGAATTTAATGGCGATACTAACTCTGGTTACGAGTGTCTTGATAATTATATTTGCCGAGCCGTTGGTGCGATATATCGTCGGTCCCGGTCTGGACGAATCGAGCCGTTCATTAGCGGTCAGTATGATGCGCGTTATAGCCGTCAACCCATTCCTATTTTCGATTGCCACTGTAATTTCCAGCATGCAACAGGCTGTTGGTAGGTTCGTATTCTTTGCCATGGCGCCGACTATTTATAACGTCGGCATAATTATTGGTGCTATATTTTTCACGAATGGTATTAACCTATTTGGTTGGCAGGTCTTCGACGGCGGAATTATGGGTGTCGCCCTAGGTGTAGTGTTGGGATCGGCCATGCAATTACTGGTTAGTTGTATAGGGCTATTCGGTATGGGGTTTGATTATAGATTTAAGATATATTGGCGCAACCGTGGATTTCGCAAACTGCTATCGATATTACCTGCTAGGTCATTAGATCAGGGGATTGATTATATTAACGGTATTGTCGAAACTAATCTTGCATCGCGCATGGCGGCTGGTTCGATTCGTGCTTATCAACAATCTTCGGCCTTGTCTAATGTGCCTATAAACTTAATTGGCGTAGCGATTAGCACAGCAGCATTCCCTAAAATGGCCGAGCGTTTAGGGCAGGGGCGGCCGGACTTATTCAAAAAAGAGCTACAGGCAGTGCTAAGAATTATAATTTGGATAGCGTTACCAGTCACGGTGATAACGTTTTTCGGGCGTGGGTATTTAGTAAACTTCATCAAAAACGGTGGCGATACCTTGATGGCTAGTATATTAGGCGTTCTAGCTATTGCGATATTATTCCGTTCGATTTATCACATTTCGGCGCGTAGTTTTTATGCCCAACAGGACACTAAAACCCCACTTTATATTTCTTTTGTAGCAATTGGCTTGAATATTAGTTTAGCGATCTGGTTTACTATGGGACTAAGTATGGGGACTTACGGTCTGGCGTTGGCGACGTCGATTGTATCTATCGTAGAAGTCGGTATTCTGTTTACGATAATGTCCCGACGTATCAATGGTTTATTCGATAAGGTGTTTGTGCATGCGATTGCTAGAATGGCCAGCGCCACTGGTTTCATGGCGATAATTACCTATGTATGCATTACATTCTTACCGTTAAGTGCGATCGACCAAGGCTTCTTTGCTAGCTTTCCTAAATTCTTGATTGTTGTTTTAATTAGCACTACGTCCTATATTTTCCTCAGTCGTTTATTAAGGTTACAGGAAGTTTATCCGGTTATAGCGCGCGCTAAAAAACTATTGTTTGGTAGATTTAGGCGAGTATGAAACTAGACCAAATTCGTAATTTCTGTATCATTGCACATATCGATCACGGCAAATCAACGCTAGCTGATCGTATGTTGGAATTGACCAATACTGTGCAAAAGCGCGATATGAAAGCGCAACTGCTAGATAGTATGGACTTAGAGCGCGAAAAAGGTATTACAATTAAGCTAGCTCCAGTCAGAATGAAATATAAGGGCTATGATCTGAATTTGATTGATACGCCCGGACATGTTGATTTCAGCTATGAAGTTAGTCGTTCGTTGCAGGCCTGCGAAGGAGCGGTTCTGGTAGTAGATGCTAGCCAAGGTATCCAGGCTCAAACCTTAGCGAATGTTTATTTGGCGCTTAATCAAAACTTAACGATTATTCCAGTCCTCAATAAAATTGACTTGCCAGCCGCCGATATACCTAGGGTTAGTGCCGAGATCATTAACCTGTTGGGCTGCAAGGAACAAGATATTCTGAAAATTAGCGCCAAGACTGGTGAAGGTGTCGAGGAAGTATTAGACGCTGTTATTAAACAGGTCCAGTCACCGACTGGTGATGAAAATGCTCCGACTAGGGCTCTGATTTTCGATAGTTATTATGATGATTATCGCGGCGTTATTTTGTATATACGCATGGTTGACGGTATGATTCAAAAAGGCGATACCATCGAAATGATGGCTACTAATGCCAGCGGGATCGCCCTAGAAGTGGGGGCATTGCAACCAACTATGAAGTCGGGGATTAGCCTAATGACTGGTGAAATTGGTTATGTCGTAACTAACCTACGGACTACTCGCGATGCCAGGGTTGGTGATACGGTTACAACTAAACGTTCACATACTGAATCACAATTGCCAGGCTACAAGTTAGTGAAACCATTTGTTTACGCTGGATTTTTCCCAGTCAGCAATGATGACTATCAGGATCTAAAGGATGCGATTGAAAAACTGAGTCTGAGCGATTCGGCTTTGCAATTCGAGCCAGAAAACTCACCCGTTTTAGGGTTCGGTGTGAGAATTGGATTTCTGGGGCTTTTACATATGGATATTATTCACGAACGTTTGGAGCGTGAATATAATCTAGACCTAGTTGTCACTAATCCATCGACCGACTATCAAGTAGCTCTATCGAACGGCGATAACTTGGATATTAAAAGTGCCAGCAGTTTACCTGATGTTAGCCATATCAAGGAAATCCGTGAACCTTGGATAAATGGTGAGATCGTTGTGCCTCAGAGCTATATCGGTTCCGTTTTGCAATTAATTATTAGCAAGCGCGGTCGTCAGAAAAACCTCAGCTATATTGATGAGCGGGCTTTGATTAGTTTCGAAGCGCCACTTGCTAATCTGTTGACTGATTTCTATGACCAATTAAAATCAGTTACGAGTGGTTATGGGTCATTTAATTATGAATTAGATGATTATCGCACTGAGGATTTAGTTAGAGTTGATTTTTATGTGGCCGGTAATATTGTTGATGCTCTCAGTGTTATGGCGCATCGTAGCGAAGCGCAGAGTTTGGGCAGAGAAGTCGTCGATAAATTAAAAGAAGTTATCCCACGCCAAAATTTCCAGGTTGCTTTACAGGCTGCGATTGGTGCTAAGTTTATAGCCAGAGCGGATTTATCGGCTTATCGCAAAGATGTTACAACTGGTCTATATGGTGGCGACGTATCACGCAAAAAGAAAGTGTTAGCTAAACAGGCAAAAGGTAAAAAACGCATGAAACGCTTTGGTAAAGTTGATATTCCGTCTGAGGCGTTTACTGTGATGTTAAAACGCGGTTAAATATTATTTTTTAGCTATAGCTATGTTATATAATTTATCTAACATATCATCGGTTACTTCGTCACGTGTCTGTGTGCCGTTGATGGTTGTTAACATACCTAAATCTTGGTAGCAGTTTAGCACCGGCAGGGTTTTATCGCTAAATTCCGTAAATCGAATATTCAATATTTCTTCGGTATCATCATGACGATTTTGTCGGTCATTATTAACTTCACGTGCCAGCCAACGCTTGTGCGATTCGTCGTTGGATATATCTAAATAGACCACTGCCTTTAGGGGGTGACCAGCAGTTTTGACAGCCTGAATTACGCCGTCCTCTTCGCCGTGCCATCGTCCAACCGAGCTTAAAATCAGCGGTTTATTGGCCAGATTTGGTTGGCTTAGGAACGGTAGGACTATATTAACGTAATCATCGCTCGGAATTAGTTTGCCGTCACGCATATGCTGTTTTACGTGTTCTGGGATTTCGCTGCCGCGTAGGATTTCGCCGCCGCCGACTAAGTTGCCGCCGAATACCTCGGCTAGTCGTCGACCTTGGCTGTCTTTGCCGGAAAAAGGTCTACCGAAAATATTGATAGAGCCTGCGCCCAACCATTTTTTTATTAAGTCGATTTTATCGGTATCGTTCATTAGCCTGAGTATAGCTAAACTGACGATTAACGGCAAGCTAACGGCAACGATCAAACCGCTGGCACTCGTTGACATGGAGTGCTAGGCCAAGATATAATACTGGTATGACAGAACGTCAGATTCAGATTTTGGCCGCCATTATCGAGCAGCATGCCGAGATAGCAGCTCCGATTGGTAGTGTTATGCTGGCCAAGCTTTTTAACGTTTCTAGCGCCACGATTCGTAGTGAAATGGCTAGGTTAGAGGAAATGGGTTTAATCGCTCAGCCTCATACTAGTGCTGGACGAATCCCAACCGATACTGGTTACCGTTTTTACGTCAACATGTTGAATAATATACCTGATAGCAACCTACTCCCTGAATTCGATCGCAGTGCGAGAGCGATTGAAGCCAGAGTTAATACTCACAGTAGTCATGCCGACAGGGCAATACGTAGCGCTGTTGATAGTTTAGTAGAACTAACTCATAATTTAGGCATAGCCACAATTGGTGACGAACTCTATATGAGTGGTATTGGTAATTTGTTTTCTCAGCCCGAATTTGCCAGGGCAAATCATGCTCAATCGTTAGCTAGGTTACTAGATAATCTAGAGCCTTGGCTACGTGAGGCTGCGCCAAACGAGCCATTGAATGTTTACATTGGGGCTGAAAACCCAATCGGTAAAACTAGCGGAGTCAGTCTAATTATTAGTCGTTTCCGTTCACCGTATAGTGACCGTAGCTATATTGGCGTTTTGGGCTCAACTAGACAAAGCTACGCCAAGGTAATGAAATTAGTGAAACACACAGGTGCGATGTTAGAGGAAATTTTATAATGTCGGATAAGATGAAATTAGGTTTAAAACTTGGAGTTGCGGTAGTATTCTTTTTAGTTGGTTCTAATTTGGTAATATCTAGTTTTTATAAAGAAAGTCTTAATGCCTTTGGTTTAGTTGTGGGAGTTATTATGTTACTCATTACATACCCTCTTTGCTATTATTTTTATGCGAGGTATAAATCTAATTACCGAACATTATCGGACGAAGAAATACTAAATCAAGCTAAAATTGGGTCAAAGTCACTAGGAGAATTAAATGACAAAAAGTAAAAAACAATTAGAACTGGAGCAGCAGGCTGTTGATTTAACGGCTGACTTACAACGCACGAGGGCTGATTTCGAAAATTATCGCAAACGTGTTGAGGCCGAGAAAATTATGTCTCGTGATGCTGGACGGACGAGTGCTATTCTGAAGCTCTTGCCGGTTATCGATAACATAGAGCGGGCGATAACTTATGTCCCAGAAGATTTAAAGGACAATAAATGGGCGCAAAGTGTGATTAGCCTTACTAAAAATCTCGAGAAATCACTCGAGGATTTGAATGTGAAGCGCATTGATGCTAAACCGGGAACTATATTTAACCCAGATCTACACGAAGCAATCCAATTAGATGAAGATGCCGAAGGTGATCAGGAAATCATTGCCGAGGAAATGCAAGCCGGCTATATATTAGATGGCCACGTAGCTCGTCATGCTATGGTAAGAGTTACACGTCAATAGTGTGTTAAAATTAATAAATAATACTATAAATAGTAAATAAAAAGTATAAAGTATTTATTTAACGGAGAAATAATATGACAGAGCAGTCATTGATACTTGTTGTCAATCCAGGAAGCACGAGCCGAAAATATGCCCTTTTTGCTGGTGGTGATAAATTAGCCAGTGTTAATTTTGAATTTGTGGATAATAAAGTTTTTTGTAAAGTCAGTTACGCTGATGGGCAACAGTCCAAGGATTATGATGATGCTGACTTGAGCGGCGTATCACGTTACGTTTTGCCACTATTACACGAATTTAAAGTAATCAACGAAAATGACAATATTGACGTTATTGGTATCAGGTTAGTTGCACCTAGTAAAATATTTGCCAAAGACGAACTAGTTACTGACGAAATCGAACTAGCTCTCGAAGCAGTCGAGCAACGTGCTCCATTGCACGTTAAAACGGTCATGCAGGAAGTTAAACATCTAAGGGATTATTTAGTCGGTACTCCGATTGTTATAATTTCCGACAGTGCATTTCATGCTTCGAAACCAGATTACGCTTGGCAATATGGCATCGACCTTGAATTAGCCGAGAGGATTGATGTCAAACGTTATGGTTATCACGGCATATCAGTTGGTTCGGTTGTGCGATATTTGGATGATCACAAGATATTATCACCAAAAACACTCGTTTGCCATTTAGGTGGTGGCTGCAGTATTACTGCTTTGAAAAACGGCAAGAGTATTGATAACACTATGGGATATACGCCGCTAGAAGGTGTTATGATGGCCTCACGAAGTGGTAATATTGATGTCTCGGCGGCTTTGGCTATCAAACGAGAACTAAAATTATCCGATGATGATCTAGAAAAGTATTTAAATAAACAGAGCGGTTTACTGGGTGTCAGTGGCAGTTCTAGCGATATTAGACAATTAATAGCCAGCGAAGAACAGGGTGATGATAGGGCAAGGTTAGCATTGAGTCTGTTTGTGTATCGAATCCAACAGGCGATAGGTCAGATGGCCGCTAGCCTAGGTGGTGCTGATTGTCTAATTTTTACAGCAACAGTTGGGGAGCGTTCTAGTATTATACGTAGCCGCATCCTAGAAAAACTTGATTATTTGGGATTTGTCTATGATCAGGATGTAAACAACAATACATTCGAGCCAACCGAAGCGGCTAATATAGCAGTAGCCTCCAGCAAGCCTGTGTTTGTTATTTCAACCGATGAAGCCGCTGAAATCGCCCGTCGTGCTGAACAATATATGGTCGACCATAATTAAAAATCACAATCACCTCTTGTGTTAAATTTATTATTAGCACTCTTGACATGAGAGTGCTAATTTATTTATAATGAATATATTGGCAATCTACATACTAGAGTGCTAAAATTATAAGTAATATAGATAAAAATTATAGGAGATATAAATGGGTAAAATTATCGGAATCGACCTAGGTACCACGAATAGCGCCGTAGCTTATATGGTTGCTGGCAAGCCGGAAGTCATTGCAAACGCCGAAGGTAATCGCACAACACCTAGTGTTGTGGCTATTAACAAAAAAGGCGAGCGTCTAGTCGGCCAAGTGGCTGGTCGTCAGCGTGTTACTAATGCCAGTAATACGATTTATGGCGTAAAGCGCCTAATCGGTCGTAAGTTTAGCGATCAAGAAATCCAAAAAGACATTGATATTATGCCATACGAAATCGTTAAAAAAGGCGATGGTGTAGCAGTTAAAATGGATGGTAAGGATTACTCACCAGAAGAAGTATCGGCTATGATTCTGTCAAAGCTAAAAGCCGATGCCGAAGCATTTCTTGGCGAAAAGGTAACTGAAGCGGTTATCACTGTCCCCGCCTACTTTAATGATTCTCAGCGCCAAGCAACTAAAGATGCTGGTAAAATTGCTGGTCTAGAAGTAAAGCGCATCATTAATGAGCCAACCGCTGCTGCCCTAGCCTATGGCCTGGATAGTAAAAAAGAAGAAAAAATTGTTGTCTTTGATCTAGGTGGTGGTACATTTGACGTGTCCGTTCTAGAACTAGGTGATGGTGTTTTCGAAGTTAAATCAACCAACGGTGATACTCACCTCGGCGGTGAAGACTTTGATAATCGTATTGTTAATCACTTCTTGGACGTGTTTAAAAACAACGAAGGTATCGATCTAAAAGGCGATAAAGCAGCTATGCAGCGCCTCAAGGACGAAGCTGAAAAGGCTAAAAAAGAGCTTTCTTCAACTAACGAAACCGAAATTAATCTACCATTTCTAACAGCTGATGCCGAAGGTCCAAAACACTTCGAATATAAATTGACTCGATCAAAACTCGAGGAATTGGTTTCAGATTTAATTGATCGTGTAGCTGAACCTGTAGAAAAGGCACTTAAGGATGCCGGCCTAAAGGCTAGCGAGATTGATGAAATTGTATTGGTTGGTGGTATGACTCGTATGCCAGCAGTTGTTGAAAAAGTTAAATCAATTTTTGGCAAAGATCCACTCAAAGGCGTGAACCCAGATGAAGTCGTAGCAATTGGTGCTGCTGTTCAGGGCGGTGTTCTGGCTGGTGATGTCAAAGATGTTCTATTGTTAGACGTGACTCCCCTTTCATTGGGTATTGAAACTATGGGCGGCGTTGCAACTAAGTTAATCGAACGTAACACGACCGTCCCAACTTCGAAATCAGAAGTATTTAGTACTGCTGCTGATAGTCAACCACAGGTTGAAATTCATGTAACCCAAGGTGAACGTGAACTAGCGGCTGATAACAAATCGCTAGGTAGATTTACGCTAGACGGTATTGCTCCGGCTCCTCGTGGCGTGCCACAGATCGAAGTTACCTTTAATATTGATGCCAACGGTATCCTGAATGTAACAGCCAAGGATAAGGGTACTGGCAAAGAGCAAAGTATCACTATCTCGAATAGCGGCAACCTCAGTAAAGACGATATCGCCAAGGCACAAAAAGAAGCCGAAATGCATGCCGATGAGGACAAGAAAAAGCGTGAAGCGATTGATGCTCGTAACGGTCTAGAAAGTGCAATTTATCAGGCCGAGAAAATGCCAGATGAATTCAAAGACAAGATTAGTGACGAGGATAAAAAAATCATCACCGATGCGGTTGCCGAAGCCAAGAAACATCAGTCAAGTAATGATGTTGAGGAATTAACCGCAGCAGGCAAAGCATTGAATGATGCAATTATGCTAATCGGTGCCAAGATGTATGAAACTAAGTCCAAGGAATCTACACCAGACGACGAAGTTAAAAAAGACAGCGAACCAGTAGAAGGTGAAGTTGTCGACGACAAAGATAAAAAATAATAGCAAATTGTAACTAGAATTGCTTTTTAAAAAAAGATCGCCCTTAATACGGCGGTCTTTTTTCATTAATATAGCTATTTTGATAATTATAGTATATAATATTGATTACTACACAGGTGGTGTTGTGTTGCACCTCATTACATCTTTGGCTTGACCCAATCCAAATTCTAGAAAAGGAGAGGATGACCATGGCTTCGTTTATGCAGGAACTAAAGAAGGACTGGAAGGTGTCTCCTAACTTACTAACGGAGGTACGATTGATTTTTAGTCTTGCTCCCAGTTTGTTAATAATTGGTCTGGTTATACCGAATTCACCTTATCGTTTAGTAGTGGCTGCTGTAGTTTTCGCTATTGTTGCAGCTACGGATTTGCTCGACGGATGGTGGGCTAGAAAATTTAATATGGTAACCAGACTAGGTACTATATTAGATCCAGTTGTTGACAAGTTTCTAGTCGGCTTTACTCTCATTGCTTTGTCTGTCATTGACCCATGTGTAATATTTCCGACGGTAATTATACTGATCCGTGAGATTTACGTGGCGATTATGCAGGCTCATGCCAGAAAACTTAATCATGACGTCAGTGTCATAACTAGCGGTAAAATTAAAATGGTCGCTCAATGTGTGGCTATTGCCCTATTGATACTACCGACATTTTATGACTGGCAAATGCAGATAACCTGGCTAATTGTTGGTGTTGCTGTTAATTTAACTATCACATCTGGGTTGGACTATCGCAGGGTATTTGCAGAAGCAAAAAAGAGTAAGTAATGAGAAAGCGGCCGTGGCGTAATGCCCGGTCGCATTTTAATTTATGGATATTGACGGCTAGCACTCTTGCAATAAGAGTGCTAATTTATTACAATATTAACAGATGACAAAACGTGATTATTATGATGTCTTGGGTGTTGGCAAAAATGCCTCGGACGATGAAATTAAAAAAGCCTACCGCAAGGCCGCTGTTAAATATCATCCCGACAAAGAGGGTGGCGATGAGACTAAGTTCAAAGAGGTTAGCGAGGCTTACGAAGTCTTAAAAGACGGTTCGAAACGTCAACGCTACGATCAATTCGGTCATGCTGGAGTCGGTGGTAATAGTGGTTCTGGTGCTGCCGGTAATCCTTTTGGCGGTTTTAACGGCCAGGATATTCATTTCGATTTTGGTAATGGCGGTTTTGGTGATATTTTTAATCAATTCTTTGGCGGTGCTGGCGGTAACAGACAGGGCCCAAGGCGGGGGCGTGATGTCGAAGTAACTTTGCAATTATCATTCGAAGAAGCTGTCTTTGGTGTAGAGGAAAAAATTAAACTAGAAATGGATGACGAATGTTCGCATTGTCATGGCACCACTGTCGAGCCAGGTTACGAAATGGTGACTTGTCCAACCTGTAAGGGTGCTGGTCAAGTTAATCGAGTTATGAACACGATATTTGGGCCTATCCAACAAGCGACAACTTGTGAAACCTGTGGTGGTCGTGGCAAGGTTCCAGAGAAAACCTGTACTGTTTGTCGTGGTAAGGGCGTAGAGCGCCGCGAGCGTTCGATTAGCCTAAAAGTCCCAGCTGGTATTGATGACGGGGCGACAATTCGTCTACGTGAGTATGGCGAGGCTACTAGCAATGGTCAAAAAGGTGATTTATATGTCAACATCAAGGTCAAAGCTCACAAGAAATTCACGCGTGAAGGCGATATTATTCTATCTGAACAACATATAGGTATGATTGATGCCGTGTTAGGCACTGAAATAGACATCGAGACAGTTGACGGCAAGGTCCGTATGAAGATTCCGGCCGGTACTCAGTCTGGTACTGACTTTAAACTATCAAATCACGGTGTGCCGCACATGAAAAGCGATCGTCGTGGACCGCATATCGTTAACATGATTGTCGATACGCCAATTAAAATATCAAAACACCAACGTGAACTACTCGAAGAATTCAGAGACGGCAAAAAACACGGTATATTCTAGGTCTTTACGATTCTAATTCAGTTAGGTCTTGGTCTGTAATACCCAATTGCTCTAGTATCCATAAATGTCTAGAATTAGTTGGGTCATATTTACCGACATTAAAGCGCAACATTTCTTCGGGGTTATTGCGAACCACATCCCAAATGCCTATATTGCCATTTCGATAAACGATATCTTTGGTAAAACATACCCCTGGCGTTTTACAGTCGGTACCTCGAAAAGTGCGAATCGAATGGTTCCAGGCTGATGTTTGAGCTTTTTCGTGGGCTTCGAGCAGATCTTTTTTTGATTTAAGATTCTTGAATAGATAATATTTTTCTAATACGGTATAAACTTGTCTGAAATCGCGTGGTTGCCCATCAAGGCCTAGTGACAAACCTATGGCTAGTAGTCCATCTATTCCGCGGAAATCGTCCATCTTGTTTGCTAGTGCTTGTTCGCGCATAGTAGCAATACCTTCTTCGCCAGCTTCGTATCTATCTAGCCCTAAGCCTAATAATTTTAAACTGCTTCTCTCGCCGTTTGTACGTCTGGCTACGTGAGTGCCGATCTCGTGTACTATCAAACCAGCTAATTTAGCCCGTGTTACTGTGCGGCTTTGGGGAATATTAACCTGCATCTGTTCTTGGTCGACACTAACGGCAGTTTTACTAGATTTTTCATCTATTTCGACTCTCCAGCTATTGTCACCGGTGCGACTGAGAGCTGTCTCGAAAGCTTCTTGTATCTGGCTGGCATCTAATTTGGTTGCTTCGGATGGTATATCTATTAGATCGCCTAACTCTTTTTCGGTTTGCTTATGGGCAAATCCAATAGTTTCCGCGTTCGGTAGTTCCGGGATCTCGGGCTGATCCATAACTGGTAGTGACTGTAGTAAATCTATGGCTGCTCGGCTAGTATCTGAATTGTCTGAGCCTGTAAATTGGTTGGCCTCGGATATTATTGAATTAACGGTGTAGGCGAAAACATCAGTTGATGGTTTACCATATATAAACTCCGAATATCGCTTAAATCGGCGCATGTCATTTGCGGCCGTCGATTTTAACATCCTGATTTCAGCGATTTTTTCATTTAACCGCCAACGGTAAGCCTGTCTAACTACTTCGTTTTGCTCATTTGAAATAATGTCTTGTTTCATAGATAGCAGAGCTGACTCTGTTTTATCTATCATTTCTGGGTTGATATCTGGATAATCTAATTGGGGGTTGGATATTTCACCAGCTAAAAATTGACGTTTTTGTTCATTTCTGAAATCACGATCACCACTTAGGTATTCATATGCCTGTAGTGAGCCATTTTCCAAAAAAGCCCCGTATAAATGCTCGTCGTAAGCTGGTTGTTCGTTTATTTGATCTGTTGGTTTTATTGTTTCTGACATAACATTAATATAATAACACAATATCTTTGTCAATTAAAACTATTGACTAAATTGACAAAAAGTTATAATATACTACAGATAATATTTACCTTAAGGTGGACGATATGAATAGTTACAAAGAAATATTCGGAATCTTTGAACACGTTAGCATCCCTGAGCTTGCTATCGATAATGTACTAGCCAAAATAGATACCGGTGCTTATTCTGGTGCCTTGCACTGCTCAAAAATCAAAGAGGTTATTAGGTCTGATGGTAAAAAGGTCCTACGGTTTACGCCATCAGAAAACCATACTAACAAGATCGAGATTACAAAATACGCAAAATCAAACGTTCGTAGTTCGACGGGTCATCGCGTTAAACGCTATCTATTTGACACGAATATTGTTATAAAAGGTGTAGTATATCCAATACGAATCGGTTTGTCCGACAGGTCGGATATGAATCATGAAATATTAATTGGCCGCCGATTTTTAAGAGAAAATAATATCATTGTCGATGTACGAATTAACCAAGAATTTGACACCGATGGGGAGAAAAAAAATGAAGATAGCAATCTTATCTAATGGTACCGGTAATTATTCAACTAAGCGCCTCAAAGAGGAAGCTATTTTACGTGGTCATGACGTAAAAGTCATAAAATACAAAGAATGTTACGCTTCGATCGAGCAAAGTAATCCAACTGTCAGTTATAGGGGTAGTGATCTTAGCAAATTTGATGCAATCATCCCCCGTATCGCTTCTAGTATGACTAAATACGGCACGGCGATTGTTCGTCAGTTAGAAATGCAAGGAGTTTATACAGTTTCTAGTTCGATCGCTATTAGCCGTTCTCGCGATAAAATGCGTAGCTTGCAATTATTAGCTAAATCCGGGATTGGTATCCCAAAAACCGTAGTTTCTCGTAATACTACTGATATTGACGATCTTCTCAACCAGTTAGGTGATATGCCTGTGATTATTAAATTGGCTCGTGGCACTCATGGTAATGGTGTAGTCTTGGCTGAAACTAAAAAGGCCGCTAAATCAGTACTTCAGGCTTTTTATCTAACTAATGATGATGGAACGAATATTCTACTACAGGAATTTATCAAGGAATCAGCCGGGACTGATATCCGTGCCTTTGTAGTTGGCAGCAGGGTTGTCGCTAGTATGAAACGGCAAAGTTTAGACGATGATTTTCGTTCAAACCTACATAAAGGCGGTGAAGGCACAACTATAAAATTAACTGAAGAGGAAAAAAAGATTGCCATTAAGGCCGCCAAAGCTATGGGGCTTAATGTTGCCGGTGTTGATCTAATGCGCAGTAGCCGTGGACCATTGATTCTAGAGGTAAATGCTAGTCCTGGATTTGGTATTGAAAAGGTTACCGGACGTAATGTTGCGGCTGAAATTATCGAATATGTCGAGATGAATGCCAAACGCCGCAATAAAAAAGACAAAGTCGGCGCATAGTATAGTTTTATATTATTGATATATACTATATGTATATGAATACAAAAAGGAATATTGGTACGCCACTAATAGTGTCTTGTATTGTGTTGGGCGTGTTGGCAACATTTATGTTTGTAATACCCACCATCTTTAAGCTATCTACTAATTTGCAGCTTGGCGATGGTGCGTTTAAAGCCCAAATGGCCTTAAAAAGTAGCGATAGGGACAAGGGGTTATTGGGTACCTCTGGGTTAGACCCAGACCAGGCTTTTTTGTTGGCATTTCCTACCGAAGACAAATGGGGTGTTTGGCCTAAGAGCACGACATTCTCGATTGATATCGTTTGGTTGAATAAGGATAAAAAAGTCATTTATATAGCCAAAAATATCTCGCCTGGTAATTTGACTTCCGCGGTGATTAAACCGAAAACTCCAGCAAAATATATAATTGAATTTCCAGCCGGTACTGTTGATAGTGAATCTATAGATATCAACCAGACGGCGGTTTTCCAAATTAATACAGACGAAATAAAGTAATATGGATGTTTTTATAGTTTATATAGTTGTTGCTGCGGTGTTATTTATCGGATCGTTCATGGCCAAACGAAGGTTTGGTTTATTGGGGCTAGCGATAGCTGCAGGCTCTATACTGAGTGGAATATGGAGTTATGGGGTAGAACTGATGGTCGGTGGCGTAGGCCTCCCATCTGGGCCATTAACAACGGCCGTGGTTCAATCGACAATTATCATATTACCAGCCGGCGTTTTGCTATTTCATGGATATACCTATAAAACATTATTCGGCAGAGTAATTGGTGCAGGATTATTTGCCATACTAGCGACGGCTTTTCTAATTGAACCACTAGGGCATGTATTGATGCCTCACGGTTTAGGCGCTAATATTTATAGTTGGCTAGTTGATAACCGCGATATGATTATCGGTGTTGGTTTGACTTTGGCTGTGCTCGATTTATTCACCACAAAGCCAATTCAACTAGCTGACAAAAAGCGCTAACATTGACAGATCACCTATAAAAATGGTACATTTTTTAGATATGAGGTCATAGCTCAGCTGGTTAGAGCACCTGCCTTTTAAGCAGGGTGTCGTGAGTTCAAGTCTCACTGGCCTCACCAAATTAAAATACCTATCGACCGATAGGTATTTTAATTTGGTGTTTTTATTTTATTGACAGCCATTTTTAAGCTTTTTGTTATAATAATTTTATGAATCTGTGGGTGTTGAGGCGTAAAGTCCATACCTCGTGGCTAATTGCTATTGGTTGCGGCGGAATATTCATTGGAGTACTTCTGTCGCAATATATTAGTTGGCCATTTATGCCGTCGATCTTTATTTTTGTATTATCACTTTTGCTAGTAGTATTGGCATTAAAGATGAGATGTATTTATATAATACCCTTGTTGGTGATTGGTGGGATATTATTTGGATTATGGCGCGGATCAATGTCTCAGGTTGGGTTGGTGCAATTTAGACTATTTTATAACACAACAGTATCGGTTGTTGGTAATGTCAAAGACGATGTCGACACTAATTCTACTAATCAGATAGTTATTAGGCTCGATAGTTTAGTGATTAATGATAAACCATTGTCTGGAACTTTATGGGTGACATCAAGTAATGCCTATATTAAAAGAGGTGATGAATTATTGTTGCGGGGTGTTTTAAAAGAGGGGTTTGGTAACTTTTCGGGTGTTATCTATCGTGCCAGCATCGATCAAATTATTCATCCACAACCCGGTGATATAGCTCGTGTTGTACGTGATTGGTTCGCTGATAGTGTGCGCCGGGCAGTGCCCGATCCAGAATCTAGCCTCGGGATTGGTTATTTAGTTGGGCAACGTCGGGCCTTGCCCGCCGACTTAGCCTTAGCCTTGCAGATAGCGGGGCTTACCCATGTGGTGGTTGCTAGTGGTTATAATTTGACGATTTTGGTTCGTCTAGCGAGGCGGCTATTCGTTAAAGTTTCTAAATACCTATCGCTATTATCGGCAACGACTATGATCGTGGTGTTTGTGGCAGTTACCGGTGTTAGCCCTAGCATGTCGCGAGCTGGGTTAGTGGCGCTACTTAGTTTGTTGGCCTGGTATTATGGCCGTCGGTTTCATCCGATTGTATTGCTGATGATTGCCGTTGCTGTGACTGTTATCGTGAACCCAAGTTATGCTTGGGGTGATTTAGGTTGGCAGTTGTCATTCTCGGCTTTTGCCGGCGTTATGATATTGGCGCCCTTATTACAGCGATACTTATTTGGTGATAAAAAACCAGGGACTATTCAGCAGATTTTAGGGGAGACTATATCAGCACAAATTGTCACAGCGCCGATATTAATAATGGCATTTGGTCAATTATCGAATGTAGCTATTGTTGCTAATTTATTAGTTTTGCCTTTAGTACCACTGGCGATGCTTTTGACGTTTATAGCTGGAATAGGTGGTTTGATATTACCGACATTTGCCACTGTTGTAGGGTTGCCGGCTACGTGGTTATTAGGCTATATGGTTAACGTGACGGAGTATCTCTCTAGCTTACCTTGGGCAACCAGTAAGATTCAATTTTCATGGTGGATGGAGGCTGGGTGCTATGTAATTATTGCTGCTATATGTTTATATCTTTGGCGAGTTACAAAGTACAATTTAAGGGAGGTTAATTTAGTTGAGTAATCTGTTATAATAGTGAAAATACCATATTGAACATTGGAGGCTTATATGTCTGGACATAGTAAATGGTCCACTATCAAACGCGAAAAAGGTGCCAAGGATGCCAAGCGCGGTGCTGTTTTCACGAAAATCGGTAATCAAATTGCAGTCGCTGCTCGTGGCGGTATTGATCCTTTTATGAACTCGACACTTGCTATGGCTATAGAAAAAGCCAAACAGGCTAATATGCCAGCGGCTAATATCCAAAGGGCGATTGACCGTGTTTCTGACAAGAATGCTGCTGTATTAGAAGAGACCGCCTATGAAGGTATGGGGCCTGGCGGTGTTGGTATTATTATCGAGACAGCAACCGATAATAAGAATCGGACCTTTCCGGAGGTTAAATTTGCGTTGACTAAAAATGGCGGTCGAATTGCTGATGCTGGTAGTGTCGCATTCCAATTTACGCGCAAGGGTGTTATTCGAGTATCCGAGACGGGTGAGGATGCCCTGCTAACTGTTCTCGATGCAGGGGCCGAGGATGCTATCGAGGAAGATGGTGAATTAACTGTTTATACTGAACAAAAGGATCTAGCTAAAGTCAGAACTGCGATCATAGCTGCCGGATTAAAGGTGACCGCTGCTGAATTACAGTATGTGCCTAATCATCTAGTGGACGTAAGTGACCTAGAGACTGCCCAAAAAACGATCAAGCTACTCGACGCTTTGGATGATTTAGATGATGTCGTGAATGTTCATAGTAACGCTGACATTACTGCTGATTTACCTGAATAATATTTATAACTTGTAATTAGCTTAAGGGCGACATATTATATTAATATGCGTAAGCTGTATACCTGGTCTTTATTAGCTGGTATCGTCTTTATTTTATCTTTATTCAACACCCCCGTTTATGCTAGTAGTGACAGCGTAGTGATTAGTCAAGTTCGGATGGGATATTCGCCGTACAATAGTGATGAACTCGTAGAGATATATAATAATAGCAATAGTGATATCGAAGTGACCAATTGGTGCTTACGCTATGCTAAGGGTGACCTAAGTAACCTCGCCAATCCGATGGATGGGTTTAGCAATTTAATTTGTTTTATTCCAGAAAATGTTAGCTACCATATATTTTTACCAGCTCATGAAATGGCTTTGGCGGTTTCTAATGAATTATTTGAATCTGTACCTAATTTTGGTGGAGATCTAGTATTTAGGACGCCTCTAGCTAACTCATCTGGCCATGTTGATTTGGTTGATAGCGGTGGGGTTGAAATTGATCGGCTAGGATGGGGCACGGCTTCGGTCCCAGAAGGCTTAGCTCAAGCCAAAGTCCCAGATTCTGGTATGGCTTTGCAGCGAAAGTCGATTAGCCCGAACACGCTTCAAGACACTGACGAAAATAATAATGATTTTGAATCAGTTCCATTTAGAAGTATTTATGACTATGGTTTCATATATGAGGTTCAGGACGTCTGTTCGAATTTAGCTGGTCTTCAATCTATTATACCGCTTGGTTACGCAGTTGATACTCATGGCGACTGCCAGGTTGATTGGTGCTCTAATATTATTGGCATACAGCAAATTATGCCTGATGATATGGAATTGGATGACAGTGGTGATTGTGTGGCGCACGACGAATGTTCTAATCTACTGGATATTCAAACTGATATCCCCAGTGGTTTCATTCGTGGAGACAATGATAGCTGTGCATTTAACTTGCTCCCGTTACAAGTCACTGAATTATTACCGAATGCCGTCGGGAGCGATGATGGTAATGAGTTTATCGAAATATATAACCCCAACGACAGCGATATAAATTTGTTATATTTCTTTTTATATATAGGCTCGGATTATACCCATTTTTATAGTTTTCCGGTTGGATCACATATCGGTGCTGGCCAATATCTAGCTTTCTCGAATGACGATATTAAGTTCACACTGGTGAATACGACCAGTAGTGTGCGACTGAGGGCAATCGATGGCGTGCTTTCTGATACGCTAGCTTATGATAGCCCTAAAGATGGCATAGCCTGGGCTTTAATAGATGGTGTCTGGCAATATACTAATCAGCCGACACCTGGCGGCATAAACTTAAAGTCATTATTAAGTGAAGATGATGCTGTGGTGGAGAAAAATCTTGAGTCTTGTGGGCCTAATCAATATCGCAATCCAGATACGAACCGTTGTCGTTTAATTGCAACATCTAGTTCAGAGCTTACGCCATGCAAAGATGGGCAATATCGTAGCGAAGAAACTAATCGATGCCGCAGTATTGCATCAGATGTAAATATATTAGTCCCATGCGCCGAAGGTGAAGAGTGAAATCCTGGTACAAATCGTTGCAGGTCAATCACGGCCGTGTTAGGTGCTAGTGATTTAGTACCGTGTAAAACAGGCCAGGAACGTAATCCTGATACAAATCGCTGCCGAAATATAGTTGGTGCTATGCCCAAGGCCGATTATGCGCCCAAGCAGACCGCTAGTAATTCTAATAATTATATTATCTGGCTCTCGTTAGCGGTTGTTGGTATGGTGGCGGTAGGTTACGGTATTTGGGAATGGCGCCAGGAAATAAATAATGGTAGGCTAAAACTGCTTTCATTCCTGAAACACCGTAAATAACCTATACTAAGTGATATGAGAATTATCGGCATTGATCCAGGGACTGGCATATTGGGGTTTGGGGTTATTGATGCAACTCCTGGGAAAATGAAGCTAGTTGACGCTGGGGTTATAAAAACACCAGCGCACACACCAATCGAGATTCGTTTAGAAGATATTTTTGACAGTTTGACTGATATTATTGCCGAAACTAAACCACAGATTATGTCGATTGAGAAGCTTTTCTTTGCTCAAAATGTGACAACGGCTATGAGCGTTTCTCACGCCAGAGGAGTGGCGATGCTTGCAGGTCAAAAAGGTAAATTGGCAATTACCGAATATACCCCGCTACAGATTAAGCAAACAGTTACGGGTTACGGTCGGGCTAGTAAAAAGCAGGTTCAAGAAATGGTGCGAATCCAATTAGGGTTACTAAAAATACCGGAACCCGACGATTGTGCCGATGCTTTGGCGGCGGCGATTACCCATTATCTGATGACTCGAGTATAATATATCTATGATTGCGCATGTTTTTGGGATAGTGGTTGAAAAGTTCGGTTCGTCGATTATTGTCGACGTTCATGGTGTTGGCTATGAAGTGCAAGTTGCGGCTAGTGATTTCGATGCAACTCTACTGGATTCAAGTGTAAAATTCTATACTTATCATCATATTCGCGAGCAGTCACAGGAATTATTCGGTTTTTCTAGCCTAATGGCTAAAAAATTATTTGAACTATTAATTACAGTTCAGGGCGTCGGTCCCAAAGCGGCTCTATCTATCCTGTCGCTCAGTGACAGTGAGACGGTACGCAATGCTATCGCTAATAGCGATTCAGTGTTTATTACCAAGGCATCTGGTGTTGGCAAAAAAACCGCCGAACGTGTTGTGATTGATTTATCCGATAAGGTCGGTCATGCTGTACGTGCTAGTTCTAGCGGCATTGGAGACATTAGGGTTGCTTCGATTAGCGACGAAGCCCTAGAGGCCTTGATGGCGCTTGGGTATAACCTAAATGATGCCACAAAGGCACTCGAGGGTGTGTCGAATGAACTATCAACTGCCGAACGTGTTACCCAAGCATTACGAGGTAAACCATAATGGCTATCGAAAGAATAATTGATGCTGGTATTCACGATGACGATATTGATGAAAAACGCATTGATGTAAGTTTACGACCGAAATCATTCAATGAGTATATTGGTCAGGATCGTTTGAAAAATAACCTAAAGTTAGCAATCGATGCGGCTAAAAAACGCAATGAGCCAATCGACCACGTGTTACTATATGGGCCTCCTGGACTTGGTAAAACTACTATGGCGACTGTCATTGCTAATGAAATGGGGGCTAATATTCGAGTAACTGCTGGCCCGACGATTGAGCGAGCGGGTGATTTAGCTAGCATTCTAACCAACTTAGCGGATGGCGATATTCTGTTTATTGACGAGATACATCGTTTAGGGCGAACCGTCGAAGAAGTCCTGTATAGTGCCATGGAGGATTTTAAACTAGACATTATGATCGGCAAGGGCCCAGCAGCACGCAGCGTGCGTTTGGATTTACCTAGGTTCACAGTTATTGGGGCGACGACACGGACAGGCGCACTAACTGCGCCACTTAGGGATCGTTTTGGTATCATCCATCGTTTGGAGTTCTATACGCCAAACGAAGTTTCGCGAATTATCGAGAGAGCCTCGAATATATTGGATAGTAAAATTGATCCAAAAGCTGCCGCTATATTGTCGACCAGGGCTCGCCTGACTCCGCGTATTGCTAATCGCCTGCTAAAACGTGTGCGCGATTATGCCGACGTAAATGGTGATGGCATTATCGATGTCCCTACGACTAATTCGGCCTTGGCGCTACTCGAGATTGATGAATTAGGGCTGGATCCAGGGGATCGTAATTTATTAACTAGTATTATCGATAACTACGGGTCTAATCCAGTCGGTTTGAACACTATAGCGGCATTGACTGGTGATGAAGCGACGACTATCGAAGATTTCTATGAACCATACTTGCTACAAATTGGTTTTATTGAACGCACGCCGCGTGGTCGTCGTGTCACTGCCAAGGCTTTTAAGCACATTGGCAGACAATTCGAAGGTAATAAAAACTAATAAAGGTTGATATAATAAACCCATGAACAATCAAAAACCAGAAACAAATTCCTTGGATTACGATAAACCCGTAGCTTACGATGTTGACGGTAGGCCATTATACGCGCATCCTTATGAGCCAGATCCTCAATCTAAAATAGTACACGTGGCGCGACCGATTACACCAGAAAAACCAATTATTAGCGAAGATGTTAAATTAAAACACGAACGATCGAAACAGATGTTTCCAGATCTTAACTTGAGCGAAGGTGAATACGTTATTAGTTTTGTCCGTCGCCATCCGATTGGTCTGGTTAGTCCTATTATGGTAGGTGTTGTATTAATATTTATTACTTTAGTATTAATGTTCAACTTTAGTTCGATTATTGGTTCGCTTCAAATGACAAGTAAACCGATAGATTCTTCGGCGATTATTCTGCCATCGATCGCTTTTATTCTTCTAGTATTAGTCGGTATGTATATCGTCTACACGGTTTATCGTAATAATCGATTTTTCTTGACGAATGAAAGTGTGATCCAGGAGATCCAGAATAGTATATTTTCCAAGCATGAACAAACGGTAAGTTTGATTAATATCGAGGATGCTAGTTTTACCAAGGTTGGTATTGTTCAACAACTTCTTGATTATGGTTCAATCAGACTTAGTACCGAAGGTGATGAGACGACTTATCGTTTTTTGTACGTATCAAATCCAAAAAAGCATATAGCTATATTAAATAATGCCATTGAGGCATTTAAAAATGGCAGACCAATCAACGAAGATTAGTTGTTATTTATTCTTACTAGTTTTAATGTAGTCGGTTTCGTCTGTTAGGATGGCCCTTAGGGTGTAACTCTTGCATTTATTATCGGCACAGTTGGTAGGCGAATAAGCATAGGCACTGCCTATTGAACCTAATTTAATGCCACTCGGATCAGTGAATAGATTAGGATCAACTGATTTTAGATTATCGCTGCTAATCGTTTGAGGATAATATTGGTTGGTAGGATAGAATACTTCTTCTAGGCCGTAATACATGGCGTTTATGGATGTCTTTTTAACATCATCCTGAGCAACAACTTCGATATTATGTTTTTGGACGAAGAATATGATACTAGCAACGCTAAGTAAGGCTACAATAAAGACCAACTCGATAACCGTAAACCCATTTGAACGTTTTGTCATTTCAAGTATATTATAATAGCAAATTACAGGCTGTACAAGTATAATTAGTAGAGAACGAAAGAAGGGGAGTATATGACAGCTAAGAAAACCGAAAAGGCAGAAATGGGCGAAAAGCCAATAGCTATCGAGGGAAAACTGAAAGCTTTGGGGTTAGCTCAGGATCAAATCAACAAACAATTTGGTGATGGTGCAATTCGTCGTTTAGGCGATACTAAAACTGTAGATATAGAATTAACTAGTAGTGGATCGTTATCATTAGATTTAGCCTTAGGTGGCGGTTACCCAAGGGGTAGGATTATTGAAATTTATGGTCCAGAATCATCTGGAAAAACTACATTAGCGCTTCATGCTATTGCTGAAATTCAGAAAAATGGCGGAACGGCTGCTTTTATCGATGCTGAACATGCGCTAGACCCATCATATGCACGTAAACTAGGTGTTGATGTTGATAATTTATTAGTTTCGCAGCCAGATAATGGCGAACAGGCATTAGACATTGCTGAGACCTTGGTGCGATCAAATGCGGTAGATGTTGTCGTAGTCGACTCGGTAGCTGCATTAGTGCCACAGGCTGAAATTGATGGCGACATGGGCGATAGCCACATGGGTTTGCAAGCTAGATTGATGAGTCAGGCTTTACGTAAACTTACTGGTATTATCAATAAGAGTAAAACCACAGTTATATTCATTAATCAGATCCGTATGAAAATCGGCGTTATGTTCGGTAATCCCGAGACTACCACTGGCGGTAATGCCTTGAAATTTTACGCATCAATCCGGTTGGATATTCGACGAACTGGTCAGATCAAGTCCGGTGAGGACATAATGGGCAATCGTACAAAGGTGAAAGTTGTCAAAAACAAAATTGCTCCACCATTTAGGGTTGCTGAATTCGATATTATGTATAACGAAGGCATCAGTAAAACCGGTGACGTCCTAGACCTGGCAGTGCAACATGGTATTGTTGGCAAGGCTGGTGCTTGGTTTGACTATAATGAATCTAAAATCGGGCAAGGTCGCGAGGCTAGCAAGGATTTCCTAAAAGAAAATCCCGAAGTTCTAGCCGAGATCGATGCCAAAGTTCGCGCCAAGGTTAATGAATAGGATATTGTAATTAATGGATCGGGCGATTATTGTTCACGGGCTATTCCCAGAAAAATATTTCTATATTACTGGGTCAGATAGCCCAAGCAATGCGCACTGGCTGCCGTGGTTGCAACAGCAATTATGCAGACAGGACGTCCTAGCGCAAACACCCGAGATGCCACGCCCATTTGCGCCTGATTACAATGATTGGAAGGGTGAATTGGAATTACTAAAACCAGACGAAAATACTATTTTGGTTGGGCATAGTTGTGGTGGTGGTTTTTTGATTCGTTGGCTGAGCGATAATCCTCAGATCAAAGTCCGTAAGGTTGTTCTAGTTGCTCCTTGGTTAGACATCGAGAAAACGCGTAGTCCCCTGTTTGACTTTAAGCTTAGATCAGATATTGCCGATCAAAGCAAATATGGCATTGATATCCTCTATTCAACTGATGATTTGATGCCGATAAAGACAACTATGGAATATTTACATCAAACCCTAGAAAATATACGCTATCACGAGTTTATTGATTATGGCCATTTCACTTTGGAAAGTATGCATACCCGAGAATTCCCAGAGTTATTGCAAATTTGCTTAGGTAATTAGCATGAAAATTACGAGCATAACTCCTGGTCAAAGAAATAAAAATCGTGTGAACATATCAGTCGATGGTGTTTATCGATTTAGTTTAGATGTTTACCAGTTAGTAGATCTAAAAATCAGAATCGATCAGGACTATAGTGAATCGGAACTCGTCGCTTTAGAGCAAGAAAGCCAATTTGGCAAAGCTTATGGGCGGGCGTTGGAATATTGCTTGATGCGGCCACATAGCGTACGCGAAATTAAGGATTATTTATATCGTAAAACCAGATCAAAACTTGATCAAACTGGCAGAACTAAGCCGGGGATCACACCAGAAACAGCAACGCGCGTTCTGAATCGTTTAGTCGAAAAAGGCTATATTGATGATTATAAATTTGCGAACTATTGGATAGAAAATCGATCAATGACCAAAGGGGCTAGCAGGCGTAAATTAACCGCCGAACTAAAGTCTAAGGGTGTTAGCTCGGACATCATTAATCAATCACTAGATAGCACGAAGCGTAATGATAGTGATGAGATCCAAAAAATAATTGCTAAAAAAAAGGCGCATTATCCAGACGAGCAAAAGCTTATGCGATATTTAGCGGGCCAAGGCTTTGGCTATGATGTCATTAAACGCGCGCTAGCTAATACCGACTAGCTATATTTCGGCATTATCTGTCTGAGGAGTGTTTGATGATCGGAATGGGTTTAAATATGCCATTTTAGGTGCATCCTTGATTGGCTCAAGTTTTTTTGCAGTGTTTCGGACGGTTATTGTAGTGTCATTAATTTCTATGATCTGTGATCGATGCACGAGTAGACTGGTTTCGGTTAAGCTTCGCATAACGCTGCGGGCGACATTCAATTGTTGGATCACGAAATCACTTGAATCTACTGTATAGTCGCTGACTTTACCTAATTTATGTTTGCTTTCATCAACTACGCTCAGGCCAAGCAATTTAAAGCCTAGATCATAAATCTTTTGGATTGCTACGACATCTTTGACACCTATAAATTCATCATTACTATCGATAATCATTCCTATATCGCTGAGTTCGCGAACATCGGCGATACGGATGAATGAAGGTCGTTCAGATAATAATGGTCCGTCAACTTCGTAGGCTACGATCATCAGATTACTTGGATCAATAATTGGAGTTTTAGTCACCGCCAACTTAGTGCCGGTTTGTAAACCCATTATTGATGTATTGATTAATCTGGACCCTAGTATGAGCATGATGTTATTATAATTGTTTTCTGGTATTGTTACTAATTATTCGGCGAATGGATTTATTCTACCGGATGGTGTGGATTGATATTTTACATTTTTGTTACTGGTTTGCATTTTACCTAAGCTGCTAATAGTTGTCTGATCAAAGGTCGCCTTGCTATCAGGGCTATCGCTGTATGGTTGTATTAATATATTACCGAGAATAGTTACGCATAGAATTAGACCACTGGTAATTATGATTATAAAAAATACTACACTGAACTTTCTTAGGCTCTTTTTCATAAATAATAGTGGGGTCGTTAGGTTGTTAATCATGATTTATTTTGTATAAACCTCCAGTATTATTGGGTCGACCTTGACTAGGCTATTAGAACTTGGGTCGCGACTGATAGTTATATTAGTTGGCTGTATCTTTGGCAGGTTAGTATCTATGGCTTTTAGGAATTTAATGAAATTAGTGAATGGTATACTTTTGCTGAATGTTATCGAAATAAACTTTGGCTGTATATTATTAATAGGGGCTAGGCTTTTTAGATTAGATGTCGGTGTTTCGACTACGGCGTAGGTGATGCCTATACCAGTGCTGGCGGCATATTTATTCAGGTCGTTTATTATTTTTGTTGGAAAATCATGGCTTGATAATGTTATGGCGTTGGCTTTGTCGGCAGATATCTTGTAGGTGCTGATGTCATTTTGGAGTTTTGTTAGACTTTGCGAGCTGATTACGTTAGAAACTGATCTTAACGAAGCGTTCGGTTGATTTGCAAAATCTTTTAGATAGTTTTGCATAAAATAGAATCCACCGATTACGGTAAGTGTTGTTAGAAAAACTACAGTAGCCAGTACTACTCGTATTGTGGTCGCTTCGGTATAGTTTGTTTTCATTTTAGCGACCTTATTGTTAGACTAATATCGACTTTTATAGGGTATCTGGGCACGGTGTTGGAGTCGGATGTTATGGATTGTAGATTGTAATTTGAGAATTGGGCTATTTTTTGTAAGTTTCGCTTTAGTAGTGGCACGCTGTCTTCGTCACTGGCATGGAGTTGTATGTCTATTGGGGAATCTAGAGTGGCGTTGCTAAAAGAAAGTTTATCTAATATCATCCCTGTTGGCAGTGCCGATGCAAAATTGGTGATTATGTCGCTGTATGACACTTGTTGGTCTATAACACTCTGGGCTGTCGTAAGGCTAGTTTGCATGGTGTTAGCTCGCTGCATAATAGTTGCAGTAGTTGGGCTAGACTTTTCATTCGATATTATAAAGTACGCTGCCGTACAAATTACGATTAAATATATAACCGCACAACCTAGACTTATTATGATTTTGAGTAAAAACACATTAGTACGTGCGGCGCGAATTTGTTGTTTGGTTTCATCTGGCAATAGATTTATCATTCCCAAATACTCCCAGGTCTTACGCTGGCAAGCCCAGCAACGGCTATGTATCTAGATCGTAGTTGTTTAGTTGGTTCTGGCAGTTTACCGAAATCGAGTTTTCGCCATGGGCTAGCGACACGAGCGGGCATAATCAATTCATTAGTGAAATATTCGCCAATACCAGGTACATTGCTACCGCTGCCTACAATTAATAGTTGTTCCAATTTACGATCATCGCTTATTCGTTCATTATAATAACGGATTACTTTGCGTGTTTCGGCAATAATTTGTTGTAAGCTGGGTTCGATTGAGTTTTTGATCTTTTGTTGGCGAGGTCCAGCGCTAAGCCCGTCCAATACTTTTAACTGGTAGGCATTTTCTAGGGTGATAGACAATTTACTAGCTATGTCTAACGTAAAGGTGTTACCACCGACCGCCAGTTCGCCAGTTACCCTAATCGCATCATTATCTAATATTGCGATATCAGTGCTAGCTGGCCCAATATCTACAATTACACTAGGTAGTTGTCCATATTCGGTGTTAGTTATCAGGCGAGCGACAGCGCTCATGCTAGGTTCTATCATGCAGACGGTTAGACCGGCATTTTCGGCGGCTAAGACACATTTATCCACTAATGTTCGAGCGACAGCGCTCATTAAAACAGTGACTTCTTTTTTGTTGCGTTCTACGATTCGGTAATCAATATAGAGGGTTGATGCTGGGATGGGTATGTATTGATCGGCTTCTAACTCTACTGCATCTTTTAAGTTTTTCTTGATTTTAACCGGTAGGTTGAATGTCCTAGAATAGCTACGTGACGTGGGAATGCCAATAACAACATGGTCGCTCGGTAGTGACCCGATTATATTATCCTTGATAAGCAATTGGATATTGTCAGCTAAATAAGTACTATTGCCCTCGAGTGACTCTTTGACTTTTATGGGGTCTAGGTCGATTGAGCCATAACCAAGTACGAGCCATCGTTTTATGTCGATAGCCATAATTTTAATACCAGTACTGCTGATATCAAGACCGATAATTGGTTTGTCTGTGTGAAATAACTTTGTCATAATGCCCACTGTAATACCGATAATATTATAGCATGAGCTTATTGGGGTGTATATGTTTATGATTGGACGTTTTGAGCTAAGCCGGCGATTGGCATCATGACACTAACGGCTATTAATCCGACCATGGAGCCCATAATTACTATCATGACTGGTTCAATAATTGAACTGATACCTGCGATTGCTGTGTCGACTTCTTCTTCATAAAAATCAGCCACTTTGACCAGAACTTTGTCGGTTTGTCCGGTTTCTTCGCCAACCGATAACATTTGTGAAACTATCGGAGGGAATAGAGGATTGGCGGCAATCACCGAAGATAGAGTTTTACCATTTTTGACTTCTGCCTCTGCATCCACCAGGGCTTTTTCGTAGACGGTATTACCAACGGCACGCGAAGTCACGTCAATAGCCTCGAGCACTGCAACGCCTGCTTCGGTTAACGCCGAAAATGTGCGAGCAAAATGAGCTATCGCGACTTTTACTATTATTTTATTGATCAGCGGTGTTTTTAATATTATGGTGTGAAATAATAATTTACCTTTTTTGGTTTTTATGTAGAGTAAGATTCCGTAGATACTGGCAAAAGCTACTATCAGTATTATGTACCAGTAACTAATTATAAAGTGGCTAATGGCGAGCATGGCTACTGTTATAGCTGGAAGCTTGGCATCAGCACCACCTAAATCAGTAGTTATTTTACCTATTTGTGGAATGATAAAAATCATAAGTCCAAAAAAAGCTAGGATAGTTATAAATAATAGAACGATTGGGTAGGCCATGGCGCTTTTAATTTTTTTACGTATTGCCATGCTTTTTTCTTGTTGTACGGCTAGCCTCTTTAATATTTCATCGATTATTCCAGCCGTTTCACCAGCCTTGACCATATTTATGTAAACGTCGTTAAAGGTTTCGGGGTGTTTGCCGAGGGCATTACCTAGCATTTCACCAGCTTCAACGTCACGTATGACATCATTAAGTATCCTTTGCATCGCTGGGCTGTCGGTCATATTAGTAGATAGGGCACTCAGGGCACGTAAAAGTGGGACACCGGCGCCAATCATAGCGCTGAGCTGGCGGGTAAACATCACTAATTGATCGGATTTTACTTTGCCAACGCCCAATATCCCCCCAAATTTAGTGGCGGTTTTCGGTTTACCCTCTCTAACACTAACTGGTCGGAGGCCTTGTTTGCCTAGGGCACTTATGGCGCTACTGCGATCAGGCTGGTCGATCGTGCCATTTACTGGTGAGTCTTTTCCATCAATAGCAACGTAGGTGAATATTGGCATAGTTATTCCTTGGTTACTCGGATAACCTCTTCGATGGTTGTTTCACCACGAAGAGCTTTGATAATTCCGTCAATCTGCATTCGTAACATACCCTCACTAATACCTTGGTCTTGGATTTGATTGCTCGAGGCATTTGACATTATGAGTTTTTGAACGGCGACTGAATTGTCTAGGACCTCATAGATGCCGATACGCCCTCTGTAGCCGCTTAGTGCGCTGTCTTCGTTATCGTCGGGATTATTGCGCCATAGAACATTAATACCGTGTTCGTCGGTACTAAGTGGAGTGTCGGCACCGATACCTTCGGCTGCGGCCTTTTTTTCGAGTTCGTGTATGAAACTAAAATCTTGATCTGGCTTGAGGCCGATCATACTCATAACCATTTGTTTCTCGGCCTCGGTTGGTTGATAACTCTGCCTGGTTTCATGGTGTAATTTGCGAACCAAGCGCTGTCCAACTACGACTCTGATAGTACTAGCAATTAAGAATGGTTCAATACCCATATCTAGTAGCCGCGGTAGGCAAGTTGAGGCATCATTAGTATGTAGAGTGCTAAGCACTAGATGCCCTGTTAATGCGGCCTGCACGCCTAGGTCAGCGGTTTCACCATCGCGGATCTCGCCGACCATGATAATGTTTGGGTCTTGGCGAAGTAGTGCTCTGAGCCCATTCGCAAAGGTTAAGCCAGCTTTTGGATTAGTTTGAGTTTGGTTAACACCTGGTATTTTATATTCAACTGGGTCTTCGACGGTAGAAATATTAACGCCTGGAGTATTTAAAATAGTCAGGATACTAAATAAACTGGTCGATTTACCGCTACCGGTTGGTCCAGTCACTAGAATCATCCCGTTAGCCTCGGTCATAGCCGCATTAATAGTTGCTAGGGGTTGTCCCCAATAACCTAATGATTCTAGCGAAACGGCTTGATTAGATTCATCCAGAATACGCATGACGATCTTTTCACCGTCAGTAACCGGCAGCGTGCTTACGCGCAAAGCATATTGTTTGCCGCCAACTTTAATTTTAAAACGTCCGTCTTGTGGCACGCGGCGTTCATCAATTTTGAGGTTACTGAGGATTTTAACGCGGCTAACTAGTGCCATCAAGACATTACGAGGTAGGCGGTTTACTTCCTTTAACATGCCGTCTATTCGATAGCGTATTTGGACATAACCCTCGCGTGGTTCGATATGGATATCGCTAGCATGGGATCGAATAGCAGATTCTAGTAGTAGATTTATTGTCTGAGCTATTGGTGAGTCTTCGGATATTTCTTGTTCTGATATGGTATCGTCATAGATTTCGTTACCGTCGCTATCGTCGTCATCTGTTTTGTCGGCACGTTGAATATTAATAACTTCATTTAATTCTTGGTTAACATCTCCGCGGTAGACCTCTAGGCTAGTGATTATATTATCGCGTGGTGCAATGTACACCTTGGTATTAGTTCCAATTTGTTTCTCAATAAAATTAACAGCCTGAACGTCATCAGGGTCATCCATGGCCAAGTGGTTGGTGCCATCTTTGTCGATCTTGAATAACACGGCATTATATTGTCGGGCTATCCGTTCGGGTATCTTTTTAATTATATTCTGAGGTATAGTGCGGGGGTTTAACTCAATATATGGTATTTGAGCGTATTCCGAGAATGCCTTGGCCAGAGTTTTGTCAGTGATGAGTTCATTCTGAAAGGCTAAGGCTTGGAGTGACCGCTTTGAACTAGCCGCCTCTGTTCTTAGGGCGCCGGCCTGCTCTTTAGTGACTACGCCACTATGTACGAGCAAATTTTCCATTGTAACATCTGAAACGCGCATACTGCTTGTGCTCTATTGTAGTCGACGAGATAAAAAAACGCTAGGTGTTATAATAGATAACAATGCTCAAAGAGATAAACAGCGAAAACGAGATGAAAGATTTTGGCCGATTGATCGGTTCTTTGCTGCGCGGCAGTGAAATTATCGAATTAGTGGGTGATGTTGGTGTAGGAAAAACAACATTAGTCAAAGGTATTGCGATTGGTTTAGGAATTGATGAATATGTTCAGAGTCCAAGTTTTACGATCAACCGTGTCTATAGAGGCCGAGACGGTCTAATTCTATCTCATTATGATTTCTACCGATTAAATAATGCTGGGATCATGACAAATGAATTGCAGGAAACGATTAGCGATCCCAAGACAATTACGATCATCGAATGGGGTGAGATAGTTAATGGGGTATTGCCAACTGATCGTTTGTCGATTCATATAATATCGCCGACCGAAACCTCGAGGCAAATTGTCGTTACCTCGGATGGTGGTAATAGCCGCAAGATAGCAGACGGACTAAATTTATGATTTTACTATTAGACACTAGTACGGCAATTTGTAGATTAACTTTCATTGATGGTGGATTATATTGGCACAATGAATGGCAGGCCGATCGAGATTTAGCTAAGGGCCTACTAGGTTATCTAGATGAGAAACTCAAGGATAATGGTAAAAAATGGACAGACGTTATGGCACTCGGTGTATTTGAAGGCCCTGGTAGTTTTACGGGTCTAAGAATCGGAATAGCTGTCATGAATACTATTGCTTATGCTCAGAACATCCCGATTGTGGGTGGGCGTGGTGAAAATTGGCAGGACGATATTATTGCTAAATTACACACTGGTGCAGATGAAAAAATCGTTTTGCCGTTTTATGGCAGTGAAGCAAATATTACAATACCTAAAAAATAACTTGCGCCTATGGTCTAATAAAGGCTATTATAATATATAGTCCATTAGGACTCTGAATATTTTTTGAAACCGACGCCAAAGGCCGATTGAATTTTTATACAAGCTTTTTAAACTAGTAATAACATATAGATAAAAGCCCGGCGAGGAAAGGAACCACTATGATAGAGGGAATTATTGCCGTAATTATTGGGGCATTTGCTGGAGTATCCGGCACTTTCGTGTACGAAAAACGCCGTCAAAACAGCGGTAAAATAAAGTCCGAAAAGGAGCTAGCCGCGGCTAAAACCAAAGCCACCGACATTATATTAAAAGCCAAAGACGAAGTTATAAAACTCGAAAACGAACGACGTCACGAATGGAAGAAAACCGATGATAGATTGGCTGAACGTGAAACTACGCTCGATCGCAAGATTGACGAACTAGATAAACGTTCCGAGAAACTACGCGCCGAAGAGCGAAATGTCGAAGATCTCAAAGACGAGATTCGTGAGATTCGCGTTAAACAACAAGAGAAATTAGAAAAGGTCGCTAAACTTACTAAGTCTGATGCTGCTGAAAAATTAATGCAGATGACTGAGCGTGATATCAAACAAGACATGGTAGGTCTAATCAATAAGCTGCAGAATGATGCCAAAGAAGATGCCGAAGAAATAGCCCAGACTATATTAGTTACGGCTATGGAACGAATGTCATCTGAGGTTACGGCTGAACGTACCGTCACAGCTATTAAATTACCAGATGACGAGATGAAGGGGCGTATTATCGGCAAAGAAGGTCGTAATATCCAGTCATTGCAGCGCGCCACCGGTGTTGACATTCTAGTTGATGATACGCCTGGTATGATCGTGCTCAGCTCATTTGATCCCGTTCGTCGTCAAGTTGCTCGTATGAGTTTGGAAATGTTGATGAAGGATGGTCGTATCCATCCAGGACGAATCGAAGAGGTTGTTGCCAAGGCCGAACAAGAAATCAACAAAGAGATAAATCGTGCCGGCGAAGATGCCGCCCGTGAAGTCGGTGTTGTTGGTATCCCAAAGGAAATGTTACGTCTACTAGGCGAACTTAAATTCCGTACTAGCTATGGTCAAAATGTATTAATGCATAGTGTCGAAATGGCACACATGGCTGGACTAATTGCCGAGGAGATTGGGGCAGATGTACGCGTTACTAAAATTGCCACATTACTACACGATACTGGCAAAGCCGTTACTCACAAGATGGAAGGTAAGCATCATCATATCGCCGCTGAATTAGCTCGTAAATACGGTGTATCTGAGGATATTGCCCACGCTATCGAGGCTCATCATGATGATGTAGAAGCTACAACACCAGAGGCATTGATCGTTCGTGTATGTGATGGGCTATCGACAGCTCGTCCAGGTGCTCGTAACATCAGCGCCGAAAACTTCGTAGAGCGTATGCGTGATTTAGAAAATATCGCCCTTGGTTTTAAAGGTATCGACAAGGCCTATGCCATTAGTGCTGGTCGTGAAGTCCGTGTGATTGTCAGTCCAAAGGATATTGATGATTTGAGCGCGATTAAACTGGCCCGTGATATCGCCGTAAAGATCGAGAGTACTATGCAGTATCCAGGTACTATCAAGGTAAATGTTATCCGCGAGACACGTGCTGTCGAATTCGCTAAGTAACCTAGATAATACTCGTAAAACTAGATAGTCATTTACTGTAATTTTCAGTAAATGACTATTTTATATGTTACGCCATACTGCTTTTAATATTAAAACTTATGCTTTATGATAGATATCAATGACTAAATCCGAAATTCGCAAAGACTATTTCAAGGACGAGTATATTATTTTTGCCCCTAGTCGTTCCGAGAGGCCGCAGACTATCGAAAATCCTGCGGTTGTTGAGACTACTGAAAACTGTCACTTTTGTCCGCATAGTTTTCATGGCGAGACTATAACCTATCAGGATGATGGTTATGGCGATGATTGGGAAGTGATTTCGATAGTTAACAAATTTGCAGCATTAACACCAGACAACGACAGTGCCTACGGCCAGGCCGAAGTGATCGTTGAAACGCGAAAACACGGCATGGATATAAATGATTTTTCAGTTGACCATATCGTCCGAGTTTTTAACGCCTATATTGATAGATTTACGAATCTAAAAAACATGGACGGGATCAAACATGTCATCGTGTTTAAAAACGAAGGTGGTAAAGCAGGTGCCTCGATAGCACATACACACTCCCAGGTTATTGCTTTGCCCATATTACCGCCTAAAGTCGAAGCTGAAGCTATGGCTTATAATAAATATTACCTCGAACACGCCATCTGCCCATATTGTGACATTATAAAATTAGAAACCGACAAGCCTAGGGTTATATGGGAAGATGAAAATCTATTTGTATTGGCACCTTATGCTAGCAACTCGCCATACGGAGCCTGGTTCATTCCTAAGCGCCATATTCGATTGATATCCGAACTTACTCGTAGCGAAAAAGAATCGTTTGCGATTGCCATGAAGATTGTCTTAGGAAAATTGGATGAGATTGGTGTGTCGTATAATTACTTTGTCGAAAATGCTATTAATCGCGAAGACTATCATATGCATATAAAACTAGCGCCACGTCCAAATGTTTGGGCCGGTCTAGAGCTAGGTACTGGCGTAATCATAAATTCTATTTTACCGGAACATGCCGCGGAAATTTATCGTGGGGAGACCAAGGCTAAAACAATTAGGTTTTAGTGGTAGAATAGCTAGCATGAGCAGTGGGCAACTAGAGGGACTTTCGTCGAGAGAGGTTAAAGCTAAACAAAAAAGGTTTGGCTATAATGAACTCCCTAACCAATCCAAAAAGAACGTTCTAAAGATAGTCTTTGGGCTATTAACCGAGCCAATGATATTTTTGCTGATGGCAACCGTCAGTATTTATTTCGTTTTAGGTGATAAAAATGAGGCTTTTTTGCTGCTTATATCATTTATCGGTATTATTTCGATCGGACTTTACCAGGAATTGAAAACCGAGAAAACACTGCAGGCCCTGAAAAATCTATCTAGCCCTATATCTGATGTCATAAGGGATGGCAAGCGAGTAACCATTAATGGTCGCGAAATTGTAGTTGGCGATATCATAATACTTAGCTACTTAGCGAAGGTAGCCGTGTGCCAGCTGATGCTAGACTAATTTCAGCGGATAATTTTAGGGTTGATGAATCATTATTAACTGGCGAATCTGAACTGGTTGAAAAGCGAGTGCGAAACGTAACTAGCCCAAATGACAATTTATTGTTTTCAGGCACGCTAATCGTCAAAGGTCACGGTATTGCCGAGGTAACTAGTATTAGCGTTAAGACTGAAATTGGCAAAATAGGTACTTCACTAAAATCAATTGGCGTAGAAAAAACATTGTTGCAAAAGGAAGTTAATTGAGTTGTTGGTTTTGTGGCTATTTTGGCGATTGGTGCATCGCTACTGTTGACTTTGGTGTATTGGATCGGTCGGGGAGACCTAATTCGAGGGCTTTTGGCTGGCTTAACACTAGCGATTGCTATTCTGCCAGAGGAATTCCCAGTTGTTCTAATGATATTTTTAACTTTGGGCGCTTGGAGACTAGCTAAAAGTAATGTTTTAACTCGTAAAGCTCATACTATCGAGACTTTAGGAAGCACGACGGTTTTATGTGTCGACAAAACTGGTACTCTAACTGAAAACCAAATGCGTATAGAGAGTGTAATTAACGCCAAGGGGTCTATTTATAATGATAGTTTTGTTGATGTAGCGGAAATAATAGAATATGGAGTTTTGGCTTCACAAAAGAACCCTTACGATCCGATGGAAGAAGCTTTTATACTGGCTGGCAAGCAAGTTTTTGGAAATATCGACAAAGTATATAACAACCAGGAGATCGTCAGAGAATACCCCGTAGAAGACGGCTGCCTGTCGGTTGCACAGGTCTGGGGATATAACGATAAACCCGAGGAAGTCGCCTTAAAAGGGGCGCCAGAGACCGTCTTTGAACTCTGTCATATTCATAAATCTCAACGCATCAAACTCGAACGCGAAGTTAAGGGTTTGGCCGAACGTGGGTTGAGGGTGCTCGCGATAGCCCGTGGATCGATCGGCAAAGGGGAATTGCCAGACGATCGTCATGATTTTGATTTCGAGTTTTTAGGTTTAGTTGGTTTAGCTGATCCAGTTCGCAAAGAAGTACCTGCGGCGGTAAAAATATGTGAAGAAGCTGGCATCAGGGTGATTATGATAACTGGCGATTATTTAGAAATGGCTATTAATATAGCTAAACAGGCTGGTATAGCGAATCGTGGAGCCATCACTGGATTAGAGTTTGAGCAGATGTCTAAATCGGATAGGGCCAACACCATTAAGTCCGTGTCGGTGTTTAGTCGTGTTAATCCATCCCATAAATTATTGATAGTAAATGCCCTAAAAGAGTCCGGTGAAGTAGTGGCTATGACGGGTGATGGGGTTAACGATGCACCCGCATTAAAGTCGGCGCACGTCGGTATTGCGATGGGTGGCAGGGGTACGGATGTTGCTCGAGAAGCGGCCAGTATAGTGCTGCTGGACGATAATTTTACTTCAATCGTTCATGGTGTTCGTCTAGGGCGCAAGATTTATGATAATTTGCGCAAGGCCATGTCATATATTATTTCAGTCCATATTCCTATTGCCCTATTGTCGCTTTTGCCCGTGCTATTTAAATGGCCAATAGTTTTGATACCAGCCCATATTGTGTTTTTAGAATTTGTGATTGACCCAAGTTGCACGATTATTTTCGAGAATGAAAAAGAAAGTCATAACATCATGAGCCGTCCACCGCGTAAACTATCTGAGCCAATCTTTAGCAAAAGGATGGTCGTAAGTAGTATTCTGCAGGGCTTATTAGTAGCGATAATCGTCGTAGTTGCTTTTAGGGTATTATTAGATATAGGCTGGAGCCCAGATAAAGCTCGCGGTATGACGTTTCTAATACTAGTCATTGCTAATATCTTCCTGATATTAGGTATCTCCGGTAAACAGGCTATAGCAAATATTATTCATCGTGAGAATAAAGCCATGATAATAGTTCTATTAGTAACATCCATATCGCTAGTCTTGGTGTTCAATGTGGTGTTTTTGCGAGAGCTATTCCATTTCGAGCCATTAACTTTTAACGAAGCATCAATAGGAGTGTTGGTAGGCGCTTTGTCGATATTCGGTATTATGCCGCTTAAATATTTGATAAATAGGGTGGCTTCTAGGGGTTTAGCGAAGTAGCATATTATTACGATAGTTCTTATATAACGCTAAAGGACTCAGTCACGATAAAATTCATTCTGAATTTTTCGCGACCCCGCCTCAGTCGGTGACGTTCGTCATCCGGCTTCCGGCCTTGCGAACTGCCGTCGGGCAGTTCTCACCTTCGACTTTTTTTGCTTTGCAAAAAAGTCGAAGATTCAGGCTTGTCAGCTCTACCAAATAAAAAACCTGACATGAATGCCGGATTTTTTATTTGGTCGGGGTGAAAGGACTCAAACCTTCGACCTCACGGTCCCAAACCGCGCGCGCTATCAACTGCGCCACACCCCGATGGTGTTACCTGGCAGATTATAGCGTATTTTTAACACGATTTCTAGTGGTGATGGCTAAAATGTCACTTGTCGATCAGGTTAAGGCGGGTTAATATAGAGGTAATTAACTATGTTGAAAAAACTATTCAAGTCTAAACATACTTTTCTGGGCGTGCAGATTGCCGATTGGATTTTAGTCGCAGCGGCTATTTTTGTGTTTTTTATTGTGACTCTTTGGACGATAACTAAATCATCAATTTGGTTTGACGAAGCCTTCGGCGCTTATATAATCCATTTCAATTTTATTGATATTGCGCGTTATACTGCGACTGATGTTCATCCGCCACTTTATTATTGGCTGCTAAAACTATGGAGTATGTTGTTTGGCAATACTGAATTAGCGCTTCGTTCAATGAGTGTTTTATTTGGCGGGGTATCGATTGTGCTTGGCTATTTACTGACCAACCGATTGTTTGGCAAAAAAGCAGCCAGAATTAGCCTGGTGTTTATGATGATTTCACCAATGTTCATACGCTATGGCCAAGAGGCTAGAATGTACACATTAGTAACCACCATAGCGTTAGCGGCCACTTACGTACTAACATTTGCGATTAATACTAAAAAACGCTTGCCATGGATAATCTACGGCATATTAGTGGGCTTAGGTATGTGGACTCATTATTTCTCGGCAATAGTCTGGATCGCTCATTGGATATGGCGAGCCGATAATGTTCGTCGTACTACCAGTAAAGGTAAGTTTGTCAAAACTTTCTTTTCTAAACAATGGATTATGACTCATATTGTAGCGATTATCGTGTTTATTCCTTGGTTGCCATTTTGTATTTATCAATTGTCGGTAGTGCAAGCTTTTGGATTTTGGATACCACCAGTAACACCAGACACGATGATAAATTTCATGACTAATGTAATTTATTACAAAGACGTCGTTGATGTTAATGGCTGGCTGGCTGCGGCTTTTTTAATTGTTGTTTTAGCGCTTGGTATGTTAGCCTTTCGTGTATACAGATCACAAAATCAAGCTGAACGTCAGTCGTACCGTCTAATTATGACCTTGGCATTTATTCCTATGCTATTATTATTTGCGCTATCGATGCCACCGCTGCGTTCATCGTTTATTGATCGTTATCTAATAACTTCGACGGTAGGTATAGCTTTGTTTATAGGCGTTACTCTGGCGTTAGGTTATAAATTTATAAAACCTAAATGGCGTGTTGTCGTGACAGTATTTATAGCCGGGTTGATGCTAATTGGTGTCGCGAGTGTTTGGCAGTTAGGTAACTACAACAAAAACACGCATAGCTCGAATAACACTAGACAAATCATCGAAGCTGTTACTAAAAAGGCTGGTAATAAACAGCCGATAATCGCCGCCACACCATGGTTGTTTTACGAAGCGGTATTTTATTCAACTAGTAATCATCCAGTTTATTTCATCGAGCCGTCAGAATATAAGTTTGGCTCGTTGGATATGTTGAAATATAACGATCAATACAAAATTAAGAGTATATCATCCTTTACTAAACAAAATTCGATTGTCTGGTATGTTGGTTATTCTAGCGCTGGCACATTAGAATCACCATATTCGAATTGGGAACCGCTACAAGAGGTGTTGGTTAATGATTCTATCAGTGGCAAACCTGCCTATAAAGCAATTCAATATCAGACAGCTGATAATTAATACTTCGTCACAGGAAAATCCAGATCGGAGACAGTATGTTGCAAACTAATTATAATCCTCTATCATACGTCGAGATTTCTAAGTCTAGATTATTGAGTAATATCGAAAATATCAGATCTTATATTAGCCCGAACACTGAATTGGCTGCCGTAGTAAAAGGGAATGCCTATGGTCACGGGCAAAATGAAGTGGCGGCTATCATCGATGATTACGTTGACTATTTTCAGGTAGATGATTTATGTGAACTGCGCTCTTTGAAGAATATCGTGTCAAAACCGATATTAGTTTTGGGATATATTGCCAGGTCTGAGGTCAAAGAGGCTATTGAATCGAACGCTATTGTTGCAATATATGACAATGAAAGGTTGAGATTAATCGACCAGATCGCTGGCGAATTAAATATAAAAGCCAAGGTGCATATCAAGATCGATGCCTGCTTGGGTCGGCAGGGTCTATTAATAACTGATATTCCTAATTTCATAGGTGAATGCAAAAAATGTGAAAATATTGGCTTTGATGGTATTTATTCTCATTTTGCTAATATCGAAGACACTGATAATCCTAGCCATACCCAGGCTCAAATCATGGAATTCAAGAGTGCCGTAGAATTATTCAAAAATGCTGGCTTTGATAACTTAAAAACTCACATATCTGCAACATCCGGTATTTTAGTTTATGACAAAAACCTTAATGAAAATAATATCGTTAGGTTGGGGATTGGCCTTTATGGTTTGTGGCCGTCGGAAAATCTAAAAAATAATTATCTAAATGAGTTGAAGTTAGAACCAGTGATGCGATGGATAACGCACATTGCTCAAGTAAAAGTTCTACCAGCTAATCACACGATTGGTTATGGCCTGACTTATGTAACCGATAAACCAACTAAAATTGCCGTGATACCTCAGGGTTATAGTGACGGTTATGATCGGGGTTTATCGAATTGCGGTGAAGTGTTAATTCGTGGTGTGAGATGTAAGGTTCTAGGTAGGGTTGCTATGAATATGTTCGTTGTTGATGTGTCGAAATTAGACCAAGTTGCAGTCGAGGATGAAGTGGTTCTGTTGGGTTGGCAGGGTGGCGAATCTATAACGGCCGAAGAATTAGCTTTTAAATTAGATACGATAAATTACGAAATAACAACTCGCATTTCTGCACTTTTGCCGCGTATCATAGCGTAAATTATCTAGGTAGTTTCAGGGCAACTTTACGTGCCAGCCTGGTAAGGCCATCATCAATATTGTTAGACACAACTTCGTTATACCTATTTTTAACGGCTTGTTCAATTAAGAAATCTGCAATATCTGGATTTTTAGGTAACAACGAACCATGTAAATAGCTGCCGATAACGTTTTTGTATCTAGCGCCTTCACTAACATCTACTGCATTATTGCCAGCACCTAATCGAACACGCCCTAATGTCTGCACGCCGTTACCTAGGAACGTCTGGCCGCTATGGTTTTCGTAGCCTACAATATCGCCGAATTGTTCACTGTGCGTGATAATGTTACCAATTAAGCGTTCGGACTTGCCGTAAGTTTCGATATCCAATAAACCTATTCCCTTAATAATTTCGCCGTCAGCAGTTTTAAAAAACTTGCCGAATAATTGATAAAGTCCGCAAATCATCAGCATCGGTACGTTGTTGTCGGCTAACTCGCGTAGTTTTGGGCCGATTTTCTGTAGGTCAGATTTGATTTTATCCTGTCCGCTATCTTGGCCACCACCACCGACAATAATATCAACATCAGATGGGAATTGATCGCCCTGATTGTATTCGATAACTTCTGGAGTATAGCCGCACCATTCTAGACGACACTTTAAACACAGCACGTTGCCACGATCGCCATAAATGTTCATATCATTCGAATATAAATGTAAAATCGTGATAGTTTTATCGCTCATTTTATAACCTCGACATCTGTGATTTTAGATAATGATCGGCGCAGGGTTAGCATTGCGGTATAAGTACAATAAATTCGTTTTGGTTTGTCTGGATTATTTGATATGAAATGTTTTAGAGCTTTCTTTAGATCTAAATCGGTACTAGTTACTGGCACGTTATCATACTTTAATCGCAGGGATATATCGTATGCTCGACTACCAGATACCTGCTCGACACCGTTCGCCATAAGGCTAGTAAAATCTACATCCCATAACCATGACATATCGCGCCCATCAGCGTAATTGTCATTAATGGCTATCATTGTCGCGTATTTTATTGGATCGAACGATTTCAGACCAAGTTGAAAACCAGATGGATTTTTGACGAGGACTAGTTCTAGTGGGTGTCCGTCTACGATTAGTTTTTCGCCTCGACCAAAAGCTGGTTTGGTTTGCGATAAGGCTTTTATAAGTTTAGATTGGTTGGTTTTTTCACCGATTATTGCCCTGACGAGCGTTAATGCTGCTGCGGCGTTGAAAATATTATAAACACCACTTAACTTTAGGTTAGTGTTTATTTTTTGATTATCAATTATGAATGTAGCGGAATTATCGGTGAACTCCGATAAAATTACATCGGCATCGATAGTTGCGTGCTGGTCTGATGAGTGATTATGCAGATTATCGTCGCTAGGGAATACGGATGAGAGCTTTTTCTCTAATCCAAAGAATTTAACTTTTTGTTTTTCTAACGATTTACTAATATCGGCAATTCTAGGGTCTTCGCGATTTAAGACGACCGTGTTGGTTGTGGATATCGCAATATGTCGTAGTAGGTTAGTGGTGTAATCGATCTCGCCAAAACGATCCAGCTGATCGCGCATAACATTTAATATTAAACTAAATCTAGGTGGTATTTTATCTACGAAATGTACCGCGTGGGCTTCGTCCAGCTCGAGTACGGCGATGTCGGCATGCAAATGACCTTTGATGTCGATGTCGCCCAGCAGGGCAGCTGCAACGCCTCTGGTGAAATTACTACCAGTACGGTTAGTAAAAACCCTTAATCCTTGGCTCTCCAGTAACTCGACAACCATTTTAGTTGTGGTGGTCTTGCCGTTTGTGCCGCTAATAACTACTATCCCTAGTGGTAGGGTTGATAATGTGTTTTTTATAAAATCATGATCAATACGTTCTACTACTAGACCTGGCAGTGCCGATCCGCCGCCGCGTAATTTGGCGACATTCCTGACCATTTTACCCAGGATTGTGACGAGTGGTTTTGACATATGGTCTATTATAACCGAAGCGGTTATAATAGTGATATGTTTTTAGTGGGCATCTTGTCTTGGTGGTATGGTGACGGTTTTACTAGCCGATTGCGAATAATAAAAGAAAGGCTAGTTAGCTGTGTCGATTTTTTCTCGATAAAACTATTACTATCGACATTATTTGCGCCATTCAGACAAATCTCGGCCGGTAGCGTGTCTGGCCCCATAGGCGATCAAATACATGCTTTTTTCGATAGGCTGATATCGCGTTTTATAGGTATGTTCGTGCGGCTATTTATGATCGTGGCTGGTTTGTTTGCGATACTAGCACAAGCACTGTTCGGAATTATTCTGTTGTTATCTTGGATAATTATGCCGTTTTTGCCAGTTGTCGGTCTGATTATGATGATAATTGGCTGGGTACCGCAATGGATGATCTAAAGTTTAACTACAATAGCAGCCGTAGCCAAAAGGCTCGAATTGGTGCTTGGTTTGGCCAATTACAGTTGATATTTTTGTCGTTTTTAACATTTCTATTATTAGTTCTTGGTGTTGCTGTTGTCGTCTTTGGAGTTTCGTTAGGCTGGGTGCTAATAGGATTTTCAGTAATACCAGCTATGATTATTGAGTGGTATAGGTGTGAACTATGCCATTTGGCGATCACTAAAGACACTAGCTCAATTGACGGTATCTTGTCTGGTTCGGTTTTAGGTAAATTATCCAAACAACCAACACCTGGTGAACTAGCCGCAATTATCAGTCAGTTGCCAGGTGGGCAGTTTATGGCGATTAGATTTGGGATTGGTCCTGGGTTTTTGCGAGAGTTAACGTCAGGTAATAGTTTTGATATTCAGTCCGTATGGCAAGAAGCTCTAGTCCTACGCAGCCAAATTGGCAGCAAAAATATCTCGGCTGCTATATTGGCAGTCGCACTTATACGTTGTAATAATAACTACAAAACACTACTTAGCCATTTACAATTAGATTTAGATGATTTGATCTGTGGGGTGCAGTGGTATGACTACTTGCGAAGTGTGATCGACCAACATAAAACCCCTAAACGAACTGGTGGTTTGGCTAGGGATTGGTCATTTGGTTGGACTCCAATATTGGATCGTTTTGCGATTAATATTAGCCAACAGGTTGAGGTTGGTGATTCATCGCTCGCGAAACGCACTACGCATACTGAATTAATTGATCAACTACTTAATATATTTAGTAAAAATGGCCGCCAAAATGCGCTTTTGGTTGGTGGTCCGGGTGTGGGTAAAACCGAAATCGTTCATGCTTTTGCTGGCAGACTGTTGGATGCGGCGGGCGATATACCAGACAACCTTAGGTTTCGTCAAATCTTTATTCTAGATTCGGCGGCGTTAATTGCAGCAGCACCTAATCGTGGTGAGATTGAACAGTTGGTGTCACGAGTCTTGAACGAAGCGTATAGCGCCAAAAATATAATCATCTGTTTAGATAATGCGCAGTTATTCTTTGAGAGTGGCATAGGTTCGGTTGATATAACTAATATCCTTGCACCGATTTTAGGTGCCGGGAATCTACGTATGATTTTAACAATGGATGAGCAAAAGTTCTTGCAAATTAGCCGCCGTAATCCAGAAATAGCTAATTTATTAAATAAAATTATGATACCAGAACCTAGTCGCGAAGAAACGATCGGGATTATGCAATATCAGTCGATTATGCTGGAGTTCCAAAACCGCGTGACCTATATGTATCAGTCGCTAGTCGAAGCTTACCGATTAGGCGGTCGATATGTGCATGATTTAGTTATGCCAGGGCAAGCTCTGAAATTATTAGAATCAGCTGCGCAATACGCAACTGATGGTTTAGTTACGGCCGAATCGGTTCGTCAGGCAGTTGAAAAAACCGTGGGCGTAAAAATTAGCGTAGCGACAGATAGTGTGGAGCGCGAGAAACTGCTAAATCTAGAAGACTTAATCCATGAGCGTATGATTAACCAAAAACGAGCCGTTAGTGTCGTTAGTGATGCCCTCAGGCGGGCTAGATCTGGTGTGCGTAACCAGAATCGACCCATCGGCACATTCCTATTTCTAGGCCCGACTGGTGTTGGCAAAACGGAATTATCCAAAGCCTTAGCTGATATATATTTTGGAGGTGAGAATCAAATCATACGCCTAGATATGAATGAGTACGCCAATAGCGGCGATATGCAACGTTTGATTGCTGACGGTGCCGATAATCCAAATAGCCTTACGGCTAGTGTTATGAAGCAACCGTTTAGCGTAATATTGCTAGATGAAATTGAAAAAGCTCATCCCGATGTTATATCGACATTACTACAAATGCTGGACGAGGGGATTATGCGAGATATTAAAAACCGCGAGGTGAGTTTTCGCGATGCGATCATTATCGCTACTAGTAATGCTGGTGCCGATATAATTCGTGAATATATTGATCGAGGCTATGACGTTGAGCAGTTTGAGGATAAATTTGTCGACGAGCTAATCAGTAGCAATCAATTTCGCCCCGAATTTTTAAATCGTTTTGATGAAATCGTAATGTTTAAACCACTGAATGAGAATGAATTGTTACAAGTGGTTGATCTGATGCTAGCGGATGTTAATAAAACCATGTCGTTACAAAAAATTAGTATTGATGTCGACATCGAAGCTAAAAAATATCTGGTTAGTGCTGGTTACGACCCTCGTCTGGGGGCTAGACCGATGCGCCGAGTTATTCAACGAGCGGTCGAAAACACCGTTGCTAAACAGATGCTATCGGGCGCCGTTAACCCTGGCGATACAATTAAGATATCGCTAGATCAAGTAAAGCAATTGATTGACTCGAAAAATACTGCTCAACGAATGGTCGATGGTAAATAGTTAGGGTCTAAGTGTACCTGCAAATACCTGCCAAGCAAGTAGTGATTTGGCGACTAGACTTAGAATAATGTAGGCTCGTTCGCCGTATATATAATCTTTCCATGGTCCGATTTTTTTGTACTGCAAGACCATATTGATTGCGAAACAGTTAAAGAATACAAAGATCGATACGAATATCCAATAAACGAAAGTTGGGGCGGCGCTACCATTTGCGGCACCTAGCCACATATAAAAGGCGATTACTAGCCATGGAATTAGACCAGATAAACTGCCGATCCAAAAACTTAACCAACTAGTTTTCTTGGTTGTTTGATTGTGGACTTCCATAACCAATCCCATCAAATTCATGATAGCGGTCAGTACGAATATCATGGCGAGGCTGGCTAGATCATAAATACCAACTAGTAATGATATAGCTACCATCATTATGCTGGCAGATATCGAATATTCAATCCAGCGGGCTTTGTTGATGCCGAGTGATAAATTGCGATTATATTTTTTGTTATAAATAGTAGCAATAATCAGATGAGCGGCCGCGCATAGAAAGAAAAATATTGCGATTAACATCGGTAACGATAAATCAAACAAGAGTTTAGTTGTCGGCTCCAGACTCTGCGAACTGGCATTAAAAGTTAGATAATTACCGCTAATAGGTAATGTGAACGCCTTGCTGAGGATTAATATTATTACTCCCTGTGCTAAATGCAAAAAACCCATCGTTAGATTAAATTTGCGTAAACTAGTTGTTGTAATTTTGTTTGTCATAGTCGGATTATAACATAAGCGCTAAATAATTTTGAATATTTTAGATACTTAACCTCTGTAATGTGTTATGATTGGACGGAATATAAAACGATTGGAGTAAATAATGGCTAAGCACAAGAATTGGCATGGTGCAAATCGTAAGCGCCTTCTCAAGAAAAAACTACTAGCAAAACAGCGATAAGCTGAATTGATAAAATCATATCAAAATAAAATAAGCCATCCGTAGAGTTGGCTTATTTTATTTTGGTACCCCGGGTTGGAATTGAACCAACGACCTTAGGCTTAGAAGTCCTCTGCTCTATCCACTGAGCTACCGGGGCGTGATTGGATACTTATCGTGTACGTTTACCTTGGGTAGATTTTATCTCAGTGGATAGAGCAAGCTTATTTTTTATTCGCTTCGCTTGGCACTGAGCTACCGGGGCGAATGCAACTTAATTGCATACTGGCTATTATAGCAAATTTAGTCGTATCTTTGTCTGATGATTAAAGAGTATAATATTAGACATAAGGGGGATTTATGAAGATAGTTGATAATGGACCAGCACCGATAGTAGTTGACATAGAAACGGCTACGATTGAGAATGAAAATTATAGGACAACTATGTGGACGGGCAAGAATTTGCAAATCACTCTAATGTCGATCGACACGGGTCATGACATTGGGCTAGAAGTCCATGATACTCATGACCAATTTCTACGTATTGAACAAGGTCGGGCAAAGATCTCAATGGGCCCTGACAAGGATAAATTAGAAACTTGGCAGGCTGGTCCTAACTACGCCGTAGTAGTACCGGCTGGTACGTGGCATAACCTGATAAGTACCGGCGATGTGCCATTAAAAGTCTACTCAATTTACGCACCGCCACAGCACCCGCACGGCACAGTTCATGTAACCAAAAAAGAGGCTGATGCCGCCGAAGCGGACGAATAAGTTAATATATAAAATTAAAACAACCCCAGCTCCAAAAAATGGAACTGGGGTTTGTAGATTAATAGACGAGATGGAATATGCTAATACGGGGTGCTGGTGAGGTCGAAACCATCCAATGCGAAATCGACTATCGGGTTAAAAAACCTTCGTAAATCTGTTTCGGGTAGGTCGGCTATTCTACGACGATTATCTGGCGTTGAATAACATTCAACACTAAACTCGTTGCCTCGGTGTAGTACTGTAATAGCTTCTTCTCGGCGTAATAAAACTTCCATGGTAATACCTGGATCGATATCTGGTTTGTGATCAAATAAATGTTCACCTTTGGAATACCTTAGATCACGATAATGTTTGTCGCTGATACCTTTACCCTTTATAAGGGTTGTACCTGGGAATGTTCTATAAACAGCCTCAACGTAATCTTGATCGCCTTGGGGCAGATATAAACCCTCGAATCTACCTTGAGGTTGACCATGGTTTTTTGTAAACACACACAGTGCCTTTTTGGAGTTGGTTTTGTTCTGCGGTTTAATTCTCAATTCGTAGTCATATGCTAGGAATGGTTCGGCGTATAATATTGTGGCATAACCATACTTTATCATTTCCGTGCGTTGCCTTTGGCTTAGTGTAACGGGTATGAAATTTTGTTCACAATCGATACCTTCTTGGCCGATGATAATTGCCGGAAATGTAGTTTCGGTGCCATCGTATCGGTCCATTAGGGTGATGTTTTTAGCGATCGCGCCTGTTTTTATCACTCCATTTTCAATAGTAAAGACTTTCATTGTTATTCCTCCATTTGAGCCGTAGGTTTGTATTTATCGCTTTTGCAATAACCTATGGCTATGTAAATGATTGGATATAGAATAGGGCTCTGACGATTTGGGTGATTTGTCTCTCGTCTTGTTAATTTACGAGTTAGATTTTAGTGATAGCTCACTGATTTACAGTAGCGATACCGCTAACTCTAACTAATTAAATAATACCACTTTATACTTAATATGTCAATTATCGTTTAATACATAAAAAACAAAACCATATCAATCAAGATACGGTTTTTACACTTTGGTGCGGGCGGCGAGAATCGAACTCGCATCGCTTGCTTGGAAGGCAGGCATATTAGCCATTATACGACGCCCGCGTGCTAGCTCATTATAACATATTTTCATATCGATCTTTATCTGTTACAATAACTAACGTTCACCTATATATGGCGGATGTAGCTCATCTGGTTAGAGCGTCGGGTTGTGGTTCCGAAGGTAGTGGGTTCAATCCCCATCATTCGCCCCAAATATTAAAGATGGTATTTATACCATCTTTAATATTTGGGGTGTACGGTTGGATAGAACCCACGAAGTAGTGGGTGAGAACTGGTATACTAGTTATAGTTATGGATTTAAATAAATATATCGTTAGTGATAATACAGGCAAGCCGTTTCATAGTAGCGGAATTGCCAGAATTAACAGAGGCGATAGGTTGGGCGTAGATACTAATGTATCATTTAATCAACGGCAACAAATCAACGGCAATCGACAATTAATTAATGATTATCACAGTTCTGTAATAGGTAATACTCGTAGTGTTTTGGCCGCCAGGCCAGTTAGCCCGGAAGCGATAGATAGTCGTTTAAGGGTGCCAGCTAGACAGCCAATCCAAAATCCTCGTAATACTACGCAGGGTATAACTATACCGCCACGTAGTTTTAACGAGCCTAATGCCAGAGGCTATAACCCTTACTCCTAGATCTCGCGGAATGTTTCAATATCAGCGCCTAAAGTATTTAGACGATTAGCGAAATCTTCATACCCACGGTTTATCGAATAAACATTTCGTAGTATCGAATGACCAGGTGCGGCCAGCATCGCTAGCATTATAACAACAGATGGGCGTAGGGCTGGAGGTGTTACTATATCGGCCGGTTTCCATTTGGTTGGTCCGGTAATATAAACACGATGTGGGTCGACTAGCTCGATATTAGCGTTCAATTTACTAAGTTCGGTGAAATAAATAGCTCGGTTTTCGTATGACCAGTCGTGAACCATGGTTCGGCCATTAGCCACAGTGGCAATCAATCCTAGGAAGGGCAAGTTGTCCATATTTACGCCCGGGAATGGCATACTGTGTAATTTGTCCTTGGGCGCATTTAGCTTTGAATGGAGCACGGTGATGTCTACTAGGCGCGTTTCATTATTACGAGCCTTATATTCGTCGCTTATATTATATTGCAAACCCATGCTACTGAGGATGGATAATTCTATTTCGATGAATTCAATCGGCGCACGTTTGACGGTAATTTCAGAATTAGTGACTATACCGGCTGCGATTAAGCTCATGGCCTCGATCGGGTCTTCGCTAATATAATATTCGACATTTTTATTAATACTACGAACACCACGGATGACTAGGGTGGTTGTTCCAATACCATCGATCTTGACACCTAATTTTTGTAAATAAAAACACAAATCTTGAACCATGTAATTTGGACTGGCATTACGGATAGTAATTGTGCCGTCGTAAAGGGCAGCGGCCATTAGAACATTTTCGGTAGCGGTATCGCTACGTTCAGTTAGTAATATGGTATGGTCGACGGTTTTTTTGGTGACAGTAGCGTTATAATACTCTGATTTGGTCTCGATACTTAAACCGAACGGTGCCAAACCAGCTAGATGGGGTTCGACAGTTCTAACGCCCAGGTTACACCCGCCAGCGAACGGTAATTTAAATTCTCGGTACTGGTGTAATAGAGGGCCAAGCAGCATGATGATCGTTCGTGTGCGTTTAGCTGAATCGATATTCATATCGTTCAGTTTTAATCTGGCTGGCGGGATAATTTCTAGATCGTTTTTATCATTTAACCAGCGAATTTTAACGCCAATACTCTGCAGGACTTCGATAATTCGATTAACCTCTTCGATCCTAGCGACACGTCGTAGGGTTGTTGTGCCGTGGTTCAATAAGCTAGCACAAAGTAGTCCAACCGCAGCATTTTTGCTGGTTTTTACTTCGATTTCACCGGATAGTTTTTTGCCACCATTAATACGAAAGTCGATTTTACCTGATTGGTTCAAACTAACAAGTTCACTTGACAAAACGTCGCTAATACGGGCCAGCATCTCAAGGCTGATATTTTGTCCACCTTTTTCAATACGATTTATAGCACTTTGGCTAGTGCTAAGCGCTTCGGCTAGCTGGGCCTGAGTTAGCCCACGTGATTGTCTGTTCTCTTGAATTAATGTACCGATTTTAACTTTGTAATCATCATTCGTCATCTCTCGATCCTATATCATCCATGATATAAAGTCAATAAATAACATAACCTTATTTAGATGTTGAATTTACTATATAAAGCGTTTGGTTCTTCGACTGGTGTATAATTAATACAAATTATTAAGGGGGTATTAGCTATGAAGGATGAGAAAATAGCAGTGCTAATTGCTAGCGAAGAAGCTAGGCAGCGTGACGGTCTAGAATTGATACCTAGTGAAAATTATGTCAGTCGAGATGTTTTGACAGCGCTAGGTAGTGTTTTTACTAATAAATATTCCGAAGGATACCCCGGAAAGCGTTATTATGGTGGCCAAGATTACACCGATCAGGTAGAACAACTGGCAATCGATCGTGCTAAGCAATTATTTGGAGCTGATCATGCTAATGTCCAACCACATTCTGGAGCACCAGCTAATGAAGCAGTTTATCATGCATGGCTAGAACCCGGTGACACTGTTCTGGCGATGGATTTGGGCCATGGTGGTCATTTGACCCATGGAGCGCCGGTAACTCGCAGTGCTCATTTATATAACTTCATACGTTATAAAATGAAGGACGTCGCGACTGGTGAAATCGATTATGACGAATTGCGCGCCTTAGCTCTAAAACATAAACCAAAAATTGTTTTGGCTGGATTTAGTGCTTATCCTAGAGAATTAGATTATGCCAAGTTTGCTGCAATCGGCAATGAAGTCGGAGCGCTGCTGATGGCTGATATGGCACATATCGCTGGATTGATTGCTGCCGGAGTGGTCAAGAACCCGTTCGATTATGGGTTTCATGTCATAACTACGACTACACATAAAACTTTGCGCGGGCCACGTGGCGGTATGATTTTGTCGAAGGGCATCGTCAGTAACCCATTAAAAGCTCCTGAAAAAACACTCGAGAATATCCCAACTTTGATTGATCGAGCGGTCTTTCCTGGCACCCAAGGTGGTCCACATATGCATTCAATTGCAGCCAAGGCGGTTGCTTTTTACGAAGCCTTGCAGCCCGAGTTTAAGCAATATGCTCAGCAGATCCTGGACAACACTTCCACTTTGGCTGACGAATTAAAAAAGCGCGGTTTTCAGCTAGTGACGGGTGGGACTAGTAACCACCTGATATTAGTCGATATCTATAAGAGTTTTGGAGTTGATGGCAAGGTGGCTCAAACCACTCTGGATGCGGTTGGGTTGAATGTTAATGCCAACGCTATGCCTGATGACACTTTACCTCCATTTAGGCCTGGTGGTATCAGATTAGGTACCCCAGCTATAACGACCCGAGGTTTTAAGACCAAGGATATGGAGCAGATTGCCGAATGGATGAAACTAGCCATCGATAATCGCGATAATCCTAAGGAATTAGCTAAACTCAGAGAACAGGTTATTGCAATCGCCAGACAATTTCCACTACCTAGCGATAAATAGGTTGTTGCACTAGTTAGTAAAATACCCACTCAACGAGTGGGTATTTTACTGAGAGTTGTTATATTTAGGCCGTGCGTTCTAATAAGAATAAAATCAAAATACCGCCATTGCTGGCGGTATTTTTTTATCTAAGGTTTAAGACTAGCTAGCTGGAGCTGCGAAGTCTGATGATGAACTTGCTGTACCTACGTATACGTAGTTAGTCGATTGCAAGCCTGTAGAGAAGTCGTAGTAAGTGATCCTACCGCCGGTTGGGCTAGTACATGTTGGAGAACAGGTCCAGGTAACTGTGCTTGGGAAGTTAGCTGAAGTGATTGTTGTACCCCATAGTGTTGCAACTGAAACTGGAGCGCCAGTGAATGCGCCAGCCGTTCCACCTATGCCTGGTACGACAAACATATTTGATGGTAATTTAGTCGTTAAGCCAGCGTCGGAAAATGTAGCTGCAGTTGGAGGATATGATCCGTTATCTGCATTATATATATCAGCAACGTTTCGTGCGCTCTGAGCGTTAGTCTGTGCTTGAGTGGTCTTTGCACGGGCCGTTACGCCTGTGTATGAGATTATCGTGATAGCTGCCAAGATGCCGATAACGACAATAACAACCAAAAGTTCAACGATCGTGAAACCGCTATCCTTTTTTATGCCTTTAATATCTTTTGAGATCATTTATTTGCCCCCTATTTTTTTGATTATAATTACAATATACTATAACGTTTATGTTAACACAATCATATTAAAATAGATATTTACTTTTAGACTCTATTTATTCTATTCATTTAATGCACTGACACGGATTGTGCCAGTCTGAGTCACATCGTGTCCGGCAATAGTATTAGTGGCGGTTATTGTTACTCCTATAGTACTAATAGCCTGTAGTGTAGTCTGACGATCACTGTCGGACTTAGTATTATCGCTAGATACAGAATCTGCTGTAGTTGACGATGGACTACTATAATAACTAATATTAAAACCACTCGAACCCACGCCATCAACTAGGCGAACATCCTGAGCTTTGCAAAATACTCCAGATATGCCAGGGTAACAACTGGGGCGCTGCCATGGTACGCTACAACCTGCCGTAGCGTAATTAGCGGGTGCAACCACGCGCCGCCATAGGGTATTATCTTTTACAAAATATACGATGTTCAGAGTTATGGGTTGGTTTAAGTTAACTAAATTACTACCACACGGGTTGGGACCATTGCTGTATATAATATTTCTAGTTGAAGTGATTGGGTTACTGGTTGTCGCATAGGTATTCAGGATCAACATTGTGCCAGTTGTCGTACTAACGTTATGAAAGTTCGAAGTGCCGTCGTTATTATATCCCTGAGGTGATGTTAATGATACGCTATTGGTTGCCAGATAATTACTACTAGATTTTACGTCTTCCTCGATGCGATTTAGGGCATCTTGGATATTGTAAACAAGGGCGTTAGCGCCACGGCTAACTAATACTCCACCGGTTATATAAACAATTACATTTATGAAAATGCCTATCGCGAGGATAATGATTGGCATTACAACCAGCATTTCAACTAATGTGAAACCTCTTTTTGTGTCGATTCCTGAATTATAGTGTGACGTATGTCGCATTGGTGACTACCTGCTGAGGTGTATTATATTTAACCGTTGCGGTGACTTTAGATATAGAATTAGTTGAACTATATGGGCAGGTTATTGCTACGGTCACGGTGGCATTCGATATATTGAGCACGGTTATGGGCTGGTCTGATAAAGGGGTTTGAACTACGCATGGGTTGGTGGCGGTTGATTTGTAACGCTGTAAGTAATCGTAAGCTACGTTACTAGCGTTAGCTTTGGCACGCGTTTCGCCACTATCTTTGACTACTATTGTATATAGTTGATAGCCAGCAACTAGAAAGATAGCGGCAATGAATAGTGTGACTAGTAATTCGACTGTAGTAAAACCTGATTGGTATGAGTTTTTTTTCATTGATTTTTACTCGTTGTTGTATGGATAGTGTTATCAGACTCAGTTGTATAATACAGATTAAATTTACGGCATTCTTGGGAATCCTGAGTGCACAAGGTTCCATCGCCCTGGATTGGTTGATAAATATATTGATTAATATTTGGTGACGGAATATTGGTGTTGCTAGCTGATATAAAAGTTTGGGTTGGATCCGTTATGCCAGGTGCGATCAATGATTGGGCCTTTATGTCGCGTAGAAACTGTTTCATAGATAAAGATGTGGCAGTGAGGGTTGTTGGTGGGTAATCGCCAGTAGCCGCGGAACTGTCGGTACCCGAAGTATAGTAAGTTTCTAGCTGTGTTGCGATAGATTCTATGTCGGCTTTACGTTCGGCATCTCGAGCGCCGATCTGTGATCCACGCAGGTTTATAACCCCCAAGGTTAACAGCATACCCATAATCACTATGACGATAAGCAGTTCCACTATAGTAAACCCACGACGATTCATACCTATAATCATAAGCGTATAAGGGTTAAACCGCAAGTTTCTATATTTCTAATGGCTCTTGTTGTATCTGTACTTGAAAAGTATCGTGGACGGTTTTGATTATCTCGTCGCGAGCTTTTGCTAGATCGTTATACGATTTCGCCGATTCGTTCACTAGGACTAGAGCGTTTTTATCATAGATACGTATGCCGTGTATAAGTTTGCCTTTTAATCCAGCGTGTTCGATTAGCCAACCGCTAGGTATTTTGTAACTTCCATCATTCATTTCAAAAACTGGTATGTCGTTGTCAATTGCGCGTAGCCCATCCATTTGTTGTTTTCCAACTACGGCATTCTTGAAAAATGAGCCAGTATTAGGCAAGATGATGGGGTCGGGGAGTTTATTCTTCCTGATCTCGATTATGGCATCACGGATTGTTTTTACATCGAATGCCGTTATATTATGCTTGTCTAGATAATTTTGCAGTGCGCTGTAAAATGGTGGTTCTGGCTGTTTTTTTGATAATTTTAGTGTGATATCAGTAATAATATATCGTCCAGTTGAAACGCCTCGAAAAATACTGTATCTGTATGTGAATTCGCAGTCGGTGTTTGTTAATTCTACAAAAGTTTTTGTCTTAGTGTCATAGGCGGTCAATGATTGCATAGTGTCGGCGATTTCTTGGCCATAAGCACCGACATTTTGAACTGGAGTGGCACCAGCTGTGCCCGGTATGGCTGACATAGCTTCGATACCGCTAAGTTTCATATTTATGGTGCGTTCAACGACTGAATCCCAATTCTCACCAGCGCCGATCTTTATAGTTGTGTAATTTACATCATCATCTATAACTTCGAAGCCTGGGATATGAATATGGACTATAATTCCATTAAATCCCTCGTCCCTAGCAATAATATTGCTACCACCACCTAACACGAATATAGGTAGTTTCTGTGACGAAGCGCTATTGCAGGCCTCAACGACATCGTCCTTGGTATAAACTTCTGCGATAAAACTAGCATTACCACCGAGTTTCATAGTAGTAAGATCTTTGAGTGAAATATTTGTTAGGGTTTTCATGATATTGATATTATAGCCTATATTACCAAATAGCTAGATTAGAACATGCTGCGTATGTTACAATCCAGCTATGGCGTATAAGAGTATAGAAGATCAACGTGCAGCAAGTAAGCGACATTATATAGCTAATAAGTGTCTATATATGGAGAGAAATAAAAAATACAGAAAATCTATCCAAAATTTTATTAAAGATATCAAAGAAAACACCCCTTGTGTTGACTGTCTAGTAAAATACCCGTACTATGTAATGGACTTTGATCATATATGCGACAAAGAATTTAATGTAAATTTTCTATCATCCACTGGGCGTATCGGTGCTTTGAAAAAGGAGATAGAAAAATGCGAAATTGTTTGTTCTAATTGTCATCGTCGTAGAACGTATGAACGTTCTTTATGCACCCGTAGCTCAGCGGATTAGAGCATCTGTCTTCGGAACAGAGGGTCGGCGGTTCGAATCCGTCCGGGTGTACCAAGTATAGACATAATAAAGAGACTTCTTAGGGAGTCTTTTTTAGTTGACTAACAGTTTTGAGTTGTGATAACATATCAACAATGATTGATATGTTGAAAGCTATTGCGGAGGAAAATCGTTTTCATATTATTAGTAGGCCTAGGAATTATATTCACAGGTTACTTGTTCAATATATTAATAAGATAAGGAGTAAATATGAAAATAACAGTTTATAGTACAAAAACGTGTGTATATTGCATCATGCTAAAGCGTTGGTTGGATGAAAAGAAAATTGATTACACGGCATATAATGTTGACGAGAATCCCATTGCCGCACAAAACATGGTTAGGCTTAGCGGCCAAATGGGCGTGCCATTCAGTACGGTAGAACGTGATGATGGTAAGGTGGTGAATATATCTGGATTTGATAGAATGAAGTTTAACGAGGCTTTGGGCATAAAGAACTTTTAAGTTAATGGGCCTACGATTTAATTAGCAATAGGTTTGATTGAAGTGTTGCGCCAACAGAGGTGATGGTGTACAATCAGTTTCTGTAAATGGGCCAGTAGCTCAGCTGGTTAGAGCGTCTGCCTCTTAAGTAGAATGTCATGGGTTCAAGTCCCATCTGGCCCTCCAAATAATAAAGTCCTATCTACGGTAGGACTTTATTATTTGGACTGTTGCGGGTGATAACTTAATATATAATCTAGCTTATGGACAAAATTGATTATAAAAAGAAATTAATTGAATTTTACGCAGCGAAAATAAATAAACCGGTTACGATAACTGTGCCTAAGATGAATTATATTATGGTCGATGGTCATGGTGATCCCAATACCTCGCAAGATTACATTGATGCGATACAGGCGCTATATCCGGTGGCCTACGGTATAAAATTCTTTTGTAAAAAGGAGCTGGATGTCGATTTTGGAGTTATGCCGCTCGAAGGTTTGTGGTGGATGAAAGATATGGATAGTTTTAGTGCAGATAAAAAAGATGATTGGCTATGGACAGCTATGATTATGCAGCCGGATATCGTTAGCAAAGACATTTTCGAGAAAATCGTCAAACAAGTTACTGGAAAAAAGAATCCAAAATCCATAAGTAAAATTCGTTTTTCATCTTATGACGAAGGCCGATCTGCCCAAGTAATGTATGTCGGGCCATATGCCGATGAAGGCCCTACGATTCAGAATCTTCATTCATACATAAAAGAGCAGGGCGGAACGCTAAACTCTAACAATAAACATCACCACGAAATATATTTCAGCGATCCACGTAGAACCGCTCCGGATAAATTAAAAACTATCATTCGCCAGCCTTATTAACTGATAGGCCATTGTGCCGCTATGTGGATTAAGATATGATTATGCTTAATAAGTTATTAAATAGGAGAATCCTGTGAAATCACGTAATCCATTAGCTGTGTTAATATTACCGTTTATTACTTTTGGTCTTTATAGTTTATATTGGCAGGTCATCACCAAGGGTGAAATGAATCGTTTAGGAGCTAAAATTCCAACAGCATGGTTGATAGTTATTCCATTCGTTAACATTTACTGGCTATGGAAATATTCAGAGGGTGTCGAACAAATTACTGATGGCAAAACTACCGCTCCTGTAGCTTTTATGTTAGAAATGTTACTGAGCGTTATTGGTATGGTTATACTGCAGATTGAATTTAACAAAGTCGGTGGTGCGGCTATAGAATTATCAGTTGCCAGTACTAACGTCGCGACAACGACACCTAGCACGACAAATCAAGTTGAAAGCCAAAATCAATTCACTGCGTTCAACCCAACTGCCGAATCGACTTTTACGCCATCAGCTCCGATTGAGGACATCCCATCGATGCCAGCGTTAGCGACTTCATCGGACGACGGTCAATCTACGCCTGAAATATCTAACTTATAGATTATTTATGACGCAAATGCCCAGATAAGGATTACGGTTTTTGTCTGGGTATTAAATTTAGCATCGTAACATCAAAGGTGATATTATTGAATCCAGATTAATGAATAAAATATGTGTGGATAAAGGCTAGAAATCTAATTTATATGACTACAAATAAGCAATTAAATACTAACGGTCATCAGTTATGGGCTAGACTGGCAGCGATCAAGGCAGAGAAGGCTAAAAAGGCCGATGAGCCTACCGGTAGGTTGATCAATGTTGCTGGTGTTGGGCGCATGGTCTCGACGGCGTATGAGCAGCTTCGTAACGCAGCCGAATATGCCCAGGATCACCTGTTGGCGCAAAATGCAATTCGTCGTTTTTTTGTGCGTAATCTATTTTTACAGAATACTACTCTAGTCGACAAGACGATTGCCGAAGAATTGGTCATCGAGCTAACTCAGTCCGGTTATATAAAAAATAACACACAACCGATTGAGGTAATTGATAGGTTGGGTGAAATTATACAGCGGCACTACGGTAATTATCGAAGGTTAAAAGCTTCTGGTGTGATCGAAAAGACCGCTCAGGGCTGGACACTCGACCTATTATCTATCGAGAGTGAAAAGATATTATTCGAAGATGAAATTCAGAGCGCGTACGTTCAATTTGCGTACAGACACTATCAGACTGTATTACATAAAAAATCATTCATATTTAATGCAAATGACGAGGCGAATTTCGAAGCTAGTATATACATGGCGGTCCATCGCTCGTTATTTAAATCCGACATAACGGTTGTTCGGGCTGATATGCAGCAACTATATAATATGTCTGACGAAAATATTAATGATTATGCCAATTTCCATAAAAATATTGATGAAATATTTTCTTCGGATATGACTAACAAGATAGCTCGTTATATCAATAAATACGGTGCGCCGCTGAGGGTCCTACGTAGCATGGTTCAGAATAACGATCGGGTTAGTGAACTGTTGCCCGAGAGTGACAAATTTGAGCATGCTTATTTTACGCAAATCAAAGAGGAATATAGGTCATCGAAAGCTAAATTGAACAAAGGTTTAGCAAAAAGTATCGTGTTCCTATTAATAACTAAAACCCTCATCGGTGTAGCTATTGAGGTCCCATTTGATATTGCAACTACCGGTATGGTATTGGTACTGCCATTGGCGGTGAATCTACTTACGCCAGTTGTCTATTTAATTATATTAAGGCTTGGTTTTAAATTACCAGGTGACACCAATAGTAAGGCTATGCAAGTTTATATAAACGATACGCTATATGGTGAGCATAACCAAGTGGATTTATACCCTGCGGTCAAAGACAAGAGCTATCCTATTGGCTTTACGATTGCCTATGCTTTGATGTTTATTGTTATATTTGGTTTTGTGTCTAATCTGCTAGCTAGATTAGGCTTCACTATTGTCCAAGGCTTGATATTCTTTGTATTCCTAGCGTTCGCTAGTTTCTTGGGCCTCAGATTACTAAGAATCGTCCAGGATTTGGAACTAGTCGCAACTAGGCTGGGGACTATTTCTACGATTCGAGAGTTTCTGTTTATGCCGTTTACTTTCCTAGGTAAATGGCTGTCTGATAAATATCAAAAAATTAATATAGTTGCATTGATCTTAGATACATTAATCGAGCTTCCTCTTAAGACCGTCCTACGTCTAGTTAGACAATGGACTGGTTTCATCGACGAGAAAAAAGAAGAGATCTAATTAATAATACCAATTCGAGATTGTCGAATTGGTATTATTGGTAGTCTATATACTCGGTAGCTGCGCTATTCATGCATCAATTACGGATTGAGTGAACTTGACATCGTCAGTAGCCGTCAAATCACTGTTCCAAGTCCAAGCGTTAATCTCGGGCATGTCGGCGCCGTGAGCTTTGGCAAACTCGGTGTTGTCGGTAATCTTTTTTTGATATTTCATTATTATATCGCGAGCTGTTTCCTCAGGAATTCTACCAGCTGCGGACAGTTTTTCGAAAATCGCAATGAGCAAATGGTAACGACTAGTTAGATTGCGAGCTTGCATATCAAATGGCGTTGTCGTACTGCCGTGTTCGATATAACCGCGGACGTCGAAACGTCGTGGGTCGACCGAGTAATTGAATAGGATTGCTTTGATAGTCTCGGGATAGCCATGGAAGTTGACTATTACTGGTTTGTCACTAGTAAAGTGGTTATTAAACTCTTGATCGCTAATGTGATTACCGCTACGACCAATACCGTGCCCATGTCGGCCACTGGATAGCGAACTGATATTCACAAAGCGCAATCGTGCATCTGGCCATTCTTTTTTGGTTAGGTCAATAGCAGCCAGGGCTTCTTTGGTTGGGTAGTCACCAATACCGGTCAGAACAACATCTGGGTTTTGGTCGCTGGCGAAGTCCCAAGTTGCAATACAATTCTCGACTTGTTCGCGGGCTAACTCTGCAGTTAACCAGCGTGGTTCAAGGGTTTTACCGGCACAAACGACGTTTATTTTCCTAGTTGATTGCAACATATTTTCCATCACAGCTAATGTTGTGTTGGCATCGGCAGGGAAGAATACGTTGGCAAAGTCACCCTGTCGTCGCAAAACATCGTCAATAAATCCAGGGTTTTGGTGGCTAAAGCCATTGTGGTCTTGGCGCCAACCAGAACTGGTCAAGATATAGTTTAATGATGGGAATGCCCCATGCCACTCATAATGGTCCATGTGTCGCAGGAATTTAGCGTATTGGTCAACCATGCTACAGATTACTTGGATAAAGGCTTCGTAGCTAGCAAATATAGCGTGTCGCCCGGTCAGGACGTAACCTTGCATTAAGCCTTGCATATTATGTTCGCTCAACATCTCCATGACACGACCATCGGGTGTAATATCGATATCCCATGGTTCATGTGGCCATACCCAGGCACGCGAGGTGGCACCAAAGATAGCATCGAGCTTATTGGAATATGTTTCATCTGGTGACATGAATCGGAAATTTTTATGGTTAGCGTTTAGCCTAAATACTTCTTTTAGATATAAGCCAGTACGTATCATGCTGCTGGAACCAATCGTGCCTGGAATGTCGGCATCCTCGGTGAAATCTTTGATATCGGGCAAAATTAATGGTTTATAGACAGCATTCCCGCCGCGAGCATGAGAAGTCATACCTATACGTTGATCGCCAGTTGGTATTATTGCCTTAACGAAATCGCCAAAACCCGTTTCGCGGTCAAATAATTCATTAAATTTGTATGATTTCAACCAATCTTCCAACATTTTCAATTGTTCTGGATTTGTCTTGGCATCCGTCAGGACAACTTGGTGCGACAAACAGTTACCTTCGATTTTCTTGCCGTCTAATTCTTTGACACCAGTCCAGCCCTTAAGTGTACGCATGATAATCATTGGCATACGAGGTGCTACGATGTTTTCTTCGGACTTTTTAATGCTCCAAATCATCTGATGAGCCCATTCCAAAGCATCTTCCATTTGTTGGTCTAGATTATCGCCGCTGACTAGGCGTGGTTCATAACCGTAACCCCAGAATAACGCTTTTAATTCATCATCACTCATTCGTCCAAAGACGGTTGGTGCGGAAATCTTGTAACCATTTAAATGCAAGATAGGTAGTACGGTACCGTTGGTTTTTGGATTAACTAATTTATTAATATGCCACGCACTAGCTGCTGGACCGGTTTCGGCTTCGCCATCACCAACCAAACAAGCGACGATCATATTGGGATTATCTAGGGCAGCACCATAAGAAGTCGATAGGGAATAGCCTAACTCGCCACCCTCAAGGATAACGCCAGGTGTGCCTGGGTTGCTGTGGCTAGGGAATCCATAAGGCCAACTGAAGTTTCGACAAATATATTCAACACCCTCGTAAGTATGAGTAGCTTGAGGGTAAAATTCACCCAAAGTACCCTCTAAAAACAGGTTAGCTTGTAATGCAGGGAAAGCGTGGCCTGGCCCTAATACGAACATCATTTCTTGACCGTATTTTTTGACAAGTTTATTTAAATGAGAATAGATTAAATTAACGCCCGGGCCTGATCCCCAGTGACCGAGTAATCGAGGTTTTATATCGTCAGCTGTTAGCGGTCGCTCGAGCAGGAAGTTATCCTGTAGGAAAATTTGTGCAGCTGTTAAATAATTTGTGGCTCGCCTAAAACGTTCAAAATCTAATATATCTTCATTCATACTTATGCTTATTGTATAGGAGTAGATATCATTTGTAAAACCGTTATTTTACTGATAGGCCATTATCTGTTAAGCTGGTGATTATGAAAATTTTAAACGGATCAGAATTATCTGGTTATATCAAGGAACGCCAAGCCAGACAGGTTAGGGCTCTTCGTCAGTCATGGCACGTGATTCCACGACTAGCGATTGTGCGTACCGGTGATAATCCAGTGATTGATACTTATATCCGTTTAAAAAATATCTATGGTAGTGATATAGGTGTTGAAGTGGATGTTTACACTCCGTCAGATACTGAGTTATTGAATCAAATCGAATCACTTAACCGTGATAATAATGCCCACGGAATTATTATTCAATTACCACTATCCGATAATTCCCAGACGGATGCTGCAGTAAGTGCTGTTAACCCTGCAAAGGACGTCGATGGGTTGGGCGGTAATTCGGTATTTACACCAGCAACGGCTATGGCGATTGACTGGTTATTGGCGGGCTATAATGTAGCACTTTTTGAAAAAAAGATCGTGATCGTAGGTAATGGCCGTCTAGTTGGTGCACCGCTATCTAAATTATGGAAAAGTTCGGGGTTAGATGTTGTGGTGTGCGATAGCAAGACATTAGATTTGACAGGGGCACTAAAAGAGGCCGATATAATAGTCACTGCTACCGGTGTTCCAGGCATAGTCAAAAGTGACATGATTCATTCAGGAGCAGTCGTGGTTGATGCTGGGACTGCCTCGGAATACGGTAAAATCGTAGGTGATTTGGCAGCTGATGTTCGTGAACGTCAAGATCTGACGATCACTCCTCTAAAAGGCGGCGTTGGGCCGTTAACGGTTGCGGCGCTATTCGATAATGTTATAAATGCTGCTCGAAAAATAGCTGACGAAAACGGTCAACAAGATATTCGTTAGTTATTTTCTAAGTAATATTTAAGGCTTTTTTAACTTGTTCTAGAACCTGATTTGGTGTTAGGTTGGCTTTGACGATGTAGCTATGGATGTTTAGGGCTTTTAGTTCTTTTGGTGATTCTTCTTCGCCAAGGTTAGTTAAAATAATGACCGGGACACTTTTACCCCAGTCATTTTTGCGTATAATTTCGAGTGCTTCAGTGCCGTTCATTTCTGGCATCTGTAGATCGAGTAGTATTATGTCAGGCGAGAAGGCTTCGACCAATTCCACACCACGTTTACCGTTGTCTGCTATCTGTACGTCAAAGCCGGCGGCCTCGAATTTCATGCGATACATTTGACTAATTACTGAGTCGTCTTCGATAATAGCTATCTTTGTCATACTTTGATGGTATAATAAACCTCAATTAATTACCATAGAAGTTGTATTAATTAGATTTTAACTTAACGATTAGATGAGGCAAGAATGTCAAACACGAATCTAAAAGAAAAATTAATTGAACTTAGTGAATTGGTCGATCCTGTGATTAAGCAGTTGCTTACGCAGGATGTTGAAAGGATGAACGCTGATCTAGCTTTTTACCAATGTAGTGTTGGTGGTAAAAAGATTAGGCCGGCGCTAGTTATCTTGAGCGGACAGGTGTTTGGTGGTGATGTCAAAGATTTAGTTTATCCGGCTGCCTCAGCCGAGATACTCCACAACTCAACCTTAATTATCGATGACATTATAGATCATTCAGAATTTAGGCGAGATGAGCCGACTTGTTGGAACAAATTCGGAACGTCAATTGCGGAATGTAATTCTTTTACATATGTCGCATCTGTTTTTGCTGGTTTGACGCATGTCAATAATAGTTCAAAATTAGTTGACCTATATAGCACTACATTGAAAATAATTGTTGATGGTGAAATCAAAGACATATTATTTGAACGTTCTGGCCGAGAAGATGAAAAATATGTCGTCGAGCATAGGTATAAAAACATTACCAAAGACGATTATTTTGAAATGATCAGTAAAAAAACAGCGATATTATTGCAGACATGTTGCCAGGCCGGTGCTATATGTGCCGATGCTAGTCACGAGCAGGTTGAATTAATCGGTAATTTTGGTTTTGATTTGGGTATGGCTTTCCAGATACGAGATGACATATTAGACATATTTGGTGATGAAAAAGAGTTTGGTAAAAAAATCGGTAAGGACATCATAGAAAAAAAGATGGGTAATTTTGTTATCCTATCGGCAATTGACCAACTTGATGAAAAAGGTAAAGGTACGCTACGTAATATACTAGAATCTTCTAACGAAGTTTCGGATGAAGATATTGCAACCGTAACGTCGTTAATCGAGACGACTAACGCTAAAAAAGATGCCGAAGATGTTGCTAATTTATATATTCAGGATGCTTCATGGTTATTGGCCAAGTTACCACAAAACGAGTATAGTGAGCAACTTGGAGCGATCGCAAAATATATTGTCGATAGAGAAAAATAAATGGCAGAAGTAGTATTAGTTGATAATCAAGATAATGAAGTCGGTACAAAAGACAAGATCCAGGCGCACTTAGGCGAAGGTGATCTTCATCGTGCATTTACGGTATTAGTGTTTAATGAAAAAGGTGAAACCTTGGTCGCTCAGAGAAGCGCTGATAAAATGTTATGGCCTTCGTTTTGGGATAATACCTGTGCTAGCCATCCATTGCCAGGCGAAGGTTATGTCGAGGCGGGTGAGCGCAGACTAATGGAAGAATTAGGCTTTACTTGTGATCTAGCTGTGGTTGACTGTTTTCAATACAAAGAGCGATTTGGGGATGTGGGTTCGGAAAATGAGCTATGTACAACACTAACAGGCGATTATAATGGGGAAGTTCAGCCCGTAGCTAGCGAAGTTTCGGACTATAAATGGATGGGTATTGGCGAATTGAAAAGCGACATGATCAAAAACCCAGATATATACACAATATGGTTTAAAATAGCGCTGGACAGGCTGATCGAGCAAGGCAAAATAATACAGAAGGACTAGTCATGATTATAAAAAATAAGACTTTGGAATATAAAACAAAAGGCGAGTATGAATTCGAGGATATAACCGAAGCGGTTTTTGAATTCGTAAAAGATTCAGGTATTAAGAATGGTTTAGTCAATGTTCAGACATTACATACGACTGCGGCTGTGATCGTCAACGAAAATGAGCCACTTCTAATCGAAGATATGAAAAACAATTTTCGTGAGATTGCCAAGAAAGATATTTATTATGGCCATAACGATTTCGAGGTCAGAACCGTAAATATGTGCGGTCTGGATGAATGTAAAAATGGGCATTCCCATTGTTTGTCGGCTTATTTGCCAGTAAGCGTTACGTTGAATATTATTGATGACAAAGTCTCTTTTGGTGAATGGCAGAGGATATTTTTTATTGAATTAGATCATTCTCGCACTAGAAAAGTTCAGATTCAAGTATTAGGGGAGTAATTACAATTACCGATGGATTTCGTTAATCAGATAATCAAACTTGTTATGGATTTCGCGGCTAAGTCCGAGGCGACTTATCATGTTAATCCTTGGATTTTCTGTGTTTTATTTTTTGGCAGTGCGCTACCACTTTATTATGGTTATTATCGAATCGGTCGATCGGTTATCAAGATCGAAGAAGGTAAGATTACTAGAAAACACCTAAATAAAAAAGAATTGAAAATTGGTGTAATGATATCTTCGGCGGCCTGGATATTACCATATTCGTACGTGTTAATATTCGGTAAGCTGCCTATGGATATAATTTTGATTTTTATAGCTATAGTTTTTGTGTTGGGCTTGTTTTTTGTTAAAACATTAATTAGTAAAATTTCTACAATAATTAAATAATGTTATAAACTATACTATTTAATATGATGTATACATATCTACTTCAAAAAGACGTTAGTGATTACTCTTGGAATGTTGCGCATCTTTATGAGCACTCTTTTTGCCATGCTTTTTTTGATCATATGTCGCAACACGATATTGATTTCGGGGTGTATGGCTTTTTAAATGCAGAAACATTCGAACATACTATCTTTATTTATGCTGGTTTTTATAATAAAAATATTGCTGATTTATTCGAAATATTTTTTAAAGTCAATAATATACCAGAAAACTTTATCGATAAATCTTTGTCTGAAATTGGTATTGAAGATAACTTAACATATGTAGTGGCTGACCCTATTAAATTGCGCGAACAGTTTCGTGCTATCAATCAAACGGCCTGGGTCGACGTAAGTTCATTAGAGGCCGGTCGCTACTTTAGGAATAGGCCATCCATAATATCGCCTTTAATTGCTAAACGTTCGTCTATGCAATATCGTGATATTGTTATTTATTACTATATTGAAAACGGTACGATAGACGAAAATATATTAATGTTGCGCTGGAGCGTAATACTGGATGATATTATTAGAACGCATCTAAATAATAATTTGGCATGTTATTCAATTTATTCATCGCCAGTTTATGCTATAAAAGATAATACAATCGGCCGCACTCAAATAGTCCGATTCTCGAGAAGCGCTAAAATTAAAGACATAAAAGATAAAGTAGAAAATATAGTAAAGACATTTGATATTAAGAAAAATTTCCTATACATAAATGATCATTTTGTTGAATACGATAATAAACTGACTTGGCGTGATGATCCAATTATGTATTATAAACATACGGATATTATTACTAGTAATTCTTACGTAGCTTCTCTTGCTACGATAGATAATTTGTTAAATCTTATGGATAAGACTAAAATATCTGTTCAAAGTTATTCACAACCTTCTTTTGACTATCTGCAGAAGCGGCTAAATAAATAGCCCATGTGAATATCATTAAGAATTAAGAATGGTGCTGTTTTTAGCTACTGAATATTAGCTAAAACATATGATTTAAGTGCGGGTGTGCACTGTTCGATATCAATAGATTTTAGGTCTACCCAAAACACTTCGGGCGTTTCTTCTGATGTCGCAGGAATTTCATTACCCGTCACGGAACATTTAAAAAATAGATATAATTTTGCTTTATCTTTAGCAATAGAACTCGATTCTAGCCAGCTATCTACTAAAATATCAACATCAGTCTCCTCTTTAAGTTCGCGGATCAGGGCTGCTTCGATGGTATCTTGTATGAGACCACTGTTCTCTTCAACTTCAACCGTCCCACCAGGTATAGCTAGCATACCGGGAAATGTCTCTTCATCGTCTGCGCGACGGATAACTAGAAGCTCGTTCTTGGAATTAAATACAAACCCGCTGACAATAACCTTAAACTGATTGATCATCGATTAATATATCCTTTCGATTTAATATGTTTCGCTTAATTATAGCATCTATGACGATTTTCTCGATTGACCTAGGGTCCTGAGCGCCATTAATACTAATAAGATTATCATTTCGTTTACTTAAGACCTCAAAGGCCTCTTCGTAATATCCGTTCGAACTAAGAATATTATTATGGCGAAACTCATATTTTGGATCGTTAATATTAAGCCGATTTATTAGTGTGTCTATTGGTGTATTTAGATATATCGTTAGATCAGGCTCGAGTGAATATATAGCATTCGTTTCAAGTGAATCACCTTCGATATTTCGATACATGTTATTAAATTTTGGTTCTAAACCCTCTTTTAATGTCATCTGAGCACGGCTAATATGGAAGCGATCAAACAATATGACCGCCTCTGGATCTGATGATATATTTGTGCGTTTTATAGCAGCTTCCGCTAAAAGTCTACGGGCCCCAATTCGCCAAGCATCAAATTCATTTTCAAAGCCTTTGGTGTAAGTTCTAAAGTTATTCCACCATTCCGATTCTGGGTCACAGCCATAGCTATTTGTTCCTGGGCGAGAACCATCCCCCCTGAGTACGTGTGGGTGTAGCCCGTTTCGTAGAAGATTCGACTCTAGTAATTCAATCTGGGTATTCTTGCCGGAGCGATGGTTACCGTCAAATGCGATTATAGGGATGTGTTCTAGTGTCTGATTTATAGTTTAAAATTTCCCGATACTTGCTCATTAGTACTAATACTTTCTGCGATACCAGCCAATAGGATGTTAGTACGAATATGCGATTTAATACCAGATCCCGATGGTATATCATTAAGAAAATCGTCGACAAGTTGGTAACGAGCATTTTCATTTTGACCGACTGTAATACTTTTAGACTTTTCGATATCTTGAAGCCTGACTAATTCATATGTTTTACCACCGATCAAGTCGCTGTTTCTATAAATATGGATATCAAAATGTTCCAATCCACCAGTGTCGTGTGGGTTAATCGTTTGTTTGCCTTTAACTTCGGTCGATTGGTATGAGTGGACTTGGATATTTATTAAAGGCCCAATCTGGATATTTACGCGCTCATGGCGCAAACGCCCGTTCCCTTTATATGTGTCTTTTTTAGCCACACCCCAAGCACGACGCGAGAAACCTGTGTGTAGAAGATTCATAGATACTGTAGTAGTAACGCGGCAGTCTTTTTTTAATTGGATTAATGAGTAGCTATCTATTTCGCCAAAAACATTGTCTGGAAATATATATCGGTTATCGATATTAAACATCTTTTTATAGAATTTATCTGGTATCTGTGCTTTGAAATCATTAATACTATTTTTATACGAGAACAGCTCGAATTGATCATAGTCTAATGTATCAGTGAGATAGCTAAGTAGATCGACGAAATGATAACCAGAATGGAGTAGCTTACCATAACCGAAAGCATAGGGATGGTTTGTGAGGTTTGGTATTTCATCTGGAAAATCCCAACGTCCATCTGAGTGATAGATGTCAATAAAATGTGGTTGAATTCCATAGTCTTGATGAACATCTTTGATTAACTGCTTAATAAAACGGTAACCATCATGACGTCTACGCTGGCACTGAATAATAATATTATCGCCAGTGTCATAGGCTAGCAAAGACTTGAAATCATCGATAAGCCCGCTCGAATTACCGTATGAGACACTCCGAGGCGCAGAAAGTGGTTTGTCGAGTAAGACTTTAATCCCCGCTTCAAGACATAGTTTGGCGTATGGAGTATGCACCTCTGGAGGTGTAGAAATAATTGCTTTAGTGATATGGCAATTATTAATTATATTAATAATGTATTCTCTCTCTGTATCGGAAAAAGCATTATAGGCATCTTTTTGCTCAATAAATATAAGTTTGGTATTTTTCCAGCCAATATTAGCTACTAGGCTAGTGATTTCGTCTTTTTTTGCAGCTATGTCAACAATAAGAAAGGGTTCTATACCATGGCTGCGCATATAACCAATATATATTCGTTTGGCATGTAGACCACAACCAAACAGTACCAGTCCGTGGTCATTTTTCGATGTCATTATTCACCTAGGTTACTCCGGAATTATAACGCTTGAATAGTGTTATAATACAACATTCTCACGCATCAATCAATATCATTTTTTTGTAATATAGAAATAGTTTGAGCGGTTTATGCTATTAATCTATATTAAAAATGTTAAGATATATATTATGACAGTTAAGGTTAGTTATGATAATAAGCTCAGCTTTAAGAGGGTAACTAGAGAAATTTGGGATGAGTTTGTTTATGGTAGTCATTTAGTTGCGCTGGGCGATGCTCTGGCACTATATGTGCTATCGCTGATTCTTAACATGAATATAACGATTAGCTTTTTTATAGTTGTTTATTTATCGATACTAGCGATTAATTTTTTCAATAGATATAAAGATATCGATCAAGATAACCTTACTAATACCGAAAGGTCTACCTCTGTTAGTAAATATTTTAAATTCATGCCGTATATTATGGGCTTTTTATTTCTTGTGTCTGTAGTGATAACCGCTCTTTATGCTCCATTTAACGCATTAGTATTCATGCTGTTCTTGTTTGGTCTAGGGATTTTTTATTCCATTTATCTAAAGAGTGTGACGAGAAAAGTCATAGGTTTCAAAAACTTTATGACAGCGTTACCTTATGCATTACTAGTTATATTCTTGTCTCTTTTTTACAATGCCTCTATTGAACTGTCGACTATTTTAATAACAACCTTCTATTTTATCAGGATTTTTATTAACACTACATTTTTCGACATTAAAGATATTAAATCTGATAAATTAGAAGGCCTAAGAACATTTCCGGTGGTCTTCGGCGAAAATAAAACAAGAATCATTCTAGCTTACTTGAATATTTTTTCTATAATTCCAATAATTCTCGGAATTTATTGGAAAATTTTACCGTTTTACTCAATCGCATTAATCGTAACGGTCTTTTATTCATTCATTTATCTAGAGAAGCGGAAATGGTTCAAAAAACAAACTACACTTTATAACGTTGTCGTGGATGGTGAATTTATCTTTTGGCTGCCATATATATTGGTTGGAAAGACCTTGTTATGAACCGTGACCATAAATCAAAGATAAGAAGATATTACGACGATAGCCAAATATTGTACAGGCTTTTTTGGATGAACAAAAAAAACCTAGCTATGCACTATGGACTTTGGGACAAAGACACTAAAAATATTAGTGAAGCATTATTTAATGAAAATAAATACATTGCACATGATCTAGGTATAAACTCTAAGGATATAGTTTTGGATGCAGGGTGTGGCGTTGGTGGAACAACGATTTGGATGGCAGAAAAATTCGGAGCCAAAGTTGTTGGGGTTAATATCGTAGAAAAGCAGGTTAAACTTGCTAATAAATATGCAGCCCAAAGACACGTGGGTAATTTGGTAACTTTTGAATTAGCAGATTACTGCAACACAAAATTACCCGATAAATCATTTGATAAAATTTTCGCACTTGAAAGTGTTTGTCATGCTGTAGATAAAGCAGCATTCGTTAAGGAAGTTTATCGATTATTAAAACCAGGTGGTAAATTTTGTATTTATGACTACTTCTTAAATAAATTAGAAAATAATGTTGACATTAAAAATTACCAAACATTTTGCGATGGTTGGGCTATGCCGAACTTATCAAGTGTTTCTGAATTTACAAAATATTTATCAGATAATAAATTTGATAAAATCCGTTTTACGGACTTGAATGACAAAGCACTAAAATCTTCAAAACGGATAGCTAAAGCATCTGGTGCGTGGCTTTGGGTTGATAGAACGTTGAACAAAATACATTTAGTATCCGATGAGAATATTACTAGTACGAGGGCATCGGTTGTCCAATATCCTTTCTTTAAGAATCGCTCTGGGTTATATGGATCATTCTATGCACAGAAGCCAGAGGATTAGATAAGATGGGTGGGCAATTCCGTGAATGTTAATCTGATAATCAATTCAGTAATGACGGGGCTAATTGTTATTACTGGGTTTGTAATAGCTTTCTGGATTATCTCCTCAGACAGAAAATCTGTAGGTAATAAATGGCTCTTTTCAGGGATACTGTTGAGTATATTGTTTATTACTTCAGACTATCTAACTGCATATACTCCAAAACCTTTTTCAACTTTTCTTATCCGTGCATCATTTGGGTTTGCTGCGTTGGTTATTGGGTCGTTGTATTTCTTCATTCTTAATTTCCCCACAAAGAGCCGTAATAATCCGTATATATCATCTATAGTCGTAGTTTATTCTGTGTTTTCAGCATTCCTGTCATTCTTTACGAAGTTTATCATTAGTAACACAGAAAGTGTGGCATGGGGAACAAAGATTATAGGCGGCGGTTTGGACTTAATCTATGATATAACGTCAATCGCAATTGTTATCCTTATTCTGTTAATCGCTATTAAAAAATATCAGAGGTCTACGAGAATAGATAGACAGAAAATCTCTCTATTTCTTATGGGGGTTGCTGTCTTTTCACTTTCTGAAATAGTATTCACCTTGCTGATCCCGGCTGTAAATCTGGGCCAGTTTGGTTACTTTGGGGATTATTCCATTATGATATTTTTTGGTTTTACTGCTTACGCAATAGTCAAACATCACCTATTCGACGTAAGACTTGCGATAGTTCGTAGCGTTACATACACGCTGGTCCTTATTACTTTGGCGGCTATATATTTGGTGATTGCGTTTGCTCTGTCTATGATTTTTGATCGAAATTTCAACAGTCCAGAACAGACGATCAGTGGTGTGGCGATCAGTATGGTATTAGCCTTTGCATTTCAGCCAATCAAGCGGTTTTTTGATAAGACTACGAATAAATTCTTTTACAAAGATAATTACGATGCCGGTGATTTTTTTGCGCGCTTAAATAAAACCTTATCGGTTACGACCGATATGAGGAATTTGCTAGAGCGTACAGCATACGAAATAGGGCATACTCTTAAGAGCGAACAGGCTTTCTTTTTTATAAACACAGCCGACGAACATCATATTTCGGCTGGTACACCTCGTCATAGACAGTTGCCTAAGGCCGATGCTGTTCAACTAGAGGCGGCGCAAGATATGAAGAATAGCGATGTCATTATCGCTTCTATGCTAGACACCGATGACTCAGTACGACGGTTGATGTTGAGCCATAGGATTGAATTAATCTTGCCGCTTATTCAATCAAATGCGGTTATTGGCTATCTGTGTTTGGGTGACCATCTGACGTCTGGATACACTAATCGCGATATAAAAGCGCTGGCTACTATATCGAATGAGTTGATAATCGCTATCCAAAATGCTCTGGCTGTTGAGGAAATTCGTGAACTGAACGCTACGTTGCAGCAGAGGATCGCTAATGCCACCAAGGAATTACGAGCCAGCAACACTATTCTGCGCCAATTAGATAAGGTAAAGGATGAATTTGTCAGTATGGCCAGCCATCAATTGCGTACACCGCTAACTAGCGTAAAAGGGTATTTAAGCATGGTTCTAGAGGGTGATGTTGGTAAAATAACTGATCCGCAGCGTAAATTCCTGAACGAAGCGTTTATGAGCAGTGAACGAATGGTACATTTGATTAACGATTTTCTAAATGTTTCTAGGTTACAGACCGGTAAGTTCGTTATCGACAAAGTTCCGACTGACTTGTCAAAAATTGTCGAACAAGAAATAAATTCACTAAAACCCAATGCCTTGGCTCGTAAATTGAAATATCTCTATAAACCGCCTAAAAAATTCCCAATATTAAATATTGACGAGGGAAAAATCCGTCAGGTTATTATGAACTTTGCCGACAATGCCCTGTATTATTCGCATGAGGATTCGTCGATTGAGATTGGCTTATCGATCGATAATAACGAGGTGTTATTTACGGTCAAAGACACTGGTATCGGCGTACCAGTTGGTGAACAGGCACATTTATTTACTAAATTCTACCGTGCTAGCAATGCCCGAAAACAGCGGCCTGACGGCACTGGTGTAGGTTTGTTTTTGGCTAAAAAAGTCGTTGAAGCCCATGGCGGTAAGGTTATATTCGAATCAGTAGAAGGCGAAGGTAGTACGTTCGGTTTCAGATTACCGATCGAGATTAAATAGAGCCACTCGCGATACGAACGATTTCGACGATCAATACAATAACGAAAACTACAACTCCAGCGGTGATTAGGATAGGTTTTAGGGATTTCTTGCGGTCAAACCACCATTGACCGATCTTGGATCGATTGACTGCCGAGATACGAGTAATAATTGGTTTAGTAATAGCGGCATCTGCGCCAGCATAAATCTTGTTTCGTTTCTTTTTTTGCTTTGCCATATTATCTATAATTATATCAGATTGTTTAAAAAACAAATTACCCCTGCCGTAATGACAGGGGTAATTGTTTGGTCTGAATCGCTTCAGAAATTTTGGAGCGGTCAGACTCGGATTATCGTTTTAGTAATCGGCGACTAGCTATGTAGTAACCTGCACTAGTGACGGTTGTACCAAGGCCTAAAATGGCCATTACATCCAACCCGGCTCCTGTTTTAGGAAGTTCGGATGGGGTAGTTGGTGGAGTAGTAGTACATTGTTTTACGACAGTGACAATAGCCGTATCGCTCTTTGTACCATTGTTGGTCTGAGCCGAGGCGGTATTAGTTAGGGTATTTGTACCACAGGTAGGTAAACTATTGTTATATGCAACTTTTGCGCTGAACTTTACGTAAGCAGCAGCTCCGGCTGAATAGTTACCAATGTTTATACCACTGTTAGTAGTGACATTATCGCTAACTCGTATACCACTTGGGTTGGTTGTATTAGCAAGGTATGTTGTACCGCTAACATAACTAGTACCGTTTGGTAGGTTATCGCTGATGACGACATTATTTTGAGTAGTCGTACCAGTGTTTTTATAAGTAATCAAATAATCAACGCTATCACCAGGGTTAACTGAAACATTCTCGCTCCAGCTGGTTGTACCAGTTTTACGAACCTGTTTAGTTATAGTGAAGTTAGGTTGATCGGCTTTGACACGGAAAGTTACGTAACCGGCATATTCGTTACAGCCAGGTAATACACCATCAAGGCTGTTATAGCCTAATGCTGTACCAGTTGTTACGATACTATCGGACATAGTTGCACCGTTGGTTGTGCCAAAGTTATGTATGGTTGCAGAACCTGGTACATAACGTAGGGCGATATCGCCACCGGTTGTATTGCTAAAGCTAACATCATCCCAAACTTCGCTTGGGGTGGCGTTACTAGCACCTACGTAGCCGACGGCTTTTGTGCCGGCGCTACCGTTAGTGACAACAGCAGGGATTTGAGCTTTGACATAAGCGCCGTGAGCAATACCTACGCCACTGGCGTTAAGGTTGCTGGCAGCATTATTGTGGTAATAAACATATACGACGTATTCGTGACCAGCAGTTAAACCAATCTGATCGACGTAAGTTTCATTACCGGAATTTGCATCACGTACTTGGACGAAATTACGTTCGTCACCGTGTGATGGGTTATTAGTTATTGAGTTAAATGTGACGTGATCGGCAGGGTGCTCGATCGTATAAGTTGGGCGATCTGGTCCCCAAGCAAATGATACTGCGGGTACAATAATTACGGCAGCAATTATTGCTATTACGGCAGCGGTTCGCTTTGGAGCGTTTCGCAAAAGCGAAAATAGTTTATTCATATGAATTCTCCTTTTGATTATCATTATAGATAAATCAATTTAAAATATTTAAAGTTTATAATTCCGAGTCTGAATTTTTAAGGCGTCACAAATCAGATTATTACAATGTGCATGTCGATTCACAAAAAAGTGAATCACGAGGAATCTACTCACTACGAACAACTAATGTTGCTCAAATAGGAATAGATTCCTCGGAAACAGTATGGCTAGAACCATGATTAAAATGGGTTTCCTGGGTCTCCAGAATTACTTCCAGAGTCAGGACTACTAGTAGTTGGCGGGTTAGCGCCACTTTCTACTGGTGGGACAACACGAGGTGTTGTCCCGGTTACGGGAGGGGTAGCGCCTGGCGCGGTTATGCCAGTTTCGCTACTAGGTGTTTTGGTTGGAGTGTCAACAATACCACTATTTCCAACCTTGCTTGTCTCCACTGGTGGTGGGGTAGCTTCGGCTGGAGTAGTGACTACGGGTACTTTTGGTTTAACGCCAGTACCTGAATCTTTGGTATTGTCGGTTCCAGGGCGCTGATAGTCCTCGACCTTGCTCGACTTTGGCTGATTGTCTGTCTTGCCCGGAGGCACATCTGGCTTTCCGGGTGTGACAATATTGCCACACCTCGACATTACCCAAACTTTCTCACCATTAGGTAGAGTAATTTGGATTGCCTTGGTGTCGCCGCTTAATCCAGCTTCGCTAGCTCCAACAACGTTGTTGTTTTCAACGCCGCTGTTGTAGCCGTTTGCTGGTGCGGTTGATGCTATTATCTTCGATTGCGATAGTAAAATCTGTAATTCTGCAACGAGCTGGACTGCCTTATCGGTAGCCCAACCATCACTTGTTACAAGAGTTGTTTTGTCAATGTCACGGTTCAAAAAGTATTTGGCTGCTCCAACTAATAAATTGGGGTCAGTTTTGACTTTTCCTAACCAGACATCGGCGGCGTTAGCGGCTTCTGCGTCTGTTTTTGCGTTCTTGATTTCGACAATGCCGTCAGAAAACCAACGGTTATTACCGTAATCACCATTTACTATTTTCCAGGTAGAATGAGTGACGGCGGCTGTCGGTGTTGGTGCTGGTGGTTGTATTTTGGTCTCAGTAACTGGTTGAAACATCGGTCCGATGTAAACAATTCCAGCTGCTAATATCGCCACAGCAAAAGCCGTAATAGCGAATCTCTTAAATGCAACCGATTTTGATGCTATGAACAGAATAACGCAGACCACAATAAGTGACCAAAACGCTATGCTTATCCATACGGGGATGCCACCTTTTAATGAGGCTCCCAGAAAAACGACTAACGCTATTGGGAATGCCCAGCCAGCGTTCTTCGCTCTAATCCACAAAACTAACAATATTAGTATTGAAAGGATTAGAGCGGCGGGTAAAATCATTGCTGTTGTTACCGTCATTCATTTTCACCTCCAATATCATATTCGTCATCGTCAGTTTTTTTGTGGCGTTTTTTGCCAAAGCTACCTTTGAAACTCTCTTTCAGTGTTGCAAATAATGAAACGCGTGGTTCGTCTGGGTTAATCGTTACGTCGATTCTATGGTCTAGCTGTTTTAACTGCTGTTCGATAGATAGGTCGTCAATTCCCAGCTCAATTTTTTCTTCGACAAACCTCATCATCATTTCAACGTCTTTTACTGTTTTTTCGGAAAAATCCAGTAGTTCGTTAACATGGATGATGTTTGCTCCAGAATCTTTCTTTAGCTTTTCAAGTACTGCCTGCGCCTTTTCGTAATCGCTCGCCTTTATCAGGCTAAGTGCTTCTGCGACCCTCTTTGATAGGTTTTCTTTCACAATAATCATAATCATTTCCCTCTCTCTTTTTTGATTTGAGTTTCAGCGCGACAAATATCGCACTAGCCACCCAATCATCAAGGGTAGCGCACCGTTAGCCGTGTAGGTTAGCCGGTGTGCCACCCTCGAACGAGAGATAGGATATGTTGATTCTAGCTTAACAATACATGTCTCAGACATGCACTGTAATAATCTGATTTGTTAACGATCCTCCGCTATCCTATAGTCCTCACACTCTGGACAACTGATAGCACTAGATTATCACAAAAGGGCTAAAATGTCAATAATAAACATAACAATTTATCAATAAACACAAGCTAATTGGACAAAAAAGCAATAATATGACTGCCCACTAGGGTTGGCTAGATATTAACCCTAGTCAAGTGATATTTTTTTTGTTACAATCATCTGGCGATTAATCATCGTGGTCTCATCGTCTAATGGTTAGGACATCAGGTTTTCATCCTGGCAACCCGAGTTCAATTCTCGGTGAGATCACCAAAATAAAATACTCATCCTAGTGATGGGTATTTTATTTTTTATAGTCATTTTTTACCATAAAACCCGACTAAAAACTCTTGCCCTCCCCCCCTAAAACCGCTTATACTATATAAGTACAGTGAACGTAAAGGGGAACAGAGATACATATGTAACTAATATCACATATGTCTTAGGGTGAAAAATAAATAGAAAACATGAGAAGTAGTAATAACCAAGCGGTATTTATTGCCAGTCTGTCATTATTGACAGCTGTTCTTGGTGTACTGCCATCTCTGTTGTT
>DZCW01000006.1 GCA_022736555.1 Candidatus Saccharimonas sp.
TCTGGGAAAACCTCAAAACCGACGGCAAAGTCGCTCAGTCTATTGCTAAGTATAAGGGGTAGGGGATAATACCCTGAAAGGAAAAAGCCCTCGAAATTCAAACGAATCTCGAGGGCTATTCGGTATTTTATACCGTTAAACCAATACATCTCTTACGGTGGGCGATACACAATCCTTAATTGACATGCTAGAACATACACAACCTAATTTTAGTCGTTGGATATTATCCCAATAACCTAAATAAACGGTACTATTCCAATCATCAATTTGATAGAATTGATAACCTGCCATATTCACTAGTAGCAACCTCTTTTTCCAATCCTTCATTAGATCGGGTAATAACGTTGCGGCCATCAACACCTCGTTTGTCACTAATCTAGCGGAAGTGTCGGTCATATCCCAACATTCTTCGGCTGATTTCCCTGAATTTGCAGTTGGATCAAATATAACCCAACGTATTCCCGGGATATATTTAGTTCCAGGTGTTAGCCGTAGCGAACCATAATCATTTTTTAGCTTGGATAGGCACCACTTTTCTCCAAATGTGGATTGTGGTTTTAAAAAATCCCACCAAGCTTCGAGCGTGTTTCTGAAACCCACAACTTCGTCATAATCTGGCAAATTAACAGTTAGTAACAGAAACTCATTCGGCTTTAGTTTGACATGGGGCACTGGTGGTATGTCACTAGACATAAAACCAGGTTGGTTATCAAAATAGATTTCTAAAAAGACTCCTACTTTCATGATCTGCCATCTGCACTGACGTTGAAGATCTTGAGCAAGATTCATACATACATCTCTTTCGGCCGTATATTTTTTCAACTCTTGTTGAGAACGGCACAATATATTCATTCAATATAAACACATTATGCCGCTCTCACATCACTGTTGGATTGTAAAGGTTCTTATTTATATTGTAACATAAAATATCATATTATGCAATAAATAGTACGTTGTTTTGAGCGTTGTTTGATAACTGGGGGGTGCAGTTTTAAGATTAAAATGTTACAATCATTCGATATGAGCATTATATTTAAACGAACAAAAATACTAGCAACCTTAGGCCCAATTACTAATTCCAGCGAAATGATTGAAAAATTAGCCGCTGCTGGAGTCAATGGTTTTCGCCTAAATTTTAGTCACGGAACCTACGATGAGCGCGATCAACAAATCGAATGGATACGACAAACTACCGCCAAAACTGGCAAACCAGTCGCCATTTTACAGGATCTGCAAGGGCCAAAAATCCGCCTAGGCAGCCTAACTAATAACGTCGAAGTTGCAACTGGCGATGAATTAATACTCGATTTTGCCGCTGAACATAACGGTTTTACTATACCAGTCCAATATAATTTGGCTGAAAAAACCAAACCAGGCGAGCCACTTTATATCTTTGACGGTAAAATTCGAACAACCGTATTAGAGGTCGTTAGTGATACCGCTATCAAAATACGTGTCGAAAACCCAGGAACTCTGATGAGTCGCAAGGGTATTAACTTACCAGACACTGACTTTGCAGGTGATATTATAACCCCTAAAGATGTGGCGGACATTGAATTTGGTGCTACGCGCGATATCGATTATGTTGCTCTCAGTTTTGTGCAGAGTGCTGATGATATTAATAATTTACGTCAGATATTAGTAGCTAACGGCTCTAACGCTCAGATTATTGCCAAGGTCGAGACGAAATCAGCGATTGTTCCTGAAACACTCGAAGAAATCGTCAAAGCCAGTGATGGCGTTATGGTGGCTAGGGGTGATTTAGCTGTTGAAGTGGGGGCAGAAATTGTTCCAATCGTTCAGCGCCGGATTATTACGTTATGCCGAAAATATGGTCGCCTAAGTATTGTCGCTACTCAGATGATGTCGAGTATGGTTGACTCGCCAGAGCCTACTAGGGCTGAAGCCAGTGATGTTTCTAATGCTGTAGTGCAGGGATCTGACGTAGTGATGCTTTCTGACGAGACTGCTAACGGAAAATATCCACTCGAGACAGTTGCTGCTATGAAAAGGGTAATCCTATACACCCAAGACCACGAACCGGTCGAACAGATTAAAGATAAATTTACCGAGAACGAAAAACAGTGTGATGCTATATGTGTAGCGGCTATTAGCTTGGCGAAACAGCTAAGCGTTGCGGCGATTATTGTCGAAACTAAATCTGGCGCGACCGCTGCTAACGTAGCCACTCATAGACCATTATTGCCAATTATTAGTGTTACTAGTGAAGTTAGGACGGCGCAGCAACTAGCACTATGTTACGCTAATCGCAGCTATGTTCGTCCAGATGGCGATGAAGCGGGTTACGAGCTAGCCAAAGAGCTAAAAGAGCAAGGTTATCTAGGTGATGATCCAATTAAGGTTGTTGTGATAAGTGGACAGCAGCCTGGCGCAGTTGGCACGACCGATACTATAAAAATACGCACAATATAGCTTATCAGTTTAATTCATTTCTAAAAAGCTCACTAGACGGTGAGGCCAATTTAGAGTAAACTAAAAAATGATAAACATAAGCGACAAACAACAGATGGCACAAGACAAAAAACTGATTATAGGCAACTGGAAGATGAATCTCGATATGCACGAGGCCAGTTTGTATTTGCACAAATTATCTAAATTGATCAAAAACCATCGTGATGTTGAGGTTGTGTTAGCCCCAACGGTTTTGTCGTTGCAATCACTGAGCCTACAGGTTAATTTGCGACAATTCAAACTAGCTGCTCAGAACTTTTATTGGCGAGATATGGGGGCTTACACGGGTGAAGTTTCGGCTTCACAGCTACGCGGTATTGTTCAATACGCATTAGTTGGGCATTCAGAACGTCGTCATGTTTTTGGTGAAACCGACAAAGATGTCTGTAATAAGGTTGCGGCCGCAGTGCGTAATGGTATTAGACCGGTTATATGTATAGGTGAGACCGCCTGGGATAGATCAAACAATGAAACTCAGGATGTCTTACACGATCAATTGATCGGTGGTTTGGCAAATATTACTAGCGAGGAATTATCGCAGGTTGTGATTGCCTATGAACCTGTTTGGGCGGTTGGTACCGGCCAAAACGCTTTACTTGGTGATGTCAGATTAGCAATTATGATGATTCGTAAACAAATTGAAAATCTATATGGGGCAACCGCTGCAGCTTCGGCTCAGGTACTGTATGGCGGAAGTGTTACGACTGATAGTGCTGCTGATTATTTGGCGCTGCCTGGGGTTGACGGTTTGTTAATCGGGGCTGCCAGCTTGAACGCTTATGTATTTAGTGAAATAATTAAAAGAGCACACAAAGGCTCGACGTTAGCTAAGAAAGATTAGAGGTGGGACAAGTGAAAGATTTGGATTACGACGAACTCGACAAGGCTGTAAATTCCTTAATTGGCGGCAATCCCCGCGATAACCGTGCGGACAATCAACCTAGACATGATGATGTCAAAAAAACAACTCCAAGCCAATCTACGGTTAGAACCCTTGCTTCATCTGCATCGCCATTAGTGGCCAGGCGTAGCACTGGACAATTCATGGATGTAGTACATCCTTCATCTAATATGTGTCCATCATTACCTCTAATTATGCCCGAGCGAAAAATAGGATTAAAGACCGTGGCATCTATGCCGGCAAAATTAGTTGATAACCCAGTTTTAAGGCCTGCTAGTGCGATGCCTGCGCCTACACCTGCAGCTAACAATAGTTGGCCAGATCCAATTGACTATCATGCTAATAATCGCGATGGCATGGCTAATAATAGCCAACCGGAATCCCATGACGACACTGAGGGTGATGATATTGACAAGATTAGCGATGATATCAATAAAACCCTAGGTCAAACACCAGAAGACCCTTCAGAGTCACCATTTATATCTGGCGCCAAAGTCGACAAAAGGCCATTAGGTGCTTTTTCAGCCGAATCGTCGGATATGGCAAATGAATCATCTCTGGTTGAGGCTTCATCGGATCAATCTGATCGTAACACTATTAATGAGCAAACCAACGATGTTGATGCGCCGCTACCTGCTGAATTACAGAGTGATTTGTTATCGATTGAATCTAGCGGTTCTGCTAGCCCAATGGATTCTAGCATTAGTTCTGCACCGACTGCACCTAGCACTAATATGCCAGTTAATAATCAATTAACTGATAACGGATCGATCAGTAAACAATATCAGGAACAGCCAAGTTCTGGCGATCAGAATACTGGTGCGATTTATGATACTGATGCATATCACAAAACTCTGTTATTACCAGCCAAGACGAAATCCGATTGGATGTGGGTTTTGTGGATATTTATTCTATTGATAATTGGTGCAGGTGCTGGCGCAGCAGTCTATTTCTTTGTCCTACCACAACTACATCTGTAATAATGAGCTGATCTAGTCTATAATAGATATTAATGGACTTACTTGATGGGCTAAACCCGGCACAAAGTGAAGCGGTGCAGATAAAATCTGGACCGCTGCTTATTCTAGCTGGGGCTGGTAGTGGTAAAACAAAAACTCTGACTAATCGCATAGCGTATCTGATCGCGAACGATTCAGTTATGCCGAGTGAAATCTTGGCGGTGACATTTACTAACAAAGCGGCGCGCGAAATGCGTGAACGTTTGGGTGTTTTATTGAAACAAAGTAGCGCACATCGTGGTTTTATGCCTTGGATGGGGACTTTTCACGGAATTTGCGTGCGTATGCTGCGAATTGACGGCGAAGCTGTTGGTGTACCTAAAAACTTTGTGATCTATGACGAGGATGACAGGCAAGGGCTAGTCAAACAAGTCATGAAACGATTAGCGATTAGCGACAATGATATCAAGGCTAAATCTGTTAGCGCAGCTATTTCTAGTAGTAAAAACGAAATGGTCAGTCCCGAGGAATACGAAGCAAGCGCTCAGGCGCCTTATCAGAAAAATGTTGCCAAAATTTACAAAAAATACGAGGAACTTCGTAAAATTGCTGGTGCGCTCGATTTTGACGATCTGTTGATCGAGGTCGTACATTTGTTACGCGAATCATCAACCGTACGTACAAAATGGCAGAAAAACTTCAAACATATTCTAATCGACGAGTATCAGGACACTAATGCCGCGCAGTACAATATTATTAAATTATTAGTTAACGATCAGCGCAATATTTGTGTAGTGGGTGATGATTGGCAATCAATTTATAGTTGGCGCGGGGCTGACTTTACCAATATTCTCAATTTTGAACGTGACTTCAAGGGTGCAAAAGTCATTAAACTAGAACAAAATTATCGCAGTACTGGCAATATTCTGGATGCGGCCAGCAATGTTATTGCTAAAAACGTCAATCGAACCGATAAAAAATTATGGACGACCGTTGGCCCGGGCGCACCAGTTCAAGTTCACGAATTATATGACGAAGCCGAAGAAGCCAACCTAGTAGCTGAACGAATTTCGTCACACGTCGCTATGGGTGCTAGAAAATTCGGTGATTTCGCAATACTTTATCGAACAAATGCCCAGAGTTACACATTAGAACGAGCTTTTCTGCGATTTCGAGTGCCTTATCAAATCGTTGGCGGCGTTAGGTTCTATGATCGCAAAGAAATCAAAGATATCATTGCTTATTTACGTCTAACATATCAACCACAGGATCGTATGAGCTTTAGTCGAATTGTTAATATTCCCACTAGGGGCGTAGGGGCTATGAGTTTGGAAAAATTCTTGTTATGGCAATCTGAAAGTGGGATGGATATTATAACCGCCCTAGCTAGTGTCGAACAAACCAGCACTATTACGGCCAAGGCTAAATCAGCTCTGGCGGATTTAGGCGAGAAATTACGCTCTGCTCAATCTGATTTAGAGACAACTAGCCCAAATGAAATAATTGAAAAAATATTATCACTCACGGGTTATCGTCAGTATATCGCCGACGGTACACCACAGGCCGAGGAACGTGAAGCCAATATCGGGGCGTTATTATCTGATGCCCAGAATTTTGCAACCCTACCTGACTTTTTAGAGGAAGTAGCCTTAATGTCGAGTGCTGACACTAGTAGCGATGGCCAAAAGGTAACGCTAATGACATTACATGCCGCCAAAGGCTTGGAATTTCCAGTTGTGTTTATTGTTGGTGTCGAAGAGGGGATATTGCCTCACGCTATGGTTTACGAAGCTGGCACAGCCGAACTCGAGGAAGAGCGACGTTTAATGTATGTTGGTATGACTAGGGCGCGCGAAGAATTGCACCTAACCTATGCCGCTAGTCGAATTCAGTTTGGCGTACGTAGTTATAATCCAGTCTCACGATTTATCGAGGATATGGGTAACCAAGTGGCACTTTCAGCCCCAGTCGCGCCGCATTTTACACCTAGCCAAGAATTTTACAGTGATGAATTATTCACCGTTGGTGAACACGTTAGATCATCATCATTTGGTACTGGCGAAGTGGTAGAGGTTGATGGTTTAGCACTTACGATCAAGTTTGATAATGGTCAAACGAAAAAGCTAAATATTGAATACGCCCGGTTGGAAAAAATTTAATTTCACTGCCTTTTCTGGTATAATTAGACACAAACTGTGGGGAAAATGCGAGTAAATGAATAGTTTGATGCGAAAATCTGCGATGCCACTGCGTGTAATTGTAGCTGCGGCTGTATTTTTGATACTCGTGATTATTATGACCCTTTCTAGGGTAACTCACGCTGATAATGGTGTTACACTTCAAAATGGTCGTTTGATAACTATCCATGATCGTGGTGTAGAAAATGTGATCTTATCTCAGGCGACAACTATTGGTGATGCCCTCAAAGAAGCTGGAATAATTATTGATAGTAAGGATGCTGTCGAGCCCGCTGTTACTGAAAAATTAGTGGCATCTAGCTATCAAGTTAATATCTATCGTGTTAGACCGGTTATCATCGTCGATGGTAGTATTCGTGAAAAAATAGTCACTCCTTATCAAACAGCCGAACAGATTACTAAAAGCGCTAATATCACGCTCTACCCCGAGGATAAAACAACGATTGATCGGGTAGATAATATATCCGAAGGGGCTGGGTTACAATTAATTATTACGCGTGCCACACCTTTTAGTTTTGATTTATATGGCAGTACGACGACTGCTCGCACGCAGGCTACAACAATCGGCGGTATGTTATTAGAAAAAGGCATTAAACTCACCAGAGACGACCACGTTTCGCCTAGTCCAGACACACAAATAACTAGCGGGATGGCGATCAGGGTTTGGCGTGAAGGCAAGCAAACCATAACTGTTAGTGAAGTCATAAACTTCGAAGTTGAACAAATAAAAAATGCCGATCAGCCAGTTGGCTATACTGCTGTTACGGCTCCTGGTGAAAACGGTTCACGCAATGTTACTTATGAAATTACAATCCAAAACGGTCAAGAAGTTAGTCGAACCGCAATCGCTAATATTATTACTAAACCAGCTACGAAACAAATTGAAGTTGTCGGTGCCAAGGGTAAGTACACTACACCTAGTGAAAACCAGACTATCACATGGAATTTCCTGATTAGCAACGGCTTTAGTAGGTATCAAACAGCCGGTATTATGGGCAATTTAATGCAAGAACATGGTTTTAACACCTCCGATACTTCGGGCGGTTACGGAATAGTGCAATGGACCGGTGCTCGTCGTTCCGAGCTATTATCGCAACCATATCCTGAAAATATCTATACCCAGCTGAACTTTTTGATGCACGAGCTCAACACTAATTACAGTAGCGTTCGTGATACCGTCAAGATGACTAGTACGGTAGACGATGCGACAATTATTTTCCAAAATAAATTTGAACGGTGTGGACTTTGTATGCAAGGAAATCGTATCCGATTCGCGTATAATATTTTGGCGAGTTTTTAATGGCGCTTAAAAATAACAAATCACTCGGTCAACACTGGTTGCGCGATCGTTTCGTATTGGCGGATATTGCCGATAGTGCTGAATTAACATCTAGCGATACGGTGCTCGAAATCGGTCCGGGGTTGGGGACATTGACTAGCGAATTGCTTAGGCGGGCGGGTAGGGTAGTGGCGGTTGAATTCGATGGTGAATTAGCGCGTAAATTGCCGGCTCAGTTCCCTGGCAAAAATCTACAGGTCATTAACGAAGATATACTCAAATTTGATCTGTCGTCTCTGCCGTCGGGATATAAAGTAGTGGCCAATATCCCCTATTACATCACTAACAAAATCGTGCAGATGTTGATGACGGCTAATAATAAACCTTCGACTGTAGTTCTACTAGTCCAAAAAGAAGTTGCCGAGCGTTTAGCGGCTAAACCTGGCAAAATGAGCATTTTAGCAATTAGCGCTCAGGTTTTTGCGGACGTAACACTGGGTGGTGTAGTTCCAGCCGAATTGTTCACGCCGCCGCCAAAAGTGGATAGTCAGGTGGTCATTTTGCATACTCGCCAGTCGTCATTCTTTGCTGATATTAATGAAGCTAATTTCTTCCAAGTTGTCAAAGCTGGTTTTTCGGCTAAACGCAAAAAAATGCGTAGTAGTTTAGCTGGTGGCTTAAAATTACCAAAACCCGAAATCGAAGTTATCCTAGGGCAGGCTAATATAAATCCTGATATTCGTGCCGAAGCGCTAGACCTAGATGCCTGGGTGCGCTTGACTCGTGTAATTTATCCATAAGCGTAACCGACTACTGATTGTGGTTGTTATCTGTTACAATATTATTTGAGTTATGGAAAAGAAATTATATATTACCACCGCAATCCCCTATGTTAATGGCACGCCGCATATTGGCAATGCCATAGATTATTTGTTAGCTGATATATGGACACGTTATCAAAAACAGAACGGTCACGAAGTTCGTTTTCAGGTTGGCACTGATGAACATGGTAATAAAATCGCCGCCAAAGCCATCGAGGCTGGACTTAACCCTAAGTCATACACTGACCAGACGTATCTGAATTTTGAAAACCTGATGAAGAAAATGAACGCCAGCTATACGGATTTTATCCGTACAACCGATCAACATCATGTTGATGCTGTCCAATATATTTGGAAACAACTCACTCCTTATATTTACAAAGACAGCTATGAAGGTTGGTATTGTTCGGGTTGTGAAGCTTTTGTATCTGACAAAGAGGCCGAAGCTAACGGCGGCGTTTGTCCAGATCATAAACAACCATATCAGCGTTTGAGTGAAGAAAACTACTTCTTTAAAACTAGCAGTTTTACGGATCAGGTCAGGCAGGCAATTTCTAGCGGTGAAATGCAAATCATACCCGAATTTCGTGCCAAAGAATTCCTAGAACTAATAAAAGACGGTTTGCAAGACGTTAGTATTTCTAGACCAAAGAAAAATCTCAGTTGGGGCGTACCAATACCTGATGATCCAGAACAAGTGATGTATGTTTGGTTGGATGCTTTGGCTAATTATATTACTGTCCTAGGTTATCCCGATCAAACTGGTTGGCAAGATTTTTGGCCGGCTGACGTTCAGGTTATTGGCAAGGATATTTTGCGGTTTCATGCTGGTATCTGGCCAGCTATGCTACTAGGCTTGGGTCTCGATCTACCTAAAAAACTACTAGTCCACGGACATGTTAATGTTAGTGGCACTAAAATGAGCAAGTCCATAGGTAACGTAGTTGATCCTAACCAGATTATAGATGAATACGGCCTGGATGCTTTTCGTTATTTCTTTTCACGCCACATTCCGACGTTGGATGATGGTGATTTTACTTGGGAAAAATTTGAGGATGCGTATAATACCGAACTAGCTAACGACCTAGGTAACGCCATTCAGCGCGTAGCTGGTATGTTAACGCGTTACCAGTCTGGCGTAATTGGGGATACACCAACGGGCGAACATGACATGAGTGTTTATCACGAGACTATGGATAATTTACAATTCGACAAAGCATTTGACGAGATTTGGTTAATGGTGCGTAGTCTAAATAAATATATTGAGGATGTCAAACCTTGGGAAATTGCCAAAAAAGTCGAAACGGATGCTGATGCCAAAGTTCATTTATCCGAAGTATTAACTTTTGCGGTTGGCGCATTACTCCAAATAGGCGATTTACTAATCCCCTTTTTGCCAGATACCGCCGACAAGATTCATAAAATGTTCGAATCGGGTACAGTCGTGCCTCAGGGTGGTGTGTTATTTCCTAGAATTTACAAACATACTACCGATCCGAATGCCACCAAGGCCTAGATCATGCTAATTGATACGCATTGTCATATTCACGATGTTGATTATCCATTGAATGGGGATGAGGTGATTGCTCGGGCCCATCAGGCTGGAGTTATGAAAATGATTTGCATCGGTACTAGCCTCGACGATTCGCACCGAGCAATTGATTTCGTGTCTGGTTTTGATGGACTATTTGCATCAGCTGGCATACATCCACATTATGCCAAGGATGGCATAGGTGATTTAGAACAGATTATAAAGTCAGCTGGTGATAAATTAGTTGCGATTGGTGAAATCGGTTTAGATTACCATTACAATAATAGTCCGCGTGAGGTTCAGATCGAACTGCTAAATAAACAGATCGAATTGGCATTAAAATACAATTTGCCGATTATTTTTCACGTTCGCGATGCTTATGATGATTTTTGGTCGGTTTTGGATAATTTTAAATCGGCCGAGCCCAAGATTCGTGGTGTTTTGCATTGTTTTACGGATACTATGGAAAGCGCCGAAAAAGGTTTAGCGCGTGGTTTATATTTTGGAATCAATGGTATTAGTACATTTATCAAGGATGACCTGCAAAAGGCGATGTTTGCGGCGTTGCCTTTAGACCGAATATTACTTGAAACAGATGCGCCCTTCTTGACTCCAGCCCCTTTTCGTGGTACAATAAATGTAAACGAACCTGCATTTATTAAAAACATTGCCGAATATAACGGCGCGATCCGCCAGATAACTTTTGACGAAATCGCAAATGTCACAACTGTAAATGCTAGCAAGTTGTTTTCAATCTAAACCGAGGTGTCAAAATCGTGTCGCAGGAATACCAAATTCCATCGGGTGGTTTAAACTCTGATCCCAAGAGCCAGGTTTATGATGCGATCGACGATATTTACCAAGACCGTTTAGATAGAAATCAACATAGAACCGAGCAAATGATTAGCCCAACCTCTGAGAGGCTTTATGGGATCGCTGGTGATATTGCTAACGCGCGAAAATATCGGTTAGACTCTCAATTCTTTATTCATGCCGAAAATCGGAATAATTTTATAAAGGCCGCATCTAAAAAAATATTTGGTAGGGAATTATCACTGCGCCGTCTCGAACCACTAACCGAAGGTAGGCTCAAAAAAGACGAGAGTGCCATAGGTGCTAAATTATTTGGTTCAATCAGACAGAACGAACATCGAGAATTCTTTAACGAAGATAATGAAAACTGGTTTTTCTATCAGAGTCTAACTCGTACCGATGGCGCTATTGAATCAATCACTTTGCATTACGAAGTTTTACCAGTCGGTGTACTACGTATCAGTAGTGACGAGAGTGTGCCGAATGTATTCATAGACGGTCAAGAATTAAACAATTTCGTATTAGCCACTAATATGTATCATGACCAAGTTCTCGAACAAATTTACGATTTGGAATTAAAATCAGACAAAATCGCCGCTTAACTCGACCTACGCAAAATCCCTGCACCCTCTGACACACTATCGCCGTCCATAAACCATTTTTCTGTTGTCGATGATCCTACGGGATCACCTCCACCAGAGAAAGTGTCTTCTAAACTGGCGCTAGTATTGTCAGGATCGTGCGAGGTTTTGCGTAAGTCGAGTTAACCGTTATAATAATTAGTAATGGATAAAGAGGTAATATATTTAGACCATGCCGCCGCGACACCTATGGATGCGCGGGTCATAGCTGTTATGCAGCCTTATTTTAGTGATAATTTTTACAATCCCTCTAGCCCATATGCGCCAGCCGTAGCTGTTCGACGTGATTACGAGGCTGCCAAGCAAAAACTAGCTAGTCTAATCGGCGCCAAATCTAGCGAAATTATTATAACTGCCGGTGCTACTGAATCGATAAATTTAGCTATTAACGGAATTGGTGGCCACGTTATCGTGTCTAATATTGAACACCCTGCTGTTCTAGTTAGTGCTTCTGCGCGTGAACATACAATAGTTGCGGCTGACAAGTATGGTTATGTTTCGGCGGATATTATAAAGGCGGCTATTCAGCCTAATACTCAACTTATTAGTGTGGCGCTCGCTAATAATGAGCTAGGCACCATACAGCCACTACGTGATATTGCCGAGGTGATAAAAGCTGAACGTGCCAGCCGCTTGATGCGCGGTGATAAAACGCCAATTCATCTGCATTGTGATGCCTCGCAGGGTGTTGGCCAAATAGATGTAAATGTGGCGCGATTAGGGCTTGATATGTTGACGATCAATTCTGGCAAAATATATGGTCCCAAACAAGTCGGTCTATTATGGACTGCCAGCCAAGTGCGAATCCAACCGCAAATTATTGGCGGCGGTCAAGAACATGGTATGCGCAGTGGCACCGAAAATGTAGCTGGTGTTATCGGTTTTGCCAGGGCCTTGGAACTAGTCAGTGAGCATCGTAAATACGAAGTTGAACGACTGGCGCTAATGCGGGATAACCTGCAACGGGTACTGACCAGCGCCTTGCCTAATTCAATAGTATCTAGTCATCCTAAGTGCCGTTTAGCTGGTCATTTACATATCTCTTTCCCTGGTTTGGACGGTGAACGGTTGGTATTCTTACTAGAAAATCGGGGAGTTTTAGTGGCGACTGGCAGTGCCTGTTCGGCCAATAAGGGCACGCGATCACATGTCCTCATGGCAATCGGCCTATCGCCCGAAGTGGCTGATGGCAGTATTAGGATTACACTCGGGCACTTGTCGACAACGGAAAATATAGAAAAAGCTGGTCAAATTATGGTCGAAGAAATCAACCAAGAATATCAGCGGGTCAAGCTATGATTAGATGGGTCTTAGGAATAATAATTCCAATTATAGCCATTATTTTTGGTATTAGCATTTACTTGCAACCAGACGATTTGGCTAAATGTGCCAAATCACCATCGAATATTACTAATTGTCAGGCGGTTGATGCAGTTGTGGCTATTAGCGGCGGCGATACGGCAGCCAGGGCAAAAGAGGCGATTAACCTATACCAAAATGGCTGGGCAAAGTTCATAGTCTTTTCAGGGGCAGCTCAGGATAAAACTGGTCCCAGCAATGCCGCCGTTATGAAAGAAATCGCATTATCAGAGGGTGTACTATCTGGCAATATTTTAATTGATGAATATTCCGAAAATACTAAACAAAATGCCGAAAATACTAAAACTATCTTTGATGAATATGATATCAAAAGTGTTATTTTGGTTACTTCTGGCTATCACCAACGTCGTGCCAATCTGGAATTTAGTAACCATAACAACGACGTCAAGATTATGAACCATCCAGAAAAAACTGACAAGGATTGGTCATTTTGGTGGTGGGTTACACCCTATGGTTGGTGGTTGGCGGTTTCTGAATTAGCCAAAATTATTTCTTTTTATGTTATCGGTATCTTGTAATGAATAAAAAACCTAAAGTTTATGTCGGTATGAGCGGCGGTGTTGATTCGTCACTAACGGCGGCGTTATTGGTCGAGCAAGGTTATGATGTAACCGGCGTATATATGAAGAACTGGACACAGGATCTACCCGGTATGAAATGTCCTTGGGCTGATGATCTGGCTGATGCTAAACGCGTGGCGGTGCAACTAGGTATTGACTTCAAGGTCTTTGATTTCGAGAATGAGTACAGGCAAAAAGTCGTTGATTATATGATCGACGAATACAAAAATGGTCGCACGCCGAACCCTGATATTATGTGCAATCAAGAGGTCAAGTTTAAACTATTTCTAGATACGGCGCTTGATGATGGGGTGGATATGATTGCTACGGGGCATTATGCGAGAGTTGAACATTACGATAACGATTCGTTTGCAATTACATCAGAACGGCTTCGCGCCGCGCCCATTAAGGGCCCTGGCGCCTTACTGAACTCGGGCTGCAGATGTTCCTCAAAGATAGGTTCTAATCTTTCGGCTGGCGATATACCGCAATCGAGCCGCTCGGTTACCGTTTCGAGTGACACCCTGGAACCCAAGTCTGAACTGGCGCCGGGGCCCAATTCAGACCTGGAGCGAAGCAGTACCATGAAAAATGGTGGCCGAAAAGGCGAACAAGAAAAAGGGATATTGTTGCGAGCGGTTGATGGTAATAAAGATCAGACTTATTTTCTATATCGTATTACTGGCGAAGCGCTAGGTAAAACTCTTTTTCCTATAGGTGAATTCACGAAACCCGAGGTGCGTAAAATGGCCGAGGATCGTGGACTGACTACTGCTGCCAAAAAAGATTCTCAGGGTATTTGTTTTGTTGGTCAAGTTGGCATTCGTGATTTTCTGAGTCTATATGTTGATCAGCAGCCTGGCAAAATTATCGACAAGCAATCTGGTAAAGTTCTGGGTTATCACGAAGGGGCGATATTTTATACATTAGGGCAGCGCCACGGTTTGGATGTTGGTGGTGGGTTACCTTATTATGTCGTTGACAAAGACATGACGACAAACGAAGTCTATGTAACTACCAATCTAGATGATGGCGTTCTTTGGAAGAACGAAATTCGCTTAGGTAATATTCATTGGATCAATGAAGCGCCAATTGAAGGGTTATACCAAATTCGCGTTCGTCATCGTGCGCCACTTATTAGCGCCATGCTTGTTTTTGATGATAGTGGGGTGTCGCTGAAGCCCGACGACTCTCAGAGAGCAATCGCTCCAGGCCAATCTGTTGTTATCTATGACGGCGATGTCTGCCTAGGTGGTGGAATTGTTATTTAGCTTATGCTAGCTATTGACAATATCCTTGGTTTAAGTTACAATGTGGCAATCAAATAGTTTGAGCGTTAGTTCACAATTTTGGTCCCAATATCACAGGTTACGTGATGGCATATTAAAAATGGAGAGGATGAGTTAATTGAACCAGTTAACTAAGTTGGTTAAAATTTCTAAACCGAAATTGATAATCATAGCTTCGTGTTCGAGTAGAAATGTCTACTGGGAATACAGATCGAAGGATGGTGAAGTTCTATCTAATAGTTCCATGAAGGTGCTAAAGATAGACAACCTAGCTATTAGATCCAGTGATAGTGGTAAGTCTATACTAGTAACGAATATACCTTGTTTTATAGACGATCAGGGGTATGAATTGCCCGAGTTTGATTATGGAGAATTATCGTCATCTACAAAATCAGTAGATTTCCTGAGATTCATTGCAGAAAAAGCAGGTTGTGAATTAGACCTACAGCTAGTAATCTGATAATCATCCATTTTATGTCCGCCTCAAGCTTGAGGCATTTTTTTTGCACTTTTTTAGTGAATGCTTTGATTAAACAAACGACCGACGGTGTTACTTTGACTTTTTAGGTAATCTATGTTATTATAAAGATATAACTACTTTTTTGTAGTTTGTAAATTACCGTAGTAATTATTTATTACGGTAAAATTCATAGAGCGGATGTGATTATTATGTCAAGCAAGAAGGCGGCGTTTGATGATGCCGAAAGGTATTTTGGTATTCTAGAAAGGAATATCAATATACAGAGGAGCAATTGGATTGCTCTTTATGATTTTTCCAAAGCCAACACCGAGCCACGAGTACAGTCTGTGATTAGGCGGGCTAAGGGCTTAGCCGAACTTGATCTGATCGAAGAGAAAGTGTATGAATGCGAAAGAGCTGTCTACTACTACGAGGTATTGTCTGAGGAGTTTTTAGAACACGTTAAGTCTTTCGGCCAGTTAGTGGCTCTACTTGATTTTGTAGGCTTTACACCTCGAGAATTGGAAGAATTCGAAGAACCTGAAGAGATTGAGGAAATCGAAGAAGGCTAGGACTAATAATTACGTTATCTCTCTCAAACCCTGCTCTCGAGCAGGGTCTTTTCTTTCTTCGCGAAACTATTACTTATTTGCTATAATCAACAGATATGAATGCTCAACAAATTCGAAACGAATATCTGAAATTTTTTGAGGAACGCGGTCACGTGATTATTCCTAGTGCCAAATTGGTTCCACTAAATGATCCGACAACATTATTTACCGGTAGTGGCATGCAGTCGCTTTTACCATATCTACTAGGCGAATCGAACCCAAACGGTGTGCGACTGGCTGATAGTCAGACGTGTTTTCGATCTCAGGATATTGATGATATTGGCGATAACCGCCATACGACCTTTTTTGAAATGTTGGGCAATTGGAGTTTGGGTGATTATTTCAAAGAGCAACAAATTCGTTGGTTTTTTGAATTTCTGACCGAAAAAGCCGGCCTCGATCCAAATCGAATTTATGTCACGGCTTTTATTGGTGATCCCGAACATGGAATCCCGCGTGATGACGAAGCTGCCAATATTTGGCAGAAAGTTTTTGGTGAAAAAGGTATTGAAGCCAAGATTGTCGAAATCGGTAGTCAGTCTGATGGCGATAAACGTGGCGTAAATCCTGGCGAGCGAATTTTCTTTTATGATGATCATGAAAACTGGTGGAGCCGTAATGGTGGGATTTCTAGCACTCCGATTGGTGATCCATGTGGTCCCGACAGCGAAGTCTTTTATGATTTTGGTGAGCAAAATCACGCCGAAGGTTTCGGTCTGGCTCATCCAGCAACCGATAGTGGCCGTTTTGTCGAGATTGGTAATCAGGTTTTTATGCAATATCGACGAATGGATGATGGTAGTTTCGAGCCGCTTGCGAAACAAAATGTTGATTTCGGTGGTGGCCTGGAACGAATTGCGGCGGCTGCAATTGATAGTCCTGATGTCTTTAAGATTAGTATATTATGGCCGATTATTGAAAAACTACAAATGATAAGTGGCAAAAACTACGAAAGCCACACCGAAAGTATGCGTGTGATCGCCGATCACCTGCGTGCCGCTACATTCCTAGCAGTGGATGGTGTTGTGCCGAGTAACAAAGAGCAAGGCTATGTTATGCGCCGACTATTACGCCGAGCAATTCGTTTCGCGTTTGATCTAGGCATCGAACAGAACTTTTTACAGGAAATCGTGCCGGTAATTGCTGATCTGTATGCTAATAATTACCCAGAAGTTAAAACAAAACGTGATGAAGTTATTGCGATATTAGTAAAAGAGGAAAAGATATTTCGACAAACTCTAATAAAAGGTCTAAGGGAATTAAATAAATTCGCCGTTGGTGGTTTGACTGGCACGGAATTATTTACGCTTTACGATACCTATGGTTTTCCGGTCGAACTATCTACCGAGGAAGCTTTTAAGCAGAATATCACTTTGTCTGCTGATTGGCGCGCTGAGTTTGATGCGAAAATGTTAGAGCAACGGTTACGTAGCCAAACTGCCACCAAAGGTGTATTCAAAGGCGGGCTAGAAGGCCAGGGCGATATGCAAACTAAATACCATACCGCGGCGCATTTATTAGGTCAGGCTTTGCGTGACGTTTTAGGCGAAGATGTAGCGCAACGAGGCTGTAATATTAATGAGGAACGAATTCGCTTTGACTTTTCTTGGAGTGAAAAAATGACCCCCGAGCAAATAAAACAAGTCGAGGATATCGTTAACGAGCAAATCGATGCCGATTTAAAGGTAGCTTATGCCGAATATCCAACCAAAGTTGCTTTTGAGGAAATGGGCGCTCATGGTGAGTTTAGTGATAAATACGGTGACAAAGTCAAAGTTTATTCAATAAAGGCTGATGGCGTTAATAAGCCATTCAGCTTAGAAATATGTGGCGGGCCTCATGTCGGCCACACTAATGAATTAGCCGAAGGTGGCAAAAAATTCAAGATAACCAAAGAAGAATCTAGTTCAGCCGGTGTCCGTCGTATCAAAGCAGTCTTAGCCTAAACACTAATCCCCTGTAACCATAACCGCAGTTAGTATATAATAGTTCCATCTATGGTATTAGAAAAATTACGAGCCAAGCGAAAAAATAATTCAGCCGATGATTATATTGTGGCGCTAGACATTGGTACCGAGTATGTCAAAGCTTTAATTGCAAAATTGGATGGTGACGAATTAAATATCGTTGGTGTTGGTAGGGTACACCAACAGATTAGTGATATGTATTCTGGTGCGATTGCTGATATTTCTGGTGTGGTTCGGAACTGTGAAGAGGCTCTGTCTGATGCCGAGGCTCAGGCGGGGTTACAGGCTAAGCGTGTCGTAATCGGTATTGCTGGCGAATTAGTCAAAGGCGTAACTCATACTATCCGTTATCGTCGACCACAACCAGACCGTCCGCTCGATACTGCTGAAATGGAATTCATTATTGAAAAAGTTCAAGAGCGAGCTCAGGTTAAAGCCCAAAAACAAATCGCTCTCGAAACTGGCAATGCTGATGTCGAAGTTAAACTAGTTAATAGTGCGCTAGTTAGCATTCATATTGACGGTTACAAAGTCAGCAACCCAATCGGCTTCCAGGGCCATGATGTAGCTGTTCAAATTTACACTGCCTTTGCACCGATGGTTCATATCGGAGCATTAGAGCGTGTCGCTGAGGAATTATCATTAGAATTATTAGCGGTGGCGGCTGAACCGTTTGCAGTTAGTCGCAGTTTGCTCGGTAACGATGCCAACAGCAATTTCACGGCAATTTTAGCCGACGTTGGTGGTGGCACAACCGATATTGCGGTTGTAAATGATGGTGGTGTTGAGGGGACAAAGATGTTTGGCATTGGTGGCCGCAGCTTTACTCGCACTATCGCCAGTGAAATGGAAATATCATACGATGATGCTGAAAAGTTGAAGATTAATATTGATAGTCCAAAGATAAAGCCTGGTGTTCATGATGATGTCGTGTCGGCAATCGATAAAACCCTCGAGGTTTGGATAGCTGGTGTTGAATTAGCTCTCGGCGAATTCGATTCAGCCGATCATTTGCCTAATCGTATTTTATTATGTGGCGGTGGTGCTAGTTTAGTTCAGCTAGTTGAGGCTTTACAAAAACAGGATTGGCACAAGGATTTACCATTTACTAAAAAACCAACCGTTCATCATATTCATCCGTCTGAAGTTGTCGGAATTAAGGATCTAACAGGCATGGTGACTGATCATACATTCATAACCGCCATGGGTTTACTGCGGGTTGGCTATGATACAATACTAGGTAGTAGCGACAATGACACTATCAAAGAAAAACTCAACCGGATCCTTAGAATATAGATATGAACAAAGATATAATTTACATTGATACCGAAGACGATATTACGGCGATAATCGGTAGAATTAAGGCCAGTAAGGACAAGATCGTTGCCCTAGTACCACCGAAACGCACGGGTGTATTACAAAGTGCTGTTAATTTACGATTATTAGCTCGTATTGCCAATAATAGTAACAAGCATCTAGTAATTGTGACTAACAACAAGGCTTTAATTGCTCTATCTGCAGTCGCTAAAATCCCCGTAGCTAAAACTCTGCAGAGTAAACCCGAAATCGCCGAGATTGGTGCGTTAGAGGTTGATGATGGCGAAGATATCATCAACGGAGCCAACTTGCCGGTTGGTGAACTAGTAAAAACAACTGATCGTAGCAGTGATGAAGTGACCGAGGAAGTTATCGAGACGATTAACATTGATGATGAGGTCCCTCAATCTACGACTATCTCGTCGTTTAAATCATCAAAAATATCTAACCCATCAAAGAATGCCGTAAAAGTTCCGGACTTTTCGCGATTTCGTAAAAAATTATTTATTGGTGTATTCGGTGTTATTGTACTGATTATATTCGGTGTTTGGGCAACTCAATTTGCTCCATATGCCACTATAGTTATCACGGCCAAGACCGAAATGGCACCTGTTAGTATGGCACTAAATCTAGGTGGCACTGCGGCGACTGATGTTAGTAAAAATATCGTTCAAACTGTTATAAAGCAGATAAAAAAAGATGTCAGTGTTGATTTCACTGCTACTGGTAAACAGAAATTAGGCGATAAAGCTACTGGAACTATGACATTATCTAATGCCGACAGTAGCAGTGCTATAAACGTACCGGCTGGTTCTATATTCAGTCAGGGTAGTTATGATTTTGTGACAGCTAATAGTGTTAATGTGCCTGGGGCTTCGGTTGTCGGGGGTAAGGTTATTGCAGGGTCTGTAACAACTAGTGTTACCGCTGCGGATGTTGGTGCGGAATATAATTTGATGCCCGGGGCTTATTTATCAAGTGTTGATGGGGTGACGGCTTATGGTAATCAAATGGCTGGTGGCTCTAGTCGCCAAGCCACTGTTGTGACGGCCGATGACATCCAAAAAGCTAGTCAAGCTTTGGTAGATTTGTCAAATGATTCAGTTAAACAGCAGCTAATAAAGCAATTCACTAATGGCGAGGTAATCATATCTAGTAGTTTCAAGGCCGATCGTGCCGCTGTCGTATCAGTACCGGCCGTTGGGGCTGAGTCAACAGATGGTAAAGCCAAATTAACTTCGGCAACGACTTTTTCGATATCAGCTATCGCTAAATCAGAATTAGAAACATATTTGAAATATGCTATTGGTAAACAGATTAATAACGCCAAGACACAACGTATATACGACGATGGTGTTAGCAAAGTAGTGCTGTCTGGCTATAACACTACCGATAATGGTGCGGCAACTATTAATATCGCTACAACTGGTCAAATCGGACCAAATATTGATCAAGCCGCTATCAAGAAGCAAGTCGTAGGGAAGCGATATGGTGATATACAATCATTGCTCGGTGGGATTGATGGTGTTAATAATGTCGATGTTAAGTTTTCGTATTTCTGGGCTAATACTGTGCCTAATGATATAAACAAGATTGATATTCAATTCATACTCCAAAATGCCTAAATCAACCACAATCGTATGTTTGGACGTCGGCGAAAAACGCATTGGTGTTGCAGTTGGTGACAGCATAATAAGGATCGCGATTCCGTTTGAAACCATTAATGTTGACGGGAATGAGATACAGGCTATCACCGAAGTAGTATCGAATGAAGGGGCTGATATATTAGTGATCGGCTATCCTAGGAACCAATCTGGTGAAACTACTAAACAAACTAAATTTGTTGAGGATTTTGCTGCTAAATTATCAGGTATTTCAGCCAGCATTATATTCCAGGATGAATCATTAACTAGTGTGATTGCCGAACAACAGCTAGCGGTGCATAAACGCCCATACTCCAAGGCTGATATTGATGCTCAGGCAGCAGCGATTATTTTGCAGGATTATCTAGAGGCTAATTATGCCTGAACCAACTAATAAAATAACACTTCAGCCGATAAATAATCAGGCTAGCGGATTAAATCGTAGTAAAAAACGAAACAGGCATAACACTACATTGCTAGTATGTGGTGTTATGGGTGCTATTTTTGTAGGTGTAATGGTCAGTGCTTTTTTGTGGTATAGCGTTCAATTAGGAGCTGTTGGTGATAAGAACAGCCCAATGCAAAAAATAACTATCGCTTCGGGTAGTGCATCTAGCCAAGTCGGCAAATTATTAGAGGAAAAATCGATTATCCGTTCGTCTGCAGTGTTTGATGTTTATGTCAGGCTCTCTGGAAAAAATGACGAATTAAAAGCAGGCACTTATAGACTATCGCCAGGTGACACGTTGCCTCAAATTGTTGGGCATTTAGTTAACGGATCGGTGGATACCTTTAGTATCACTTTTTATCCAGGGGCCACATTGGTTGATAATATAACCTCAGAAAAGTCGAAAAAGCAGGATGTAACTACGGTGCTAGAAACCGCTGGTTATTCTGATGATGAAATTACAACAGCACTCAGTCAAACATACACCAGCCCGCTATTCGCAGGCAAACCAGCTAACGCCGACTTGGAAGGTTATGTGTATGGTGAAACTTATAATTTTAATGCTGGGGCTACGGTATCAGAGATATTGCAACGGACTTTCGATGAATTCTATAACAAGATCAAGAGCAATAATTTAATCGCTGGCTTTACTGGCCATGATTTAAATCTATATCAAGCCATTACGCTAGCTTCGATCGTACAGCGCGAGGATGGCGATTCTAAGACCCAGAAACAAGTTGCTCAGGTATTTTATTCTAGATTAAGTTCCGGAATGGTGTTGGGGTCAGATGTGACTTATCAATATATTGCCGATAAAACTGGCGTAGTGCGTAGCCCAAACCTTGATTCGCCATATAACACACGACGCTATCCAGGATTACCACCTGGACCGATTGCTGTGCCCGGATTATCGGCGCTCGAGGCTGTGGCACATCCTACTAACGGCGATTACTTATACTTTTTAAGTGGCGATGATGGTGTGATGTATTTTGCCAAAACTGATGCTGAGCATGGGGCGAATATAGTAGCTCATTGTAAAGTTAAATGTTCTACGCCATAAATTGACACAAATTGCAAGGCCAGGTATACTGTATGGTAGCAAGTTTGTGACTTCGTCCGCTAATACAGTTAATTCGTATCTGGTGGTGGGTAATATGGAGCACGAGCGAGCCTACCAGTAAATGTCGCACGAGTACAACAAGTTTTGAACTAATATAAATTAATATGATGGTCGAGATGTACTCTATTCTTAAAGAGAAGCAAGACAAAGTAGGGTAGATGCCTCTATAGCAATATGGAATGGCTGGAGAATAGATATTCGTGATCAGGTTGTAATGAGCTCTGCTCGAAGACCGGTTGTTGTTAACAAGCAACAATTGACACCGATAAAACCACGCCCAAAAGCGAAGGTTAAAATAAAATCATCCGTAATCGCTATTTATGCCAGCGCTTTCGTTCTTGTTGTTGCCATTATATTTCTAGGTTACCGCTCACCTCAAGGCACAGCAGTAGCCGCTAACGTTACTAATGTTAATTCATCTAACCAATCCGTCGATCAAACTTCGGTTGATAATGTAGTTGCAACCACTGTTGCGGCTAGTGTGGCGCAGACGACAAATTTACCAATAGCCACTTCGGTAGCTAACTTGGCTATTTCAGCTCAGGCTAAAAGTGAATTTACTCAATCTGATGGAGTTAGTACGGCCAAACCGCAGTTGATAGTATCTAGTACGATTAATCGATCGATTAGTAATTACACCGCCAAGGCTGGTGATACAGTCGACACATTATCTGCACAATTCGGTGTATCAAAGGATACTATTAAATGGGCTAATAATTTAGTTTCTGATGCTATATCCGTAGGCACAATATTGCGCGTTCTACCGATTGATGGTGTGTTATATACTGTTAAATCCAGTGACACAATTGATTCTATAGCTACTAAATACGGTGTTGATAAGACACGATTGATATTATATAACGACCTTGATGTTAGCGGGTTGGCATCTAATACTAGTATTATTTTACCTAGCGCTAACCTACCAGAGAATGAACGTCCTGGCTATGTAGCTCCAGTTGTGTATTCGTTCACTGGGTCATCAAGCAACAATAGGTATGCTTACGGAAACTGTACATGGTACGCTTACGAGAGACGTTTACGGCTAGGTATGCCTGTTGGCGGTAATTGGGGTAACGCAAATACTTGGGGTATATATGCCGCGAACAGCGGCTATGTCGTGAACCGTACCCCATCAGTTGGAGCGGTGCTTGTAGACACGAGCGGCTGGTTTGGGCACGTGGCTATTGTTGAGGTCGTTAAAGACAACGGCGATATAATTATTAGTGAAATGAATAACTATGCTTACGGTGGCTGGAATAGGGTTAATGACCGTACTATATCTGCTGGTCAAGCTAGCGCATATAAATATATTCACTAAACTTAAACTACTATATATCACCCCTGTTAATATATAACCCATTATGCTATAATAAGGTTATATATGTTTGTCGATACCGCTAAAGTATTCATTAACGCAGGAAAGGGCGGCGACGGAGCCGTTAGTTTTAGGCGTGAGATTTATATCGCAAAAGGTGGTCCCGACGGTGGTGATGGTGGCCGTGGTGGTGATGTTATATTCGTGGCCGATAGTGGTCTAAACACTCTTATCGATTTTCGATTCAAGCCAGAATTAAAAGCTAAGCCCGGTGAAAGAGGTTCTAAATGCGACCGTCATGGTGCAGCTGGTGATTCGATTCGTATCAAAGTCCCGGTGGGAACTATCGTACGTCGAGATGGTGAAGTTATCGCTGATTTTCTAGAGAATGCCCAAGAGATTATTATTGCCAAGGGTGGTGATGGTGGTTTTGGCAACGCTCATTTCAAATCATCGGTTCGTCAAACTCCTCGTATGGCCGAAAAAGGTGAACTTGGTGACATTTTCGAGGCAGAACTAGAATTAAAGTTATTGGCTGACGTTGGCTTGGTTGGTTTCCCTAATGCTGGTAAATCGACATTCTTGTCGGTGGTCAGTAATGCCCGACCAGAAATTGCCGATTATGCCTTTACTACCTTGACCCCTAATTTGGGCGTTGCGGATATTGATAGCACTAGTCTGCTAATTGCTGATATTCCTGGATTAATTGAGGGCGCTAGTGTCGGCAAGGGGCTCGGTGATGCGTTCTTGCGCCATGTTGAACGTACGGTTGTGCTGCTGCACCTTATAGATGCTTATACTGATGATATCGCCGGTGCCTATAAGACTATTCGGGCAGAACTAGCTAATTATAATCGTGATTTATTGGAACGTCCCGAAATTATTGCTTTGACGAAAGTCGAAGGGTTAGATGAGGAAATTGTCCAAATGCAAATGGATGCTGTTCGGGCAGTTGCTGGTGATACGCAAATTTTTGCCATATCATCGATCGCACATCGCGGCACTACCGAAGTTCTACGGGCTTTATGCCAAAAAGTTGTTGAATCCAGGCAACTAACTGAATTGGATGATGATGACGAAGAAGTAATTGAAACGATTACATTAGGCAAGGCCAAGATCGCCGAAGCTTGGGTAGTCAAAAAAATCACTGACGATGATAATATTTATTTCCAGGTTACTGGTGAAAAAATCGAGAAATTTGCTCGTCGAACCGATTTTTCTGGATACGAAGGTGTTAATCGGTTACGCGATATTATGAAAAAACTAGGGATTGCCCATGAACTACGCCGATTAGGTGCTGCTGGCGATAGTATGATTCGTATCGGTGATAATGATTTTACGTTCTTAGAACAATAATCAAATAGCTTACATTTATTCCAACAGCGCGCTCTACTGTATAATAAACCTAATGCCTAAAACTTTCTTTTTCTATGATCTCGAAACTAGCGGATTAAATGCTCGCGAGTCGCGCATTATGCAATTTGCCGGTATCCGTACTGATATGGACTTCAAACAGATTGGTGAGCCTTTTAACATTTTAGTTAAGTTAAACGAGGATACTCTACCTAGCCCCGAAGCGATAATGGTGACTGGTATTACGCCGCAGCAGACGGTAAATGATGGTATTACCGAAGCGCAATTTTGCCGAATATTAATCGATGAAGTATTTATGCCGGATACTATTACTGTTGGTTTTAATAATATTCGTTTTGATGATGAATTTATTCGCCATCTATTCTGGCGCAATTTCTACGATCCATACGAATGGAGCTGGAAAGATGGTCGTTCACGTTGGGATTTACTAGATGTTGTGCGCATGACTAGGGCTCTTAGGCCTGATGGTATTAAGTGGCCGGTTGATGAAAAGGGTGTGGCAACTAACAGGTTAGAATTAATCGCTAAGGTTAATGAAATCGATCATTTCAAGGCTCACGATGCGCTGAGTGACGTCGAAGCTTTGATCGCTGTAACTCGGCTTATCCGCGAAAAACAACCACAACTTTATGATTATTTATTTAAATTGCGTGATAAAAATGAAGTTAAAAAACTAGTTAATTTAGATTATAAACAGCCTTTTGTGTATGTTAGTGGGCGATTTGATGCTGCCTATAACAAGGCTACGGTTGCGTTCCCATTAACTTCAGGTAAAAACGGTAATGTGGTTATTTATGATCTGCGATATGATCCAACCCCTTTTATTAAAATGAACTCCAAACAACTATCGGGTAAACTATACGCCACATGGGAAGAACGGCAGGCTGATGGTTTTGTTAAACTACCGGTCAAAGAATTACAGTATAATCATGCACCAGCAGTAGCGCCAATGGGCGTTTTAGCCCAAGGTGATGGCTGGAAAAGAATTGATATGGATGAGGCAACGGTTGTTAAAAACAGGGATATATTGCTATCAAATCCAACATTTGCCGAAAATATCCGTTCAACATTTGAAAATCGTGAAGAATATCAAAAAGCAGCTGATCCAGAAGCGCAGTTATATGACGGGTTTATGCCAGATGTCGATAAGATGCGTAGTGAAGCGGTGCGAAATGCCAGCGAGGACCAATTAGCTGATCTGCATCCTAATTTTACAGACGAGCGACTTGATCCGTTATTATTGCATTATAAAGCTCGCAATTTTCCTAATAGTCTAGCCGAAGACGAGATGGTGATTTGGGAAGAATGGCGCGCCGGCAGGATTAATGCTAGTTTGCCGACTTTTCTGGAGTCACTAAGAAAATTGTCAGTGAACGCTGATGAAAACAAGACATTTATATTGCAAGAATTGCAACTTTGGGCGGAAAGTATAATACCTAGCAACTAACTCCGCGTAGGGACTGGAAAAAAACACCAATTTAGCGTATAATCGTTGGGTTATGCCAGAGGTGATTAAAATTGTTGGTGCTCGCGAGCACAACTTGAAAAACATTAATGTCGAGATACCACGCGATAAATTCGTGGTTATTACTGGTTTGTCGGGTTCTGGTAAATCGTCGTTGGCGTTTGATACTATTTATGCCGAAGGACAGCGCCGTTATGTCGAGAGTTTGTCCAGTTATGCTCGTCAATTTTTAGGATTAATGGAGAAACCGGATGTCGATCAGATTACTGGTCTAAGTCCGGCTATTAGTATTGACCAAAAATCGACCAGCCATAATCCACGCAGTACTGTCGCCACAGTTACTGAGATATATGATTATTTACGTCTGTTATTTGCTAGAATTGGTGTGCCACATTGTCCAGTTTGTAATAAACCCGTGACACGTCGAACCCCTGAAACGATAATTGATGAAATTATGAGTTTACCGATTGGGGCTAAACTAATGATTTTGGCACCGATTGTCAAAGATAAAAAAGGTGAGTTTGCACATATTCCAGAGCAATATAGCCGACTAGGTTTCGCCAGGGCTCGAGTTGATAATGTGGTTTATGCGCTTGATGAATTTCCAACCTTAGATAAAAAATATAAACATAATATCGAGATCGTAATTGATCGTGTAGTTATGTCACCTGATATTTCAGGGCGCGTTACACAGTCGGTTGAACAGGCTCTAGAACTAGCCGATGGTATTATCGAGGTGCTTAACACCGACGATAATACTGTGACGGCTTATAGCCAGCGCTATGCTTGTTTGGATCATCCTAACGAGGATATACCTGAACTAGAGCCACGACTATTTAGTTTTAATGCTCCACAAGGAGCCTGTCCTGTTTGTACTGGGCTTGGCAATAGGCTAGAAGTCGATCCTGAATTGGTTTTCAACCCCAGCTTAACTATTTCCGAAGGAGCAATTCGTCCTTATAACCGAGTTAATAGCGATGCTTGGTATATGAAGAAACTAGCCGAAGTAGCTCGCGTTCATGGGTTTAGTTTGAAAGTGCCAGTCGGAGAATTATCACAATCTGATCTGGAAAAGATTTTATATGGGACTGGTGATCAGAAATATACCGTTCAACTAGGTAGCGGTCGAGATTACGAATCAACTTATGAGGGTGTAATACCTAATCTAGAGCGTCGCCATAAAGAGACTGATAGTGAATTTATGCGCAAAGACATCGAACGTTTCATGCGTGAACGCCAGTGTTATACCTGTAAGGGTGCGCGCTTAAAGCCAGTTGTTTTAGCGGTCACTATCCATGGTTTGAATATTATGGATATCTGTAATCTAGATGTCGATAATGCGCTTGATTTATTCCAAAATAATCTTAAATTAAACGATCAAGAAATGTTCATTGCTTCACAAATAACCAAAGAAATCCTGGCTCGTCTGAGTTTTATGAATAATGTTGGGCTGAATTACCTCGAACTTGGTCGGGCCGCTAACACACTGTCTGGTGGTGAAGCGCAACGAATTCGTTTGGCGACCCAGATTGGTTCTGGCTTACAGGGTGTGTTATATGTTCTAGATGAACCATCGATCGGGTTACATCAACGCGACAATTATCGCTTGATAGAAACCCTGAAACATCTACGCGATTTAGGTAACACGGTTATAGTAGTCGAACATGATGAGGACACTATTCGTCATGCTGATTATCTACTGGATATAGGTCCTGGGGCTGGTGTGGCTGGCGGTAACGTAGTGGCTTCAGGCACCCCCGAAGAGGTTGCCAAAAACAAAGATAGTATTACTGGTCGTTATCTAAGTGGTGCGGAAAAAATCGGCGTTCCTAAAAAACGTCGTCAAATTAATCAAGATCGTCAACTAATCGTTCGCGGTGCTCGCGAAAATAATCTAAAAGGCATAGACGTAGCATTTCCTTTAGGTGTAATGACCGTAGTCAGCGGTGTTAGCGGTAGTGGTAAATCGACCCTAGTTAATGACATCCTGGCCAAAGAATTATCGGCTAGATTGCACCGATCACATGTTGTGCCCGGAGCTCACGATAATATCGAGGGTATTAATTTACTAGATAAAGTCATTGTGATTGATCAATCAGCGATTGGTCGCACGCCACGTTCTAACCCAGCTACTTATACTGGGGTCTTCACTCAAATACGTGAACTTTTTGCATCAACACCCGAGGCGAATATCCGTGGGTACAAAGCTGGACGGTTTAGTTTTAATGTCAAAGGTGGACGTTGCGAGAATTGTCAGGGTGATGGTGTGATTAAAATTGAAATGCACTTTTTGCCAGATGTTTATGTAACTTGTGATATTTGCAAAGGTAAGCGTTATAATCGCGAAGCCTTGGAAATAAAATATAAAGGTTCGACGATTAGCGATATACTCGGTATGACAGTCGAGCAAGCTGCCAAGTTCTTCGAGAATATCCCAACTATTGCCAGAAAGCTCGATACTCTAGTTGAGGTTGGTTTGGGTTATATTGAATTAGGCCAACCAGCAACTACATTTAGTGGTGGTGAAGCGCAGCGCATTAAACTAGCTAGCGAATTATCTAGGCGGGCTACTGGCAAAACCCTTTATATCTTGGATGAACCAACTACCGGCTTACATAGCGATGACGTTAAACGACTACTAGTAATTTTACAAAAGCTAGTCGAGGGTGGTAATAGTATGGTGATTATCGAACATAACCTTGACGTTATCAAGACTGCCGATCATGTTATCGACCTCGGACCCGAAGGTGGTATGGGTGGCGGTACAGTCGTAACTAGCGGTACACCAGAACAAGTCGCCAAAGCCGAAAAATCATTTACTGGCCAGTATCTAAAAAAACTACTTTAATTGCTTGAAACGTCTGGTGGCTAATTTGTCGATTACGATGATTATTGCTAGGATAATGAAACCTAGCCCGATTGAGGCTACGACATCCGTTAACCAATGGTAACCTAGATATAGGCGGCTGGCTGCAATAATACCGGCGCCGATGACCGCTATTATTGTCCAAATCCAAAATCGTTTTGGGCTATAATTTCTTGAATATATCAAATAACCCATTACTAATAAAAAGACTATCATGCCAATAGTATGTCCTGATGGGAATGAATAATCTACTTCGAATGTAGGGATCATGAATATTTGAGACGGACGGCTATCCATGATAACAGTTTTTAGTATGGTGGACGTAGTAACAGCGAGCCCCATAGAACCAGCTAATAAACATGGTCGCCAGATCTCACGTTTTATTAATATCCAGATGCTGACGATAATGGTTGTTATAATTATGAATACTAGCGGCCCAGCGATTGTAGTTATCGCCTTTGCGACATCTATGACCAGTGGGTTTCGATGATCAACCATCCACATTAAAATCGGTTGGTTCAAGGTACCTAATCCTGTTTTTTGGCGCATGTCTATATAGGCTAGAATGAATATAGTTACGCCTAAAACAAAACTAACGATAGCTATTCTAATACTCGTTTTGGTTGACATGGCTTTTTTTAGTTTTAGTGTTTTTGGGATATCGGTTGGCATGTTTTTATTTTTTTCGTTTGATGATTTTTTTAAACTCTAATTTAGTAGCACTCCAAATGGCTTGTCTCTGTTTTTTATCTTTTAACAAGTGATAGAGGGCTGGCGATACTGAAACTATCAATATAAGCGCGACAATTGGTAATAACACCATATCGATATTAACACCTATTGCAGTTAATAATTTACCTAGGAAATATCCCAATGAGACTACACTACCGATCCATAGTGCACCACCTACCAGGTTGAACACCATGAATGTTTTATATTCCATTTTAGCAATACCTGCGATTAATGGCACAAAAGTTCTCGCGATCGGAACGAATCTAGCGATAATTATAGTTTTACCGCCGTATTTATCATAAAAATCTTGGGCTTTTTGAACATTTTCTTGACGAAATAGTAGTGAATTTGGTTTTTTGAAAAGGCGTGGTCCAAGCTTGCGGCCAAACATATAACCCACGCTAGATCCTACTGATGCGGCAATGAAGAGAACTAGGAGGACAACTCCTATGTTTAAATTAAAATTAGCCTTGCTTTGGACTAGAAACCCTATAGTAAATAATAAACTATCACCTGGGAAAAAGAATCCAATCAATAGTCCATTCTCGGCAAAAATAATTATCGCAACAATCATAAGTGCGGCTAGCGGTCCAGCAGTTTGTGCAAACTGCATTAAATCAAATCCAGGTATCATTCTCAATATTTTAGCATGGTAGCTGGTAAAATGTTATACTATGTACTATACAGTTACAATTAACGACTGAGATAGGATAGAGAAATGAACGATATTTCATTGAAATTAGACGAGCGAACCGCAGAAGGTAAAAAAGTTATTAAATTACGCGAAAGCGGCTTTGTACCAAGTGTTGTTTATGGTGGCCAAGATCAGCCAATTATGACACAATCACCCCAAGTTCAGACTACTAAAATAGTCCAAACTGCCGGTAAACATATGCCAATCGATCTAGTAATTGACGGCCATAAGAAAATGGCTATTATAACTGCCATTGATATGGACCCAGTGAAACACACTTTACGCCATGTGGCTTTTCATACTATTAACCAGGATGATGTTATTACAACCGATGTGCCTATTGTCTTGATTGGACGAGGTGAAAGTACAGCTGAACGTGCCGGACTGGTTATATTACAGGCTATCGATACCCTAGAAATCAAGGCAAAGCCAGCTAACTTGCCAGATTCTCTTGAATTATCAATTATTGACCTAGCAAACGAAGATGATAGATTAACGATTGCCGATATCAAATTACCTAGCGGTGTTGAATTTGCCGATATTGATCAGGATATGGAACTAGTGATTGCTAACGTTTATGAGCCAAGTGCTTTGCAGGCAGCAAATGAAGCTTCTGGTGGTGAAGCTCAGGACGAGACTGCTGTCGCGGCTGAAAAGGGTAGTAGTGATGCTGCTGTACAGCCAGACCAGGCTAGCCCAAAGACTTCAGAAAAAGAAGCTTAAATTATTAGCGACTAATCTAAACTCCGCCCATTCAGGGCGGAGTTTTTTATTCCTCTTCGTCTATGAAGTTGCCAGATTGATGTTTCCATAACTTAGCGTAAACGCTATTTTTGCTAGCTATTAATTCATCATGCGTGCCTTGTTCAACTATATTGCCATTATCTAGGACTATGATTCGATCCAATTTAGCGATTGTCGATAGACGATGGGCGATAACAATACTAGTTCGGCCTTTCATTAGCCTAGTCAACGCAGTCTGAATTAGCTTTTCGTTTTCACTATCAAGTGCCGAAGTAGCTTCGTCTAGTATCAGAATTGGCGCATCTTTTAAAATGGCTCTAGCGATAGCTATACGTTGCCTTTGGCCACCCGATAATTTAACCCCACGTTCGCCAACCAGAGTGGCGAAACCTTTCGGCAAATCTTTTATGAAATCAGTAACATTAGCTTGCTTGGCCGCTTCATAAATTTCTTGGTCGGTAGCGTTAGGTTTACTATAGGCAATATTATCGCGTAAGCTGCGATGGAATAACATCGATTCTTGGGGCACATAGGCAATGGCTTTATGCAGGTCGGCTTGTGTGATTTTGGTTATATCTTGTCCATCAATGGCAATACTGCCTTTATCTATATCGCTAAAACGCAATAACAAATGGGTAAGGGTGGTTTTACCAGAGCCTGATTTGCCGACTAAGCCAATCTGTTCACCGGGTTTGATAGCTAGATTGAAGTGACTGAATAATTCGTGGTTATTTTCGTTATGAGTAAAGGTTATGTCATTAAACCCAATCTCACCCTTTTTCATAGTAAATTTTTCTGGGTTAATTGAATCATTTATTTCGGTCTTTTCACAAAGAGTATCTATCATAGGGCTGGCATCGCCAATGACCCTCAAATATGATCTGGTTGTATTTGCTACAGACCATAATCTCGATACGACGTTTATAGTGTAGCTGATCACTAAATAAGTAACCCCGATGCTAGCTATATGATATTCGGTTGCTAGAATGGCGGCTACGAAGGCGCATAGATTCATAATAGTTAACATAACGCCGAAAGCGCCGGTAGTTAATAGCACTTTTTTCATTTCTCGGTAATTTGCGTTGCGCCATTCACTGATGAGGTTTTCATATCGGTTTATCTCGGTCTCTTCTTTGGCGAAAGCTTTTACCACGGCGATATTGCCAACGATATCAGCTAGGTGGGCTGTCATAGCACTTGATTTTTCAGATACTATACGACTGGCTGGGGCTATTTTATTTTGGGATTTTACTATAATGAATATTATAGCGATCGATAAGACGGCTAATACTATGGCGAATTGCCAGAATACAAAACTAAGAGCTATGCAAACAGATATTATAGTGGTTGCTATTGGTATGGCATTAAATAATACCGTATCCCAGAAACGCTCAACCGATCCAATTAATTTATTAGCATCCGATACGATGCCGCCGCTCATTCTGTTGGAGTGGTAACCTAGGCTCTTGGCGGTTAAATGTCTGAGTATTTTAGATGCGACATCTGATTGCATCCTCATTTCTACGATATAGGACATACCTATGGTTAATCTAACTGCTATAACTTCACCGAGGAATAATGTCAAAGCATAGATTATTAATAGCCCAAAACTGCTATTCATAGTCGCGGTTCCATTGGCTATATGAGTTAATAGTTGCGAAACGAAAATCGGTGCAATTGTGGTGGTCACGGTTATGAATAGAATTTGAGTAATCATCATAACCCATGTCATGACTGGCGATATTCTCCATAACTCAAAAAGAAACTTAATAATACTCTTTGATGATTGTTGTTTTGTTTTAGGCATAACTCCCCGATCGTGATTGTAGTTAAATTATGAAAAATGTCGCGCAGAAAAAGAGTTCTGTCGACGTTAGTAGCAGAGGATCCACATTGGGATCATATTAAGACTAGATTATACAGTATAATATAGTCTATGCAAGGTGTTTTGATATGAAATTAAGCGATAAACTAAAACAATTGCCAATTAATCCTGGTGTCTATTTTCATAAGTCAAAATCTGGCGAGATTATCTATGTCGGCAAGGCTGCGGTTCTAAAAAATCGTGTCAAACAATATTTTCAGAATACACGTGACATGGATATTAAAACCAAGGCGTTAGTAGCGGAAATTGCCGATACTGATTGGGTAGAGACCGAGAGTGAAATTGATGCCTTGTTCCTAGAGGTCGAGATGATAAAACGCTATATGCCTCGGTATAATATATTGCTGCGTGATGACAAATCGTTGATTTTCGTGCGTATTGATATGAAAAGTGATTGGCCGCATGTTAGTTTTACTCGTAACCCAGCTGACGACGGTGCGGAATATTTTGGCCCATATTATAACGGCTTTGCTGTTAAAAAAGCTCTCAGATATTTACGTCGAGTTTTTCCGTACTATACTAATACTCCGAAAGACGGTAGACGAGTGGATTTGGATGCACATTTAGGGTTATCGCCCGTAGGTATAACTAGTGATGAATACAAGGCTAACTTACGGCGACTAATTAGTTATATAAAAGGTAATCGAAAAAAACTAATTACCGAACTTGATCTAGATATGAAAACTGCTGCTGTGGCACAAGATTTCGAAAAGGCAGCCACTATTCGTAACAAGATAAATAATCTACGCGAATTGCAGAGGCGAATTATGTTCGGCGACAAGGAATTCCTGGATATTAGTAAAGACGAGGCGCTACGTGATCTGACTGACTTATTAGATCTACCTAAAATCACTGTGCGGATAGAGGGTTATGATATTTCACATATGAGTGGCACAAATGTGGTTGCTAGCATGGTAGTTTTCAAAAATGGGGTCAGCGATCGTGGCGAATACCGTAAATTCAAAACACGTATCGACCATAATAATGACTTTTATAATATGAACGAAACTATATCTAGGCGATTAAGCCCCAGAAATCTAAAAGGGTGGGGTAAACCTGATTTAATTCTAATTGACGGTGGTAAGGGACAATTAGATGCAGCTATTCAGGCCCGAGATATCTGCGGTCAAGGGGATATCCCTTTTATCGGCTTAGCTAAGCAAGATGAGCAAATTGTTGTTAAAAATATAACAGTTAGTAAAACAAAACTCGCGGAACTGAACGGTTATTTGGATGTTAGCAATGATTTTACACTAATAAATCTACCGAAATCAGCTAACATAATAAAATTATTACAAAGGATTCGTGATGAATCGCACCGTTTTGCGGTTACCTACCATACGGTATTGAAACGAGCTAAGCAGACCGCTAATTTATTAGAGGAAATACCTGGAATCGGTCCAAAGACACGATCTAAACTAATTCGTAAGTTTGGCAGTGTGCGCGGGCTTAGCTCTGCTAGTGAAGCTGATATTATCGAATTAGTTGGACGGGCTAGAGCGAGAATTATTACGGATTATATACAATATCAAAAATCGGATTAGATTTATCTGATATAGGTTTTATGTTACAATAGGGGTAGTTATATGAAAAATAAATTTGCCATTTTTATTGTCAGATGGTTATTAAATTCACTGGGGTTGTGGGTAGCTGTTCGTTTACTTGGGACTGGTTATGACAATGTTAGCGTACATATTGGTATTGCTGGATTCTTGTTCGCTGGTCTTATGTTTGGTCTAGTCAATGGCATATTAAAGCCATTATTTATAATATTGTCACTTCCGGCAATCTTGTTAACGCTAGGTTTATTCATGTTAGTAGTAAATGGTCTGATGGTTTATATTTCACTAAGGTTAGTACCTGGAATTTCTATGACACTCTTCAACTCAATTCTTACCGGTATGATCCTCAGTCTGGTAAACTATATAGTAAGTGCCACATTAGTAGTGCGATCAAATAACGCAAGGTAAAAAGGACGATTTATGAATATTAATAGCATTTTACAAATAATTACAGTGGTATCGGCTATTTTGACGATTTTGGCTATTTTATTGCAACAACGCGGAGCATCATTGGGTGCTGGTTTCGGTAGTTCTGGCGAGTTATATACGACTCGTCGAGGTATCGATAAAAACTTATTTGAAGTAACTATTATTATGGCTGTTATTTTTGTGTTGTCGATCTTAGTCGGGCTGGTCTTGCCAGCAGCTCACTAGGCGTTGCTATATGGCTGATGATAACCGTGGTAAATGGCATCGGTTGCCAAAAATAAAACTGAAACTGAATAATAAAAACTTGGCTAAAAATATGCGCAAAATTGAAGGCGTAACCGTCCGCCATGCTCATAAGTTTATTATCAAACGTTGGAGTAACATATTAGAAGTTCAACGCTACGTAATTGCCTGGACATTAGTTATGGGGCTGCTGATAGCCTCGACTGGGCTACAATTAATGTGGTCTCAGCAGGGTTATAAAACGATCGCTCCGGTAGACAATGGAACTTATGCCGAAGCTGTTTTAGGGCCAATTAACACTCTGAACCCTCTATTTGCGACTACTAGTGCCGAACAATCGGCGGGATATTTGATGTTTTCGCGAATTTTGAGTTACGATACGACCGGTCATTTAAATTACGATTTAGCTACGAATATCACACTTAACGATGCAAAAAATATATACACAGTAACTATTAGGCCTGATGCAAAGTGGCACGATGGCGTTAAGCTAACTGCTGCAGATATTGTGTTTACGGTTAATCTAATGAGGAACTCAAACACGCGCACGGTTATGTCTGGCTGGAGCAATATTTCCGTGCGAGAGGTGAATAGCACTACTGTAGAATTTTTCCTACAGTCTACTTATGCGGCATTTGAGCACGCCTTGACTTTTCCGATCTTGCCAGAGCATGTCCTAGGTAGTATTGCACCTGGCAACATTCGCGAGAATAACTTCAGCCAAAACCCAATTGGCAGTGGTCCATTTAAATTTAGTTTTACACAGGATGTTGACGTAACTTCTAGCCGTAAAGTGATTTATATGGCTAGAAATGATAATTATTATGGCGGAATGGCTAAATTGGCTAGGTTCCAGTTGCATGTTTATGGAACTACTGACGATATAATAAACGCTCTATCTATTAATGAAGTTAATGCTGCGTCTGATTTATCCCCTGCTGATTTAGGCCGTGTGAACGCTAAACGATATTCAATTTCGGTTAACTCAGTTCAAAATGGTGTCTATGCGATAATCAACACAAAAAGTGGGTTGTTACAAGACATCTCGTTAAGGCGAGCTCTGCAAATAGGTACTAACACTGCTACTATTCGCGATAGACTACCAGCTGGCACTCCAACCCTGGACTTACCTTTTACTAATGATCAATTATCAGGTGATGTGCCGCACGTTCCTCAATATAGTCTAGTGAATGCTAAAAAAATCCTTGATGATAGTGGCTGGGCGTTGAATAGCAAAGGTGTTCGTGAAAAAGGTGGAAAAGAGCTAACGATTTCGGTTGTTACTATCAAGAGTAGTGAATTAGAAAGCGTATTGGAAGTTTTAGCCGGACAATGGCGTTCTATGGGTATAAAGGTCAACACTCAAGTTGTTGATCCTACGGACGTTTCACAGAGCGTTATCCAGAATATTTTGCAGCCGCGTAACTTTGATATTGTACTATACAGACTAAGTATCGGTGCCGACCCAGATGTATATGCCTATTGGCACTCATCGCAGATATCTTTGCAAGGTCTTAACTTTTCTAACTATTCCAATGTTATTAGCGATGACGCGCTCTCATCCGCAAGGGCTAGGGTAGAGCCGGCGCTTAGAAATGCTAAATATATTACCTTTGCTAGACAATGGCTGTCTGATGTTCCAGCGATAGGGCTATATCAGTCAACCACACAATACGTCAGTAGTATTAATGTTCACTCATTCGATAAATCTAATAGGTTAGTGTCGGAAGTTGATCGTTATAGTGATATATTGAACTGGTCGGTTGGCAGTAAGAGTGTTTACAAAACACCTTAAAATCGACTATACTAATCTCGTTTACTACTTATGCGCGAGTGCTGTAATTGGTAGCCAGGCTAGCTTGAGGTGCTAGTGTTCGCAAGGACGTGGAGGTTCAAGTCCTCTCCCGCGCACCATAATTTTTAGTGATATTTTGTTCGGGCTCCTTGTCAAATCACAGCCGTATCTGTATAATCCCTATAGTGCGGGCGCTTAGCTCAGTTGGCTAGAGCACCTCGTTTACACCGAGGGGGTCGGGGGTTCGAGCCCCTCAGCGCCCACCATAAAAAATAGTCTAACCCTTGGGTTGGACTATTTTTTATGACTTGGATTTTGTGGGACTCAAAACCACGACACCCGGGGCCGGGGGTGAGAACTGCAAGTCTGCAGTTCGTAAGGAAATATTCCGATGGCAACTGGTTGCCAATCGTGAATTTTCGGGGTCGCCGGAGGTGACCGAGCCCCTCAGCGCCCACCAAATAAAATAACCTACCGAAAGGTAGGCTATTTTATTTGATAAGTGTTTGGGTGGCTCGAAAATCCGGCGTGGATTGAAATTTTAGCTCTCTCGATTTTTTAAAATACACTATACGGTCATAGCTCCATAAGATGTGTTATTATTATAAATAAGCCAAACATAAGGGGGATTATTTGTGAGTAATATCATAAACATCCAAGAGCCTAAACCCAGGAAACATAAACGTATTTCTCGAAAGAAACGGGTTATTATTATTGCTATTGTTGTCATAGTTTTTGCTGGCGGCGTGATTAGCGGCTGGTTTTTTGTATCATATCAATTAGCGGTTCAGCGCGAGAATAATAGTAAGGAATTAATAAAACTCTTTGATGATGCCGATAAACTCGTTAATACTGGCAAAACCGACCAGGCGATAGCCGCATATGACGTACTGATTAAGAAAACTAATAATACTGATCAAAAGGCTTCATTGCTATTAAATAAGGCCACTTTATATAAACAAAACAAAAATTATGACAAAGCGCTAACCATTGCCAAAGAAGCCGAATCATACTCTCCGAAGAATAGTAGTGTAGCTGGCTATATCGCACAGACATATGCTGAAAAAGGTGACAAGAAAAATGCCATTATCTATTACAAAAAAGCTATTAGTTTGGTGGATAAAACCAGTCCAATGTCTGGATCGGACATAACGGATTACCAGAATATGATCAAATCATTGGGCGGAACAATCTAATATGGTGCATATAGATTCAAAAATCAAAACCAGATTAATAATTAGTCTCGTTATAATAGCTATATTTGCAGTTGGTTCGTATATAGGTGTCCGTGCGGCATATTCCGGCACAGTCTATGGTCGCAGTAATTTAAATGGTTATTTTACGAATGACTACTATAGCGGCAATAATGGTAAGTCTGTTTTGCCGGAAGTATATTCGGATTGTCCGGACGGGTTGTCGCTATGTGCCATACCTAATTACGTAGAATCTATCGGTAGCACAGGCGAACCTAATACACTAATGGGGCTTTTATATAATGCTTATACCAATAACTCGTCAGCATATACCGGAAGTGCTCAAATCACTCAGGCGCGCGTTGGTGCTGCTTTTGTCGTCAATACGATGCTTGGCCGTAATGCTCCGGGTAATGGCACAACGATTAGCGCTGGCGACTGGTCGCAATTGTCGACATTTCTGAATAGTTACAATATAAATTGGCACCAAGCTGGACTGAGTAACAATGACGGCACAAATTGTATTAATAGTTTATATTTTTCGGGTCCTGATGATGCCTTTTATTCAAATTCTAGCAGTTGCCACAGTGATAGAACTGGTATAAATATAACTGATTCGGATGGCGCTACTGTGTATCGTTTATGGAGGAAATGTGCTAACCCGGTAGGTAAACAGAGGCCTAATGTTTGGTATGTGGCTCCTACCGCCTGGGTCTACAGTATTAACGGTAATATTAGCAATACCACAACAGCCAACATAGGCGACACAATTGTTTGGAAATATAAGGTAACTGTTAATATGCAGGCTATCGATAAGACTGTAAATTATGGCTATGATAATACGGGCGGCGGTACTTTTAATTCGTCAGTTAGTAAAGGTAATTTAGCAATTGGTACTGCGGTTGGTGGCGGTTCTGGTGAATATAGTCAGACCCATAATGTCACTGCGTCATCCTTTGATGCCGGCAAGAGGTTATGTAGTGCGGCTTATGTAAATCCGGCTGCATCGAATAACAATTCCAAACAGGACTCAGCTGTCGCTTGTGTAGATATTAATGTTCCGCCTCCACCTACGCCAAATGCCTGTAGGCCAATAGAATACAAAACTAACACGTCAACATTATGGGATGTTCACAATAGTAGAAAAATCCCTACTTCTATATCGGTTCGTAATGATAGCACGGGTGCTACCTATAACTACGGACCGTATTATTATGATTCACAGCAGACGATAAATTTAACTACGCGGTGTACGACGGGCGATACCTGGACTATTACTGAAACATCTAGTTCGTATATTTATTATCATTATGATTACACGTATAGTTGCGGTACGGTATTAGCACCAAAAACTTGCACTGGGCATAATGACCAGTACAGATCTTATTCGAGGACTACTAGTATTGGACCTTGTTATGACTATCTATTGAATTCCAGTGTCAATGATTTCTTCGCTAGGCTCGAACCGGGATCATCGATTACATTATTACCGTCGATAAATAGTAAGTCGTATACGCAGACTGGTATTCCTAGCTTTTACAGTCTTTATGGCACCCATACTAAGAGTAAATCCACCGAATGGCGCATAACCAAAATGGTAATAGCCC
>DZCW01000003.1 GCA_022736555.1 Candidatus Saccharimonas sp.
GTACCAAATAAAATAGACAGTCTCTAGAAACTGTCTATTTTTAATATTAATTATCTCAACTAACGAAATAGCGGCCTCTCTGACCGCTATTTCTGGCGGTAGAAAGCGATAGCCGCTGTTCCATAACTACGATTGTCCACCACAACAACTCCGTCTATGGTCGGCACATCTCCCCTACCTGGGTATGATAGTACCATAAGCCCATTATTTTTTAAAAGGTTGCCTAAACAACGAACTGTGGATAACTGCAAGTCATTATAGGGTGGATCGGCAAAAATAATGTCGTATTTTTTGTCTAAATTCTTGTCAATCCAAGTTCTAGCACCGATTCTTATAACGTCTGATTGTGGTATAACATTCATCTTTTCTATATTTTCAACTAGGATCTTACTAGCTAGTTTATCGCGTTCAATAAAAGTAACATGATTAGCACCACGACTGAGAGATTCAATACCTAGTGACCCAGAACCCGCAAAGATATCCAAGACATCAGCATTCTTGATTTCTGTACCTATTATATTAAATAGTGAACCGCGCACCCGTTCACTCATAGGATGTGTAATCTTGCCATCCGGAGCTTGGATTACTCGACCACTGAATTCACCCGCTACGATACGTAAATTCACCTTACGATTCTTTCGCTAATATTAACGCTTGATACCAGGCTAAGGTTACAATTTTTACGATTTCAGGCAGCAGTTGCTTCCTTACCTTGGCAGCTAAACGCCAAGTCCAACCTTTTTTGCAAAATTCATCATATAATTTCATATCATAGATTTTTTGCAACGATTCCATGAAAATAATTTCAAAACCATCCTTTTCTAGTCGAGTAATATCTTTTTTATCAGGGCTACTACCCTCGAATTTATCGGGTATAATCGCCGTAGCCACACCCATCTCAAACATCAAATGAGCCGTGAAAACTCCACCCGCTCCCCAATATTGCCAGTTTTTAGACAACGTGTCGCGCTTACTAGAGCCACGGATGATATTTTTATCCCTTAGGTTTACTCGCTCATCACGTGGCTTACCCCATAACTCTTCGATTTTATCTCCTAACGGATAGTGGTGAGCTGGTGTCAGCCCATCAGTAACAGCATGAGCTAGCCAGGCAGATTCAAAGCCCGCTCTAGTTTTATTATTCTTTTTCAAAGCCTCGGTCAGGTTAAAAATATGGTCATTAATCAATGAAATAAGCATTCTGTCTTCGGGTTTGGTTGGATCTATAAAATGCCAAGGTTCGTCCTTGTTCATGTATCTAATAGCATCCGGCCCATTAGTACCTTCAAAATGAAGAATATCGCGAATACCAGGGAAATCAGCCCCTTTGGCGATATATTTAGTTAAGTGACGGCGAGCGGCACGATCGATTTTTTGATGAACGCCTAGAATTCTTCCTGAATCGCGGCGAAAAGTTGTTCCTGAATACATATATAATAAATGTTTGGCTTTAGGTTTTTAGTTTAAATACAAATTAGTTTAATGTTGTTAGGCGTTGATAATACTGAACATCAGCGGCTAGTTGTTTATATTGTAGCAGATTCATGCCACTTGCAACGAATGATTTGGCTTGTTTTTGAGCTCTGGCAATTAATTTAGTATCCGCCAGAGTGGCTATTTGTAGGTTGAGAGCGCCGTGCTGAGCCTTGCCATAGATTTCGCCCGGACCGCGTAATTTCAAATCAACCTCGGCCAGATAAAAACCATCGTTGCTCTTTTCGATAGCCCTTAAACGTTCTGACGGTTTAGCGCTAGTACTGGTGATTAAATAACAATAACTCTGATAAATACTTCTGCCAACTCGACCGCGTAACTGATGTAATTGTGAGAGTCCAAACCTATCAGCATCCTCGATTACGATTACTGTGGCATTAGGGACATCCACTCCGACCTCAACCACCGTAGTTGAGACCAGAATATCAATATCGCCCATAGCAAACTGTCGCATCACCGCATCTTTTTCGTCCGCTTTTAATTTACCATGTAGTAGTCCAATGCGACGATGTTTAAATGCAGAGTTTTGTAGTTTCTTGTGTTCCGCTTGAACACTTTTAATTTCATTATCGGGGTTTTCCTCGATTAAGCTACATATCAGATAAGCTTGACGACCAGCCTCTATCTCGGCATCGATTTTCTCGTACAACTGGGCACGACTATTCGGCGACCATATCTTGGTCATAATTGGTTTACGACCGGCCGGTAATTCATCCAAAATACTGACATCTAGCTCGCCATAAACCGTCAGAGCCAAGCTACGCGGAATCGGCGTGGCCGTCATCGCCAACATGTGTGGCATATATTTGGATTTTTTCAATAATTGATGGCGCTGTTCAACCCCGAAACGATGCTGTTCATCGATAACCACAAAACCAAGTTTATGAAACTTGACCGCTTCTTGGATTAAAGCGTGGGTACCAACAATTACATCGACACCGCCGTTAGTAATTTGCTCATATAGCTTTTTACGCGCCACACCTTTTACACTACCAGTTAATATACCAACACTAATTCCTAATGGTCGTAGCAATTTATCGAGAGTATCGGCATGTTGGCTGGCTAATATTTCAGTTGGTGCCATTATAGCTGTCTGAAAACCAGCATGCGCTACCTGGCAAGCGACTAAACCAGCGACCACAGTTTTTCCCGAACCAACATCACCCTGCAATAACCTATTCATCGGCGTTTTTCGCTCTAAATCCTGGATTATTTCCCAAGCCGCTCGACGTTGTGCCGACGTTAGACTAAACGGTAGTCGTTTGACAAAATCAGCCACGACAGGTTGTTCGAATGGAATATGCCAACCAGTTAATTTGGCATTTTCCTGACGATTTAATTGGCTAGCTAGTAACAGCTGAAATAATTCCTCAAAAGCCAAACGTTCACGCGCCCTTTCTATATCAGCCATACTATCAGGAAAATGCATCGCCAGTAGCGCCTGGCTACGTGATAATAATTTCTCACTGGAGATTATACTATCAGGCAGAGTCTCGGGCAACATCGTTATCAGTGGTCGTAGTTCAGCTAATATCTTGCGGACTAACGTGGTTTTCAAACCCTTAATTGAACGATAAACTGGTAATACTCGGTCGGTTTGTACTGGCATATTACTAACCCGCTCGGCGCTGGGGTTAGTCAACTGATAGCGGTTATAATTAAACTCAAACTCGCCCGAAAAAAAGAAGTCTTCACCAGATTTTAGCTGAGTTTCACGATACGGTTGGTTAAACCAAACCGCCTGCAATTTGCCAGTGCTATCCGCAAGCGTTGCGGTTGTAATACGTAACCCTCGGCGAACTGGACGAGTTGTGATTTTTTCACAGCGCGCTCTTATGGTGGCCTTGCCTGGTTTGATATTAGAAATTGTCGCGATATGCGAAAAATCCTCGTGTACGCGTGGCAGGAAACTAATTAAATCACCGACTGTTTCGATACCAGCTAATGCGAACTGCTCGCCAGTTTTTAGACCAACACCCTTAACCTTAGCTAGCGTAGTCGTTAAATTCATGTATTTATTGTAGCGCGACTAATCTGTAACGCCTAGGATACCCTCTAGAACCAAGGCGGTATCTTCCCAGCATTTAACTTCGATCGTATCAATGCCTAAGGCTTTCACCGGATAATCATTGCCACCTTCTTGTAATTTATCACCAATAAACAGGATATCGTCCTGGTTAATTTTCATCTCTTCGGTAAGTTTCTTCATACCATAGGCTTTATCGACACCTATCATAGTAACGTCAACCGAGGTCGTACCACCTACGCGAACCTCGAGGTCAGTGAGTAGTGGTGCAATATGGTCGCGCAGTTTGAATTTTTTAGCACCAGTTGGATCCCAGGCGTACTTAGCCTCAGCCGGAGCTTGTTGCCCCAGGGCTGAAAAAGTAATTTGTGATCCACGATCTTCGATAATGTCGCCATATGGTTTAGCTTCCCATAAACCAAGCTCCCTAGCACCATCCTCTAGGGCCTTAGTTACTCGAGATTTCTGCTCTTCGGTTAATGAGTTTTCGTATTGCAATTGCCAATCTTCGGTTAATTCGCTGTAGCGATAATATTTAGTACCACAAGTTGGCATTAGATGTAGTCTAGTTAAATCTCTTGACGAGACCGTTAGCCGATCAACAACCTGTATTTTAAATTGATGAAAAGCACCACCAGAAATAACACATACGTCGTATTTTTTTAAAAGTGATGCTAATAGTTCACCCATGCGATCCGATATAGGTGATTTCGTAACTGCTAGTGTATCGTCCAGATCAAACGCGATTATTTTTTTCTTCATAGTAAATATTATACCAGCGTTAACGCACCAATATAAAATTATTCTTGCCTTTTTTAATCAAACAGGTTTGATTTATGAGTGAGTCTTCGGTTATTTTTTGGCCATCAACAGTTACCGCGCCGCTATCAATTAATCGCCTAGCATCACCCTTGCCGCCAGCAAATCCCGCTTCAATCAAGTATTCGGTTACTGTTTTGCCTGTGGCAAATTTTGGTATCTCACCCGATAGCATATCTAGTTCTTCATTATTTAACGATTTGAAATCAGCACCGCCGAACAGAACACTAGTTACTCGCTCGACATTAGTAGTACGCTCTGCACCATGCACTATCATAGTTACTTCGTGCGCTAAAGCTTTCTGAGCGCTACGCGCGCCAGGATTTTGTTGAACCTGGCTGGATAAATCATCGATTGTCGTTTTATCTAATAACGTATATATTTTTAGATAATCGATTACACCGGCATCATCAGCATTTAACCAAAATTGATAAAAGCTATAGACACTGGTTTTATTAGCATCCAGCCAAATTGCGCCATCCTCGGATTTACCGAATTTAACACCGGTAGTTTTATTAATAACTAGCGGTGTAGAATATACATTAGCTTCTTTGCCTTCGATTCGACGTATCAAATCGACACCAGTAACCGAGTTACCCCACTGGTCAGCACCGCATAATTGCAAAGTTACGCCATATTCGCGGAATAAATGTACGAAATCATAACCTTGGATTAGCGAATAGCTAAATTCGGCGTAGCTGATCCCCGAACCGTCTGAACCTAATCGGGATTGAACAAAATCACGACCTAGCATCTGGCTCATCGGTACATATTTACCAATATTACGCAAAAAATCTAAATAATTTAGGTCTTTAAACCAGTCATAATTATCAACTAACTTAAACTCTTGTCCGGCCATAATCTGACTATATTGAGCAGCTATACAAACTTTGTTTTTATTTATCTCGTCGATTGCTTTTAGATTACGCTCGTTAGATTTGCCATCTGGATCACCAATCAGGCCAGTCGCACCACCAACCAACAGATACGCCTTGTGCCCATGATTAATAAAATGTCGCACCATCATAATAGATGCTAAATTACCAATCGTCATACTGTCGGCGCTAGGATCAACGCCAATATAGAATGATATCGGTTCGCCATCAAGTGCCGTTATATCTTTGTAAGTAGTTTGATTAACAAAGCCGCGCCAGGTTAGTTCGTCAGAGAGTTTCATATTGCCCCCATTATTTTATCGGTATTCATCTGGTAGTATAGCAAAAACCAGTTATACATGTACATAATCAACTAATTGTAAATAATAATTGAAGCTAACTTAGTGGTATAATAGGCGTATTAATGCTTATGGGAAATATATAAAGTGGCCAAAAAACCATCCAAATCACGCAAGCTCAGTTTGTACTCTAATTTGTCGCGCACGCGCAAAGTTAAAAAAGATGCCGATAGTAAAAAATACGCTCAGTATCTGGCATTATTACCAAAACAGCCAATCCAGCGTATACTCTACAGATTAAACCCAAAAAACGCCGCTAAATTCTGGTTCAGCAAACACGGTTTATTATTGTCATTAAAGATCATGGGTGTAACCGCCCTGATATTCTGTCTACTAGTCGGTGGGCTGTTTGTTTACTTCCGTAAAGACCTAGACACTATTCGCCCAGGTGAATTAGCCAAGCGTGTTCAGACCACAGTCACTACATATTTAGACCGTAATGGACAGGTATTATGGGAAGACAAAGGCGATGGCGACTATAAACTAGTTGTTGACGACAGTGGGCTCAGTAAATATCTCAAAGATGCCACTGTTGCAATCGAAGACAAAGATTTTTATAAACATGGAGGCATCAGCGCCACCGGTCTACTGAGAGCTGTAATTAACAACGTCGGTGGTGGTAGCACCCAGGGCGGATCAACTCTAACCCAACAATTAGTTAAACAAGTATTCTTTGCTGACGAAGCTCAAAAGCGCGGCCTAAGCGGTATACCGCGCAAGATAAAAGAAGTCGTATTGTCGATTGAAGTTGAGCGCATGTATAACAAAACTCAAATCCTAGACCTATATCTTAACGAATCCCCATACGGTGGCCGTCGTAACGGTGTAGAATCGGCCGCCCAAACTTATTTTGGCAAATCAGCCAAAGATCTAACAATTGCCGAAGCAGCCCTACTAGCAGCCATTCCTCAGAATCCATCAGTTTATAATCCATATAACGTAGCTGGGCACGCATCATTAATATCGCGACAGCACACAGTTATAAATAACATGGCCGAACAAGGCTATATAACCAAAGCCCAGGCCGATGAAGCCAAGAAATACCCTATTCTCGACCATATAACGCCAGAGGCAAGTCAATATACCAATATCAAGGCGCCTCATTTCGTACAGATGGCACGCGCCGAACTCGAAAAAGAATTGGGTAAAGCGACCGTCGGTAAGGGTGGATTGGTAGTCAAAACCACGCTTGATCTACGTATTCAAACTAAACTCGAAGAAGCTATGAACGATATGTTCACCTCATATGTTCCAAACTGGGCTGGATTCAGTAACGGCGCTGCTACCGTCGAAGATACCAAAACCGGACAAATCGTCGCTCTTATGGGTAGTCGTGATTTTAATTACACCGGATATGGCCAAGATAACGCCACGATCGCCTCTATTCAACCTGGATCTACCGTCAAAGCATTAATATACGCCGAATTATTCCAGAAAAAAGCATCAGGTCAAGCAAACTATGGTAGCGGGAGCATCATCAATGACGTGAATATCGACTCACTCTACGGAGCCAAGCTATTCAATGCTGACCACACTTTTAAGGGACCAATGACTGCCAGGTCAGCACTAGCCACTTCACGAAATATTCCGGCTGTTGCAGCGATGCATATATCAGGGATAAAACCGACACTTGATATGATTCATAAAATGGGTGGCACTAGCTACTGCACACAAGGCGATGAGATCCAAGTAGGCTTGGCTGCAGCAATCGGTGGCTGTGGCATACAGCAAATAGACCTAGTAAACGCTTACGCCTCACTAGCCCGTAGTGGAGCCTATAAACCACAGTCAACTATCCTGGAAGTTAAAAACAACAATGGCGAAACCTTAAAAAAGTGGACCGACACCGCGGCTGTTCAGGTTATCGACCCTCAGTCAGCGTATATAGTAAGCGATATTCTGAGTGATGATATAGCTCGCGCTCCACTGGACGGCCGACATGCTGTTGGTATGGAAATCCCCGGGGTTAGAACTTCTACTAAAACAGGTACTTCAGACAAAGAAGGTAACGCCAAAGATATTTGGATGATGAGTTACAGCCCAGTACTAACTATGGGCGTATGGCTAGGCAATTCCGATGCTACTATCTTAAAACGCGGAACTTCATCAATACCTGGGTCTATCATTGCCAAGGTTATGGAATACTCACACAAAACAGTCTATGCTTCGGAAGGCCTCTGGAAATCAGGTGATTGGTTCACTCCACCTACTGGTATTCAAACTGTCAGCGGCGAGCTGTACCCATCATGGTGGAACAAAACTCAAGGCCAAACCACTACTAAGTTAACATTTGACCGCGTTTCTAAGAAAAAAGCTGTCGACGGTTTAACTCCTGATGGCGCTCGTATTGAATTAGACGTTTCGAAAACGGTCGACCCAGTGACGAAAAAAGATATCTATATTGCGCCAGACGGTTACGATGCCAGTAGTGATGATAATGTTCACAAGAGCACCGATCAAAAACCAACCGTTGCTATTACTCTCGCTCAGACAAACAATAGTTACATAGTTAACGTAACAGTCACACCTGGTACGGCCCCAACAATCACTAACGTACAAATCAAAGTCGGTAGTGTGATAGTAGCAAATACAGACGCATCAGCTACTAACACCTATACCTACAGCGGCACGTTGACAAAATCAGATACTGCGCCAATAGCGGTTTCAGCCACAGCTACTGATAATTATTACTATATCGGCAATGATACTGCCGAGATTCCAGCCTACGATAATTAGATAAAACAGCTAGATGAACTCTTATCAATTCTGGTTATTGACTAGATTAATAAGATCTTGTTCGCCCTTGGTCGATTTATTATATCGTTTTCTATTATTGGTTTTATTGGCTAATCGTCGGTCGTTATTGTCACTATGAAATACGTTAGGATTTTTACTCTGTGGGTTTTGACTAGTCACGGGTTTATTATTGTTATTATTTTGTCTCTTGGCACTAGTTTGAGGTTTTTTATTGTCAACTAATTTAGCAAACATCATCTTGCCAGCGGCAGTCTGCAGGCTACGAACAAATTCAATCTCGACGGTTTTACCAATACGATCACTGGCGCGTTCGACAACCACCATAGTACCGTCAGTTAGATGACCTACTGCCTGATGAGAATCCTGACCTTTTTGAGTTAGTTCCAAGAGCATTTTTTCACCTGGCAAATACGCCATACGCAAGCTCATAGCCAAATCATTAACGTTCAGGACTTTAATATCTTCAACCTGGGCGACTTTATTTAGATTGTAATCAATCGTACAGATTGATCCCTGGTATTTCTTGGCAAGCATTAATAAACGCTCATCAACACCTTCTTCGGCTCGACTGCCATCTTGAAATATTTGGACTTTAACACCAGGCATATTTTGTAATTCAGATACAACATCTAGACCGTGTCTGGCCCGACTACGTTTTTCAGCATCCGAATTATCCGCTAGAAACTGCAATTCACCGATCACACTACGGGGGATACTCAGGACCCCACTAACAAAACCGGAACTAGCGACAGCCAGAATTCGCCCGTCGATCAGAACAGAAGTGTCAACGAATATTGGTCTAATTTCACTCTTGTGCGATATTTTTTTAGTATTAACGGCGACCAAATAAGACACTTCCGCTAAAATAATTAATGCTAATATAATGATAATAATTTCCATAATAATTCCTTACTTTTGTAGATAGTCAATTAGCGCCGTGCGCAAATCACTAACATCTTTAATAAATATATTTTTAGTTAAACCCCTAGGTGCAATCGCCTGAGTAAACCCTAATTTTTTAGCCTCTGAAACTCGCCGATCGGCCGAGCTGACTGATCGCACCTCACCTCCTAGACCAACTTCACCAAACACGACAATACCGTCATCGATCCGCCGCGATACTGCCGCACTGGCAATGGCCATACAAATAGCCAAATCAGCCGCCCTATCATTGAGCTTTAAACCGCCAACTACATTGATATAGATATCTTTGTCGGATAGGTTTAGCTTCGTGCGGCGCTCTAGCACTGCAATTAATAAATTCAATCGGTTTAAATCAAAACCACTAGCCGCTCGCTTAGGATAACCGAAACTGGTTGGATTAACAAGAGCTTGGATTTCAACCAGTAGCGGCCTAGTCCCTTCTATAGTCGCCATAATAACCGATCCATCAACATTTTGTCGTTCAGCCAGTAGTGCAGCCGAAGGATTCTCGACTAACCTTAGGCCTTCATGATACATTTCGAAAATCGCCGCTTCGTTAGTTGAACCAAAACGGTTCTTAGCTGCCCTCACGATCTTGAAACCACCATAACGATCACCTTCAAATTGCAATACTACATCAACTAAATGCTCTAGAACCTTTGGCCCGGCAATACTACCCTCTTTGGTGACATGACCGACTAAAACTACCGCCGCACCGGACTGTTTGGCTGCCCGAATCACTACATTGCTACTATTTGTGATCTGACTGACAGTCCCTGGTGCAGAAACAATCTCATCTAATGCCAAGGTTTGAATAGAATCAATAATTACTAATTTATAATCGCCAGACCTAATTGTAGCCGCGATATCATCAGCACTGGTGCTCGATGCAAAATTGAGCTGCTCGCTTTTCTCAGCCCCTAGTCGTTCGGCGCGCAATTTAACTTGGGTAGCGGACTCTTCACCGCTAACATACATAACAGGCTCTGTTTTAGCTATATAGGCCGATAACTGCAATAGTAGCGTACTTTTACCAATACCAGGCTGCCCGGCCATTAGAATCACGCTACCGGGCAATATTCCGCCGCCCAAGACATCATCTAGGTCACTAAAACCGGTCAATAACCGCTTATTAGCTTCATTAATGGATATCGATCGCATAGTCTGAACACCCAGGACTTTACCAGAGGTGCCACTCCTAGCAACAACCGATTTACCCACCGAAGCCGGTATTTGTTCTAATAGACTATTCCACTCACCGCAGTTATCACACTTGCCTACCCATTTAGGGTAACCCGCACCGCAATTTTGACAGACAAACTGAGTTTTAGATTTTACCATTACAACTATTATACTCTAAACTGATGGCGCCGGAGCAAGCGTACTATCTATACTGTTATATAGTTTTTTAGATTCAGAAGCGATCGAATTATATTCGTCCAGAGTTGCATTATACTTTACAACATCAGCATTAATCGTCGTACGAGTAACATCTAAATCAGCTACACGACTAGATATCCTATTTCTCTCGGCATAAAATTGCGACAAAGACGAAAAATCACCATCAGTTGCTCGCTTATTAAATGCAGTTATGTCGTTATTTAAGGTTTGAGCATCGGTATTATATTGGGCTGAACTAGTGGTTATAGTTGCTGCGAGCACCTTTAACTGATCCGAAAGTTCACTGGCACGGTTAGATAATTTTTGGAAAACGCTAATATATTTATTATAAAGATTTACCACTTTTTGACGATCTGCAAAATACTTTTTATAATGTGTTTCTAATTCAGGGCTAATGTTAGCAATTTCAGTCCCAATTACCGAATGTAGTTCGTTGCCGCGTTGCCCGGGTTCGGTCCGCGCGTAAAACGCCATCATTTCAGTTAAATCTTTGTTATTTGCTAATTTCTTATATTCGGCCTCGACTAGTGTATTGACCTTGGCTTTTTCATCCAAGCTCATGCGTATATAAGCCGCGTGTAACGTTTCATGAGCAGCCGTAACTTCCTTGATACCATCTAATTGCGGATCAGTCACATCATATATATAAATATGGTAGTCGCTATAGCAACCTAAAATAGAAGTGATCTTTTCAACGCGATCACATTCATTATTAAAACTCTGAGTGGCATCTACTTTGGGTTTACTCGCGAGGTATAAAAACTTGCCGTAATCATTAACACCAGTTCGATCTATCAAGGCTGTGATAGCGCTGGTTGGATGGTATTGCCAGACGGCTATTCGGTCGATAACGTATTGACGATTAAAAACCAAAAACAATGACATAGCCGTCAAAACACAGCTGATTACTATAATAACTATAGTCCCAAATCTATTACTATGACTCTGTGGTGACATCGACTCTAATCTCTCCATCTTGTACTCCGATTGTTAAAACGCTGCCTTTTTCATATTCACCCGACAAAATACCATCAGCAATTCGGTTCTCTATTTCATCCTGAATTGCGCGCCGCAGCGGTCTTGCCCCGAACTTTTCGTTATAACCTTTTTTAATAACCAGCCTTTTGGCGGTAAGTTTGATAACCAAATGAATACCCTTTGGGACTAACCGTTGCTGTAGCTCTTCAATTAGATTATCAAAAATCTTATTAATTTGCTCACGAGTTAAGGCTCTAAATGTTATTACGCTATCGAATCGATTTATTAGCTCTGGTCGCATAATTTTACCAAGCGCCGTTTCAGCCGCCTCGGCATTTTCCTGGTGTAAAATATCCAAGCGTTTTTGGTCGTTTTTAGAGGAGGCGTGAAATCCTAGATTAGATTCTTTCATCATCTGGTTAGCACCTAGGTTGCTAGTTAAAATGATAATCGCATTACTAAAATTAACTTGCCGCCCCTTGGCGTCGGTCAAAGTACCGTCCTCGAGAATTTGTAGCAACAGATTAAACACACTCGGATGGGCTTTTTCGATTTCATCAAACAGAACTACGCTATAAGGTTGTCGACGAATCTTATCGGTTAATTGACCACCGTCGTCATAACCAATATATCCAGCTGGAGCACCCAGTAAACGACTAGTATTGTGCTTTTCGCCAAATTCGCTCATATCAATTTTAATTAGTGAGCTTTCGCTACCAAAAACTTCGCGCGCCAACACTCTAGCTAGTTCAGTTTTACCAACACCGGTCGGCCCCATAAATACGAATGAACCGATCGGACGATGGCCACTCGCAACCCCACTGCGGCTACGTCTGATAGCCCGAGCCACCTTTTCGACAGCTTCGGACTGGCCGATTATATATTTACCTAAGTGTTTTTCCAGATTGCGAAGTAGCTTGGCCTCGGATTTTTGGACTCGCTGCACCGGGATACCCGTCATCGAGGCAATAGCGCGCGCTACATCATCATCTGTTAAATTGATTGGCGTTTTAGTTTCGAATTCAGCCCGAGTCTCGTCAATCTTTGACGTTATTTGGCTAATGCGTGTTTTATACAAGGCCGCTCGTTCGTAATCCTCGGCAACCACAGCTTCATCCATTTTTTCGTTCAACTGCTTTAATTGCTTGGTCAAATCACGCATACGACTAGGCTTTTGGTTAGAGCGAACCCGAACTAACGCAGCTGCTTCATCGATCACATCAATCGCCTTGTCTGGCATGAAACGCTCGCTTATATAGCGATCCGCCATATAAACCGCATCCTCGATAACTTCGTCGCTCATATTAACGCCGTGGTGTTTTTCGTAGTTATGGCGTAACCCCTTCAGAATTGCGATCGAAGCCTTCACGCTAGGCTCGGGAACTAATATAGTCTGAAGTCGTCGCTCCAACGCACTATCCTTTTCGATATATTTGCGATATTCATCAGAGGTTGTCGCCCCAATCAATCTAATCTCGCCACGCGCTAATGCTGGTTTTAGAATATTAGCCGCATCAATTGAGCCTTCGGCAGCGCCAGCACCAACTAATAAGTGTAATTCGTCAATAAATAGGATAATATTTTTACGTTTTTGCAATTCAGAAATGACCTTTTTCAAGCGTTCTTCGAATTCACCACGATATTTAGTGCCAGCAATCATGCCAGCCAAATCTAGCTGGATAACGCGTTTATCTAATAAATTATCGGGCACATCCTCACGAATAATTCGCTGGGCCAACCCTTCGGCAATTGCCGTTTTACCGACACCAGGTTCACCAATTAAGACTGGGTTGTTTTTAGTACGACGGCTAAGGATAGTTACCATACGTTCCTCTTGCGACTCCCTGCCTATAACTGGGTCTAATTTGCCAGCCTTAGCTAGATCGGTCAAATCAACCCCAAACACATCGAGCGCACCTTTGGCGACCGCCCGTTTTTCTGTATGAGCTGACATCGGTTCGTAATCGCCGTCGAGCATATCTTGGTCTTGATTTAGGTACTCTTCGATTTCCAATGACATTCCCATTAAATCAACGCCCATATCGCGCAGTAACGCTGCCGCCCTAGAATTCTTTTGCCTCAAAATGCTAAATAGAATATGCTCCGTACCCAAAAAATCCTGATGAAATTCCTGTGCAACATCCCAACTCATCTTAAGTGTGAGTTTAGCCATTTCACTCAGACTCTTTGCCTCGGTACCAACTACTACTGTCAGTGGCGCCATATTCAAAGCATTCTGAGCCCTACCTAAGGTTACGCCAGCATCAATCAATAATTTAGCACTAGTCGAAGAGCCCTGCGCTAAAATCCCAAGTAATAAATGCTCTGTACCGATATACGAACTACCATACCCCTGAGCAATAGTATTAGCGTGGTACAGACTAGTCCGTGCATTATCGGTCAGATGCGAAATAAATTCCGAAAAATCATCTGCCATACCACTATTATAACCTAATTATGAGTAGTTTTATTCAGCTGATTCTTCGACGGCATCGAGTAAACTATCCTCGATATTTTTGTGCTTTGCCGGTGTAGCCGATTTTGGAGCAACCGCCTGTTCGATATCAAGTTCATAACCAGTCAATCGGCTAGCTAGGCGTACGTTTTGTCCAGCACGTCCAATTGCAATTGATTGTTGGTCTTCGTTAACAAAAACGGTGGCGCGTTTGGCTTTTTCGTCGATTTCAACCTTAGCAACTTCGGCTGGGCTGAGCGCGTTTTTAATGAATTGGTCAATATTATCACTATAGGCAATAATATCGATTTTTTCCTGATCACCGATTTCATTCATAACAGTCTGGACACGTGTGCCGTGACCACCAACGAATGTTCCAATTGGATCAACGCCTGGGACCGTACTGGCTACAGCGATTTTAGTACGTCGGCCAGCTTCGCGAGCGATTGACTTAATCTCGACGGCACCAGTTTCGATCTCTGGTACTTCCTGACTAAATAAGTACTCAACGAACTTTTCACTACCACGACTAAGAATTAGTTGTGGACCATGATTATCGCGTTCGATATCTTTGATGTAAACCTTGATACGGCTACCAACATTATAAAATTCGCCTTGGATTTGCTCGCTCTGTGGAATAATTCCACTAGCTTTACCCAGGTCAACCCTGACAACTCGTGGTTCAACTCGTTGAATAGTACCGTTAACTACGGTGCCGATCTTGTCTTCGTATTCGACTAGGACAACTTCGCGCTCTGCTTCACGTAGACGTTGCAAAACAACCTGTTTAGCAGTCTGGGCGGCAACTCGTCCGAAACTAGTGACATCGAAAGAGTCTTCGATGCTATCACCTACTTTGGCATCTTCTTTGATTTTCTTAGCATCATCTAAACTAATTTCGACTGCTGGAGAGCCGACTTCTTCGACGACTTCACGAGCCACAAAAACTTTGGCAGTACCATCATTGATATTTAGCTCACTACGAACTTCTTGCTCGCGCTCACCATTATCGCGGCGCCAAGCAGCGGCGATAGCCTGTTCGATAACCGATAGAACGGTCTCTTCGGGTAGGTTTTTTTCCTCTGCAATAGTGTGGACTGCTAGGACTAATTGTTTAACATTAATTTCTTCCATAATTATCTCCTTTTTACGTTATCGTATTAAAAAAGTCGACCTGCCGGCCGACGAAATGCAATGTACTAAGTCTCATTATACTCCAATTTCATGGATTTGGCAATAATTGATCTAGGCATTTTGCCAGAATATTTGCCATTTCGTCGTGTTCGGCCTGGGTCAGCCATAATTCATATTTCTGTTTAATAGCGATCTGGCGGGCTACATATTGGCACCGAAATGGTTTATTTGGCGGCAACCAAGTAGCTGCATCGCCATCGCTCTTGTTCATATTAGCCTGACCATCTACGGCCAATAATTCTAATGGGTCATTAGCTAGCGTAACCCTCTGTTGATAAGTTAACTTCTGAGCCCCTTTTTGCCAAGCATCGGATAATGCCACTACATGATCTATCTGCACCAAACTACTAGTCGAGCCACCTCTGATGAATTGAATTATTTTGCCAGTATAGGGATCATTCAATAAACCACTGGTCACATTGCAACTTTCATCAATTAAAACATTCGTTAGATCACGATTTAAAATAATATTGCGCGTATCGCAGCCGCCAGTTACATTCCAATCTTTGCCAAATTGCTCTCTGGAATAATCAGTTTTCGGCGCACGGCCTTTGATTGCTAGCGTAGTCAGAACTTGTAAGGCCGTACCATTATCAATGGTAACATTATTCGGTGATGATACTGGATCAGCTTGGGTTTGATTTGGTATATTTATAAATATCACTGCGGCAAAGATTATAAGCGATAAATAAGTCACAATAACCCGGCGTTTTTTATATACATCCATTACACAACCTATTATGCACGTCCGACCTAGTGCTACAATGGACGATATATTCCAACCCACCTAAAAAGGAAAAGCTAATGACAATTTTTGATAAAAAACTACGTCCCCAAGATGATTTTTTCGGCTATGTAAACAATAATTGGCTCAAAAATAACCCAATCCCGCCAAACGAAAGTGTCTGGGGGACCTTTTACGTCCTGAGAGAGAAGTCTGCAAAAGCGATTAATGAAATCGTCGATAAAATATCGCATACACCAGACGATAATCTGACACGCGATCAGAATTTAATTAAAACCTTTTTTTCAACCGCCATGTCATTTTCGGACTATAGAAATAACCATCTAGAGACTCTCGGCATGGAATTGCAAAAAATTCGTGATGTCACAGACAAAAGCCAGATTCCATACTACCTTGGACACGCACATCGGCATGATTCTATGCCATTTTGGTCAGATTATGTTTCCGTTGATGATGAAAACAGCCAGATTCAGGTATTGCGTATACACCAAAGCGGATTATGTATGCCTAACAGAGATTATTACCTAGATAATATTGCTCGCATGAGACATATCAGAAAAGAATATGAAACATATTTTAATGCCGTTCACGATCTAATACTAGAACATTCGCCAAGTGTCTGGGATGCCGTATTTAATATAGAATTAAAACTTGCAAAATCATCCTGGACTGACGTTAAATTACGTGACATCAAAAAAAATTACACCAGATTCACAATCCAAGAATTGCAATCGCGGTTCCCTAGATTTAATTGGCTAGAATACTTTAAGGGATTAGGTTGGGACAGACCAAACGATAATATAGTCGTCGATCAACCACCATTCATCGACACGGTTTTAGATATCATAGATGAATATTCACTAGATGAAATAAAGGAATATTTATCTTGGCACGTCATAAATAGCTTACTCAATTGGACGGATGAAGCCGCAGCAAAAATATGTTTCGATTTTTACGGCAAGGTTATTGGCGGCAAAATGGAAAATAACCCACTCTGGAAACGTATAATACTACAAGCCGACGAACTAATTATCGGCGAAGCGCTAGGTCGAGAATATGCCGCTCATTATTTCCCAGAATCATCTAAAAAAGCCATAGCCGAAATGGTCGAGGACGTCAGGTTGGCATACCACGAACGTATAAATAAAGTAACTTGGATGAGCGATAATACAAAAAAAAGAGCTCATAAAAAACTAGATAATATAAGAGTGTTGATCGGGTATCCATCAGTTTGGATTAATTTAGATAAATTAGAGTTTTGCAATAATAACCAATTAAAGAATATATTATCCGCACGTAGTTTCGAGACGGATATCGAGCTAGCCAAAATAGGTCAAAAAACACCACTCGAAGATTGGCAGATGAATGCTCATACGGTTAATGCCTATAACGATCCAAATCAACTAGTAATATGTTTTCCTGCTGCTATATTGCAGCCACCTTTTTACGATCCGAGTGCTAGCTATGCGACGAATCTTGGTGGTATCGGCGCGGTTATTGGTCATGAATTTACTCATGGTTTTGATGATCAAGGCGCAGAATTCGACGAGCAAGGTAATGCAGTAAGATGGCAAACCAAATCCGAGCAAAAAGAATTCAAAATAATAGCCAATAACATGATCAAACAAGCTAATACTTATGAGGCCCTACCTGGAATGTTCTTAAGGGGCGAATTAATATTAGGCGAAGCAATTGCAGATATCGGCGGGTTGGAACTCGCGACCGAAGCGTTACGTGCAAAAACCAATATTAATGATATGAATAGCGCTCTTCGCGAATTATTCGTCAATTCCGCGATCGCTGAACGCGGAGCCCAAAGGGACGAATATCTATTACAGCAAATTAAAACCGACCCTCACCCACCTTCTCGCTTCCGTATAAATTGTGTCGTTCCGCACGTTGATGCTTTTTATGAAGCTTATAATATTACACCGAGCGACAAATTATATCTACCCCTGGAAGATCGTGTCCATATTTGGTAATTTAATAGTGTAAATTATTTATATCTCGACAAATTCAATAACTTCTGGTGGTGTATTGGCGGTAGATATTGCCACTAAACATAAATTAACATCACCCAAATCATGGCAATGAACAAAAAGCTTTGCCGCAAATTTCATTTGGTTAAGCTTCTTTTTAATAATAATTTCCAAGCCACCACCCTGACGGTCGGTTTTACGATATTTAACTTCGCAAAAATATATCGTGTCGCCTTTTTGGGATACGATATCAATTTCACAATATTTAGTTTTCCAATTACGATCTAGGATCTTATGACCGGCACGGACTAAATATTCAGAAGCTGCATTTTCCGCCAAATCGCCAATTCGTTTGCTAGTTGGTTTCACCGAAGCGTTCCGAACTCCCTTTTGCATCAAAACATCTACAGCCCGAGCGTAATAAGGCGCCGTGGCCCTTATCGTGCCCGCCGCGAAGCCGTTTTGGTCAAAAGTGGAGCCAGGCCGATCATTATTACGATATTTCGCTAATGGCGCAAATGATAGTCTATGCAGTGGCGTAACGCCCAACTTATCAATAGCCTGAATATGCATGGCTGTGCCATACCCAACATGGTTTTTAAAACCATAACCCGGGTATATATCATCCTGTGATTCCATATAATTATCACGGGCAACCTTGGCGACGATCGATGCCGCCGACACACTAGGCACTAGTAAATCGGCCTTTTTCATAGTCGTGACGTACTGGCCTTTGCTGGTTCCTGCCAAAAAATTAACAGTGCCGTCAATTATAATCTCATGGTAAGGCACAGTTATTTGTTCGACCGCCAGTTTAGTCGCCAATACCAATGATCGCGACAGGCCGATCTCGTCAATTACAGCCGCCTCGACCCAACCTAGGCCGATACCAGCGGCTTTGGCGCGAATCTCGATATCTAACCTGTTGCGTTGTTTTTTAGTTAGTTTTTTACTGTCAGTTAAGCCATCAATTACAGCTCCACCTAAAACTACCGCGCCAATCACTAGCGGTCCCGCCCAAGGCCCCCGCCCAACTTCATCAATGCCAAGTATCATTTAATTATAATAACATCAAAAAATCCCGCCTAGATGGCGGGATTAGTTATCTTTTACAGATTTGGATTACGCTTCGGCGTGACGAGCTTCGACTTCGGCTTGCTTAGCGACTAGTTCAGCCTCGGCAGCAGCCTTTTCGGCTAGTTTAGCTTCGGCTTCGGCAACGGCTAGCTCTTTTAGGCGAGCAGCTTCGATTTCGGCAGCTTCGTCGTCAATATCGTTAACACCCTCACGGTCAAAGTTAAGGTTTTTGAGACGAGCACTCTTACCACTACGTTCACGCAAAAAGCTAAGATAATTACGACGAACCTTAGCACGTCTAACGATTTCAATCTTTTCAACCAATGGGCTGTGGATCATAAAACCTTTTTCAACACCAACACCGCTAGCAATTTTGCGAACGGTAATTCGTGAAGTGTGTGATAATTTACGATCGGTACGGATTACAACGCCTTCAAAGATCTGAATACGCTCTTTGGCACCTTCTCTAATTTTTTGATGTACACGAACAGTATCGCCGCTACGAACGTCAACTACATTAGACTTTTTCTGGGCTTCATTAACCTTTTTGATTAGTTCAAAACTCATTACTATACTCACTTTTACAATTTATAATACAATCGATTATTGACTATACCACAGTGGTAGGGATTATAAAAGAGGTAATTTTATAAAAGTTTAAATCGCACGATTAATTTCATCTAATGTAGTCTCGCCGCGAAGTGCAGCCAATATGCCACTTTCTAGCAGTGTTACCATGCCTGATTTACGAGCAGTATTCTCTATTGTCTCGGAATGAACATCTAGCTCATCGCCGCGTAAAAATCGCTGAATCTCATCATTAACAACCATTTGCTCCATAATCACAATTCGTCCATTAAAGCCAAATGGCGAAGTGCTACTGACGACTGGCCGCCACAATTTAAAGTTATCTAGATCTGGTTTTTGAATATGGGCTGGCAAATCCTTTAATGCGTTTTGAACCCAGCGTTTAGTCGCTTCGTCTGGTTCATATTCTTCTTTGGTTTCGTCATCTAATCGGCGTACTAATCGCTGCGCAATAACCAGACGAATAGCCGAGCTGAATATCGGGTTAACGCCAATCAAATCGATCATACGGCTAAAGGCGGTAGAGGTAGAAATCGCATGAAAGCTAGAAAGTACTAAATGACCAGTTATCGATGCCTGTATGGCCGTCTTGGCAGTGTCAGCATCACGAATTTCACCAACCATCACAACATCAGGGTCTAATCGCAAAACCGCCCTCAGACCGTCAGCAAAGCTCTGACCATTCGAAGTATCAATTGGGATTTGTGAGATACCAGTAATTCCATATTCAATTGGATCCTCGAGCGTAATAATTTTACGTCCAGTGGTATTAAGAGCATTTATAATACTGTAAAGCGTAGTCGATTTACCGCTACCAGTCGGACCAACCATCAAAACCATACCTCTAGGATGATTAATAACTTCATCAATCTCGGCTCGTTCAGTTGGCCCAATACCTAATCGATCTAAATTGAGCATAGATTCATCAAAATTAAACAACCTCAAAACTGCATCTTGGCCATACATTGTCGGCACGGTTTCAACACGCAAATTTAATAAATGAGTTACGCCATCACGCGTTATCTCCTTTTGCATATGACCCGACTGAGATTCTTTGGCAGCTGTCGAGATATTAGCCCGTGATGCCAAGGCACTCAATATTACTCTATAGCGATCGTTTTCTAGATCAGCCACTGGATGTAAAACACCATCGATACGCATACGAATCCTCATATGAGTACGCTGGTTTTCAATGTGTATATCACTAGCACCCAAGCGATCAGCTTGATCTATTAGATAATCAAATACTTCGTCACTGCCAACAGAGTTGAGAGTCTTACTAACCTCGGTAATAGTGTTACTGTCACCTTCCCTAGCAATTTTAATATCATCGTGGACGACTTTTACGACTGGGTCATAACGATCCATTAGTCGTCGATAGCCAGCGTTACTAATTAGGAAAAATTTGATATTTTTACCAGTGTCATTATATTGTTTAGATAATTCACGGATAAAAGATTGAGGGGTTTGAGTAGTAACACCGAATTGCCACGGTTTGCCATCCCCATTGCTGGATGTTAATGGTATGACACGACTTTGATGCATAATATCAACACTAATAATACCGTTTAAGAGCGCGATGGTATCTTCGAATTGACGAGTATCTAAATACTGAAGACTCAAAATAGCCGCTCGTTGTGAAGTGGCCTGTTCATCAGCTTCACGTCTACTTTGCTGGATTTTATCTTCTTCCATTTGATCCTTATTATAGCAGAAAGTGCTAATGTTTTACAGGTCAGACAAAGTTAAATAATACTGATAATCGCCAGTGATTGTTCGATTTTCTTAACGACCGAACGACCAATCAACCATTCATCAACAGCCTTAGCCGCCCCTGGCAAGGCCGCATTACTATAATCGTCGACCACAATAACAGACCCCGACACTAGATGCGATTCAATCACTCTTAATGAATCGATAACCGAGCCATAATAGTCACCATCTAAAAAAGCAAAAGATATGACTTCGGGCATATCGGACTTTATCAAATCCGAAAACCAAGCCTTCTTTATATAAGGCATCGGGACTCTAGCCTGAGTGAGGTTTTTAACTAATTGTTTTTTAGTAGCATGCAATTCACCAACTTGAAATTGTTGACCCAAAGGGCTTAGGTCTTGTCTAGTTTTTTCGGGTAACCCCTCGAAAGAATCATAAACATATAGTCGTTTATCGGTCGCCATCAGCGTTTTAGTTAAATGAACTGTCGTGGTACCGACATAACAGCCCAGCTCGACAACATCACCGGTGATTTTTTTATTGATCACTCGATTTAATTCTCGAATAATTATTTCGATTTCTTTTGTATTAACTTGATCGGATAGTAGACCCTTAGTCATTCATTTAATCTAATTAGATTGGTGTGATTTGTAAATACTAATCTGAATATATAGTTGCAAATATATACATAGATATTACAATGGCTAGAATGTCAGAAATTATCGTTATCGCTCATAATATCCGTTCAACCCATAATATTGGGGCAATTTTTCGCACCGCTGAAGGTTTTGGCGTGTCAAAAATCATACTAAGCGGCTACAGCCCATACCCAAGAACACAAAATGACGAACGATTGCCGCACATTGCCGATAAACTTACACTGCAGATTCACAAAACCGCCCTTGATGCCGAAACTATGGTGCCATTTGAACATCAACCCGAGCCAAATTTGGACCTATTAAAACAGAAGGGGTTCACTATCGTAGGGCTTGAACAAGATAAACGCAGTATTATGCTACAAAAATACCAAAAACCACAAAAAATAGCCCTGTTATTAGGCGAAGAAGTTAATGGTATAACTGACGAATTACGCGAAAAATGTGACGATTTGTTAGAAATCCCGATGGTCGGTCAAAAAGAATCTTTTAATGTGAGTGTGGCCGCTGGCATAGCCCTGTACGCACTAACTATTTAACAATAACACTCTCTTTGCCGATTATTTCTACCAAAGAATTAGTTAGACCATCATTTATATCAACCCTGAATGGTAATTTTATAGCCGATTTTTTATCAGCGCCTAGAACTAAAACCACATCAGCTAGCCCTGGGTGACTGCTACAAGCTTGTTTTAAAGAAAGTAGCGCATCATGATCATCGGGATTTTTAATATGGATGTAAACTTTTTTTATCTCTTTTGCCACTTCTGGAATCGGTTTCGACACCGGCACTACCGTTGATTTTGGTTTGGCGGCAGTCACCCGTGTCGCTTGGACTCTACCAGATACTTTCGGTCGATCCATCTTGCGACCAGTTGCGACATAACCATTTAGCTCCTGGTCAGTTATAAATTGTATGTCGTCGGCAATAACCTTGGCATCCGTGCCTAGATTACCGTCACGATCACGCGCACTAATTTTGCCAGTAATTTTAACGACCGCATCCTGAATTAGTTTTGCGCCACATTGTTCAAAGAGGTTAGGAAAAATAATAATCTCGCCTTCACCAGTTTTGTCCTCTAACCCCACAAAAGCCATCTTTGAACCACTTTTAGTTACAATCGTACGAACTCGTGATATTAAACCGCCAACCGTAACTGATTTACCATCCGTATCGGGCTTAATTTGACTAAGCGACACCGTCTGCTCTTCGAAATAAGCATCATAATTATCGAGTGGATGAGCACTAACGTATAGTCCCATAAGTTCTCGCTCCCACCCTAATCGCTCCTTGTCGGAATATTTTACAGGCGAAGTTTGCATAGTTATCGTAGGTTGCAAGCCGGATGATTCACCTAAATCACCGAACAAATCAGTCTGACCACTACTAACCTCTTTTTGTATTTTACTAGCAAAGGCCTGAACGGTTTCTAGATTAAATAATATATCCGAACGATCACCCAGACTATCAAAACCGCCGGATTTAATTAACGAATCCCAAGCTTTTTTATTGAATTTGCTAGTCGAAACGCGCTTAGCAAAATCTTCGATGCTATTGAATTTACCGCCATCTTTACGAGCCCGAAGTACTTCCTCGACAGCCCCAGTACCCACACCCTTAACAGCTGCCATACCAAAACGAATTTCCTTGGTATCTGGTACGACTGCAAATTCAACATATCCATCATTCACGTCCGGCGGTAATACCTTGATACCCATATGTTTACATTCATTAATTTCAATTGCAAGCCTATCGGTGTCATCGTGATCACCCGTCATCAGAGCTGCCATAAAGGCCTCTGGATAGTGCGCCTTGAGGTAAGCTGTCCAATAGGCAATAAGGGCGTAACAAGCGGCATGGGACTTGTTGAAACAGTAGTTAGCGAACTCTTCTAGCTGTGACCAGAAAGTTTCGGCGACCTTAGGGTCGGCGCCGCTAAAACTAACCGCGCCGTTAACGAAGTCGTCTTTGACTTTGCGCATCAGATCGATTTTCTTTTTACCAACGGCTTTACGAAGGGTATCAGCCTGCCCTCCGGTAAACCCGGCAAATTCTTTGGAAATTTGCATGAACTGTTCCTGATAAACCAAAATGCCATAAGTTTGCTTTAGAGAATTTTCAAACTTTGGGTGCAAATAAGTAATCGGTTCTTGACCATGTTTTCGCTTAATAAAACTGTCGATGAATTGCATTGGGCCTGGACGATAGAGCGCCACCATAGCAATAATGTCGTCGAAAACTGATGGTTTTAGCTCACGTAGGTACCTCTTCATACCAGCCGATTCAAGCTGAAATACGCCAGTTGAATCACCGCGTTGCAGCAATTTATAGGCTTTCTCGTCATCAAGTGGGATATCGCCTAAATCAATCTTAACCTTGTTAACCTTTTTGATAATACGCAGCGCATTATTGATCGTGGTAAGGTTAGATAGCCCCAAAAAGTCCATCTTGAGTAGACCTAATTCCTCAACCTGATTCATCGGAAATTGTGTTGAAACAACGCCTTTTTGAGCAAATTCGAGCGGCAAGAATTTCACTAATTTGTCTGGGGCGATCACCACACCGCAGGCATGAACACCATGTGAACGAATCGTACCCTCTAGCCTAATCGCAAAATCAAATATCTCCTTGGTTACCGGGCTACTCTCGTAGGCAGCCTTCAGACCCGCATCTTCGACGATACTCACCTTTAGCGGAATATGGCGACCTTGCGAAGGTGGTGGCACTAATTTCGCTAGTCGATCACTTTCGGCATAAGGAATTTGCAAAACACGAGCCACATCACGCACAGCGGCGCGCGCCGCCATTTTGCCGAAAGTTACAATGTTCGAGACACGCTCCTCACCATATTTTTGGGCACAATATTGCACCACTTCGTCGCGACGAGTGTCTTGGATATCAACATCAATATCAGGCATAGAAATACGATCGGGGTTCAAGAAACGCTCAAAAAGTAGTCCGTATTTAAGCGGATCGAGATCAGTAATATTCAATGAATAAGCAATAATCGAACCGGCTGCCGAACCACGACCTGGCCCAAATATAATACCTTGCGATTTACCCCAGTTGATAAAATCCTGGACGATCAAAAAATAGCCGTTAAATCCCATACCATCAACTACACCCAACTCGAATATGGCTCGTTGTAATACATCCTCTGGTATAAAGACCGCAGCTTCTTCCATGGTCATATCGACCACCTCATCACGTGTTTTACCACCGTAGCGATGCGCCATACCGCGATATACTAATTTATCGAGAAACGATTTTTCACTTTCGCCATCAGGTACTGGGAAGGTTGGAATTAAAATCCTACCGAGCTCTAATGTAACATCGCAACGATCAGCAACCTTTTTCGTGTTCAAAACCGCCTCTGGACAAGTTTTACCCCAACGAGCGATTAAATCCTTTGGATCCGTTACGTATAAATCAAAATCTTTTAGACTCATCCTTTTTTCATCAGATAGATAAGCGCCCGTACCAACACAAAGTAATATCTCGTGCGCATCTTGATCGGCATGCGTTAAATAGTGACCATCATTGCTGACAACTAGCGGTACGTCAATCTCTTTTGACATACGCTGTAGGTACGTGTTTGCCTTTTCTTGCTCGCCCCAATGCCTTGGACAATCTGGGTGACCATGGTCTTGCATTTCTAGATAATAACGATCACCAAATATTGATTTATACCACAGGGCAATTTCTTTGGCGCCCTCGTAATCATCTTCACGAAGTCTCATACTAACTTCGCTACTAGCGCATCCCGATAGCACAATTAAGCCTTCGCTGTATTTTTCAATAATTTCATGATCGATTCTGGGTTTGTAATACATACCCTCGAGATTAGCAATTGTGCTGAGCTGCATCAGGTTTTGGTAACCCTCATTATTCATTGCTAGTAGCGTAATGTGATAACGAACCTTGTCCTTGCTTGGATCGCGATCATGCCTTGACCTGGCCGCTACATACGCCTCAATACCTAAAATGGGCTTGATACCAACTTCGATAGCAGCCTTGTAAAGCTCGATCACACCAGACATAGTACCGTGGTCAGTGATTGCCACAGCTTCCATCCCTAGTTCTTTGACACCGTTGACGAGATCAGGGATCTTAGTCAAACCGTCCAAGAGGCTATGATGAGTGTGATTATGTAGATGTACATAATCTGATGGTTTTAATTCGACCCCCATGTATACATACTAGTATAACCAATTTGCACGTAGTTTGTATGTAGTAAAAAACAATTCGGGGCTTAATGTGACACCGTAATGATTATCTGGTTAAGATAAGTGCCTATAGATGGGAACCAATGAGCTATTTGACTTAGAATCCAAATCAGAAACGCCACAACAACCGTACCGCCAATCAATGTGCCTAAACCAAAGAATATCCCACGAGTGAAGTTCATCCAATACACCTGGAAACGGTTGCGATTAAAATCGTAGAACAACTCTTCGATTAGCTGCTTGCGAGCACCTAGTTCATTGGTATTTTTTATCGTTTTAGCGATTTTTTTGTGTATCATGTTAACTAAGTTTTATTTCTTGTCGAAAAAACCTTTTTTAGCACCTTCGACTGCGCGTTCCGTACGACGTTTTAGATCTTCGGCATCTTTTTTTACATCAGCTGCTGCATCTTGAGCTTTGTCTTTGATGTCATTAGCCATCTCACTGGTCTCGGCAATAATACAATCCGTTTTATCGACTACTTTGGATTTGATTTCGTCAGTCTTCGTCTTGATTTCATTGCGCATCTCTTTGCCGGTTTTAGGTGTAGTTAGTATTCCAGTTACAAAACCTGCGGCTGCGCCAATTAGAGCTCCGATTGCAAATTTGCCTTTTGACATAATAATTATTTCCCCTTTTGATTTGTTTTAAATTTTTTAATAATTTTACTCACCATTTCGGCTACGAATATGGGCGACATCATTTTAGAAAAACCAGCTACGGTCGATTCTAAACCATCAACGGTCCGTTCGGCCGATTTAGTTATTTTGCGAATTTGTCGCGTTAGTACTATTAGATATACAACCAAAACCATTCCTAAAATCAAAAAGAAAGTTAAGGCTATGGACAATATCACGACTAGAATTTCTGCTGCTGAGCTCATAAATACCTTTCTCGGTACTTGTTATAGAGTAACCTAATCACATAATAGCATTACCGCTATAAATAAAGCAATCGACTATTGTAAGCGCTTTTTAAGAAAGTCTGAAAAAGCTTCGCTATGTTCTGAGCTCTGGAGTGTCATATCGACGACAGTTTGAATATACTTTACAGGATCACCAGTGTCATGATATACGCCGTCAATAACCTGACCGCACACCTTCCCTTCTTTTGCTAGTATATTAATATTCTCGGACATAGTAATTTCGCCTTTTCTATCAACTCTCTCTTCAGCAAGAATCGGAAATATATCAGGGGTAAGTAAGTATCCCATCAACGAAGCGTAATTACTTGGACGATTGGCTTCGCCCGGCTTCTCAACCATTTCCTTAACTTCATATGTCCCATCACCTAAATCATCACCTATTGCAGCCATACCATACTTATCGGCATCGGAAGATGGGATTTCATAAAGACAAATAACAGATTTACCAGTCTTGTTGTAGGCCTCTTTCATCTGCACGGCACGAGGTATTTCGCCGCTAAAGAAATCGTCAGCCGAAAACACAAAGAACGGTTCATCGTCATCAATTAAGTGTTGGGCGTTCAAAACCGGACGGGCATTGCCTTTCGGATAACCTTTTTGACGAACATAGACGAAATTAGCTAGCTCAGCGATTTCTTTTATACGATCAGCTAGATCTTCTTTACCTTTTTCGCGAAGCTCTGCTTCTAATTCGTCGCTTCTATCGAAGTGGTCTTCTATGGACCGCTTGGTGCTACCGGTAACAATTATTATCTCTGTCACTCCGGCAGCAACAGCTTCTTCTACTACTAACTGAATAACTGGTTTGTCGATAATTGGTAACATCTCCTTAGGCATAGCCTTGGTCTGAGGCAAGAACCTAGTGCCTAAACCGGCCGCACAAATAATAGCCTTGGTTGGTTGTTTCATATTATTTTATCCTTTCCCTAATTAGTTTCTGGGCTAGCACTGGGTTAGCTTTGCCGCCCGATTTTCTCATGACTTGGCCTACTAGGAACCCAATAGCTTTGTCGTTGCCCTCTCTTAAATCCTCGACGGCTTTGACTGCAGATGGATTATTTAATACCTCGTCGACGATTTTAATAATCTCATCTTCGTCACTAACCTGCAGATAGCCCTTTTCTTTGGCGTAATTTTCAACATCAGGTAATGAATCCGCGCTAGCTAATTCTCGGAATAAAATCTTGGCATTAGTCGAGCTAAGTTTATTTTGCTCAATCAATTCACAAATGGTTAATTCTAGTTTGAAATAATCAATATTCGTTAAGTTAAAATCATCTTCACGCAGTAACGGTATAAATACATTAACATTCCAGTTAGCGATAAATTTCGCTTTTGCTGGATCACTAATGACAGACTCCACCATATCCAGTATCGCGACTTTGCCACGATATTCATTCTCGGCGTAGATTAATGTTTCAATCTGAGAATATTCTAACCCCAAATCACCGAGGATTTTTCGCCACTCGCCAGGTAATCTAGGCACATCAGCCTGGATCTTGGTGATTTCTTCGTCAGACAAAATAATTGGCGGAATATCGGCATCAGGCATATATCTGTAATCTTGCGAATCCTCTTTATTACGCTGACTTGAGGTTTTTTGTTTAGCATCATCCCAACCACGAGTCTCCTGCACGATCTTTTCACCGCGTTCCAGCAGTTCAACCTGATGACGGAATTCATATTCCGTAGCGCGCTCGACACTTCGAAACGAGTTTAGGTTTTTAACTTCGGCACGTGTGCCTAATTTATCAGAGCCCTTAAGCGCCGCAGATACATTAACATCAAAGCGCATATTACCATGGTATAAATCACCGCGAGTTACGCCAGCATAAGTCATTAAATGATACAGTTCCGTAGCGTAAGCTTTCGCCCCTAAGGCAGAATGAATATCCGGCTCTGACACGATTTCAATTAATGGTGTGCCAGCACGATTCAAATCAACCAGACTATATGTGCCATAATGAGTTAATTTACCAGCATCTTCCTCGAGGTGAGCATGATTAATACGCACATCGATTAATTCACCACCCTCGAGCGCAACATGAACCACGCCAGCGCCGATAATTGGGCTATACATCTGCGTAGTCTGGTAGCCTTTCGGTAAGTCTGGATAGAAATAATGTTTGCGGTCAAATCGACTGATTGGCGCTATCTTACCATTTAGGGCTTTACCGGCACGAATGGCCAAATCAACTGCGCCGCGGTTCAAGACCGGCAACATACCAGGCAAACCGTAATCGATTGGGCTAACAACACTATTTGGTGATTTATCACGTTCATCATTGTCGGCGCCGCTGAATAATTTAGTATCAGTGGCTAGCTGCACATGGCATTCTATACCAACTGTCATTTCGTATTTTTCTAAAATCTCATCTGTTAACATATTAAATTGCTCCCAAATCTCTTAACGCTCTCTTGAAACAAGCCAATGCTTTGCGGGCCTCATCGTAGGTCAAATCAACGTCGGACTCATGAGCGATGTGGTTGCGCAGTTTATGTGCCGACCACAAACCATTTAGATCGCTGAATTTTGCGGCCGATTTTTTTAGTCGTTCACCCATCGTCTCACCCTTTACGCCGCTTTCTATCAGGGCTTTGTCTACTAGCTTATCGGCGTTTAATACCGCCAATTGATAAGATGAAGATTCATTTTGTTTTAAACGATTTTCAATTTCTAAATACTTAACACGATATCGTTCCACATCCAAACGTTTGCCTGTTTTTTTGTTAGCCAGACAAATTGCAGTCAGTAATAAAGCACCAACAATAATTATTATGGCGAAAAAGAAAATAATCGATTGATCCATTATTTAGTCTCCATAGATCGCGCCAAAGCCAATAAATCAGCATCGCTTTGTCTAGGACCTATAAATTGAACACCTATTGGTAGTCCAGTCTGGCTGAAACCAGCCGGAACGCTAATTGCAGGCAACCCAGCTAGCGAGGCAGGTACAGTCATGATATCTTCTAGATACATCTTGATTGGATCGGATGTGTTTTCGCCTAATTTAAAGGCCGTCGTTGGAGCGACCGGTCCGATTAGCAGATCGTAACTAGCAAATAATTTATTAAATTCGTTTATTAATAAAGTTCGAGCCTTTTGAGCCTGTAGATAATAGGCATCAAAAAAACCACTGGACAATACATAACTACCGATCATAATACGACGTTTATTTTCGGTCACAAATCCCTCATCGCGAGTTCTACCATATAGTTCTGCCAAAGTTTTTACACTTTCGGCGCGATGACCATATCTAATACCGTCAAACCGTGCCAGGTTACTACTGATTTCAGCTGGAACGATAATGTAATAGATAGCTAACGCATATTCGGCCATCGGCAGGCTGACTTCTTCGACAGTATGACCAGCGGCACGCAGTTTTTCGACATATTCATTAACCTTTGCGCGAACATCACTATCCACATCATCAGTCATGAAGTCTTTGATTAACCCAATTTTTTGTCCAGGCTTTGCATCTGTTTTGACCTGAAAGAAATCTGACATAGTCGTCATATCGCGTGGATCTAGCCCAGACATAATATCCATCACCATCTCCACATCAGAAACATTGGTTGCAAAAGCGCCGATAGTATCAGTACTGCTGGCCATTGCGATCACACCGTAACGGCTAACCATACCATAGGTCGGTTTAATACCAATGACACCGTTAAAGCTGGCTGGCTGGCGAATCGAACCACCAGTATCACTGCCTAACGCGAACGGCACAACATTAAGCGCCGTAAAGACCGCTGAACCACCGCTACTACCACCAGATACCCTAGACTGGTCGTAGGCGTTTTTAGTCGGACCATAGGCCGAGTTTTCAGTACTACCACCGTGAGCAAAAGCATCGAGGTTAGTTTTACCGATACAGATTGCGCCTTCAGCCTCAAGTTTTTCAACCGCAGTCGCCTGCAGCGGCGCATCGAACTTTTCTAGCATTTTGCTAGCTGCAGTGGTTGGTGCTCCGAAAGCCAAGAAATTATCTTTTACTAAAAACGGCACGCCGGCCAATTTACCAGTGATTTTACCAGCATCGACTTCGTCGGCCAGTTTTAAGGCTCGCTCTTCGGTCAAGTTCAAAATTGCATGATATTGCTCGTTTTCCCTAGCTAATTTAATGGAATTCTCGACCACCGCCCTGGCGGAGGTAGCTTTAATCTGATTCTGTATATCTGTAATTGTCATATTTATAATACCTTTGGTACTTTGACCTGGTTTTGATCTGATTCTGGAGCGCGGGCAAGTAATTCTTCGCGGGTGACACCGTAATTTATAACCGTGTCTTCACGCCAAACATTATTTAACCCGGTTACCTGATAAGTTGGCTCGACACCGTTAGTGTCCAGTTTACTCAACTGCTCAACATAACCTAAAATATTACCTATATCGGTCTGTAGACCATCAATTTCAGTTTCATTAAGTTCCAAGCTAGAAAGTTGTGCTAAATGCAGCACATCGTCACGAGATATCTGTGTCATGTTTATTATTATATCCTAATTACATAGAAGTTTGAATAACTACTAATAAAAACTGGGCGACCGAAATCGCCCAGTTTTAAATATGTGCCAGTTATTTTATCGTCTAGAATCGATAAAAGTATGAGCACGGCCAGATGCGCCACCACGGCCAGTACGACCGATACGGTGAATATAATCTTCGTAACATTGTGGCGTGTCAAAGTTAATAACATGCGACACATTAGGAATATCTAGTCCACGGGCAGCAACATCAGTTGCAACCATTACTCGAACACGGCCGTCTTTGAACTGTTTTAGGGCTCGTTGACGTTGTGATTGGTTTTTATTACCGTGGATCGCAATTGATGGGATACCACTGTTATCTAGGTGATCGCTTAGACGTTGAACACCAAATTTAGTTTCACCGAATACTAATACTTTGTCGTATTGTTCGATATCGCGTAGCATTTCAGTCAATATTTCGACTTTATGGGCTTTGTCGCGAGCTTCGATCACATCTTGTTCGATATGTTCGTTAGTTTCGCTAGTACGAACCGATATAGTAACAGGGTTCTTCGAAAAGTTGTTAATGATTGCCGAAATATCAGGCGTAATCGTCGCACTAAATAATAGAGTCTGACGATTAGCTGGAGTCTCGTTAACGATCGCACGGATATCAGGCAAAAAGCCCATGTCTAGCATACGATCAGCCTCATCAAGCACTAAAGTGTTGACGGCATCTAATCGAATATAACGACGGTTCATCAGATCCTTCAGACGACCTGGAGTACCAATAATAAAGTGTGGACGACGTTTAAGTTCACGAATTTGTCGGTCGACAGGCACGCCACCAACTACCAATGCCGAGTATAAACCCAGACCTTGGCCGAATTCACGGAACTGCTCATCAATTTGCTGAGCCAACTCGCGAGTTGGAGCAATAATTAACACACTTGGGCGCTCCGAAACACCAGTTTGGCGTTCAATTATAGGTAGTAGGAATGCTGCGGTCTTACCAGTACCGGTATTAGCAATACCAATAACATCTTTGCCCTCAAGAATATGTGAAATTGCCTGGTCTTGGATTGACGAAGTAGCTTCGTAACCTTTTTTGATAATATTTTGTTGCAGTTGATTACCAAAAGCAAAATCTGAAAACTTATGTTCAGAAACATAAGGAATCTCGTCAGCCTTGGCGGTTGCGTGGTTTATAAATTTACTAGGGTTAATATATTTTTTGGTCGAACCTGAACGACCGCCACGGCTTCGTCCGCGGTTAAAAGTTGAAGTGCGTGCACCACTGGGGCGACCGCCACTACGTTGTTGATATGCCATATCTAAATAGTCTTTCTGTAATAGTAATAATTTATGCAATTTCGTAAAAACAAGAGATTAATTCGGTGGTAGCGCCTAAATATCCGTTGGGATATTCATATTTATGGGTGCGCTCGTCTTTGAAAGAGGCCCTGGCATTTCATCGAATGCAATAACCCAATAATATCATAGTAATCGTAATTTTGCAATAGCCATTAGGACTATTACAGTTTAGATCTAATATCCGCAATGGTGTCGCGTAATTCGGCTGCTTTTTCGAATTCTAGATTGGCGCTGGCTAGTTCCATCTGACCGGTTAACTCGCGAATTAAGCCAGGATATTCGTCACGAGGGATCTTTTTAAGATTAAGTTTAGCTGATTCATCGGCTTTTTTAGGTATTAGGGCGCGCAAACCCTCACTCACCCCCTTGGCGATACTTTCGGGTGTAATGTTATGCTCCAGATTATAAGCCAGCTGGATATCACGTCGACGATCCATTTCGGCAATCGCCCGTTTCATTGAATCGGTCATATTATCGGCATACATATAAACCTTGCCCTCAACATGCCTAGCGGCTCGCCCACTAGTCTGAATCAGAGCACCAGCACTTCGCAGAAAGCCTTCTTTGTCGGCATCCATAATCGCCACCATACTGACTTCTGGCAAATCCAAACCTTCACGTAGCAGGTTGATACCCACTAGAACATCATAAATACCATTTCTGAGGTCACGCAAGATATCGCCACGCTCCATAGTATCAACATCACTGTGAATATAAGCGGTCTTGATACCCATTTCTTGCAAAAAAGTCGACAAATCCTCGGCCATACGTTTAGTTAGGGTTGTCACTAACACACGCTGTTTCTTAACGACTCGTTCATTTATTTCGGCGATTAAATCATCAATTTGACCTTTGGTTGGGCGAATAATGATTTCCGGCTCGACTAGCCCAGTTGGACGGATAATCTGCTCAGCCGGAGCTGGGCTATGTGATAATTCATATTCGCTAGGTGTGGCTGAAACATAAATCGCCTGGTTGATGTGATGATTGAACTCGGCAAAAGTTAGTGGACGGTTATCTAGGGCACTAGGCATACGGAATCCGTATTCAACCAGCACTTCTTTACGCGCCCGATCACCGTTATACATACCACGAACTTGTGGTAGCGACATGTGACTCTCGTCTACTATCAATAAAAAATCATCCGAGAAATAATCCAGCAGAGTCGCTGGCTGCTCGCCTGGTTCGCGATTAGTTAGATAGCGGCTATAATTTTCGATACCCTTTACGAAACCAGTTTCCTCGAGCATTTCGATATCGTATTTAGTGCGCTGTGATAAACGCTGAGCCTCGAGTAGCTTATTATTACGCTCGAAGAACTCCAAACGTTCGGCAAACTCTTTTTTGATATTAGTAATGGCATGCTCTAATTTTTCCTTTGGAGTTACATAATGACTGCTAGGAAAAATTGAAACTTCATTAGGTTCGGCTAAAATCTCGCCAGTTAATGGATCAATCCTGGTTAAACGCTCAACCACATCGCCGAAAAACTCAATTCGATAAGCCGAATCACTACCAGCTAGATACACATCGACAATATCGCCGCGTACCCGGAATGTACCACGATGAAAATCAATGTCATTACGATGATATTGAATATCGGTGAGAAGCCGTACAAATTTATCTTGTTGGCGGCGTTCACTTAATCTAACCGTAATAGACATACTGGCATAATCTTCGGGCGAACCGATGCCGTAAATACAGCTAACACTGGCAATGATAATTGTGTCACGACGAGTAAGCAGTGCCGTAGTAGCAGCATGACGTAGACGATCGATCTCGTCATTAATCTTGCTATCCTTTTCGATATAAGTGTCACTACTAGCCATATAAGCCTCGGGCTGATAATAATCGAAATAGCTGACGAAATAATGGACTTCATTTTCAGGAAAATAAGCTTTGAATTCACTATATAGCTGCGCCGCCAGTGTCTTGTTATGCGCTAGCACTAGGGTCGGAACTTGACGATTAGCGATGATATTAGCCATCGTAAAGGTCTTACCGCTACCGGTCACGCCTAGGAGCGTTTGCTCTTTTTCGCCCGCCTCTAAACCAGCCACTAATTGCTTGATGGCAGATGGCTGATCACCGGTCGGTTGATAATCACTCTTTAAGAGAAATTCGCTCACCCAACCATTATATCAATAACTACGAATTATAGAGACAGCGCTATTTTAACCCCAGTCGGCGTAGCGTTCAGTAAGGTTGCCGTCGGTTCCGTTGTGTTTGAAATTAATATATTTAGCATCTAGCGCTTTGATGATTTTTTCGACTAAGCGTTCTGGGCTATTATCATAGATGATATTTTTCGTACCGGGGGCTTCGACATTCTGTAAAAGTGTCGGGATATAATCAGCCAAACCGCCGCTACCTAGTAGCACGCCAACTACTTTTTGACTCTCTAGGGCGGTTGCAAATTCATGCAAACTACCCATACGCCCGCCTACAGTAATAACTGCATCACTGCTACGAACTAGATGCACATTACGACCAACATATGCCATACCAGTAAAGTTAATATAATCAAATTCAACAGTTGGTAATTTATAAACCACGACGTGTTCACGAAAGGAACTGGCTGGCGAGAAACCAATCGAAGCGCCCATTCGGTCTTTGACACTGAACGCACCCTGAGCAGCAAACCATGGCAAGCCAACAGTCGCCCCAGTCATTAGGGTCTTACCAGATTTGGCAATCGCCTTACCTAGATCAAAAGCTAGTTGATGTGAAGCTTCGATAGTAGCGCCCGAAGCCGCGCCTGATACACAAATTTGATATTTCACCTAAAGAGACTCCTTCGAAATTAACAGTATATAATCCTACTGATGTTGCTTATGATTATAACATTCATATTAGTCCTGCAGTAGCCCAATTTCACGAGCGATCTGCCGAGTAGTTGGTTCATGAGTACGAGCATGATTTACATAACGCCCGACTAATTCACCACGCAAACTGCACTGACCATGACCGATAATTTGTCTTTCATAAGATAATTCGTGATGAGCGTTCTCGATAACATCGATAAGGTTAAACGATATTACTTTATCGTCCAGAATAATCAAAATATAATCAGTGTCTGCTAATAATGAATCGGCCGATCCATTAGCTACCAATACTTTTAACGCGGAGTATAGCTCGCGACCAGTAGTATCGTTTATATCCAACCTCAGAAATCGCATGACTCGATGCGCCTTGGTAGTTATATCGGCAATCAAACGAACATCAACAGCGCTATGGCCGGTTGATTTTTCTAATCTAGCCATACCAGCACTAAACATAGGTTCTCTGAGGCCAAGGATTGATTGCAAAAATTGAGCCATAATCGACTTTCTTATATTAATTTACTTTGAAAACGGTTTTTCACTGAGTGGCATAGCATGTAATACGGCACCTTTGTGTAAAATCCCAGCTTTGGCACCAATCTTGGTCACAACCGACGTTGAATTCGCACTAGCAAATACAATCGAATCCTTGAGTGATTTACCCTGAGCCCAATAGCTTAAAAAGCCTGAGCCAAAAGCATCGCCTGCCCCAGTTCGATCAATCACTTTGACATCCTCGTACATACCCGCTCGCACAATTACTTTGCCATCACTGGCAATAACACCGTTAGGCCCATCACTGACAATCGCTACCGGAACGTAATGTAATAACCTGCGGACTAAATCCTCGATACTACTACCTTCTACTATCTGCTGAGCCTCTTCTCGATTAACCGATAATACATCAACGTCTTCTAGTAGGGTTTTTACCTTGGCGGCTTGTCGTAGTTCGTCTTTGCCCGGGTTAAAGAACACTTTAGTTTTTAGTTTTTTAGCTTGACGGAATATTTTATCGACTATATCAACATTACCAGCCATACTAGTCATATATAGCCAATCAGCCTGGGCGTTGCCCAAATCGAAGTTTTTGATGTCGTAATGAGTCGAAGCCCCACGATACGTCAAAAAAGTGCGTTCACCAGTTGAAGCTAGTAATACCACCGAATAACCAGTGTGGTGCTTGTCTGAATAGCTAATATAGGTCGTATCAACACCTTCTTTATCCAGAGCCTCTAATACTGATGCTCCGGCAGGATCATGAGCGATAGTACCCATAAATTGCGCCTCTAGCCCTTGTCTAGCGAAGGTAACGGCGGCATTAGTCGCCCCACCACCAGTACTGAAGTCTATATTATTAACATCATTCTTTGAACCTAGTTCAATTTTGATAAATAACTCATCGGCGGTTTTATCAGACACCGGTTTGAGTTCAGGGCTATGGCTCAAGAACACATCTTGAACAGCCGCCCCGATAGTTAACATTTTAACCATTAAATTATCGCTTTCCCCGCACTGTTAAAGGCGTTGATCTTTTCTTCGACAACAGCCTGAACCGCATCAGAAACCACTGGCATAAGTTTAACCACGGCATATTCGTCAGGATTATCCTGCAGGGCTTTTTCTAAAGTCGTACGGAAGGCATAACGTAAATCACTATTAATATTAATTTTGCTAACACCAATTTTTACGGCATCCTCAAAATAATGTAATGGGGTATCACTGCCACCATGCAGGCTAATGAAAGCGTTAGGGCCAATTGCATCACGAATGCGTTGCAATAAATCTAGATCCAAAACTTTAGGCACTGGGTATTTACCGTGCAAATTGCCAATAGCAGCCGCAAATGTGTCGATTCCGGTAGCTTCTATAAATTCTTTGGATCCTTCTGGGGTGCTGAAAGTTTTCTTGATCTCTTCGTAATCAATCGCTTCTTTGAACACATCTGATGATCCACCGAAATAATGTGGCTCGGCCTCGACAACCGCACCGGTGGTTTTAGCATATTCGACTACTTCCTGAGTGAACTTAATTATTTCCTCATCAGTCGCATCGTGTTTTCCTTGGCTGATATCTATGTGAATAAACTCGTAACCGGCATCAATTGCTTGTTTGCAATCTTCGACAGTTGGGCTGTGATCTAGATTAATATACATTTCGATCCCATAGGATTTCTTGTAGTTATCAACCATGTCTCTGATATTTTCGAGACCCATAGAACTTACTTCATTTTTGCTAAGCTCAACCATAACTGGTGAATTTAATTTCTTGGCCGCCCGACAAATAGCAATTAGGGTTTCCTGGTTATCAATATTAAAAGCACCGACTGCAAAATGTTGTTCCATAGAACGCTGCATTAATTGTCTGGCTTTGGCATTATTTTCGCGGATTTGTTCGATTGTCGGTCTTTGTCTCATATTTTGATTTCCTATCTATTTTATTAATCTCGGTGGTACTGCGGCGTATCGCGCACAAAATCTGCAACTTTGTCGGCAATATACTCACCCGTTAGCCCGAAAAAGTCGAATAATTCAGCTGGCGTACCACTTTCGCCATATCTATCCTGCATACCTAAGCGTAATATCGGTGTTGGTAATTTTTCGCCCAATAGTTCCGCTACTGCGCCGCCTAAGCCACCAGCAATCTGGGCTTCTTCGGCAGTTACCACGCGTCCAGTCTTATGTGCACTAGCCAGAATTATCTCACGATCAAGTGGCTTAATTGTTGGAACGTGTACGACTTCGGCGTTTATGCCTTGACCTGCCAATATTCTAGCGGCAGATAATAACTGGTAAGTCATAGTACCTGTGCCTATTAAACTAACGTCGTGGCCTTCGCGCAATATATAGGCAACACCGATCTCGAATGGTGATTCTTCAGTACTAAATATCGGAGTTTTTTCACGGCACATACGCAAATAACTAGGTTTGTTGTTTTTGGCGATCGCCAGAGTAGCTTTTTCGGCCTCGATGCTATCACCAGGTACGATTACTATCATATTCGGCATGACCCGCATAAGAGCAATATCCTCTAACATTTGATGAGTTGCGCCGTCGGGACCAACGCTAATACCAGCATGTGAACCGATAATTTTTACTGGTTGATCATTTAAGGCTATGGTCGTTTTGATTTGTTCCCAGTTACGACCTGGGCTAAATGCTGCATAACCGCTAGCAAAAGCAACTTTGCCAGCCATAGCTAGACCACTGGCGACCGTTACCAAGTTCTGTTCAGATATACCAGTCTCGACGAATCTATCTGGGAAAGTCTGACGGAATAATTCCACCTGAGTGCTTTCAGTTAAATCAGCACACAAGGCGACAACCTTGTCGTCAGCTTCGCCAGCAGCCTTGAGACCACGCCCAAAACCAGCTCGTATAGGTTCCATTTTAACTTTATCGCTAAATAAATCTGGGTTTAATGGATATTCGTTCATTATTTAGTATCCTCGCTATCACTCGATGCTTTTAGTTCTCGTAAAGCCGTCTCGGTTTGTTCTGCGTTCGGAGCTACGCCGTGCCATTTATAGTCATATTCCATGAAATTAACACCTTTACCTGGGATGGTGTAGGAAATGATCATACATGGTCGGTTAGTAATCGCTTTAGCCATATTGACGGTATTAATGATGCTCTGAATATTATGACCATCGATTTCAAAAACATGCCAACCAAACGATCGCCATTTAGCAGCCAGATCGCCGATAGGCATGACGTCTTCGGTGTTGCCGTCAATTTGAATATTATTTCGATCAATAAAAGCGATTAGTTGGGATAGTTTATATTTACCGGCAAACATAGCCGCTTCCCAAACATTGCCTTCGTCCAGTTCCCCATCACCCAGAATTGCGTAGACGAAACGATGTTTACTATTATCCATATATTGCAATGAGTAGGCATAGCCAGCAGCTTGTGATAGTCCGCTACCAAGTGGACCGCTAGTATTTTCTAAACCTGGCAATCTAGCTCGTTCTGGATGCCCTTGCAAGCGACTACCTAATTTACGGAGTGTCATTAATTCTTCTTTATCAAAAAAACCAGCCTCCGCCATAGCCGCATATTGAACCGGAACGGTATGCCCATTGCTTAGTAGAAATATGTCACGATCAGACCAATCGGGATTACTAGGATCGATTTTCATAATATCGAAATAAAGCGCCGCCAATATATCAGCCAGATCCAACGAACCTGCAGTATGACCACTACCGGCCGCGCCCAACATACGGATAATATCCTGCCGTATATCATTAGCTTTGGATTGTAATTGATCTATCGTTAGTCGCTTATTCATTAAACTATATTATCCCCTGTTTATTAATTTCTTCGATCATAGCGGCATAGACGCCATCTGGGTTCTCGGCGTTGGCTATTGCACCACCAACGTTCAATACGTTGACTCCACCTTGGGTTAGTAAAAAGGTGTTTTCCACGACAACTCCACCATCCCAACCAATTTCAACATTCGGATTAATACCCCGAACTAATCTAACTTTTTCGAGTTGCATTAAACTAGCCTTACCGCCGTAATGACCCAGGTCGCCCGAGAATATCAGGACATGGTCAACTGCTTTTATGTAATTCTCAAACGTCTTTGGCACTGTAGTTTTAAGTAACGCTACACCCGCTTCAATGCCGTATTTTTTAATTTTTTCAAAAATTGGCAGTAAATCAACATCAGTTTCAGCATGAAATATGATCAGATGCGGCTTTAACGCAATTAATTTGTCAACATAATCTAATGGGTGCGAAACCATAGCGTGGATATCTACGGTCCAACCCTGAGGCCACCATATCTTTTCAGGACCTAATAAAAATGCCGGAGCAAATTCACCATCACTAATATCAATTTGCACCCTTTGTGCAAAAGGTTTTATTTTTTCGACAACCGCTTCGAATTCATATTCGGTCTCGACAGTGATACAAGGAGCAATCTCACTCATTTAAAGCTCGTCAATCTGCGCATTCCTACGCTTAAACCGTGTAGCAGTAGCAAATGGAGTATTTAACCAAGTCTCGATTATACCCTGCCAAACTCCATCTTCGTCATTCAATATACGAGCCGGCAAACATAGCATATTGCTGTCATTATCATTACGTGTCATTTTGGCCTCAAACGCATCCCAAATAACACTGGCGCGAATGCCACGAAATCGGTTAGCGGCAATCGCCATACCCTGACCACCACCACAAATCAATATACCGCGGGGATCTTTGTTATCACTACCAATAATCTTTAGAGCTGCTGCCTGAGCAAATTCTGGAAAGTCATCATTTGGATCAAGCACTTTATCGCCAACATCTTCAACATCGCAGTTATGTTTCGCTAGATATGCAAAAACTTTTTCTTTTAAATAAAACCCTTGATGATCGCTGCCGATAAATATCTTCATACTACAAAGTATAAGCGTTATATGGTTAGTTATGCAAGTTTCGGTTTATATGATAAGGCGGGTTTTTATCGTATACTTAATATAGCATGATGAAAAAGAGTGAATTATTAGCCCATGCTAAACCCCACTACAACTCAGATCAACTACTAGAAATTGATCATGCTATCGACCTTGCGACAAAAGCCCACGCTAATCAGAAACGAGCCAGTGGCGAACCTTATATAATACATCCTATGATAGTTGCCGACACCTTGATTGCGTGGGGTATGGATACCGATAGTATATTAGCTGGTTTACTACACGACACCGTCGAAGATACTAATATTACACTTGTAGAAATAGAAAATATATTCGGCAGAGATGTTGCGAATCTAGTCGATGGCGTAACAAAAGTTGGCAAAGCTAGGTCTGGTATGCGTGACTTGACCAGCTACTCACCTCAAACCAAAGATAACTTGTCTAAATTACTGATCGCAATCGGTCAAGATATTCGCGTTATAATGATTAAACTTGCCGATCGACTACATAACCTGTCTACATTACAATATTTGCCACCCGATAAACAGACAAAAATCGCTCGTGAATCGTTAGAAGTTTTCGGACCTATGGCTGATCGCTTAGGTATGGGTCGGGTTCGTATGCAAATCGAAGAATTGGCTTTTAGCTACCTAGATCCCAAAGAATTCAAGAGACTAAAAAACTTAATGAAAAAACGTCTTGGACGAAGTACTCGTAAATTAGGCAAAATATACGAAGAAGTAGAAGTTGCCATAAAGAAACACGACATAAAATTCGAGATAGATGGTCGAGTTAAAAGCGTATATAGCCTGCATAAAAAACTAGCCAAAGTACAGGGCAGCATTGATGACATATATGATTTAATAGCACTGCGCATAATCGTCGACAAAAAAGAAGACTGTTATTTAGTGCTCAGTATCTTACATACACTTTATAAAACAATGATTGGTCGTATCAAGGACTATATAGCCACACCAAAACCAAACGGCTATCAAAGCCTACATACGACAGTTATCACTACCGCCGAGCAGATCGTTGAATTCCAGATACGAACCCATGAAATGCATGAATATGCCGAACGTGGACTAGCCGCCAGTTTTCATTACCATGATCAAAAACTATCGAAAAATTATATAAAGGGCAAGAAAAGCGCTACCTTGCCAAATAGCATGCAGTGGATCACACAACTCCAAGAAGTTGCCGCTAAACTCAAAGACAACGAAGAAATATCCAAAGCCCAGTTAAATATCGACTTGTTCAAGAATCGCATATTCGTTCATTCACCAAAGGGTGATATTTACAACCTACCCGAAGGAGCATTGCCGTTAGACTTTGCTTACTTGGTGCACAGCGATATTGCCAAACGTGCCTATAGTTTTAGGGTTAACGGCAAAATACATCCATTCGATAAACCACTGCAAAACGGCGACATAGTTGAAGTTGTTACGAATAAGTTATCGCAACCAAAACAAACCTGGCGCAGTATGGTCACTACTACCCACGCCAGAAATAAATTACAAGGTCAGCTCAGAAAGATTGGCATGGCCGAAATGATAGCTAATGCCGCCAGTGTAATCCGCCGTAAAAAATAAGTTATTTATTATTCCAACGGTCAATTGATTGGTGAATAATTGTTTTAGCTTCTTCAATCTCACCCCATCCCTTAACGATTGTACTGCCTGGTTTTTTAAGGTCTTTATAGTGACTGAAATGATGAGTTATTTGGTCAATAGTTTGTTTTGAGATGTCGCCCATAGTTTTAATAGCATTACCCGTATTGCGATCATCGGCTGGAACGGCTACTATCTTGTCGTCAACTTCACCGTCGTCTTCAAATTTCATTACACTAATAACATTAGCCTCTAAGAATATACCAGTAGGCAACGGCTCGTCAGTGATAAGTAGAACATCTAACTCATCACCATCTTCATCGATAGTTTGCGGAATAAATCCATAATTAGTTGGTTTTGCAAAAATCTTTGGCTCAACACGATCGAGTTGAAAAGCGGCCTTTTCACGGTTCCACTCAATTTTGTTATTACTGCCAGCTGGAATCTCGATAACTACGTTTATAATGCCATTATCGACATCACCGGGTGTCAGTATTTTGTTAAAATCTGCCATATTTATCTCCTCAAGTTTTATAAAATAACTAAATAATATTATACCACGCGACAGATTAGATAATTATTACCTATCTAGGCTATGCAAATATTCACGAATACTGATTGCAGCGGTTACACCATCACCGACAGCGCTAGCGATCTGCATAGTAGCGCCATTACGTACGTCACCACTAGCAAATACACCAGATATGTTTGTTTGAAAATCAGAGTTTGTCTTAATGAAGCCAATTTCATTAAGCTCGATATCACTATTATCTAAGAATTTAGTATTTGGCCTTAGTCCGGCAAAAATAAACACGCCATTAGCTTCGATTATCATAGGTTCACCATTCTTAGTAGCTCGGACCGAGCTAACATGACCGTCAGTTGCCATAATCTCATCCACGGAAGTTTCTAAATGAATCGTTATTTTACCAGCAGCTACGAGTTTCTGTAAATCTTTTTTTAATACTTCGCTAGCTTTAATACTACTTCTTACCAATAAATCAATATGAGTAGCAAATCGTGTTAGATAAATCGCTTCCTGAATTGCCGAATTCGCTCCACCCACCACAATCAAACGCTTGCCGTGGTAAAAAGCCCCGTCACAAGTCGCACAATAATGTACTCCTCGTCCAAAAAATTCCAATTCACCAGGTGCACCTAAATTACCATAGCTTCGTCCTGTAGCTATCAGCACCGCCTTGGCTCTTATTTCAACACCATCAACTACTAAAATTTTAAAATCACCATTATCGCGAACAGATGACACATCACCAAATTCTATATTAGCGCCAAACCTCTTGGCTTGTTTTTCTAGCTGATCAACTAAATTCAAACCTTCAATGCCATCGGGGAACCCAGGATAATTATCAACATTATCGATCGTCGCTACTATTCCGCCAACGACAGCTTTTTCATATAGAACCGTATCAATACCTTCGCGAGTTGTATAAATTGCTGCCGCTAAAGCACTGGGACCAGCACCGACTATAACTAAATCTCTGATTTTATCACTCATATATACCTACCTATCCAATTTTATGAACAATAACGATAAATTCTAGCGGTGAATTGGCTGGGATAATACCAGATTCCTGGGCACCGTATGCCTTGGCGGCTGGAATAGTTAACCTGACCACGCTACCAACCTTAACGCCAGTTAAACCCTCAGTCCAGCCAGCTATGACACTACTAAGCGCAAAACTAGTAGGTTTATCGCTCGCTACTTTAGTCTTTAAATCTGACGCCTTACTACTGCTATCGAATATTTTACCATCGGCCATCCAGCCAAAATAACTACAGTTAATAGTATCGGTAGTTTTGACGACAGCGCCAGTGCCCTCTGTTAGTATTTCTACATTCAATTTTGTCACACTAGCCGCATCAAATGTCCTAGTTGAATAACCAGGCAGTGGTTGGCTAATATAAGCCCCGTACTGGGCTGATGCTTTTTGTTGTTCTTGCACTTTTTTATATTGGGCTAAATCGACTTTTTGATTACTAATACTAAGTCCCATGACTAGAAAAGAGCCTAATGTCCCGAGTGTCATTACAATCGCAATTATCCAAATACCGATCCGCTGCGATTTTCGTGTCGCCATAAAATATAACCCCCTCTGTATTGCTATAAGTCCAGTATAGCAAAAATCTCAAAAAAATTAGATGACAATCGCTTGGTTTTGCGAAGTAACTGAATTTATAAGACCATCAATAACATCATTAGCCTCTTTACTAGTTAATGTATGGTCATATGAAGTTAGTTTTATACGAATCGTAATATTTTTGGTTTCGCCATCAATTGGTTGATAAATATCAACTGGTGAAATTGCGGTATCTAGGTCTATTGAAACCACGGCATTATTTAAAGAATTGATAATTCGATCATAAGATAAGTCTTTACTCACCTGAAAGCATATGTCACGTTCGGCCGAAGGATATCGACTCAAGGGTTTATATCTATTACCTAGTTCCTTAGTACTTTCAAATAAACCACGCGCATTAATCTCGAAACCAGCAGAGTACTCAGGCAATTTAAACTGTCTGGCGACCGATTTTTTATATTCACCGATAATACCTATGATCGTGCCTGTTCGTAAATCAACTAATTTAGCACTACGACGATATTCAAAAGGTATTGATAGCAAATCGTCGGTTTTTTGATCTATATTCTGATAAGCCAGCTCTATACCAAATGATTGGCATAAATAATCAAATATTCGCTTTGCTTGGTAGTACGGCGAGCCAGCTTTTTTATTTTTACTAGTTACGACTAGTGAAATCGAATCGGTTTCAATAGGCACATTTTCATCCGTCAAACCATGTTGTTTTTGATGTGTTTTATTGATTTCGAATATCGCAAAATTATCATAGCCTTGTTTTACATTAGGGTATATTAAGCCCAGTAGACTAGGCGTTAAAGTCTGACGATAATATTGCAAATTAGGACTAATTGAATTAACTATACGATACGAATTTTCGACGTTATGGTCGGCCTTTTGCAAGATATCGCCATGGATAAAGCTATACGATAGTACTTCGTTGGCGCCAGCACGCACCAGACTTTGTCGAACTTTGGCACGAAACTCATCAAACTCATTTGGACGAGTGGCCTTAAAATCGCGTGTCGGCAAAGTTGGATTTATATTGTCAAAACCATTCAATCGACCGATTTCCTCGGCAACGTCCTCGAATATATTGATATCAGCTCGCCACCATGGGGCCGTTACTGTGATAGTATTCATATTTTCAACCGATTCCGTTATAAATTCGGCATTTTTTAGCGTACTGACCATATCATTTTCACTAAACGAGCTACCCAATATTCCGTTCACTTTATCTACAGCAAAACTAATTGCGACTAGCGGCTTTTTGCCAGGGTATGCTTCGGCTAGAGGGCTAACACATTTCGCGCCAGACCACTCCCCCATCAAATTAATAGCATCATATAACACCGGTGTGGTTAATTCAGGCGACTGACCCTTGGTAAACCTAGTGATCGCCTCACTAAAAATCCCATGGCGCATTTGAGTTGAGCGCAAATTATACAGATTAAATGTCGCACTTTCGATAATAATATTACGAGTATTTTGATCTATGGCTGTATTTGCACCGCCCATAGCACCAGCTAGACCAATAGCCGTTTCACCAGCCGCAATAACGATATCACCAGAGTCTAATTCAATCGTTCGCCCGTCTAATAAAGCTAACCTTTCACCGTTATACCCAGTACGAACATGGATATCAGCACTGCCACCACCCACAGACACTAACTTGTCATAATCAAAAGCGTGCAATGGCTGACCAGTCAGCATCATCAGATAATTAGTCACATCAACCACGGCATTAATCGGACGTACGCCAACTCGCGATAAGTATGTCTGAATTTTGAGCGGTGATTTCCGGTTACTATCAGCATCCGACACTACAATAGCCTGATATCTAGCGGATAATTCAGAATTATCGATGGTAGCGCTTAGTTTGAATTCGCTCGATTCTATATTATTAAAATCAGGTGAAGTTTGAGCTAACCATTCAGGTGTTTTAAACGTTTTACCCGATATAGCCGCTACTTCACGAGCAAAACCAATAATGCCAAAACAATCTGGGCGATGCGTTAATGATTTATTTTCTATATCCAGCAGATAATCATCTAATTCATAAGCAGTCGCAAACAAAGTGCCTGGTGTTATATCACCGTCTAATTCCAAGATTCCATCATGCTCATCAAACAAATCAAGCTCGCGAGCGCTGGCGATCATACCATTACTCATCACGCCACGTAATTCGCGCGAACCTAATATAAATTGCTCCGCAGTATTATATGTATTTGGCACAATTGATCTAGGTGGTAGCCAAGCAACTATTTGCCCCACCTTTATATTCGACGCACCGCAAACAACCTGTATTAAACCATTTTTATCACGCTCGATATCTGTGGTAATACCACCATCATCAATTTTAGTGATATTTAAGTGATCAGAGCCTTCTAATTTACCGGCTTCAACCACCCTCACCACTAGGGTATCCTTGTATTTTACGTTTAGGTCGATGACTTGTTCGACTTCGACCAAACGCGCACCGATTAATGTGACCAATTCGTCAATTGGCATATCAATATCAGTGAATTTTTTTAACCAGTTTAGTGAAATAATCATGCGAATTTCCTCAAAAATTGTAATTTACCGGACTCGAAATAGCGTAGGTCTTCGATGCCGTACTTCAGCATCACTAATCGCTCAATCCCACCACCCCAAGCAAAACCACGATATTCATTAGGGTCAATACCAGCTGAACTTAGAACATTAGGATGAATCATTCCGCAACCCAACATCTCCAACCACTCACCGGATTTGCCACCCAAAGCTGCTGGTTTTTCAATCGCAAACTCCAGACCTGGCTCAACAAACGGAAAGTACGCTGGCTGAGTTTTGATTTTTAACTTTTGACCATAATAAGTCTCGAAAAAACTACGCAAAGTGCCTAACATTTGACCTAATGTCGCATCACGACTAACAAATACACCTTCACACTGATAAAAAGTGTGTTCGTGTGTAGCATCTACATCCTCGTTGCGAAAAACTCGTCCGTAACTAACTGCCGCGATCTGTCCACCAGCCTCTAATTTTGCCTTGCCGTCCTTTAAGATACGATTTTGCATAGTACTAGTGTGCGCTGGTGGAATAAAACCCTCTTCGGTACGAAAAGTATCGTAGCCATCACGAGCCGGATGGTTTTCAGGGAAATTCAATGTCCCAAACATATGTTCATCATCATCAATTTGACGAGATTCGAACGCTTCAAAACCCATACGAGTGAATATATCGACGACATTAGCTAATTCGGTCGTTAATGGATGTTGAGTGCCATATTCGGTTGGTAATAAATCCAAAGAGCCAGTATTAGCATCCCATGGCGCAGTAACATCTATTGCCTCGACGTTTACGTCCTCTAATTCAGACTCACGGCTTAATACCGCCGCTTCTAATTTAACGCGTAGCTCATTAACATTTTTACCATAAGCACCGCGATCCTCAGCTGGTAAATCCTTGATTACGCCATAGAGCTTTTTTAGTTCCGGTGTTTTTAATAATTCACGAGGCGCATCGCTAGCTGCGATTTTTGTTAGTAAGTCTTTTTGAACGTCTTCAATATTCTGCATAATATCTATTTATCTTAACGCGTTACACTTAACACCGTCAACCACACAATAATTCCTAAGATCGCAATAATTATAATCGCCCACGCCCACGCTAGATTCGTGGTCTTTTTCATACCCTCGATATATTGAGAATCGTCAACGCCATCAGGCCTATCGGCCAATCTAGAACGGTCTATAACTTTGGCTTGTAGTTCTGCCGCTATTTTTTTCTGTAGTTCGGTACGTTGGTCGTTTTGATTAACAAATAATGCCATATTACTAGTATACCACTTGTGTTTGTTTTACTGCCAATGTGGTATACTATGGTCATATTTCACTTAAGGAGGGAACAAGTCCATGGCAACCAAAACAGCCATTTCGTCGAGCAAAAAATCGACAGATGAAAAACCTAAAACATCAACCGTGGAAGCAATTGACAACGGATCATCTACGATGACTCTTAAATCAATTCGCGAATTCGTTAACAAGATGCCAATTATTGGTAAGCTAGTCGCTGAATTTATCGGCACTTTCCTACTAACCGCAGCATTTTTCGAAATGCCAAACAACCCAATCCCAATAGCATTTGCAATGATCGGCATAGTATTGATTATTGGCGGAGTATCAGGCTCACATATTAACCCAGCTATGACTATCGGCGCATTCGTAACCCGAAGAATTAGTGGTTTACGTGCTATCGGCTTCATCATCGCTCAATTCTTGGGCGCAGGTGCAGGTTACTTGGTATTAAACGCTTTCGTAAAGGCCAATGAAGTAACAACTATAGCAGCAAGCACATCATCAATTTTCCACGCAGCTTCAATAACAGATCTAACTGACAGCAAAAAATGGTACTTGTTCTTTGCTGAACTATTAGGCGCAGCTATATTGGGTCTTGGTTTTGCAGCAGCTTTGCGTATTAAGAAAAACAAGACAGCTTCTGCTTTTTCAGCCGGTTTTGCTATGCTGATCGCACTATACATTACTATGTCACTAACTATATCGTTACTAACCGAATCAGGTACTGGTCTAACTTTCCTAAACCCAGCAGTTGCATTTGCAGCTAACGGTCTATTATGGAGCCTATGGCCAATTGCAATCTTTGTTATATCACCAATCTTGGGTGGAATCATCGGATTTGCAGTACAAAGCTTCCTACAGTCTCAGACCATAAACACTAGCGATTGTGATTGTAGCAATTGCTGTGAGTGTGACAACTGTAAATAACACTAAATAAATACTTGAAATATAAATCCCCACCAATCGGTGGGGATTTAACTTGCCCATTGTTATCTGTATTTAATTATTATCTTGTGGCTTATCTAGCAGTAGCGGATCAACTTCAGGGTCTATACCAGAGATCTTGATAACGTCTTTATCGACTTTGCCTAGTTCTTTATGAGCATCATTATAATGACCAACCGTCTGCCCTAATGATCGCCCTAGTTTTTGCATATACTCATCAAATCGACCAATATGTTGGCCTAATTTACCGACTCTAATTTGAATATCCTTGGCTTGTTCTTCGATTTGAAGACTACGAAGACCCTGTAGCACTGTCTGTAAGTAAGCCATAAAGCTAGTTGGACTAACAATGATTACTTTTTTATCACGGAACGCATACTCGATCAAATCACGTGCGCTCGAGCCAGTACCAACATCACCGATCAACAGATCGTAATACAATGATTCGCTAGGAATAAACATAAATGCAAAATCCATAGTTTTTTCGCTAGGTCTAATGTATTTGCTAGTTTCATCGATGCGGTTTTTCAAATCAGTTCTGACTTTGGCTAATAGTTTTTCACGATCCGCCTTGTTAGCTTCGCCGACCATGCGATTATAATTTTCCAAGCTAAATTTACTATCGATCGGCAGAATTTGACCTTTATCCAGGAAAACGACCGCATCGACAATCTCGCCATCCTTGAACTTGTACTGCATCTGATAGTTTTTTGACGGCAAAATATTGCCTAGTACCGACTCTAAATAATACTCGCCAAACACACCACGCTGCTTAGGATTTTGTAATACATTCTGTAAAGTCTTTAACTCATCGGCCACATCGATTACCCGTCGATTAGTCTCGTCAAGCTTGGCTAGGCGCTGCGTAACGTCCGAAACTAGTTTAGCGCTCTCACTAAGCTGTTTTTGCATCGAAGTCTGCATAGATAGGTTGTTACGTTCTAATTTATCACCCACCGCCTGCTGTAAGATATTTATATTTCTAGATAACTCGACAACGTCGCCTTTTAACATTTCGGCTGCACCAGAGTTTTTAAGCTCCTGTAATTTATGATTTAGCACGTAAAGTACCGCGCCAAAACCAGCAATCACTACAATTAGAATAATAACCATAACTACTTGATTCATATCACAAGTATAACATTATAGAGATGCGATGATACGAATAGTTACAACAACTATCACGATAGCAAAAGCGATCGGCGTAAACTGCTTGTTACGAACTAACCAAGAAAATAAGACATAGGCCAAAGTATATAAAATCACATCCCAAACCATAATCTCAACCCAGCCCAAACCGCTAGTCCAACTAACCAATCCCCATAATGATATTGCGGTCGCCACCGCTACAACCAGTGGTCTGACCATCGATAATTTAACCATCATCATAGTGCCGACGGTCGCAACTAGGACTGTTGCAATATCACCAGCTGTATTTTCTGCGTTAACCCAACTTTTTATGGCTGCAGACAACACCCAGAATAATAACCCCACTAGAACACCCAGAATAACACTTTGCCATAATGAACCAACTGGAACTGCAATTTGTCGCTGTGTACTAGTTTCGATAATTTTCGCCACAAAAGCACTCCGTATAATTACCTTTATTATACATCATTCTTGTATTTATAGCAAACCGGTTAAGCTTTTTTGGTTATTGTCGGGTTTAAATACCAGAGTGCGCCAATCAACGCAATCACTATACCGCCAATCACATCAATTGGCGTATGGACTAACGCTAATACCCTGCCAACCCCAATCACGATTACTAGCGAAGCTAGGATTAGTGTTATCCATTTCTGCTTGGTCTCAAACCAAACGGCACAGGTTAAAACTGTTACAAATAGGATATGGTCAGACGGAAAACCGGGGTTATTGAGGAATGATGCCCCAGCGGCCGCACCTAATAATTCAAAAGGCCGCTCACCCTCTGGTTGATAGACTATAGCGATTAATTGAGCTAATAAATAAGCGATCAACCCGGCCATTAATATACGTTTATAAGCTTCTAATCGGTGTTCTTTGGGGATTTTAAAAACCAAGGCGTAAGCCCCAATTAATAAAACTGGAATCATAGCATAATCAGCCATAATGCGAATCATTAGTTCATTACTCATATATATAGACTAGCACAAGCTATAATATGGCGCGACGTTTTTTTAAACTAACAATCACGTGATACAATTTTAACTATGAATATATTTATTGACGCTCGATGGACCAGGACCGATTATCACGATGGCATTAGCCGCTACACAGCCGGAATAGTTCAAGGATTTATAGAAAACCAAATCCCGATCACTGTTTTAGTGAAAGACCTAGAACAGCTAAAAATGTTGCCTAGTAACGTGCCTTATATCCTAGTTAATAACCCAATCTCGATCAAGGAATTATTTATCGCCTATAAATTAAACCGCCTAGGCGCAGACTTAGTGTTTAGCCCGTTCCAAGTTATGGGAACTTGGGGTAGAAAATATAAACTAATTTTTACATTGCATGACACGATTTATTATCTACACCCCAAAGCACCAACTAACCTTGCCTTGCCTATCCGCATTGTTTGGCGTTTGTTCCATATGGCAAAATGGCCACAGAGGTTTTTATTGAACCAAGCCGATTATGTAGCTACTGTCAGTAATTTATCTAAGAAATTTATCCAACAATTTCACCTAACCGATCGTGAAATTGCCGTCGTTTACGATGCGCCCAGCTTAATACCAGACCAGGTCAAACGTGATGCAAAAACCAACAATATCGTTTACATGGGTTCATTTATGCCATACAAGAACGTCGAGGTTTTGATACGTGGTATGGAACATTTACCTCATACCTATACATTACACCTACTCAGCAGAATATCCGATGAACGCAAGGCCGAATTGTCACAGCTAATCAAACGTGGTGTAAAAGTTGAATTCCATAACGGCGTTAGTGATAGCGAATATATCCAATTATTACAAAATGCCTTTTGTTTGGCCACAGGATCGAAAGAAGAAGGTTTCGGATTACCTATTATCGAAGCTCAGGAACTCGGCACGCCAGTTATCTGTAGTGACATGGAAATATTCAAAGAGGTCGCCGGTAAAGGTGCATTATATTTCAATTACGACAATCCCAAAGAATTCGCTTCTCAGGTGCTGAAACTAACCGAGCGTAAAGTAAAATCTGACCTAATTACGGCAGGTTACGCTCAGGCTAAAAAATTCTCTTGGAAAGAATCAGTTAAAGCACTTTACGCCGTCTGCGAAAAGCTCAACAAAGCTTAGTTTGGTTTCGATATACCGACAGTTTGGCTGCCATAAAATCGGCGCTTAATAAGTTCGGCAAAACATAGATATACCGCCACTACGCAAACTAAAGCCCCAATCTGAACCGGTGATAATAGACCGAAACGAAAGATCTCGCGTATTGGCAGTAATATAACCAACAGCGCAGCTGTAATTACTAATAACGTACTAGCGATTAGCGGCTTTGATGGTTTACTTTCCTTAAATGGGTTTAGTCTGGTTCTGATAATGTAAACTACAAAGATCTGAGTCATGATCGATTCGATGAACCATCCAGCTTGAAAATGGGCCTGATCAGCCCGAAAAACCAACATTAAAATCCCAAAGGTTATAAAATCAAAGATTGAACTTAGTAGCCCATAAGACCACATGAATTTTCTAATTTCTTTGATATTCAAGGTATGTGGTTTTAGAACTTCGGAATCGTCGACATTATCTAGTGGAATCGCAAATTGTGAAGTGTCATACAGCAGATTATTTAGCAAAATCTGAGTAGCTAACATCGGCAAAAACGGCAAAAACAACGAAGCCCCAGCCATCGAAAACATATTTCCAAAATTCGAGCTAAGGCTCATGCGTAAATATTTCATAGTGTTAGCAAAAGTTTTGCGACCCTCGGTGACACCGTTTATTAGCTCATGTAGATTTTTGCGCAGCAATATGAAATCGGCCGCATCCTTAGCGACATCAACTGCATTATTAACCGACATACTAACATCAGCGGCACGAAGACTCGGTGCATCATTAACCCCATCGCCCATATAGCCAACAATGTGGCCATTAGCCTGCAAGGCCTGGATGATCTGCATTTTTTGTTCTGGATTCACTCTGGCAAAAATTGTTGTTTTTTCAACAGCAGTCTCTAATTCACGCTTTGATAGTTTATCTATTTCATCACCGTTCAGAGAACCTTCGATTGGCAATCCGATATCCGAGGCTATTTTTTCGGTAACATAGATATTATCACCGGTAATGATTTTAATAGAAATACCCATAGTGCGCATTCGTTCCAGCGTATCAGATACTGAGTCCTTTGCTGGATCCAAAAACGCCAAAAAGCCGTAAAACGACATATCTTTCTCGTCTGTCGGTTCATAACGCTTTTCCGGCTCAATCTCCTTAGAGGCAACAGCCAGAACTCGAAAACCGTCACGACTCAATTTGTCATAAGTATCCTGAATAGTGACCCTTAGTTGATCGGTAATATGAATCTTGTCCGATCCATAGGTTTTAGAAATCTTTAGAACTTCCTCGGGCGCACCCTCGACTACCAGAAAACGTCGTTTGTCGTTTGTATGATGTATAACGACCGCTTCGCGTTTGCGCTCGAAATCGAATGGTATCTCGTCAATTTTTCGATACATAGTTATATCAACGCCTTTATGCGCTTTTACTGCCACATCAAGCGGGTTGCTAAGGCTAGTCGAAAAAGAACTAACTAGATAGCCTAGTTTCAGAACGTATTCCGAATCATTATTCTTACCATCAACATATTTGACTAAACTAATCTTATTTTCGGTTAACGTGCCTGTTTTATCAGTACATAATATATCCATACTGCCAAAATTTTGGACGGCTGATAATTGTTTGACGATTACACCCTCTTTAGCCATCTTTAGTGAACCCTTAGTAAGGTTAAGGGTAATGATCAGCGGCAATAGTTCGGGTGTTAAGCCAACCGCTAGGGCTAGGCTAAATAATATCGATTCCAGCAGATCGCGATGAAACAAAACATTTATCGTCATTACAAATAGGACTAAACAAAAAGTAATTTTGATAATCAGTACACTGAATTCCTTAATTTCGGTCTCAAATTCAGTAACCCTATGTACCGACTGTAGCGACTTAGCTATATGAGCGAACTGCGTAGCCGAACCGGTTTTAGTAACGCGCATCATACCCAATCCACTAATAACTCCACTACCCATAAATACTTCCGCATCAATCAGTTTGCCTTGCGGGAAAGATTCACCAGTCAGGGCCGCCTCGTTAGTCGACAGATCCTTGCCGTCAATAATCACGCCGTCAGCCGGGATAACCTTGCCGGCCGAAAGCAGTACAATATCGCCGGGCACTAATTCACTAACCGCCACTAAATGCTCGCTGCCTTCACGGATAACATGGGCTTTGACTCTGACTTTATCTTTTAGCGCTTCGGCTGCTCGTTCTGATCGATAAGTATTCAAAAAATCCAACCCAACACTCAAGGCTACGATCGCAATAATGATAAAAAAACTAGCCCTATCGCCAAAGAAAAGCGACAGCGAAGCCGCTAGTAGTAGAATTATAACCAGAGGGTTTTTGAATCTCGCTAGTAGTGCTAATAATGCTTTGTTTTTGCGATGGTCTTCTTGTAATATATTCAGACCATACTGTCGTTGTAACTTTTTAACATCCCTAAACGAAAGACCTTTTATCATAACCTATATTATAACTTAGATTATATTAATAGATGAAGTTTACAATTTTAACATTTTTAGAACTTCATAAACGATCATAGCCGGCCAGACAAGCGCCTTTAGAATTGATAGTACCCCAGCCCAAAAACCGGCAGCTGTTTGCAGAAAATAAATGAGCGCCCCGATAAGCCCAAATCCATAAACAGCACCGCCGCCAGCCCCGTGATTAACGTGTTTTACGACCGTGTGTTTTTCGTTTTTACATTTTTCTGTAGCCATATCTTTTTCCATTCTATACCTACCTTTATGTTATAGATTTTAGCATAAAACACATATTAATAACCGTTCACGACAGACCCCGCTTAACCTGAGTCTCAAAACCCATTCCGCGGGTGGCGTTCGGCGGGGCAGCACCCGATTTTATACAAAACGGTAATCCGTTTTTATAAATCAGGGGCGGACCGGACGACAGGACCCGAGGGGATTTTGAGACTCAGGTTACTTATGCTTGCATTCGTCTGCAGTATCTCGGAACATATACCTATGACCCACGATGAGATTCCGAAGAGGCTTTTTGTACCTAATGTAATAGACATTGAGGTTACTGGTAATTGTGAGTTTAATTGCCCGGGTTGCTGGGGATCTAAACCAAGTCATGATAATAAAGAATTAACGACTAAGCAATGGCTAAAAATATTTGAAAAAATTGATGATTACAGTTTTTTCGATAGTAATGAACGAGTTGTTATTACTGGTGGCGAACCATTATTGCGTAATGATCTAATTGAAATAATAGACGGGCTATCTGGTAATGATCGTCAAATATCGTTGTCTACTACTGGGCTGGATCGACATAATTTATTAAAAAGAGCAATAGGTAAACTATCAACTATCGGTATTCCTATCGATGGGTCTTCGCCTGAAATAAATTCTAGCTGGCGCAGGCATAACATTATGCCCGACGGTGGTTTAAATACATCCCTGGATGCTCTGAGGCTAATTCAGGAAAATACCCCAGATTTATATACATCCGTTCGTACGTTAGTCCATCACGAAAATGTCAACAAAATCGCCGAAATACCAGAATTCTTAACAAAATCAGGCATCGATATTGCCCGCCTTAGATGGATTCTATACGAACTCAATGAGCGTAAGATCACACCTAATAAGTTCCCACGATTAGTTTCGACCAAGGCAACAGAGTATTTTGCTGCAGGGTCTAATGATTTTGAGCCATCAATGGAATATTCAGGCCGAGGGTTCCAGGAAGTCGTTGTACGGACTATCGGAAAAATGGCCTATAGGAATTTCATCATAAACCCAAGCGGAGAAACGCGCGCAATCGTTCCGTCCAGTAGCTGTGATGAATCTATCGAAATCGAGTTTGGCAATTTGCATAAGGACTTTAGGAACACCATGAAATCATTCAATGATTCCGAAGAAAAATATTTCTTTTCTTGGGATGCAGCAGACAGCCCCGAAGGTTTTTATATCAGACAAGATATGGGGCTAATGGATATTTAAAAGCTAGAGTACGCTGGCAGTAGTTGCTAGAAAAACTGTGTCGATTTTGCCGGTGCAATCAAACGAGAATGAAATTACTTGATTGTTTGCAGCCTTGCCCACTACCGAAATACTCGTAAAATATTGAGAATACGAACCTTGTTTGTAGGTATTTAATGTAGCAGCTGGTAGTGAGAAATTATAATCCCATGAATTAATATCGTCCGAGATGAAACTGGTTACATCAGCAACTGCCTGAGCGGGTGTTTGTTGGCCATAAGCCTCGGAGGCTGCCAGAATTACATTCACGCTCGAAGCCATATAACATTCCAGTGCGGCAGTATTGCCTGATGTTATTGATGCTTCAATATTTCCAATAACTGTTGCTGTAGGCGCTATTTCAGTGCAAGCAACGGAATCATCACCTGCTTTGTCAGCTATTTGTTTATTAAGTAGTCTTATAACATTTTGATTTTTGGAAATATTATCGGATTGTAGTTTTTCGAAATTATTAGCCTGGCTATCGCGCCAATAATAAGCACCCGCGGCCGAAGCGAGCATTAAAACCAGAATTAGCACACCCATTAGCACAGATTTGCTAATTAACGGCTGCCTTTTCGGTTTTTGAGTTTTTATTTCAGTAGCTTGGGTTTCTTTGACTTCTTCTACTTCTTCGTTCATAGATATATCCCCTAATTATGCTTAGATTATAGCATAAGTGGTTTTTGAGTTTGGGTGTACTAAACAAATAGTATTATAATGACTAGTATCTATATAGTTATGAACTACGCGGGAGTAATATGAAATTAATTTTAGCATCGTCAGGTTTTGAATCAAAAGAAGCAGTAGAAAAATGCATTGAGTTCGTCGGCAAACCAGCAAAAGAGATAAACTTTGCCATCATCAACGAAGCCTACGCCGTCGAACATGGCGACCATCATTGGATTCTCGACGATATGGATAGTATACGCAATAACTTCGGTGGCAATGTTGAGTTTGTAAATTTGTTAGCACTCAATATAGATAAAGTCGAGGAAAGGATAAATGCCGCCGATGTAATCTTTGTCGTCGGAGGTAATACAGAATATCTAAAAACTGTTTTTGATAAAACGGGTTTTTCTAAATTACTGCCGAAATTGCTAGAAAAGAAGGTATATGTCGGTAGCTCGGCCGGATCGATGATATTAGGTAGACAACCGAGTTATAAAACTCAGGACGAGATATACGGCGAAGTTGATTATTTCGGCGTTCATGAATATTTAAATTTGTTAAATTTTTCAATCTTGCCTCATTTACATAGTGAGTATTTTTCCGAGCGGGCTGATGAATGGGCTATCCGAGAATCAGAAAATGTCAACTACCCAGTTTACGCTATTTCTGACAATGCAGCCGTGGTGATTGATGGGGATGAGGAGTATGTTGTTAGTCACGACTATATTAAGCTGATTAACGGCAAAAATATATAACCTATATAGCTAGGGGTATAACGATCAAGAGCACAATGGATCAGCAATTAGCGATTCTGATTTTTGAATTTTTCCATAGTTTGTCTTGTTCGTGTTTCCACTTCGTCGGATTCTACAGCTTGTTGTTCTAGTATCGTGGCTTGATTATCAAGTTGGCCTGCTAAACGCTTGAGATCATCCTCTAATTGATGCATCTCACTAGCCTGATCCCGTTTTTGTCGGGCCTGCGCTCTAGTCTTTTTTGCTGCATCCCTTACTTCATCTCCCGCTGTCATCATCACCTCCTTTGTTTTTAGTATAGCACTTATTAATTATCTGATTTGTTTAATGCCATAATAAGCACTTTATGTAAAGCGTACAGACTTGGATGGAAATAGAGGGTGGTAGTTAAGGTTAGAACCACCATGCACTATTTAAAAGTATTTTTTAAAGCAAGTTATAATTTGTCGGCACCATCAGCGAGTTCACCTAATAAAATAGCTGTTTCGTCGTCGATAATTTCTTTCAAATCTGGCACGTTTCGTTTAAGCCATTCACCTAATTCCTCGTCGGTACCTTGTTCGCGTATAGCGTTTAGCTGTTTCAGCTGATCCACATTAAGCTCCTGGGCTATCTCGTCGACAACTCGATTATCGAGTGTCGTTTCAAAATGTTCTGACAGCACTTCCAAATTTTGGTCTGACATAATTACACCTAAGTCGTCTATTAATTGCTTCGTGATAACACCCATTTTAATTAAGCTCCTTCTTCATTAATATCTTGTTCGATTTTATTATCGGCATCTTTTTCGTTGTTATTAATATACGCTTGAGCTTTTCCTCGTTCTTGACCTTGAACAACTTTCTCGGCCTGGGATCGAATTCGCTTCTTGAAAGCTGGCTGCTCGACATATTGCTTGATTGCAGCTTCGCGCTCTTCGTATGCGTATTGCGAGTAGTCATGCTCGAGTTTGCGACGTTGTTTTATGCTTTCATGACGAATTATTCGACGTTCGATAGCCGCCAGGCGCGCTTCATGTAATTCTTTTCGCCTAGCATTAATAACTTCTTGACGTTCTTTGCTGCGTGTATCAGCACGATCTAAACGATCTTGCATCATCCCTGTATGTTCAGTATGGGTTTGGGTGACAAAGTACAACTCGGCAGATGCAGCTTGAGCTTTTTTCTCGTGGTGTCGGTTTATAAAATCAAAACGGCTAGTATCTAATTTTTTGGATCTGCGATCATACTTCTGTTTAGCTTTTTCTACACGCCAGCCCAAGATGATGTCTTTAGGCGTGCTTAATAAGTTTTTGCCCTTAGCAACCGAAGCCTCAATTGTCGAAATAGCTTTCGTGGCCTCTTGGCGTACATCAGCCTTTAAGTCTTGGAATTGGAGTAGAAATTCTGCCGCGCTACGCTCCTCGAGCTCACGCTCTAGGTTAGCCCGATCGGCTATTTCTTCGCCCAGCTCGGTCTGTTCAGCTGGTATATCCCGATCTATGATTTCCGGCACATATTCATCACTTTGTTTGTTTGATAGCATTTCTGACATATTTATTTCATTATAGCATTGTTGTTATTAGGGGCAAATGACCGCCAACCAAAAAGCCATTACACTCGGTTAATTTGAACTGATTGATATAAATACAACCCCGAATGTTCACTCAAGGCTTCGAATCCCGACAGCCAAGTTATAGAAAAAGTCCTAGGATTAAAAACCTAGGACTTTTTTCTATGGCTGGGATGGAGGGGTTCGAACCCCCGAATGTCGGCACCAAAAGCCGATGCCTTACCACTTGGCGACATCCCACCAGTGGTACTGATTGTACACTAATTAGCAGATCAGCTCAAGTGACGATAATTAATATTATGATTTATGAGCCGAAATTACATGGTTAAAATATGATCGAATTTCGAACAGTAAATAGGCACCGATCGCAGCTCCGATAGCAATGCCGACCAAACTCGATAGAAATAGAAAAATATTTAAGCTAATCAATAAATTAATTATTTCCGCTACGATTTTTACAATAAATACCAAGAATAGCAAATCCCAACCCTTCTTTTTCATATTTTTCAAAGGATTTATGGCGCTAGCAGTTATGATAGTTACGCCCGCCATAAAAAGCAAAGATATCATGGACGAGAACATCCACCAGCTAGTATGCCCAAATGGGTTATAACTATGCCACAAGTTAGAATTAATTGTAAATATTGTCGCGGTCGTGGACATAGTCGACAATAATGCCCATATCGTAATAACTGACACGACCACACTTACGATCATAATCCACCATATATTATCAGCTCCCCATTTTCGCCAAGTTGAAGGCAAATGAGGAATTGGTTTTAGCCATCCTTCGATCATATTCTCGAGTTTACGAACTGATATTACCATCTTAGATCCCCCTTTAATTATTTACGACACCCGGGCCACAAACCATAACTAGACCATGCCGCTAATATTCCGAGTGCTACGCTGACAAGTATCGCCCATGGTCCACACGACAGATCAGCTATCGTGCCCAAAAAACAAAAGTTAGGAACGCCGCTGACATTCGTATTTAACCAAATCGCTAACATAAACCACAAAAATGGCACCAGCCAACCCAGACCCATACTAACAATACGCATTAACGGACTAATCGACATATTTAATAGAAATGGCAGGGCAAAGACCTCGCTAACCACGATAATTCCACCTAATAAATAAGCAGCTGCATCACCACCAGGTAAATTAAAGCTGGCTAGCAGTGGCAAGAACTTATCAAAAGTAAACAGCTGAGCCAATACGAAAATAACTAATATAGCCCCGTATACATACGCCATAATCTGCGACTCGCGCGTTCTAGGCTTTTTGGCCTGAGTGGCTCTTACTAATACGCTCATACCCTAAGTATAAACTAAATAGATTATAAATCACAAATGTTGTTATTTTTATCATTGTGCTTGCGCTTTTTAAATTGGTAAATTATAGTACGGATAAGCGAAAGTTACAAAAACAAACATAATTATAAAAAACATATGTTGTGACCGATCGCTCTACGACATCCACCACAACAAAAAAAGCGCCTCTGCAAAGGGGCGCTTTCCGTCTCATTTAATCCCTATAATTATCAGTTGGGACCAGACTTTAAAGAATTTTCAGCCCGCCATTTGGCGATTTCGGCATGGTTGCCGCTAAGTAGAACTTTGGGTACTTCCATACCATTAAAAACCTCGGGGCGAGTGTATTGTGGAAATTCCAAGGTTTCACCATCGCTGAAACTCTCGATCGCCGCACTATTCTCGCCGCCCAACACCCCTGGGATTAGACGCACTATGCTATCAATAATCGTCATAGCCGGCAGTTCACCGCCAGTCAATATATAATCACCTACACTAATTTGGCTATCAACCAAACTCAAAATACGCTCATCATAGCCCTCATAGCGACCACAAACAAAAATATAGCCATTATCACTGTCCGCCCAAGCTTGTGCCGTAGCCTGCTTCCAGCGATCCCCACGTGGGGTCATTAGCACTACTTTGGCGCTAGGATCATAGTTCTTGGCATCACCGATTGCTGCGAATAATGGTTCTGGCATTAATAACATGCCGTCACCACCGCCATATGGTGTGTCGTCAACCTGTTTACGTGGCCCTAGGCCGAAATCTCGTAAATTAACCATGCGAAATTCAACAATCTGACGATCCTGTGCCTTCCACATCATGGAATTATTTAGAACACCGTCAAACATTTCAGGGAATAATGTAACTACTTGGATTTTCTTCATCTGTTACCATCATAAACTATTGCCACAAAAAAACCACCCCTAGAGGTGGTTCTTTCGACATATAAATCTCTCAACAATATATATTGTTGCTCGCATAGAGCTTTTTATTCTCGCAGTTTAGGCATTGCCTTAACTACTTATGATTATATATCTAGGTCGTCTAGTTCCGCAAGCTCTTCACGAGTCTTTTTTGAGTAATCACTAGTGTTATCCACAGGTTCATCTGTAGAGTTTTTCACAGGCTCGCTACTAACTCCATCTGATGATGTTGTATAGTTTTCACGCTGATCGTCATTATTAACGATCTTAAGGTTATATCGAGCATCGTTTTTAGTGCCAAGCGCTCGTAATAGAGTGCGTAGACTCTGAGCGGTTACGCCACGTTTGCCAATAACTCGTCCTAAATCCTCAGGATTGACGGTCAATGATAACAAAACACCTTTTTCATCGATTAAACGCTCAACTGAAACATCATCTGGATGTCCAACTAGCGATTTTACGATATATTCTACGAATTGTTGATCTATTGTCGACATACTTATCCCCTCACCTATTCGGTCGCTACTAGTTTTTGTAATTTAATTGTATCACGTTTATTCTTGTGGGGTAACGTCAGCTGATTCTTCAGCTTCGACTGTTTCGACAACTTCGACTTCAGCTTTTGGCTGATTTTTGCGAAGTTTATCAGAGTGGCGAGTGTTTTTGGCTTTTTTGTTGTCAGCTTCGATAACCCATTTTGGCATCTTGACACCGGCAGTTTTTAGCAATTTAACGACACGTGGAGATGGTTGAGCACCGTTATCTAGGTATTTTTGAGCTACTTCGACTTGGATTTTAGCATCTTTGGTATGTGGGTCATAGGTACCAACATAAGCAACTACACGGCCACTTAATGGATGACGTTGAGATTCTTGTACGGCAATGCGGTATACGGCATGACCTGTACGACCGACACGTTGCAAACGGATTGCGAGCATAAATATATAACTTCCTTTTATCTTATCTTTAAAATTGATTTTACTCTTGGCCAATTCTACACTGTTTTTAGCAGATAGTCAATCAGTTAGCGCTTGGCGTAAGCGTCTAACGCTGCCTGAGCTGCCTGTTGTTGAGCCACTTGTTTACTAGGACCGCTACCAGTTCCCATCAATTTGTCGCCAACATAAACTCCAAGTGTAAATATCTTATCGTGATCTGGACCGGTTTCTTCGATGACACGATATTGCGGTGTCTGATTATCAATCTGTTGCGATACCTCTTGTAGGTGGGATTTAGCATCACGCCAGCTACCAGATTCTAAAATACCATCCAGTTTACTAATAATATTGTTATGAATAAAAGTGGCCGCATCATCATAGCCGCGCTCTAGGTAAATCGCGCCAGTTACGGCTTCGAACGCGTTGGCTAATATTTGTTGTCTAGCCCGATCACTACCTTGTTTTTCACCACGGCTCATTCTAACTAATGGTTCATACCCAAGTCCGACACCAGCAGCACCAATACTTTCAGTCCTAACTAGAGAAGCACGCCAACTAGTTAATATTCCCTCTGGTTCCGAGAAATTATGATACAAATAATCAGTTACAACCAATTCCAAAACGGCATCACCTAAAAATTCTAACCGTTCGTTATGCTCGTTGACACTTTTTTTATGTTCGTTGACGTAACTACGATGAGTCAGAGCAGTAACTAGTAGTTGAATATCCGCGAATTCAAAACCTAATTTCTCTCTGGCAAAATCTTGATATGGCGCCACCTGCATCCCGCTCATAATTTCTCCTGTCTAATTCTTTTCATAGCTAACAACATTAATTTTCCAATATCTTCATATTCAATCGCATCTAGGGCATCGTTGAATTTAAACCATTTTATATCATTCATCCACTCTTCTTTTTGAATATCATTAGTGTCGCCTTTGGCCCTGACTAGATAGATTTGAGTGGTCATCAGAACCAATCTATCAACACGACGATAACGGAAATGAATTTTACCTAACCAACCTAGGATTTCGACATCTTTGAGACCAGCTTCTTCGGCAATTTCACGCCTAGTAGTCTGTTCGGCCGTCTCGCCTTCCTCGATGTGTCCTTTTGGAATCGTCCAACGATCTTTACCATCCTGAATTAACAGGATTTCAACTCCACCACTAACGTCGCGACGAAAGATAATACCACCACTGGTCGGCTCGCGAACTATTTCCTGAATTTGATTTTTCTTATTAAAGTATTTCTTGAAATGATCAAACTTCGGTACTGCTGCCATCGGTCTTCTCCTCGACAAGCGTGCGATAAGCGGTGCCCAACACACCGTTTATGAACTTGCTTGAGTTATCAGAACCAAACGCTTTTGCCAGTTCAACCGCCTCATTGATTGCGACTTTTGGTGGTATCAATTTTGCTTGAAAGAGTAGCTCATATAAACCAATTCGCAAAACATTGCGATCTACCCTGGCAATTTGATCAATCGGCCAATCAGGCGCAATAGGTTGAATCTTGGCATCTAAACCAGCTTGTTCGGCTAAAACACCTTTCACTAGTGTTCCGACAAAGCCCTTGTCTTCAATCGTGGCTTCGTATCTATCTAGATTGCGAGTCAGGATATCGTCTACATCCGCCGACGTGTCATTGGACTGTACACGAAATTCATATTCGTATAGGGTTTGCAAAGCAACGATGCGACCCAGGTGGCGATTAGATGCCATAGCGTTTTATTCTTTCTTTTGATTATTGTTTTAAGGTGATAGAGCTACTAGCTAAATTATTTAGCTAGAGCTTTGCCAGATTCTTTGGCAGTTGTTCGTGCCTTAACTGGTGATGTTTTGTTAACGCGGCGAGCTAGCTCTAGGCGTAAGTGACTTCGGCGTAAACCGGTTTTGCGTGGACTCGTCTGTTTCTTTGGTTGTCCCATATATAAAGACCTCCTGTAAAATTATGATAATAAAACTTGTAGCTATTATAACTAATAACGCAGCATAGCTCAAGTACCTTGTTTTTATTCATATTACCGGTCAAAACGCTAATGCTTTATTGCCAATATCATAGATTGGTGTTATAAAAGATCCATGCAACAAGAAACAAACACTTATAGTAACCCCGAAAGAAAAAAACCTAACTACGAGATGATAAAACGTAGACTTGGAGTATTAGCGCTAACAATGTTTGTCGCTGGCGCTGGAGTAGGTGTTGGCCTAACAAAGGGTATAGAGGCATTATCAAACGCAAACGTAGGTAGCACCATAGCTAGCGCAGTTGAACATGCCATAATCCCACACTTTAACTTTTCAAAAGAAACAAAAACTTACACAGTAAATCCTGGCGAAGGTTTATATAATGCCATAGGTCACATCGATAACATTAGTTCAATACCAATGGATGCCGCCCTTGATCACGTCAGGCATATGCCCGAAAACAAAGATACCCTGGCTGATGGATTACAAGCCTACGAAACCGTAGTTATACCCGATAGAGTCGATAAATAAAATAGCTTATTAATATTTAGACAACGATATTCAATAGCCGACCTGGAACATAAATGATCTTGGTCGGTTTTTTGTCACCAACAAACGTTTTTACGTTATCGTTGTCTAGTGCTAATTGCTCAATTTCAATTTGACTGATATTTTTAGACACGTCTAGCTTGGCGCGCAATTTACCGTTAACTTGGATAACGATAGTAACTGTATCATTTTGTAAATATTTATCGTCCCATTTTGGCCAATGATCGATGTGAACCGTATCGCTATGCCCTAGCTGATTCCATAACTCCTCGGTAATATGTGGAGCGAAAGGCGCTAGGATTTGCAATAAGCTCTCGATAGCAAAGCTCCAGGCTGTAGATTTGCCTATGCCGTTTTTTTCTTTTATCTTGTAATAATCGTTGACTGCTTCCATCATCGATGAAATCGCGGTATTAAATTTATCATTTAGGATGTCTTCGGTTACTTTTTTAGTGATACGGTTAGCGATTACCGTTATTTCGGTCTGTACTTTATCGTCCAGGTTTAAATCACCAGCCTCAATATATTCCTGGGCTAGTTTCCAAACACGATTCAAAAACCTATACGCACCTGGTACGCCGCGAGTATCCCAAGGAGCTTCCAGATCATAAGGAGCGATAAACATTTCATAAACGCGCAAGCTATCAGCACCGTAACCACTATCCATGATTTCTAGCGGATCAATTGTGTTACCGCGTGATTTGCTCATCTTGGTTCCGTCGGGCGCCAAAATATAGGCGTTATACATCATGCGTTTGAATGGTTCAGGCGTTGAAACTAAACCTAATTTATAGAAAAATCGCATCCAAAACCTGGAATATAGCAAATGCGCTACCGCATGATCGGCACCATTATAGAAATCGACTGGCCCCCAATGTTTTTCAACTTCTGGATCCCAAGCTTGTTTATCATTAAATGGATCCAAATAACGCAAGAAATACCAGCTACTGCAGGCATACCCATCCATCGTATCGGTCTCGCGTTTAGATGGTTTACCACAAAGTGGACATTCTACATTAACCCAATCGGCAACACTAGCCAACGCCGAAGTCTCGCCGCCCTTAGGCTTGAAATCATCAACATCAGGTAAAATAACCGGTAGCTGATTGTCTGGCACCGGTACGGCACCGTGGTCAGGACAGTGAATGATTGGAATTGGCGCACCCCAATAACGTTGACGGCTAATTAACCAATCACGCATCTTGTAGGTAGTTTTAATATGCCCAGTTCCCTGTTGTTCCAGCCAATCAACGATTTGTTCACGAGCCTCACTAGACTGCATCCCGTCGAATGTGCCAGAATTAATTAGCTCACCTTCGCCAGATATTAATGAATTTTCATTCAAAAGTTGCCATACTAGTTTTTGATGTGCTGGAGTTAAATGAGTTGCAACGTCTTTTTTATCAACCCAAATAAGTTTATGAATTTTTGACTCAGCATCAGATATAGTGCCTTGGTTATCGAGATTATCAACTTCCGCCAAAAATGCTCTGGCTATAGCTTTTCGATTCTGAGATTTGTGCGAGGCACAATAAAGTGCGGCTGTCGTCCAGTCTAGTTCTTTTACAATCTTGACACCGCCGAGAGCAGCCTCTTCCTTTATCTCATTCAGGGCCGCTTCTGCAGACGTTTGGCTATCTTCAATCCCGCCCATAATTGCCGTTGAGACACCATCGAGTGTTCCGTGCCAATCAAGAAGGGCAAATTGGCCAGTTGATTTATCCATTAAATGAACGACTACCGTGTCGCGCTCTACCATATCAAAACCGTCCTGCGGTGGATTGTTTTGATCAATTTCACAAGGCATAATAACTTGTTTGATTGCAATGTCGAATTTCTTTGCAAATGCGTTATCACGTTCGTCGTGGGCTGGAACCGCCATAATTGCACCAGTTCCATAGCCAGCTAGGACATAATCAGCCACCCAAATCGGAAGTTTTTCACCGTTGACTGGATTTATAGCGTAGCTGCCTGTGAAGACTCCTGTCTTTTCACGGTTTTCATTCATACGTTCAATCTCGGACTTACGAGCTGATTGCAGAACATAATCATCAACTGCTTGACGAGTTTTGTCGTTGGCTAAGTTTTTGACCAATTCGTGTTCTGGGGCTAGCGCAATAAAAGTCGCCCCGAATAAAGTATCCGGACGAGTCGTAAATACTGTTATTAAATCATCACGCCCGATAATCTTGAACTCAACCTCGGCACCAACCGAACGACCGATCCAATTCTTTTGCATGGTTTTAACCATCTCAGTCCAGTCCAAATCATCGGTGGCTTCGAGCATCTCATCTGCATATTCAGTGATTTTGAAAAACCATTGTTTTAAATTCTTTTTAGTAACCTGGTTTCCACAACGCCAACATTTGCCGCCCTCGACTTGCTCGTTAGCTAGGACCGTTTGGTCGGTTTCACACCACCACTGTGGACTTTGTTTTTGATAAGCCAAACCATGCGCAAATAACTGGTTAAAAATCCATTGAGTCCATTTGTAATATTCCGGATCAGCCGTGCTGACCTCTTTGGACCAGTCGTAACTATAACCAAGTCGCTTTAACTGGCGCTTGAAATTAACCAAGGCTTCATCGTGGGCAATTCTAGGTTTTTTGCCGATTTTAATGGCATAATTTTCAACCGGTAGACCAAACGAATCCCAACCGATCGGGTGGTAGGCATTATAACCTTGCTGACGTTTAGCGCGAACCTTGATGTCGCTAAACTGAAAAGTTCTACCGTGACCAGTGTGTATACCTGCTCCGGTAATACCCGGCAACATACTCATAGCATAATATTTAGGTTTAGAATGATCAGAAAAATCAACTTTGTAAGTATTATTTTCTTCCCATACTTGTTGCCATTTTTTTTCAATCTCAGTAGGGTTATAGCGTTTCATGATTAGTATCTAGTATACCAAAAAACCTCTGTTATTGAAAAATTATATATCCCGAGAGAAAAAGGCTGTCTTTTTGGCTAGCCATTCCGGAGATTGTCGAACGAGTTGTGACTCATTACTAGTTGAATGTAGCATTACTTTTACAGCTTCTTCCAGATAGACACCGCCCTGAGAACCTTTGAATAATATAGCAGCGCCCTTTTCGGCAACGCTCCTGACAAAACCACCGGCCTGCAAAGCATCCCGAAAGCTTTTAACCTGACAACCCCGAGCCTTAGCAGCTGAAGCTATGAATTTTTCAGCCTGATTGCCAACAGTAATAACCCAAGCCAACTGATTTGGGTCACACATTTCGCCTAGTTTTTTATGCTCGGCATCAGAGGTGTCACCTAATTCATTCATATCGCCCAACACCGCAATGCGTTGTGGCACAGATAGTTTATACAATTCACGCAACGATGATTCGGCAGCCAACGGGCTAGAATTATAAGTGTCGTCTATTAAGATTGTTTCATTGGCACCACTTAGTATATTCATACGCCCAGGTAGTGCATGAATCTTAGCCATACCGCTAGCAATTTCTGACGGTTCCATTCCCAATTTAACCGCAACCGCAGCAGCAGCAATGGCTGGTCGAAGCGTATGTTCGCCTAATACGTGTACTGTCGCCAGAACCGGTTCAGTTAGTTCTGGAGCGATAAAAATACCATTATGCCCAATATCGAAAGAATAATTTTCACTGAGATAATGATATTCAGCGCTAGCGCTCGTGCCGTAAGTACTAATATTGGAATTTGTTAGATATTTTGCATATTCGCCAGCAATATCATCTTTGTTGATAATTGCCTGTTTAGAAAAGTTAGCTACAGATAATTCCTCGCGAGCTACATTATCGATCGTATGAAAAAACTCCATATGCTCGGGTGAAATGGCTGTGATTACGGCTATTTCAGGGTGCAGATAAGTCCCAAAATGTAGAACTTGACCGATGCGATCAGAGCCTAATTCCTGAACAATAACATCAACATCGGTTGGACTATTAATGCGCTCCTTTGCCGCTCTAAACACCGCCAACCAAGCGCCTATGCTCTTGATATTACTGGGATATTCTATACCCAAGATCGCCGTAGGAACACTCATGAACGTATTAAAATTGCCTTCATGTAAACGCACTCTATAACGTTCCGACAAAACGGTTGCAATTGCTACCTTGGTACTAGTTTTACCAACACTACCCGTGACGGCAACTAATTTAACCTCGGGATGTTTAATAAAATACTTACGAACATAATTTTCTAGTTTTTTCTGAATATAATGTTTTATCATGCTTATTCTATATTATACAATTTAATGGCAAAAAACATTCTAGATTATTATGTGTGTTGCAGAATATATTTTAAGAATGCTATACTTGGGCGCAATGAAAGAGTTTGAGGGAAACAAAACTAGCATTGACACTATCAGCTATGATAGTTTGCCTTATTCTTATGTCTCGACATTACATCACCGTTTTGGCGAAAAAGTTTTTAACCCAAATTTGCAAGACGATGCAACTGAAAAACTATTAAAACTTCGAGAAAGTTGGCGCAAACAAGGTTCAATCGCCGTGTTCTCTTCTGGTGTATTCGACATGCTGCATATGGACCATATGGCCTACTTACTACATGTTAAAGCAACTGGCGCAGCGCTACACTACAAGCAGCAAGAATACCAGAAACCCTGGAACGAACTAGCAACCGAAAGACAGCAAGAATACACCAACAGGGCTTTAGGTGCACGGGCTATTAAACTGATTATCAGTGTTGATGGCGACAAATCAGTCACCGCCCGTAAGGGTAACGATCCCAAGAAAAACGGTGCGCCCGCTCCAGTTTATGGTTGGGAAACCAGAGCTATGATGATAGCATCACAATCATTTATCAGTCCCGATGACGATTCTGGCAACATACTCATTCCAACCGTAGACGCCGTTACAATTCATGGACCACAAGATTTCTCTGATAATAACGTCCACTCATCCCATTTTAATTTAGTTAGCCAATTGCAACCAGATATCTGGACGGTTTTTGGAGAATCAAAGGATATATTAGAAGGTGTCCCGTTACGACCAGAGCTTGATGCAGTCGCCATCCGATGCATCCAAGACAGCGCAGGTCCACATTATTTTGAAGATGCATTTATCGGTAAGATGAGTACAACTAGTATCTCTAATCGAATTAAAGGAATCTGAAAATGACCGCCACAAGATCACGAAAAGAAGAGAAAGTTTATAAAAAGTATCTAAAAATGACCGATCGTAATGTTTGTTCATTTTGCCCAATCAAAGCTGGCGAAGACCAATTTGTCGAAGAGACAGAAAACTTTAAAATCATTAAAAATATTTTTGCTTACTCGATTTGGGATGGTCAAAAAGTCGTTGATCACCTGATGGTAACACCAAAAAAACATACCGATAATTTAGCTGCGATGTCACCAGCCAAAAAGATTGAGTATGTCGATATTATCGAAAAATATGAAAGTCAAGGTTATAATATCTATTCACGCGCCCCAGCCTCGGTAATCAAATCTATCCCCCATCAACACACTCATCTCATAAAGACCGAGGGTGATTCTAAACGTTTTGTGTTTTTATTGCGCAAACCTTACATTCGGATCGTACTATAATATAACTTGTTAGCAAACACTCGCCCTTTTTTATAGGACGAGTATTTGTTTCTATGCTGTTGCGCGCCCACCCGGGGCACGTTTTTGTTTTAAATGCTTTTTGTTTTATAGCGCAAAGGTTACCCCTGTTGCGCACCAGCCATGTCTATATTATCACCTATTCAGCCTAAAAACTCAAGCATTTTGATAAAATAAAGTGCTTGTACTAGTATTTTTTACGAAACTATGCTTAAATAATAGCGTTCAGAAGCACACGCGTATAAAGGCAAAAGGCGAGCGCTTACCTCTTAACAGGTAAACTCTCTTCTTCGCAAAATCGCAGAAGCGGTCGATCTGACGATAATTAGAATCAGATAAGAAGAAAAGAGTACCTAATTACATGGCACAGCAAAATCTTTTCGTTGGTAGTCTAGCTTACGCTACTACCGATGACACACTGAAAGCTCATTTCGAGCAAATCGGTGAAGTTGCAAGCGCCCGAGTTATTACTGATCGCGATAGCGGTCGTAGTAAAGGTTTTGGATTCGTTGAATATACTAACGACGCCGACAACCAAAAAGCGGTTGATCAACTTGATGGCAAAGAACTAGATGGTCGCGCTATCAGCGTTGGCTTGGCACGTCCAAAAGAAGATCGCCCAAAACGCGACTTCGGTGGAAACGACCGTGGTGGCAACGGTGGCGGTTCATTCCGTCAGCGTAGCTGGTAGTTTACTACCTAGCCCAACTAAATACCTCGCTTAACAGCGAGGTATTTTTTTATGTCGCATATTTTATATCAACGGTATTTGTTTTGATTCACTCACGCTTTCACAATTGACACTACTTTGGCGCGCTTTAATTACTTTACTAACCGAACCACCAATCGCATTTTCGTAAATTACTTCGGCGACATAATCAGCAATCGATAGTACATTAAGCCAGCTATTGCTCTTTATAAAATCAGCATCCCTTGGGATGCTGTCAGTCGTAACGACATTAATACCGGCTTTGGAGAAGTTTTTAACCGCATCAGCCGAAAATATTCCATGGGTCGCCGCCACATTAATACTCTTCGCTCCATCCTTTTTTAGCATGTCAACACTAGCCAAAATCGTTCCGCCAGAATCAATGATGTCGTCAATGATTATTACATCCTTGCCCGCAACATCACCTATGATTGTTTTTGCTTCGGCCATTTCACCTTTTTTACGTTTCTTGTGCATAATCGAAATACCATCGAATAATCCCAAACACGATGCAAATTCTTCGGCCATTTTTGCACCACCAACATCCGGCGCTAAAACCGTCGTAGTCTCTGGATCAAACCATTTTTGTTTTATAAAGTATTTAGCGAAAACCGGCATAGCTGGCAAATTATCTATCGGAAAATTAACAAATCCCTGTTCAGCTGAATTATGCATGTCGAAAGTGATAATCCTGACTAATTTCCCAGATGCCGCACTGCTGAGTAGATCGAATAAAGTTCTGGCCGAGATTGGCTCTCGTCCCTCGGCTTTTCTATCTTGCCGCAGATACGGTATAAACGGCAGACATAAAATAATACAATCCGCTGCCGATCGGCTAATCGTATCCTCGAGCAAAAATAACTCAAACAATTCCTCGTGCATGCTATTACCAGGTTGAGTAAACTGCTGGAAAATAATTGAGTTACAACCCCTGACGGATCCTAAAAGTCTAATGTTAAGTTCGCCATTCCGAAAATTCGAAACGTCAAAATCTACTTTTTTTATTATTAAATTTTGTTTGTTTTTTAAATGTTTTAGAACATTTTTTTTAAATCCCTGGGCTTTTCTCCCGCTTAGAACGGTGACCTGTGAAATTTCATGCATAATATAACTATATAACAAAAAAACGACAAACTAAAAACTATCAGTTAAAAAACGGCGAGGTTAGCCAGTCGAAACCCAACCCAAAGACTCGATTCATAACTCCGAAACTATTCAATAACCATGCGGTAATTAATATCACCAGCCCAGTAAAAGACAAAACGATAATCCTAATCCATAAATTCTGATTTTTGAGCCATAATTGCCATTCATCATATTTACCGCGGATTTTATCTAAGACTTTTTGAGCAAACTTGAATTCCGTTGCTAGAATTGCCAAACCAGCAAATACCACCAACCAACCGGGTCCTGGATAAGGTATCATTATAACTCCTAATAGCAAAACTATCGTTCCAGCTATAGCAATAGCTAGTTTTTTAGTGTGGCGAAATACAACTTCTCGCATAACCAACTACATTTGCCCCGCAAAACTGACGGCCGCAAAAATTACAATCATGCCCAGGATAGTTGAAATTGTTGTCCAAATAGCTGGATGGCGGTGATGGCTCTCGGGCACTAGATCACTGGCGCTAATATATAGGAATAGCCCCACAAACACCGACAAAATCAATCCCAAAGTAGACTGCGACACGGTCATAAAATAAGCTACCGACACACCAACCGCTGGCGCCAAAGCATCCGCCATCAACCATTTTAAGGCAGTAGCCCGCCCACCTTTATTTTTAATAATCATACCGACTGTATTAATACCATCCGAAAAATCATGCGCTAGTACAGCCAGAGCTACAACCCAACCAATAGTTGGCGACACTTGAAACGCCAACCCAATACCAAAACCATCCAAAAAACTATGGAAGACTAACGCCGCCGCGCCAAGTTTGCCGTTATGGGCGGGTTTATTACAATCATCGTCATGACTATGTAACGAGAAAAACCTATCGATTAACATATAGGCGGCAAAGCCACCAGCGATCAATACCGACACTAATTGTATGTCATAAACACCTTTAGTAAGTTCAATTGCCTCTGGTAATAAATCAAACAGAGCCACGCCCAGAACCGCCCCGGCGCTAAACCCTAAGATTAAATGTAACTTATCTTTGAATTTGATCGCAAAAATACCACCCAAGATAGTACTGATTATCGTGGCTAAAATTATAAGTAAAACAATCATTTATTTAATTTTATCAGTTATATCTATTTTTCGGGAAAAATGTCTGGATTCTTACGATAATATCCTACCCAAGGGTCACTGTCATCTAGTTCTAGTGTTTCAACGAAAACACCATTCGCGAAACCACCTTTTTTATCGTATTTTTTCTGCTGAGCTAATTTGACCTGTTCTTCGGTAATATCATAAATCGCCACAATATCATCGAGGACTTGCCTGATATCCGCCACCTCGTCAATTACCTCATCGGGCCGACTATTCACTCTTATTTCATTAGCTTCTTCGATAATTTTACGCGCTAATTGCGTTTTGAGTTCGTCGATCGACAATTCTCGAAACACCGGATTTTGATTAGTCCGCTCGTATTCATCCCTTAGACCATCACGTACGAGTTTATTTAATTCAAATTTAGGCATATTAACCTTTGATCATCTCAATTAGCTGTTGTTCGTTAATAATATTAATACCATATTCTTTGGCTTTTTTGATTTTACTAGCGCCGGCCTTTTCGCCAACCACTAAATAAGTCGTATCCTTGGCGACTGCGGTTTGAAAAGTTCCACCTAGCGCCCGAATATCATCAGCCGCTTGATCGCGCGACATAGTCTGGATTGTACCCGTAATAACAAAATTCATTCCAGATAGTCGGCCGTCCTTTTTAACGTAGACCGGTTTTACACCCAAACTATTGAATTTCTCTATTAGCGCTTCGTTGTCGGGATCAGCGAACCAAGCAATAATACTTTCAGCCACTACATTACCAATACCATCAATATCCTGTAATTGCTCGATCGTAGCCTCGCTCAGATCATCAAGCGAATTGAATCGGTTTATTAAATCAGTTGCCGTCTGAATACCGACATGACGGATACCTAGGCCGTAAACGAATCGTTCCAGTAGTGGAGATTTTTTCTCAGTAATGGCTGTAACTAATTTTTTGGCAGAGGTTTCGGCAAATCTATCTAATTTTAATAATTGACCGAACGTAATACTGTATATATCGGCTAAATCGTTAACCAACCCAGCATCCACTAACGCTACTACGTTTTTCTCACCCAAGGTATCAATATCTAACGCGCCCTTACTGGCAAAATGCTCTAACCCCCTCTTTAGCAATAAATCACTCGTAACTCCGACAACCCTATAGACCACTTCGCCTTCGGAACGATCAAACTGTAATTCTGGGTATTGATTGCTTAGAGCTTTCCCAAAATTAAACAACTCGGCATTTTTTGGACGAAGTTCAAGCACAACACTTTGGACTTGTGGAATAATATCACCTGCCTTAAAGATAACAACCGTATCACCGATTCGTATATCCAACCTCTCGATTTCGTCAGCATTATGTAGACTAGCATGACGAACCGTTGTACCCGCCACAACAACAGGATCAAAGACTGCAACAGGAGTGGCCGCCCCAGTTCGCCCAATACTTATCACTATATCGCGCACCATAGTCGTTGCTTGTTCTGGCGCGTATTTATAGGCAACAGCCGCACGAGGTTGCTTGCCGACAACACCTAATTTAGTAAATTGAGCACGGTCATTAACTTTTATGACTAGTCCGTCAGTATTAAATGGCAAATCATGACGTTTTTCATCCCAATTATCAACAAATTTCACAACACCATCTAGATTATTGAAAACACTAGCCTGCTGATTGCGAGTAAACCCCAGCGCGCTTAATACTTCATACGTGAATATATTCGTCGGCAAATCTAACACATTATCACGTATCAAATCATACGCTCTAAAATGTAGCGGGCGCTCTGCCACTAGTTGTGGATCAAGCTGCCGAATCGTGCCAGCGGCTAAATTGCGAGGATTAGCAAATACCGGCTCACCGGCCGCCACACGTTTCTTGTTTAATTTTTCAAAATCTTTTCTCAACATGACAATCTCACCACGAACCTCAGTCCTACCTAGTAAAAATTCATCAAATCCATCGGTGTCGATTAGTCGCAACGGAACGTTTTTAATAGTCCGCACATTCTCGGTTACATCCTCACCAACAAAACCGTCGCCTCGTGTTATAGCCTGGATAAACAGACCATCCTGATAAATAAGGGCACAGGCCAACCCGTCCATCTTTATATCGGTAAAGTATTCATGTTGCCGACCTGGTAATAAATTATCCATGCGCTTAACCCAAGCCTCGACATCAGCACGATCAAATACGTCATTTAAACTAAGCATCCTGGATTTATGTGTGACCTTTTGAAAACCGCCAAGTAGCTCACTACCAACCCGCTGTGTTGGGCTATCAATAGTGATCAGTTCGGGATGTTCAAATTCGATCCTTTTTAACTCAGCTAGCAAACTATCCCAAATGTCATTACTAACCGAAGGATTATCTAAAACATGATACTCATAGCTATATTTGGCGAGTAATTCTCGTAATTCTTTGGCGTGTTTTTCAGGCTGGGTCAACATCATCAGCAACTACCTTGCGATACAACAAATATACATAACTCGATATCCAAATAATCGTCAATGCGCTTAATACTAGTAATAGCACTGGAATCGTCGGCACCCAACTAATCGCCGACCACACTCCCTTTATCCACGAATCAATCATAATAATCGGGATCATAATAATTGCCCACGCTATAACCGTGCTGAGTAGCATCCACAAGAAACGAAACAATATGCGCAATCGACGGCCAACAACCAGATTGCCCGCCATCTTAGCAGCCTGTAATGGATACATACCTGGCAAAGTGACGATTATCAAGGCAAACAGAGTACTAGTTATCCAATATAGCGACAGCATCGTCATTAACCCCGCCGCAATCCAGAACAACATCGATTCAACCCCGCCGGCTAGTAACCCAGATGTCGAAGCGGCACCATATCCAATCAATACCAAGACAAATGGCAATAATTGCACTAATAATAAAATCATCACGACAAAAGTCGACACAATCGGAGCGCCGGCATTATATAAACCATCACGTAATTTAACCTTGCGCCCAGCCAAGATATTACGCAACAGCCAGATGCTCGTCAACCAAACAATTAACATAATTATACCGGTATAGACTTGTTGCACGTCGCTTAGGCTCTGCGATAACCCACCAGTTATGGCCGTCGCAAATAGTAGCCCTGCCTTGCCAATCTCGCCAAAACCATTGCTTAGAACGCTACCACCAGTCATGTCTAGGGTACTCTTGATAGTATTATAAGTATCCTGAGATGCACCCCCAACCATGGATATCGTTATCGTAATATAAAAAACCATCAATAGCCCAAATAATCGGCGATTAGACCAAATAGTCTTGCACACATAGGACGTGAACGCAAAATAACCAGGTAATTTAAGTGACCGTGCATAGTCGCGACGACGAGTCACGCGAAAGCTACGATGTGGACGACGTTTTAAAAATGATTTTACATTTTGCTTGATTTTTAACAGCGGGTTTTTATGAACCATTTTAGAATTTACCTTCATTATTACGAAGTCTAGCGATACGCTCATCTAATGGTGGATGGGTGCTGAATAATTTGCTAACAGATCCTGATTTTAAAGGATTAGAGAAAAACAAATGCGCCGATGCTGAGTTTTGACGTTGCATTGGCCGACCATTTCTTTTCAATTTTTCTAGAGCCGATATCATTGACTCCGGGTTACGTGTTGTCATAACACTAGTGGCATCAGCCAGATATTCCCGTTGTCGGCTGATCGCCATTTGAATGATTGCGGCGATAATTGGCGACAACACTAGTAACACAACACCAATAACCATAACTATCGGAGAGTTGTTTTCATTGTCACGGTCACCACCAAAAAAGAACATCCTAAATGCTAAATCCGTAATCAAACCGATTGCGCCAACTAAGCCAAAAGTTATCATACCAATTCGAATATCATAGTTTTGGACATGCCCCATTTCGTGCGCCATAACCGCCTCGAGCTCGCTATCATCCATCATCTCGATTAACCCAGTAGTTGCCGCAACTATAGCGTGTTTTGGATCACGACCAGTCGCAAAAGCATTAGGCGACGGATCGTCAATAATGTAAACTTGTGGCGTTTGGACACCGGTTGCGATCGCTAAATTCTCGACTATTCTGTAGAATCTAGGGTTATCGCGCTTTTTGATTTGTTGCGCACCAGTCATAGCCACCGCTAATTTAGTGGCTATGAAATATTGCAATATAGCATAAAACGCAGCACCAATTATCACGTAATACGCAATATTCATGTCGTTATAGAAATACCCAATTATCCAGCCAATAGCACTAATAAGGCCGACAAAAACTGCCATAATTAGTATAGTATTGCGTTTATTAGCAGCGATTGATCTATACATATCAGCGATCTATTAGAATTTTACGTCGACTGGTTTTTCGGCAATTTTCTGTTCAGAATCATCTAATTCATAAAAATCACGGTTTTTAAATCCAAACATATTAGCAATCACATTGCTAGGGAACTTCTGGATTTTCGTATTCAATTCGCGTACGCCGCCGTTATAAAAACGACGAGATGCTTGAATTTTATCCTCGGTATCGACTAATTCTTGTTGAAGTTCAACATAACTTTGGTTAGCTTTTAGGTCTGGGTAAGCTTCGGTGACAGCAAATAGACTCTTTAGAGCGCCCTCAAATTGGTTTTCGGCAGCAGCGGTGGATTTGACATCCTTGGCGTTCATTACGCTAGAACGAGCTTCGGTAACTTTTTCAAATACACCTTGTTCGTGTTTAGCATAACCTTTGACGGTCTCGACTAGATTAGGGATTAGATCCAAACGTCGCTTTAATTGAACAGTTATATCGCTCCAGGCTTCATCAACTCGAATTTTCAGAGTGACTAGTGAGTTATACGCAACCCACAAAAACAGTATTACTATTACGACAATTCCTATAATGATCCAAGTAGCTTCCATATTATTCCCCTTTGAAATTAATAATTTATATTACTATTATAGCAAATTTATAGCCAAAAACACCATCAAACACTAGTAGCGCACAATCAAGAACATACAGCACAACCTATGAATATAATCGGATGGTTTAAGATACGGCGAATTGACATAATGTTGATAATATGCTATGATTGAAATAGTTAAGTTTATCTTGGCTATTAAAAGGTTTGTCCTTTAAAAATCGAGAGAGGAGATGCTGCGATCATATTGATCGTAACGACTATTAAAAAACAAAAAAATATAATGATGGTGTAAACATGCTTAAATGGTTTGAAAAAATCCAAGCAGAAATGGAACAAATTGATCTAAAAACACAAGATCTAATTGGAAAACTTGATCCTGTGGGTAAAAAAGAGACAGTTGTCGGCGTATTAAGCGATGATCTCAAGAGACTATTATTATTGTCGGTTCAATATCGTGTTTCCTGCCGCAAGGCTATGAAACCAATGAGAATGGGCGAACTAAAGGAATTTATGACCAAAGTTCATAAAAATCAAGAGGTCTCAGAGACTCTAGAAACTATGTTCTGGTTAGCAGTAACCGACACGTTTAGCGAGAAAATTACTGGCGAAGCGTTAGAAATTAGAGAAGGTTGGAAAATAGTCGAGCTCGAAGACAAAAAGGGCTGCAGCGCAGAAGAGGCTATCCTAAATGAGATCCTGAATGGATCTTTTAGCTCTGGTTCATCGATCGTAGTTATGTCGTCCGACATGTCAGATTTATCTGAAATATTCGGTGGCAGACGACCTCATTAGACAAACCTTTTAATAACCCCACTCATTCTCTTTCGAGATAGGTGGGGTTTTTAATTTCCAAAGAAAAATAGTGTCGGGCAGTTCTAACCCACAAGGTCTTTGCCATGCTAATTCGAGTCTCGCAAATTCATACCAAAGAGAAATAGCCTCATGAATGAGACTATTTTTCTTTGGTGCGCAGAGCGGGACTTGAACCCGCAAGGTCGTAAGACCAAGAGATTTTAAGTCTCTCGTGTATACCATTCCACCATCCGCGCAAATTGTTAAAATCTGGAGGCACGTATGGGAGTCGAACCCATTTATAAGCTTTTGCAGAGCTCCACGTAACCGTTCCGTCAACGCGCCGTAAGGCATATTATAACAGACGATATGTGAAACTCTACTGTTAATTATACTATACTAATTATGAAATTAGCTTTAATAGATTAGCTTTTGAGGTCGCGCCAACACTGGAATTAACGATTTGACCATTCTTGTAAACCAAGAAAGTTGGCAATGAACTAACTCCGAGTGTTTGGACTAGTTCCATCTCTACCGAAGCATCTAATTTTACGATTTCCGCTAAATCTTTTGACTCTTCGGCGATTTGTTCCACTATCGGGTTCATACCACGGCATGGCGCACACCACGGTGCCCACACATCTAATAGAACTGTCTTTTTTGAATCCAAAACGTCTTGCTTGAATGTACTGCTAGTAGTAGCTTTCATACCATCCCCTGTATTATTTATCGTGAATGTAATAATAACAATTATCGTTGACTTGCGCAACATATAGCGCCTATACTTAAAAACACACGCAACATATAGCGTACGTTATAAATATCAGACACGCAATATATAGAGGTATGAGGGGGAAAATGAAAGATTTAGACCAACCAGTATTAGATTTGGGCGAAGCTAGTAAACTTGCCGAGATACACGAAATCGGACGAAATATTCCAACACCACCCGTTAAATTGGCCGAGCCAAAACTAACTGAGAATTCTTGGTATATTGGAAAAACTCGCTATGCCAGACGTAGGCCAGATGGCACATCAACCGAAACACCAAAAGAATTATTCTGGCGCGTTGCTTATAATATTGCGACAGCCGAACGTCTATATGGCGGTGATGAAAAAGCTCATTTAGCTACTGCTACTAGATTCTATAAATTGATGGCTAACCGTCGGTTTTTGCCAAACACGCCAACCCTACTAAACACTGGCAAGCCAAAGCAGCAATTATCGGCTTGCTTCGTATTACCCGTACCCGATGATTTAGAGGGCATATTACAGTCGGCTTCTGATATGGCTATGGTTCATAAATCAGGCGGTGGAACTGGTTTTTCATTTTCACGCCTACGACCTAAAAACGATATTTTATCAACATCAGGTGGCACAACAACTGGGCCAGTATCGTTCATGCAAATGTACAACGATATTACTTCATCAGTTCGCCAGGGCGGCGTTAGACGTGGCGCTAATATGGGGATTTTGCATTACAATCACCCAGACATTCTATTGTTCGTTATATATAAACTAGATGAATTTTCACTGACTAACTTCAATACGTCGGTTACTACGTCCAAAGAATTCTTTGACAAGATCAAAACCGACAAAGCAGTTCTGGCCGACGATTATGAAAAAGATTTTGACTTTGACGGATTAGTAAACGAGATTCGTGAAGCTCACCAAACTCGCGATATTGATCTAAAAATAGTTCGCCTAGATGCCGCTGTCGCTAAATTACATGAATGGTGCGACGAAAAAACTCCTGGTTACGGCTATCCACTGATTAATCCTCGTACCAACCTAGAAGTCGGTCGATTAAATGCCAAAAAAGTTTTTGACCTAATCACCCGCTTCGCATGGCAATATGGCGATCCTGGAATGATATTCATGGATCGAATTAACGACTCTCGAGCCAATCCTACGCCACAACTAGGCCAAATCGAGGCCACCAACCCATGTGGCGAACAACCACTGTTACCATACGATGCCTGTACATTAGGCAGTATTAACCTGTCGCTATTCGTCGATGGTAACCGTTTTGACTGGGAAGCCTTGCGCCAAACAGTTCATGATTCAGTTCACTTCCTGGACAACGTTTTAGATATGAACGAATACCCAATCGAAAAAGTCAGAGTTATGACTCGCAGTATTCGCCGTATTGGGCTAGGTATTATGGGCTTTGCTGATGCTCTACTAGACATGGGGATTGGCTATAATACCGACGAAGGTGTCAAGATGGCCGAAGAAGTCATGGAATTCATCCAGCGCGAATCTGATATCGCTTCGGTTGAACTGGCTAAAAAGCGTGGTGTATTCCCAGCCTTTGAAGGTTCAATTTATGACAAGCCCGGTGAAATTAAACCACGAAACGGCGCCCGAACTACGATTGCTCCAACCGGAACAATATCAATGCTTGCCGATGCTTCGAGTGGTTGCGAACCATTGTTTGCTCTCATCTATGCCAAGAACACTATCGAAGGTAAACGTATGTTCCAGACTAGCCCATATTTCGTAAGTGCCCTCAAAAAGCGCGGCATATATTCCGAAGAACTACTGGAAAAAATTCAAAATAATGGCGGTTCAATTCAAGGTCTCGATGAAATCCCAGAGGATCTCAAAAAAGTATTCGTAATAGCCGGTGATATCACACCTAATTGGCACCTAAAGATTCAGGCAGCTTTCCAAAAATTCGTCGATAATGCTATTTCAAAGACTATTAACTTCCCAAATAGTGCAACCGTCGACGATATCCGAAACGCCTATTTAACTGCATATGACACAAATTGCCGAGGTATAACAATTTACCGTGACGGCAGTCGTGAAAAACAGGTTCTAGAAGTTAAAAAAGAATCATCATACTACGATAAATTAGCCGGTGAATCAACCGAAAAAGTCGAAATATCACCTACCGAGCCACTGCGCCTAAGGCCACGACCGGACGTTTTGAATGGTCGCACTCATAAAATCGCAACTCCCCTCGGTAAAGCTTTTGTGTCAATCAACGAAGATAGTGATGGTAATATTTTTGAGGTATTTATCAACGTAGGCCGTGCCGGATCAGACATTACGGCTGATGCCGAAGCGATTGGACGTTTGATTTCACTAACCTTCCGAATCCCATCAGAATATTCGTCGAACCAAATTGCTCAAAAGGTTATATCGCAACTACGTGGTATTGGCGGTGCTAGCTCGACTGGTTTTGGGGCTGATCGCGTTAGATCCCTAGCTGATGCTGTAGCAAAAACTATTGAACAACACCAGGCTTCGAGAATAATGCCGGAAACCACCGAAGAAGCTTCAACCCAAAGTGAAACAATCCCATTATGGCAAACCCCCGCTACTAACAAATTAACCGATATGTGCCCAGAATGTGGTTTAGCAAGCCTGCGTTTTATCGAAGGCTGCCAGAAGTGTGAAGCTTGCGGTTTCAGCAAATGCTAATTAAATAATTTATAAAAAAGGAATATCATGAAAAAACGAACTATTATAATCTACATCGTCAGTGCCTTATTATTGGCCGCAGTAGCGACAACAGCTGTATTTATATACAATGACAACAAAGCTAACCAAGTACAACTAGCGAATAACGGTAAAGAGGTCACTTATAAAGGCAAGGACGGCGTAACCGCCCTAGCCCTACTAAGCCAGAAAACCAAAACAACCACCAGTGGCACCGGCGCAAACGCCTTTGTGACTAGTATCGATAGCGTAACCGCTAATCCAAAGAGCCAATATTGGGCCTTCTATGTAAACGACAAAGCTTCAATGGTAGGCGCCGGTAGCTATGTAACTAAATCCAGTGACACAATTACTTGGAAATTAACAACCTTTTAAGGAAACTAATGAAAAATATTAAAACATTAAATAAAATCGTAATCACTACCAGCCTGATAGCTATCGCTGTCGGCTGGAGAATTATAAATCACAGTTACAGCATCGCACCTAACCTTGAATTAGTAACCGTCGTAAGCGTAATCGCAGCTATAACTATGGGAATGCGTTTCGGATTAATAGTGCCATTAACGACGATAATATTGTCGGATTTAATTATCGGCAACACATCAATTTTCATATTCACTTGGAGCGCCTTTGCGTTAATTGGAGTTAGCGCCACATTGTTGAAAAAATTAAACGATAAACCAAAAAAACAGATTCTAGCTTCGGTTGGTTTTGCCGCTATTAGCTCATTTTCGTTCTTTGTAATTACTAATTTCGGCGTTTGGGCACAGGGTTGGTACCCTGCGACTATGGCAGGATTAGTCGATTGTTTCGTAGCCGCAATTCCGTTTTACCGTACGATGTTAATTGGTAACTTGATTTTAGTGCCAGCAGCTGTTTCGGTTTGGCAACTAGTTAGAGTTTACCAAACGAACAAAAAATCAGTAGTCGATACCCTTGTTCGCCAATAGTTTATCGTCAAAATGATGTTTTAACTTTGTCATTTCAGTCACGATATCAGCCTTAGCTATCAGCGACGGTGGAAAATCACGACCAGTCAGGCATAAACTAGTATTCAGGTGTTTATTATCGATGAGTTTTTCTAGATCCGAAACTTTCAATAACCCATCGTGAACAGCGTTATTAATTTCATCGCAAATAACTAGTTGATATTCGCCGCTCGTGGCCGCCTTGTAGGCAACATCAAAGGTACACCTCGCCATTTCGAGGTGTTCTTTTTTTGTGGATTTAGAACTTAGCTCGCCGGCCTGGAAAAAACCCAAACCACCTTTGTAAAAGGTTAATTTATCATCATAAATCGGCATGATTTTATTAATGAAATCATGTTCACTGACATTCCAAACTTTAATGAATTGTATAAATGCAACCCTGAACCCAGCACCTAGCGCGCGCACCATCAGACCTAGACCAGCACTAGTTTTGCCCTTGCCTTCGCCAGTATAAACAACTATTACGCTGTCTTTTTGTTTATAATCCTGGAACATATAGAAAATCCTAATAATATATTGGTGCGAGTACAGGGACTCTAACCCTGGACCTCATCCTTGGGAAGGATGCGCTCTAACAACTGAGCTACACTCGCATGTGACTATATTATAACTTTCAGGATAGATTTAAGCTACTTATATATTTTACCGACAATATTTTTGCACCTTATAAATATAAATGTTATATTATGCATCGATACATGCTAGAACAACAATATGATAAATATAGTCAATTTTATAGAAAATTCGGCGATCCGTCGGAAAGGTTAAACGCTAGTTACGACTCATGGCTCCAAGACATGGCTAGCCGTCCTGGAGCTGAGCTTGTCCCATTTGAATTTGATTTAGAAAAATACCCAGAACAGGACATATATTTTCCAAAGATCGAAGGATACGATAAATATTCTAGATTACCAGACTTTATGTTCTATGCCGGCTTGAACGCGACAATATCTAGGTCACTAGGCTTTATAGCATGCCAAAAACTGATCGGTAAAATTAAAGATCAACCAACATCTGCCGAAGAATCAACACCTCTCTTGAAAAGATTGGCAAATGACCAACGAGAAGGTAAAAATACTATGTTTGTCACATCACACTTCACCTTTCCAGAACTAGGTTTATTTAAAGCCCTTAGATTTTATTCAAAACGGGATCGACAGAGAATAAATATGGGCGGAATTTTGATGAACAAACTAATGGCAAGACAAGCTTATAAAGGCAAGAAACTTACCGATCAATTCGCTCCGATTGCAGATATCTATTTCTCGTACCCCAAAAGCGCCAGCGCAGAAAAACATAACGTTCCAAATGATATTATGATGCTAGGAAATGCCTTATTAATGAAGGAATTAAAATCATCTCTCAAAACCGGTGGCCTTGAATTAGACGTAGCGTTAACTGGCAAACAGATTACCCCTATAAAAAACGAAGGCGGTGATATAGACCACTATGAAATGCCACCAATAGATCCAGCTTCGGTTAATTTAATGAGCTATTTCGATAATGTTCTAGGAGCGACTTTGATCAAATCACCAATAACAAACGAATGGGTTATGAATATTGGTGATCTAATTGATATAAAAGAGTCGACAAAGACGAATACGCTAGATAATATAGTTGGGAATGTTTACGACGGTATCGCAACTTCGATAGAAAAAGTCACTCACAAAGAAGTTGATATGAACAACTTCCGTTCAAAAATAGGAAAACTCGCAATAAATAAATAATCGCGTACCCCTATGCCATAACTTAGGTGACGGTTTTAAGTTACAGGCTCTTAATTATATCGACAAGCTCTGAAAACTTAGGCTGCTGAAAATGACCGTTGGTTTGAAACATTAATATTCGAGAATTAGACAGTTTTTTGTTATATATTTTAACTTGGCTAATGGGAACAACTGGGTCGTCCTCGCTATGAATCAGTATAATGTTTTTTGGTTTGCTTATTGAATTTAGATAATGATACCGGCGGCTTAAAACTACACATTTCCTCATAATCCGTGTCCTCATACGGCGCGCCGATCAAAATAGCCGCTTTTATTTTCTGCGGAATAATATTTTGCGACAGATATTTAGCCAAGAATATACCACCGAGCGAATGACCAATAAAAATAATACCATCATTTAACAGTGGAACAATCTTCTCGAACCAGATTTTCCATTCCTTATATTTAGCATTTGTGCCATTGGGCATCCTGGGAGTCAAAACTTCATAATCATCGCCCAGATCACTAGCGATAGAATCTTTCCATTCTGATTTATATTTCAATTTTTCTAGAGTGACAACTTTAGCCTGCAAATCATCAATGTATTTTTTATGGCTAGAATAAGTCGTTCCACCGTGAATTATCAAAACTTGCTGTTTCATAGTGTAATTATAACAAAGTAAGAGTGTTTTTCACCAATAAAGCAACCCCGGCTTATCCGGGGTTGCTTTATTGGTGCGGATGAAGAGACTCAAGAACTCCCGGCGCCTGTAGGCGCGGGAGCAAATCTCTCGACTATTTTCTGATTTTGAAGAGGTCGAGAGTTTGAATTTTAATTCATACCAATGTTAAATCCCCAGATTGACTGGGGTTTTAACATTGGTGCGGGTGAAGAGACTCAAACTCTCGACCTCTTCCTTGGCAAGGAAGCGCTCTATCAACTGAGCTACACCCGCATGATATTATTTTGGTGGCTCCTCCCAGACTTGAACTGGGGACACAAGGCTCTTCAGGCCTCTGCTCTACCAACTGAGCTAAAGAGCCATATTGGTAACTTAATTATACAGGAAGCCTATGTATTCTTGGTGCATCGGCTCCTCTGCTCTACTATTTTCATTCGTGCCCTTTCAGGGCAACGAGCCAAAGAGCCACATCTACGCACCAATAATTATTGGCTCTCGACATATTTTACTAGAGTTAAGCTGTTTCGACAAGTTACTTTTTCAAAAGTCGGCCGACTGTATCAATTAAATCAGCAGGTAATACAAATAAAGTCTTTTGGCTAGGTTCTACCGCAATCTTTTCCAGGGTTTGTAACGTGCGGATATTGATACCACCAGGAGTCTTAGTAAGTATCGCTGCAGCCTCTGATACGGCCTGTGCAGCCGCTTTTTCACCCTCAGCCGTAATGATGACTGCTCGGCGTTCACGTTCGGCCTCAGCCTGTTTAGCCATGGCACGCTTCATATCCTGTGGGAGCTCGATATTCTGAATCTTAACACTCTCAACGTCAATTCCCCATTTTTCGGACTGTCGATCAACGATTTCTTTGATCTGAGCACTAACTTCGTCACGTTTGCCTAATAATGCATCTAATTCGACATTACCAGTTACATCGCGTAACGCCGCCTGAGCGAATTGGCTACTAGCATAGATGAAATTCGTGACTTCAAATATAGCTTTTTCGGCATCAACTACCTTGAAATAAACAACCGCATCAACATTAACCGTAACATTATCCTTGGTAATAACCTCTTGTTTTGGGATATCGATTGTATTAGTACGAATATCAACCCGAATCATGCGCTGAAAAATCGGAACAATAATATTAAGGCCCGGCGTACGCAACCCACTAAATTTACCTAGTGTTAGTACGACACCACGCTCATATTGATTAATGACTTTAAGACCACTCAAAATGAAAATCACTACGACTGCTATTAGATAAATAAGACCGATTGACATAATTGAACCTCCTGAACCTTATGATTTTTTATACTTAGCGGATTTTAATGCAAATTGAATGATTTCTTCAATTAACTTGGAATAAGAAACGCCCTGAGCTTGCCATAATTTTGGATACATACTAATGTTTGTAAATCCTGGCAAGGTATTTACCTCGTTCAGATACAGCGTATCATCGTCAGACAAGAAAAAATCAATACGAGACAAGCCCTCACAACCGAGAACGTTATATGCTTTTAACGCGATATTGCGTATTCTATCAGACAATTCATCAGAAATATCGGCGGGTATTATAGCTTTTGACTGGCTAGATGCGCTATATTTTGATTTAAAGTCGTAAAACTCACTGTCGGGTTTTATCTCGCCAACTCCACTGGCTTTTGCTTTGCTGCCACCGCCTAACATTCCAACTTCGAGCTCGCGGGCTTTGATTGCTTTTCCGATTAGTACCTTACTGTCATATTTATGCGCTTCATCAAGTGCTACTGCTAATTCTTCGTCATTATTCGCTTTGCTTATCCCAACAGAACTACCACAACCCGCGGGCTTAATAAACAATGAATTACCCAATACAGCCGACAATTGTCCGAAACTTGGCATTGGCTCATTTACCATATGAACAGCGTAGGGTACGGTTTTAATGCCGTTATATTCAAGAATTTGTTTGGTTAAAATTTTATCAATACAAATCGCAGATGCCGCCACGCCACAACCAACAATTGGAATATGTAACAGTTCCGCGAGACCCTGAGTCGTTCCATCTTCGCCTTTTTCGCCATGTAAAATTGGTAATATTACATCTGGTTTAATCGTAGTGTCATTAGGTAGAGTCTCAAAACATCCAGTCCCTAAAACTGGCAATAATTGTGGCACGTCGTGCGTATCAGCCGCCTGATCCAACGTATCAAGTAGCCACCATTTACCGGTCTTATCAATAAAACTCAATATAATATCGAATTTCGTATCGTCAAGCGCCGCATAAACGTTACGAGCAGAGGAAATCGAAACCGTATGCTCAGAGGATTCGCCACCGAATAGCAACATTACTGTAATTCGCTGTGTCATGCAATATATTATACGAGGTATAATGAATACATGCAACGAACACCCCTAGCGGAGCGAATGCGACCAACGAAATTAGATGAGGTTATTGGTCAGTCCCAATTATTAGGTGATGGCGAAATTTTACAGCAAATCGTTCGTCATAAAGAACCAGTCAGTTTGATATTATGGGGACCACCGGGAAGCGGCAAGACAACCCTGGCTCGAATCATCGCTACCGAAGTCAATGCCGAATTTATCGAATTATCAGCCGTTACTAGTGGTAAAAAAGATGTCGAAAAAGTCATAGAACACGCCCGACAGAACTGGAATTTACAAAACCGCACCATTCTATTTGTCGACGAAATCCACAGGTTTAATAAAGCCCAACAAGATGCATTTTTACCGCACGTTGAATCTGGATTAATTACCCTAATCGGCGCAACCACCGAAAATCCTAGTTTCGAGATTATTTCACCACTGCTTAGCCGTAGCCGAGTTTTAATACTGCAACCACTCAGTAAGCCAGAGATTATTACGATAATAAAACGTGCGCTGAAACTCGAGAAAAAAACTAAATTTATCACCCCAAAAGCCATCGATTATCTAGCTGAGCTGTCTGGTGGTGATGCCCGCGTAGCACTGGGTGACCTAGAATTAGCCCTTAGTCTAAATGAAAAGAAAATTACACCCGAAATCGTAAAGACTGCCGCTCAAAAACGCCTGCCAGGTTACGATAAAAAAGGCGATATGCATTATAACGTCATAAGCGCCTTTATAAAAAGTATGCGCGGCAGCGATGTTGATGCTACCCTATACTATTTAGCTCGAATGATTGATGCTGGCGAAGACCCTAAATTCATCGCCAGGCGCATGCTTATTTTTGCTAGTGAAGATATCGGGCTAGCCGGTAACGGCGCCCTTGGACTGGCTCTGAACGCTTTCCAGGCCGTTGAACGTGTTGGTATGCCCGAATCTAGCTACATATTGTTCCATGTTGCATCGGCGCTTGCTAAAAGCGAGAAGTCACGGCAAACAACCGAAGCCATGAATCGAGCAACCGAACTGGCTAAACAATATTCTAACGCTCCAGTCCCACTGCAATTGCGTAACGCTCCGACTAAACTAATGAAAGATATTGGTTACGGCTCAAATTACGAATGGCAAGCTGGGTTTAAACACGATAAAGGTTTTTTACCTGACGAGTTAAAAGGTAAAAAGATATTCTAGATTGTAATATTGTTTTGTAGCAAATATTTACTTAGTAGCAAACAAATATTCGACTCTGCACCACTGTTATAATGCACGCCCCAGGAATCTATACCATCAAAACATCGCATATCCTTAGGATTGTACATTTTAGTATTAGCTACGTTATCGCCCTCAAACCAGCGCATCCATAACTCACTATTTTCTCGGTCGGTAACATTACCAGATAGTTGGTAAGCAGCCAGCCAAGCCCATATCATATAAGCGGCATCAATAGGTTGTTGAGAATATGTCGGTACCGCTTCAACACCTCGCGGCAACCAACCGTCATTGCCAATTGGACCGCGCTGTCGATTACGAGTGCAGCACTCTTCTAAGAATAATAGTGTTTTTCGTCCCAATTTAGCAGCTTTTTTGTCGCCATAAACCAAAGCGTAGCGCAACATAGCATAGGGCATAATACCATTACCATACGTCATAACTGGTTCTGGCCAAGGCCATTCGTCACTAGTACTGTCAAAAAATGTCAATAATTTCTGGTAATAATAGTCAGCTAAATCTTTGCTAACATATATAGCCCCTAGCAACGCATAGGCATAGCCCCGCATATATTTAGTTTCATTTAAATACGGCATCACCTCGGTGATTAGATCGTTGGCAATATCATTATGAAAATCTTTGGACAAGGCATACCCAGCCGCCCAAATAGCCTGACCGGTAGCATCACTGGATGCGATATTTGGTATGAATTCCCTATCAGGTGTAGCAAACCCATAAAACCCAACTCCGGCTCTAGATTTTACGATATAAGATAGCAATACCTCGGATTGATTTGATCGTCCAAGCGCCAAAGTCAGTAGTAAACCACGAGCCGCATCATCCAAGGAATATCCTTCCTCACGCAGAATAGACTTGCCGTCGGTATGCTGCCACATGCCGAAATCATCAATTAAACTATCAAAATAAGGTGTCTGGGGAAATTTTCCCATGGCTTTTATTATTTAATAATAGTCCTCATTAAATGTAAATAAGCATCTCCGACTTTATCCCAGCTCATCGAATCGCCAAACTTCATGGCCTTTTCTCTGGTCCTCTGGTATAACGCGGTATCTTCAATCAAAATATTGACTCGCTCCACTATAGCCGATGGCGAATTGAACGGTACTAAAAAGCCACGATCATCAGATAGCACCTCTTTGGCATAACGATATGGTGTTGAAATCGACACCAAGCCACAACCAATGGCATAAGCGAGCGTACCCGAAGCTGATTGTTCTGGGTCATTGTAAATCGTCATATAAATATCAGCTATTGTGAAATAATCGACTAATTTATCCGTAGGTAAATATTCATTTATAAATCTTAACGACTCACCAACCCCCAGCTCTTGGGCTAATTTTACTAAACCTTCACGGTAAGCTTCACCGTCGGTTAGTAAAATGTCAGGATGAGTTTGGCCAACCACCAATAGAACGACATTAGGATGACGTTCTAGTATTTTAGGCAGAGACCTAACGACAACATCAATACCCTTATTTGGACCAATTAATCCGGTAATTAACATATAGAATTTGCTGTTGTCTAGCCCTAATTCTTTGGTAATAAGTTTCTTGTCACCTGATGTAGGTTTTGGTACACCGTGAGGTATAACCACAACATGTTTTTCATCAATATCGTAATAAAAATGGAGAGTTTTTCGGGCATCATCAGTCATAGTGATTAATTTGGTCGAACGTTTGCTGATTGCCTGCATAACTTCAAGTCGAGCTTTGTCGGGCTCTGGCAAAACTGTATGCAGAGTGGTAACTACTGGCACGAAAATTGAATTAATCAAGGTTAGTATAAAATCACCAGTTGGATCATGCCTATTAACCCCTTTGTATTCAAAATCAACCCAATTACCACCATAGAGACCGTATTCATGCTCCAACAGAACCACATCAGGCTGCCATTCGTTCAAAGCGACAGCGGCGGCTTTGTATGAGTCTATACTGTCTTTTTTAAGTATAGCGATCGCGCGATCACCGTATGATAGCGAATCTTTACTATCTTCGGCGGCAACCAAACACCAATCGAAATCAGGGTCTTTGTCCATCGCCTCTATTAGGTCACGACTATAAGTAGCGATACCACATTTCTTGGGCACGTAGGAACTAATGATCCCGATTCGTATTTTTTTCTTTGTCATAAAAGTAACCAGTTACTAAACTACTACTTTCAAGATAAAATGAGAAGACAACAATTAAATGTTCACTTATTAACTCTTATTGTATTATAATAGCACAAAATGACAATAAACAAAAACACACCCAACCCACTACAATTCACACGACTCGACAATGGACCGATAATAATACCCGACCCATCATTAAAATGGGAAATCGGTGGCGTATTCGCCCCAGCTGTTATATACGAAAATGACACATGGAAGATGTTATACCGAGCCTACGGTGATGATAATATATCCAGATTAGGATACGGCGAGAGTTCCGACGGCATAAAATGGCGAAAAGACAAAAAGCCGCGTGTTATACCAGACAACATTAGACTGGAATGTGACGGCACTGAAGACCCGCGTATGGTTAAAATTGACGGTCAATATTTGATCACATATACGGCATATAATAGAAAAAAACTATGCGCAAACACTAAAATTAGGGTACTAAAAACTACCGATTTTATTAATTTCAAACGTATTACTGTATCATTTAAGAACCGCTGGCATAAAAATGACAAGGACGGTGTATTATTCCCCGAAAAAATAAACGGGGCATACCACATACTTCATCGCATAGAGCCCAATATACAGTTAAGCGTATCCAAAAACCTCAAGAAGTGGACACGATCCACTACAGTACTCAAGAAGACCGAAAATGCATGGGAGGCGTGCAAGATAGGTGCTGGCGCACCACCAATCAAGACCGACCTTGGTTGGTTATTGTTCTATCACGGTGTTAGCGAGACCAAAGAATACTCAATGGGAGCAGCTATCTTAAAACACGACTCGCCAACTAAAACACTATACCGATTGCCATTTTCGTTAATTCATCCAGAAACAGATTATGAAAAACACGGTAATATACCAAACGTAATATTCGGAACTTCGGCGATTGAATTTGGTCCAGATTATCGTCTATATTACGGAGCTAGCGATACCACAATAGCCGTAGCTTCGATTAATAAAAATGCTTTATTAGAAACCCTTAAACAGTATCCCGTAGAGGAATAGCTTAGTTCTTTGCAGCGCGTTTGCGTAGATTTGGATCGAGCATTCGTTTACGTAGACGTAGGCTCTTAGGCGTTACTTCTAGTAATTCGTCATCTTCGATAAAATCAATACATTGCTCGAGGCTAAGGTCGGTAAATGGAGTTAGTTGCACAGTACCGTCACTAGACGAACTACGCATATTAGTTAGGTGTTTAGCCTTACAAACATTCATTTCTAGGTCTTCGTTGCGTTGGTATAAACCAACAATCATACCTTGGTAAACCTGAACACCAGGTCCAACATATAATTCACCACGTGATTCACCCATTTCTAGAGCGTAAGGAGTCGTAATGCCGGCTTCGGTTGCGGTTATCGCACCGTTACGGATTTTCTGAATCTTTGGACCTAGTGGCTGATAACCATGAGGTAGAGTATTCATAATAACCGTACCCTTAGTAGCAGTAAGTAGTAGGTTACGTAGGCCAATCAATGCCCTGGTTGGCAAAACATAGGTCAAACGATTCATGCCACTGCTAGTTTGTTCTTGCTTGCCTAGGTTTGCACGACGAGCGCCCAATTCCTGGCTAACAACGCCCATAAATTCCGAAGAGATTTCGATCAATAGTTCTTCGACTGGTTCTTTTTCGATACCATCTTCTTTAATCGTGACAACCTGCGGACGACCAACTTCGAATTCAAAACCTTCACGGCGAAGCGTTTCAATTAAAACTGATAGATGTAATTCACCACGACCAGATACTTTAAAGCCGATACCGTCTTCTTCGACACGCAAACTAACGTTAGTTTCTAATTCGCGCTTTAGACGATCGCCGATTTGACGAGAGGTATTAAATTGACCTTCTTTGCCCTTCATCGGGCTAGTGTTTGGACCTAAGTAAATACTAATAGTTGGAGCTTCGACATCGATAACTGGCAAAGCTTCTGGAGTGTCTTTGTCGGCAATCGTTTCACCAATATGCGCTTCAGATACGCCAGTAATCGCTACGATATCACCAGCTGCCGCACCATCGATTTCTTCGCGGTTTAGGCCACGGTAACCAAAGATCTTGTCAATACGAGAGTTAATCTGCGTACCGTCACGCTTAATCAAAATAACAGACATTCCGCGTTTAATAGAACCGCGGGTTATACGACCAATAGCGTATTTACCTAGGAATGAATCATATTGTAACGAAGTTACTAATAACTGTAATGGGCCATCAACATTAACTGTTGGTGATGGAATATCATTAATGATTGCATTAAAAATTGGCGTTAAGTCAGTATCTTCGTCTGAGTTTTCAGGCAATTCTTTCCAAGCCTTACCATCACGACCAATAGCGTAATATACGGGATAATATAATTGGCTGTCATCAACGGCAAGTTCTAAAAATAAATCAGCAATTTCGTCAATAACTTCGTCGATACGACGAGCGGCTTTATCGATTTTATTAATGACTACGACTGGTTGAAGCCCTAATTCTAGTGCTTTTGACAGAACGAATTTAGTCTGAGGCATTGGGCCTTCTTGGGCATCAACGATCAATAAAACACCATCAGCCATATTAAGAGTACGTTCGACTTCACCACTGAAATCAGCGTGTCCTGGTGTATCAATAATATTGATTTTGTAATCACCGTAATAAACCGAGGTTTGTTTGGCGGTAATAGTAATACCACGTTCGTGTTCTTGGTCGCCACTATCCATAATTAGTGACTGAGACATCTCTGACTGATTAGAGCGGAAGGTGTTACTCTGCTTTAATAAACCATCGACAATAGTAGTCTTGCCGTGGTCGACATGGGCAATAATAGCAACGTTGCGAATAAATTTTGGGTCTTTCATAAAAATATACCCGATAACCGGGTTCCTTATCTGTCAATTATAGCAGAAAAATGAAAATATTCAAGCACGGCGTTATATAAAATTAAATCACCATAGCAACTAAATAAATTAGGTGACATTAATTTATAAATTACTTAGAGATTTGTTCACAGTTAATTATGAAAATAACTATCAACCGTAATCGAGCTACTAGTGATTGCTGTCCCG
>DZCW01000007.1 GCA_022736555.1 Candidatus Saccharimonas sp.
GGGCTATTACCATTTTGGTTATGCGCCATTCGGTGGATTTACTCTTAGTATGGGTACGATAAAGGTTATAGAAACCAGGATCGGCAGACTGGGTATATGATAAGCTACCGACCGTTGGCACCATAGTAGCCATTGATGCCCCAGGTTCGAGTCTAGCGAAGAAATCATTAATACTAGAATTTAATATATAGTCATAACATGGGCCAAAAGAAGTACCAGACCATGAATTAGGTCCACCATAATTAATAGTCGTGTAGTCATATTTGGACGTGCCGTCATACCTATGCGGGCCGTTAGATGTCGTGATCCATTGTTTAGGACTATACGACTTCCATCCATACTTAGGGGCTACTATTGGTGGGCCAGCACTACCAGGAGAAGTTTGACCCCAATATAGACTTTCATAACCACTAGTAAAGTGATCAGAATAACTTGTTATATGGTTACTTGTCTCTGTAAAGGTTACCGTATATGAATCGCCCGTGGTATGGGTGGCGGTTGGATTGTACTCGGTATGGCTCGAAACATTCGATAATACCGTATTAGTAGCGCCACTATATGTATTATAAGTAGTCGCATTAATAGGAATGGTTCTAGCAGAGATAGCCGGATAGCTAGAGGGGTTATTAGTACTAGCAGAGACCGCAGGATACGTTTTTGGATCTGCTGAGATATTTGCAATCGGTCTGCATGCATTTGGGGCAGGCGCACTAATGCTTACACAAGCACCAGCCGATTCTCGGTACACCCTATTGGTAGACCACCCGGGGTTGACATAGGCTGCGCCACAAAGTTGCCTACCAGCATCACCCGCTTGGACCGTATAACTCTTAGTGAATGTAGCGCCTTGACCAACTCCAGTGCCCGAACCAAGTGTCCCTTGCTGACCAGATGAGGTATTTGAACCACCAGTGTTTCTCCAACCGTAAGCCACCGACGTATTAATAGCGGAGCCACCTACGCCCACGCTATAAGTCCAAGTAACACTATCGCCTACGTTAGCAGTGCCACGACTCACGGAGGCTGACGGGACAACCTCCCATTGGGTAATTATTGGACCAACCGTAGGCCCTACTGGATTACCACAGTTTGATTTCAACTGATAAACTGGTGTACCGCTACCCTTGTCATAAAAGACCAGAGCATCATGTGCCCCTGATCCGTAAATAAAATATTCATCCAAACCAGATCCAGAACCACAACCAGAGTTAGAATAGCAACCAGAGTTGTAATCAAAAGTAGCGCCAGATACCCACCTTATACCTAGATTAGAATTATTGACGTGCGCTTTCCATGAATTAACATTCAAAGAGCCGGTCCTGTTCATCATCGTCAACATTATGAATCGTGCACCTAATGAATTTTGAGAAGACGTACAACCACCATTATAGTAAGACATGATACGATTTATGAAAGTCGTCTTATCCTCCATACTGCTATTAAACGGATCACCACAATTCTTAGTAAGCACCGGGTCGACACTGTCATTATTGATAGTCAGCCCATCAAAATATCCCTTACGAAACGAAGCCCCACCAGGCAAAGCGTGTGTTGCCGTCGCCGGGGCTACAACACCAATAATAACCGCAACGACAAGACCGAAGAGCACCGATATTAAGGACGTCTTTTTCACTTCTGATCCTCTAATTTACTAATTTTACCTTGGAGTTCTTGTATATCTAATTTATCCATACCAGAGGTACCTGTAATTCGACTAACGGAGAGTTTATATTTTGCAATGGCATCTGCTTTATCGTCTTTCTTAACTGCCGCATCTGCCATCATCTGGGCGCTGTATCTATCCGGCCTAAGTTCTTCGGCTTTTTTAGCAAAGTTATAAGCATCGACATAGTTACCCGAGTTAAGCGCGATAGAAGACTTTTGGATATATGCCCAAGCCTTTGCACCGGGGTCGGTCGTACTATTAATTGATTTATCCAGAGCTGCTTGCCCATCTGCATACTTGCCAGTTACTATACTCTCAACTGTTCCACTAGAGTTGGCTTTGTCTGTATCCTGAGTACTAGAATTATTATTTAGATACCACCAAATACCCATACCAACACCAATTAGCAACACAAAAACAACTATAATAATTAAACGCTTTTTTCGAGATATATATATATGCGCTCTCGGTTTAGGATCTTGAATATTTATGATATTACTCACAACTAATACCCCTTATGTTTGGCTTCATTATAATAATAGCACACCACATAAAACATAGTGATACCAGATACTCGTATTTTTTAATTACCTCTGTTAGAATATAGTTATATGAGCCTATCAATCGGAATCGTCGGTCTACCAAACGTTGGAAAATCAACTTTATTCAATGCCCTGACAAATAATGATATTTTGGCGGCTAATTACCCATTTGCCACCATCGAACCAAATACCGGTATAGTCCCCGTCCCAGATGACCGACTAAATAAACTAGCAGCGCTATATAGCACGAAAAAAATAATACCAGCCACCGTTACTTTCGTAGATATCGCTGGCCTAGTAGCGGGCGCCAGTCAAGGCGAGGGTTTAGGTAATAAATTCCTAGCCAACATCCGTCAATGTGATGCGATTATACATATCGTTCGAGCCTTTCACGACGATAACGTCATCCATGTATCCGAAAAAATCAATCCACGTGATGATATAGACATTATCAACACCGAATTGATCCTGGCCGACATTCAAACCATCGAAACTCGCCTACCCAAAGTCATAAAAGATTCCAAAGCCCAGCCAAAGTTAAAAACCACCATCGACTATTTGAATGAATTACTAGATAAATTAAAGTCCGGCACTCTGTTATCTGAAATTAAAAATCTAGATCTAGAGCTAGTCGCCGACTTACACTTACTGACGGCTAAGCCCGTGATTTACGCCTTTAACGTCGACGAGGAAACACTAACTAGCGAAGACAAAAAAACATCACTCGCTCAATTAGTATCACCAGCCCGAGCAATTTTTGTATGCGCCAAATTAGAGGATGAGATCAAAGGTTTAACGCCCGAAGATGCCACTGAACTACTGGAAAGTTACGGGGTTAAAGAAACCGGGTTATTACAACTAGTCCATGCTGCCTACGACATTTTGGGATTACAGAGTTATCTAACTGCTGGGACTGACGAAGTTCGAGCCTGGACAATCAAAAAAGGCTCGACCGCTCCACAAGCCGCCGGTGTTATACATACTGATTTTGAACGAGGCTTTATCGCCGCCCAAGTCGTTGATTACGATGATTTGATAAATGCTGGTTCAGAGGTCGTCGCCAAAAGCGCCGGCAAAATGCGCACCGAAGGCCGCGATTACGTTATGCGCCCCGGTGATATTGTCGAATTCCGATTTAACGTTAGTAAATAGATTATTATTTAATCGGTTTTAATAGATAAAATCGTTCTTGATTGCCCTTGGCACCGGCGACATCACTATCACGTTTACTGACCACAACAAATAAATCACGCGCCCATATCTCAAAATCTCTTAGGATTTGACGGCGCATAGCATCATTTTTAATAATTCCTTTATTAGTCTGGTCGCGGCCGGCTTCGAACTGCGGCTTAACCATAGCTACGATTTGCGTGTTATTATCAGACAAATGATCATGAATATGAGGCAATATTTGACGTAGACTAATAAATGATACGTCAATTACAATAATATCTGGCAAAACCTTGGTGTAAAAATCACGGATATCGGTTTTTTCGTGTAGTTCGATTCGCTTATCACTGCGCAGACTAGGATGTAGCTGATCAGTCCCAACATCAACCGCCAAAACCTTTTTGGCGCCATGGCGTAGGGCGTAATCAGTAAAACCGCCAGTACTACTGCCGACATCTAACACTAATTTATCCCTAAAATCCAAGTTCAAAACATCAGTCACCGATGCTAGCTTCAAGCCAGCCCGACTGACATATCTTTCATCGGCCGTTAATTTAATATCACTATTAGGGTTAACGAAACAGCCAGACTTGGTTATAACCTTGCCATCGACAGTAACTTTGCCAAGCTTAATCCAGCTCTCGGCCTGAGAACGGCTCGTCGCTAACCCGCTACTCGCGAGTATTACATCAAGCCGTTGTTTTGTCATGAGATTTAGCTAACCTTTTTTACGTTCACGGTAAACGCCGGTTGCAGTATCAACCGATATAACGTCGCCCGTTTTGATAAACGATGGGACTTTAACTACTAACCCCGTTTCCAAAGTTGCATCTTTTAGAACGCTACTGGTAGTATCGCCCTTGGTAATACTTTCAGTATAAGTCACTTCTAGATAAACATTTTTAGATAGTTCAACATTAATAACATTATCGTTGAATGATTGAAGAGTTAAATCGTCGCCTTCTTTTAGATAGCTAGCGGCATCTTCGACAATGTCAGCTGGCAACTCAAATTGCTCAAACGTCTCGGGATCCATAAAGTAAAATTTCGAACCATCATTATACAGATACTGTACGGTTTGATTAGAAACTTCAGCCGAATCAATCTTTTCCTGACCTTTGAAAGTTTTCGGTATAACACTACCGTCAATCAGGTTCTTAACCTTGACGTTAACGATGCTACCACCACGACCTACAACTTTTTGATTATATTCAAGTACCCTAAAAGGTTTGCCATCTAGCTGGATGACAACTCCTTTTCTTAATTCAGTTGGTTGATATGACATATATTAGCCCTGAGCTACGAATGGTAGCAACGCTAGATGACGAGCACGTTTAATAGCAACTGATAGTTGGCGTTGCTGTTTAGCACTGAGACCAGTTTTACCAATTTGTTTAATTTGGCCGTAAATATCGACAAAACGTTGCAGAGTTTTGACGTCTTTGTAGTCAAAATATACAGGCATGTCTTTTTTGAATCGTTTAATTATCATAAATTTTCTCCATTTTTCCTAGAAAGGAATTTCACTTAAATCAATAGGTTTATCGTCAATATCTTCGATGATAACATCATCGGTTTTTTTACTAGTGCTGCTTTGGCTAGCTGCTGGTCTGCTGGCACCGGCGCTATCGCTTGGTCCATCCAGGAAGGTTACATCAGTAGCAACTACCTCGATACGACTTTGTTTTTTACCAGTTTCCTTGTCATCCCAACTGTCTTGGCGCAAACGTCCCTGAACTAATACGCGGCGGCCTTTGGCAAGATACTGCACAACTAGCTCGCCTAGTTTTTCCCAAGCCGTTACGTTAAAAAAGTCAGCCGTGTCATCTTGTGAAGCGCGATCAACTGCAATGCCGAAACTAGCAATAGTCTTACCGGTACTAGTCGTGCGCTGCTCGGGATCACGGGTCAAACGACCCATTAGGATAACTTGGTTAATGCTTTTTGCCATGAGTTCTACTCCTCTTCTGTTGCATCGCTTTTGGATGCATTTAGTTTTGCATCTTCGAGAGCCTTACGACCCTTTTGGTCAACAACAACGAGTAAGTAACGTAACACTTCGTCGGTAATATTAAGCGTATTGCTAATTTTTAATGGTGCATCAGATGGCAATGAGATGTCAAAATAAACATACACTGCAAAATTTTCGTTTTTGATGCGATATGCTAGGCGTTTTTTGCCCCAGTTATCTTCTTTGGTGATTGTACCGCCGGCGGTCGTAATAATATTACGAACTTTCGCAAGTGGTGTCTCTAGGTCGACCTCTAGGTCGGGGTGAATTAGAACGGTTAGTTCATATTCTTTCATTAGATTTCCTCCTCTGGAATCCTTATGGATGCTTATATCTTTTATAATTAAGTATAAGCCGAGTTATTAACAGCTTAGATTATAGCAAAACACTGTGGAAAAGTCTAGATCTCGTCGCTATCGTCGCTTGAGCCAAGACTATCGAAACTGCTAATTAAAACTTCACGCGGTCTAGCACCGTCAGCTGGCCCGATAATGCCCTGGTCTTCCATGTTCTCAATCAATCTGGCAGCCCTAGCGTAGCCGACACGTAAACGTCGTTGTAACAGACTGGCACTGGCTTTGCCGCTATCAATCACTACCCTAACTGCATCTTTGAATAAATCATCGTCATTATTACTATCAAAGTCCATCACTACCCCGCCCTTGCCATTCAAATGAACTGGCTGGCTAACAACTTCGTCGTTATATTGTGGCGGCGACTGCATACGTAGATAATCAGTAATCTTGTGGACTTCTTCGTCGGTTACCCATGCACCCTGAACACGCTTTGGTTTACTCATGCTAGTAGTTAGCAATAACATATCACCACTACCTAGTAGTTTCTCGGCACCAATTTGGTCAAGAATAATACGACTTTCAATCTGTGAAGCGACCGTAAACGCAATACGCGCTGGGATATTGGCTTTGATTAGACCAGTGATGACGTCAACACGTGGGCTCTGAGTAGCCAGCACTAGATGGATACCAACAGCACGAGCTTTTTGTGCTAAACGTACAATCAAAGCCTCGACGTCTTTGGCGGCGACCATCATCAAATCGGCCAACTCATCGATCACGATCACAATATATGGCATAGCGCCGTTTTCATGTTCCTGTGGAATACCGGCTTCGTCAGCTACGGTAATCTTTTTACCCGACGAGGCAACTAATTGATTATAAGTCTTGATATCTTTGACTTTATGTTCAGCTAGTAAAGTATAACGCCGTTGCATCTCGTTGACCGCCCACTTTAGAGCGCTAATTGTTTTATCTGGTTCAGTAATAACTGGCGTCAACAGATGTGGAATATCATTATATGGTGCCATCTCAACTTGCTTTGGATCAACCAAAATAACTTTCATATCGCTCGGACTGTTGTGATACAACAGGCTGGTTAACAAGGTGTTGATCATAACTGACTTACCAGAACCAGTTTGACCAGCGATCAAAAGGTGTGGCATTTTATTGAGCTCGCCAACTGTTACTTCACCCGATATATCCTTACCGATTGCAAAGGATAATGGTTCGGTTTTCTTAGACCACTGACGGCTAGAAATAACCGAGAATAAACGCACATCAGCAGCTTTGCGGTTTGGCACTTCGATGCCGACGGCTTTTTGACCAGGAATCGGCGCTTCCATACGCAAACTCTGAGCAGCTAAATTAAGAGCAATGTTAGTTTCGAGCGCGGTAATACGTGTAAGTTTAACGCCACTCGGTGGTCTGAGCGTGAACTGGGTTACGCGTGGGCCGATATTCGCCCCTTCCATTTCGACATCAATATCGAATTCACTCAAGGTGTTTTTGATTATCAAAGCATTCTGCTGAACATCGCCAGCATCGGCCGGAGATTGTTTTTTCTCGAGTAGATCAATACTTGGTGGTTGCCAGTTCGGATCGCTAACCGTAACTAGCGCCGCTTGTTCCTCGGCGACCTTATCGGTTACGATACTCCCCTTGATACTGGATAGTCTGGAATGTTTTTTATCAGCCGAGCCAGATTCCATGCTATCGAGCGTTGGTACGCTAGCATTTAACTTAAAATTACCAATTATATCGTTCGGGCTATCTATAATCGCAGCATTGCGCATCACCTTGACGTTCGCATCGTGCTCGGAAGTATCACGACGACTTAGTGACCATAATTTTTTGATAACCGTAAATGGCGAAACACGGGATATGAACAATAAAGTTATAGCCGTTAATAATACATATATAAATGCCGCAACGCTACTATTTACCAGCGCCAACATGCCCTTGTTAACAAAATCACCTATAAACCCACCAGTTGTCATGCCGTCTTTGTTTTGCAATAAACCAAACAATGCAGCTAACCAAACAATTATCAAGGCCGTAGCTAGTTTCATAACCACTGGCAAACGGTTATCCTCTGCCCTGAATATTTCGATAGCTACATATATAAATAGTGGCGGAATAATATATAGCGCGTAGCCAACGCTAGACAGAGTCGCATCATACAACCACTGTAATACTGGGCCACCAGCGTTAAACCATGCAACTACGAATAGCAAGGAAATAGCAATTAAAACTACTGCCCAAATTTGCGGCCAAAAGCCACTAGGCAAATTATGCTGAGGTGCCGCCAATTTTGACGACTTTTTTTTGTGTGAGTATTTTCTCTTTTTTGGCATAACTTACTCTATTATAGGCGTTTTTGTTATTATTCTATAGATATATTATAGCAAAATTTACTACATTTTGCAAGTAGCTTACGCTTAGTATTCGCGACGGTCGAATTTTGCCCGAGTTTCAGCTGCTTCGTTGTCAGCTACTTGTGGTTCTGGGAAGGTTTTCGGGGCAACCGGAGGACGATTCTGCTCTGGCCTTCGGTTCTGTTCGTTTGGCCTCTTAAAGTTTTGTACGCCACCATTACCGCCACCATTACCGCCCCCAATCTCATTTATAACCGGGATAACGATTGGTGTTCGCCTAGTTTGATCATACAAAATATGCGTAATTTCGTCCTTGAGCTCTTTTTTAATAACATCTAAATCGACATGTTTGCCCGAGAAAGAACGAGCTACCTTTTGTTTTAGATACTGCCTGATCATACCCATCAATTCTTCACTATCGCGAAGATAGATAAAACCACGACTAATAATATCAGGACTGGTCATTAGTCGACCACTGCCGCGCTGGACAGTTAAGACTACTACGAACATACCCTCAGAAGCCATATGAATACGGTCCTTTAAAACAACTTCGGAAACGACTGCGCCACTATCGTCGTACATGATACCACCAGCTGGAATACGGCCGGCTTTTCTAGTACCTTCACTAGTTATTTCTAGTACATCACCACTGTCACAAACGAAAATATTTTCTCGTTTTATGCCTGCCGCCTTTTCGGCTAGTTCGGCGTTGTGGACTAACATATGAAACTCGCCGTGAATTGGCAAATAATACTTTGGGTTAAGTGCCGTAATCAGCTGAACGTGATCGTCATAATAAGCATGACCCGAAAGATGTAATGGCCCAATACCAGTCAAATGAGTTTTACCATTCTGGATAACATCACTACCTTCACGCATTAGACCGTCAACCATTCGAACAACGAATTTTTCATTGCCAGGAATCGGGTTAGAACTAAATACAATAACATCGGTGTCTTTAATCTTTATAAATTTATGACTACCGCTAGCCATACGGTTAAGCACGGCGTTAAACTCGCCCTGTGAACCAGTACAAATAATCGTAACTTTGCTGTCGGGCATCTTAATTATGTCTTCCATTTTGACGACAACGTCTTTGGGAATTTTGAGGATGCCAGAACGCAGCGCTACTTCTAACGTTTGGATCATGCTATAACCAGCAAAAGCGACCTTGCGATTATACTGCTTGGCTTCATCCAAAATGAGTTGCATACGATAGATATGGCTGCTAAAACAGCTAAGGATTAGGCGGCTGTTCGGGTATTTCTCCATAACCTGACCGATACTGTGTTGAATATCCTGCTCGCTATGCATATGAGTTCCTGCAGTTTCGCAGTTGGTCGACTCGTTCATGAGCATCAGAATACCTTCGGTTGTAGCAATTTCAGTCAAACGTTCCATATCGAATTTTTTGCCATCAACGGGTGCATCATCCATGCGCCAGTCACCGGTATGAATTAGTACGCCAAGTGGTGTGCGGATAACGATAGCTGAACAATCAGGCACTGAATGGCTAACCCTGACAAGCTCGATATTGAAGTTATCGCTAACCTGAATACGTTCGTGTTCTTCTGGGTTCATTTCGATATATTGAGGTTCATAGCCATCATTAACAGCCTCTTCCATGGTTCGTTTAACCATATTGAGCGTGAATTTTGATCCGTAGACTGGTGCTGGCAGTTTATGGGCAATATGACGAAAAGCTCCGATGTGATCTAAATGAGCATGCGTAAAAATTTGCGCACGAATTTTGTGCTTGTTCTCCTCTAGATAAGTAATATCCGGGGTAATATAGTTAATTCCTGGATAATCCGCGCCCGGGAATAGAAAACCACAGTCGATAATGATGATTTCATTATCATATTCGATTGCCATCATATTCTTGCCGATACCCATCTCGCCCAAACCACCGATTGGCATGACTTTGAGTTTTGGACCGTTGAATCTTGGCTGTTTCTTTTGTTCAACTGGGCTAAATTGTTTACCGCCGTATCCGTTATAGATCGACTTGTTAACCGGTACGTTAATAACGTGCTGGCTGGCACGCATATTTACGTTTTCGCTAGTTCGACGTTGCGCTCTAAACGCTTCGCCTTTTCGGACAGTCGTATTATTTAAGACTGTGTTGTTTGATTTCTGCCTGGGCTGTTGGTTTGGACGCTTTGACAAGTCGTCCCCCTGAGCGTTGGCGAGTCTTTGTTGACCCATATTTTATTCATTCTCCTTTTCGTGGTTTAGAATATCTATTATTTTTGGTAACTTCATAAAATCTTCGATTAGCGTGGTTCGCATGCCGCCGTTATAAAGCGCAGCAGCCGGATGATACAGTGGTACTACCACCAGTTTCGTATCGCCAAACGTAATTCGTTTTGGCTGACCATGAACCATGCTAATTTTTTGTTCAGGCAAGAAATATTCCATGCTATGCCTACCTAATGTCACAACTATTTTTGGTTGAATGACATCCAATTGACGTACCAAGTACGGCCAAAAAGCCGATTTTTCTTCTGGTAAAGGATCACGATTATTAGGCGGACGATACTTTACGATATTTGTTATATATACATCGCTACGAGCAATATCAGCATCAGCTAACATCTGGCTCAAAAACTTACCAGCAGCACCGACAAATGGCAACCCCTGTTCGTCTTCGTTTTTGCCTGGCGCTTCACCGATTAAGATAATATCCGTGTCGATATTACCATCGCCCATCACGAGATTTTTGGCTTCTCGAGCCAAATCTGGGCAGATATTATTTTTGATAATATCTGCCTTAATTTGTTCAAGAAGGGCTTGTTTCTTATTCACTATTACCAACTACAAGACAAAATTTATTGTCACTATATTAGCATTTTGAGTATTTATATACAAGACCTAAACGTCCTTAACACTTAAGCTGAGACGACCGCGGTCATCAATACCGGTTAATCTGACCTTGATAATCTGACCTTCTGTTAGGATATCCGTCACCTTTTCAACCCGTTTATCGGATAATTCGCTGATATGAACCATGCCGTCGATACCAGGTAGAATATTCACGAAAGCACCGAAATCCTTGATACTAACAACTTTACCTTTGTAAACCGTGCCGACTTCTGGTTCTTCGGTTAACGCCCTGATCCAGTTCATAGCTTTTTCGATCGCAGCAGTATCAACTGCAGCAACCGTAATCAAACCATCCTCAGCAATATCAATTTGAGCACCAGTCTCGGCGGTGATTTTTTTAATCACATCGCCACCCTTGCCTATGACTGCTCCAATTTTGTCTGGGTTGATCTGGATTTTTTCAATACGTGGAGCATATTCACTTAGCGCCGTGCGTGGTGCTGATAATGTTTCTAACATGTGTTTTAGAATAAATGCCCGACCAATTTTGGATTTAGTCAAAGCTTCGCGTAAGATCTCGACGGGCAGACCGTGAACTTTCATATCCATCTGTAGGGCTGTGATACCTTTTTCAGTACCAGTTACCTTGAAATCCATATCACCAGCAAAATCTTCGGCATCAGCAATATCACTCAGAACATATGGTTTATCACCGTCCATCATCAAACCCATAGCAATACCAGATACTGGCGCCTTAAGGGGCACACCGGCATCCATTAATGCCAAGCAGCTACTACAAGTAGCGGCCATCGAGGTCGAACCATTCTGACTCATAATTTCCGTAACGCTGCGAATTGCGTATGGAAAATCTTCACGAGCTGGCAAAACTGGAGCAAGTGCTCTCTCGGCCAAATAACCGTGACCGATTTCGCGACGGCCTGGACCGCTAAGTCGACGAACTTCACCGACCGTAAAACCTGGCGCATTATAGTGATGCATATAAGTTCGTTCACCATCAGTAACTTCCATGCTATCGACTAATTGAGCATAGCTAAGTGGTGCTAGGGTAATAATATTCATAGCCTGGGTTAACCCTCGGGTAAAGATACTAGAGCCGTGAGTTCGTGGCAGTATACCTACCTCTGACGATAACTGTCTAATTTCATCTAACTTACGGCCATCTGGGCGTACGCTTTTATCGACAATTCCCTTGCGGACGTCTTTGTGTAGTGCGCTAGTGAAAGCCTCGTCATATTCGTCATGCATAGCCTTGTATTCATCAGCACCTAATTGCTCACTCATCTGAGCATGAAATGCCCAGCGCAAAGTTGACACTAGTTCATTGCGTTCAGCGTAAGGTTTGCGCAAGGCATCACCCAATTTGCCATCAACCCATTCGTCGACAGAGGTTTGGATTTCAGCATTAGGTAAAATCAGTTCATATTCTAAAGCTACTGGCGCGACTTTTTTAGCTAATTCATTCTGTAATTTTATAGCTGGCTGATAAGCCTCGAATGCCCAAGCTAGCGCTTCAGCGATAACCTCTTCACTGACTTCGTTAGCTCCGGCCTCTACCATAGTAATACCACTGGCAATACCAGCAACGACCAAGTCTAGATCACTCGCTTCACGCTCTTCGGGTGTCAAAAAGGCTTTGAATTCACCGTTGACACGACCAATACGGATACCAGCAACTGGACCATCAAATGGCATACCAGCCAGCATCAAGGCAGCGCTAGCAGCAATCATAGCGATTGAATCTGGTCGGAAAGTTGGGTCTAGTGATAGAACACTTGATACTACTTGGACTTCTTGGCGATAGCCTTTTGGAAATAATGGACGAATTGGTCGATCGATTAGACGACCAATCAATATAGCTTCGTCGCTAGGACGACCTTCGCGTTTAATAAAGCGACTGCCTGATATTTTGCCAGCTGCATAAAACTTTTCCTCATAGTCAATACTAAGTGGAAAATAATCCATTACGAGTGGTCGACTACTAACCATAGCCGTTCCTAATACTACGGTGTCACCGTAGGTAACCAAAACACTGGCAGTTGTTCGAAAACCAACGCGATTTACTTCGAGTTTGAGCGGTCGCCCACAAAAATCAGTGGTAACTGAGAAAATCTCTTTACCATTAGGGTTGATAGTAGACATTTGATGTCCTCCTTTTTTTATTCACTCGCCTTATTTTTTTAGGCGAATAAGTAACGGGTACAGAAATTTGTTCAAACAAATCACTCTATCCACCACTTCTTCGACCTAGCGTGTGATGTTAATATTGTATCATATAAAAACTCCGCAAATTATTTGCGGAGTTTTAGGGTCGCTACGGTTTCTTTGTAACCGTCAAAATTTTTAGATTCAAGATATTTAAACAATTTCTTACGTTTGCCTACTATCTGAATCAAACCACGACGAGCCATATGATCATGTTTATTGGTCTTTAGGTGCTCGGTGATTTCTTTGATACGAGTCGTTAAAACTGATGCTTGAGCTTGTGGGCTACCAACATCATTTTTATGGGTCTGTGTCAAAGCAAAGGCTTTGGTTTTATTATCTGCTGTAATCATCAAGTGTGTATTGTAGCAAAGTTTTGCACAGGTTTCAACACCTATTATCTAATACCATATAACATTGACTTTTTATCTGTTAGATGCTATTATAGAAAACGTAATGTGGGAATTTGCGAGATTACCTTCGCATCGATATACATCCATGCGGAAGATTTTTATTTACTCTATGGCTGCCATCGCAGCTGCTTTTTTGTGGGCGCTCGTTTTTACCTCTAATACTTTTGCCATTGATGCTAGCTGGAGTAACAAAACCGCAATCAGCTATGAGAGTAATGTCTACCTTGGCCCGGTTAATGAAACCGATAATGTAAAACTCGGATTACCAAAGGGCGCCAAAGCCTATACCTACACCGACCCTACCCTAGTTAACTCTAGCTCTACCGATCCACAAAAAATACATATTATATATTTTACGCCCGATGTCGATGTTAGTGCGGCCACTAGCGCAAAGTATAAAACCTTTTTATATAATGGTCCTGGCGATTTTTCTAGCCCATCATCACCCGTAGATATAGTTATCGGGCTACAGTCAGCCGCCCCTGATCCAGGGACTTCGTCCTGCGTAGTTGACGGTGGCTTAGGCTGGATAATTTGCCCAATAACTAATTTCATAGCTAACGGTATGGACCATATATTCGGCATATTAAGTAATTTCTTGACCGTCAGACCAGTCGGGACCAATTCGGACAGTGCCCTTTTCCGAGCTTGGACTTACATGCGCAGCTTTGCTAACGTAGCCTTTGTCGCTGCCTTTTTGATCATTATATATTCACAATTAACAAACCTAGGTATTAGTAATTACGGAATTAAAAAGTTATTACCAAGGCTAATCGTCGCCGCCCTATTAGTTAACTTGTCTTATTACATATGCGCTATTGCTGTTGATATATCCAACATACTAGGACATTCCCTGCAAGATGTATTCATCAGTATGCGCAATAGCTTGGTTGGGTCTGAAGGTAATAATTGGAATACGATTAGTTTTAGTAGTATTTCTAGTTTTATATTGTCGGGCGGGACTCTCGCAACTGCCGGTGCGGTAGGTTTAGGCTTTACCTTGATGAATTACGGCATAGCTGGTTCGTTATTCCTATTATTACCGACATTAATGGCCGGATTAGTTGCCGTATTAATCGCACTGCTGATCATGGCTGCTCGTCAAGCGATTGTTACTATATTAATCATTCTATCGCCACTAGCATTTGTAGCCTATCTATTACCAAACACCGAGAAGTGGTTTGAAAAATGGCAATCGACATTTGTGACTATGTTAATTCTATTCCCTGCCTTTTCAATAGTATTCGGTGGCTCGCAATTAGCAGCGGCAGCTATTATTCAAAACGCTGATTCGATTAACCTGATTATTCTAGGTATGGTTATCCAAGTAGTACCCCTATTCGTTACGCCACTACTTATCAATATGAGCGGATCTATCCTTGGTAAAGTCGCTGGTATTGTTAATAACCCCAACAAAGGCCTTATCGACCGAACCCGCAAATTCACTGATGATCGTGCCCAAAACATCATGGCAAAACGCCTTGGTGCCAAGGCCCAGAATGGTGAATTCCTTAAACGAGGAGCTCAATATATGGATCACAGACGTCGCAAGCGCGAAGGTCTAAGGAGCGCTCGTACTGGTATGACCGATGCTCGTTGGGCAAATTCCAGAGATTATAGCAATATTGATCAGATGTCACGCGAGGCATCTAGTAGTAAGTCTCTCGGTGAAGGTCGCTCGGAATTACGTTACAACAGCCAAAAGAATGTCACCGGCAGCCATATTCAAAATCTAGATATGCGCTTGCGTGAGAATAAACAGCAACTCGACAATACTAACGCTAGAACCGAAAATATATTCAAGGCTTCGCCAAATTATAAATCACTCCACGAAGACGCTTATAAACTCGGGATCAGCAAGACCACGATCGAGCAAACTCTTGAGCGCGATCTAAGCAGAAAGATTAGTGTTACTCCTGAGCTATTACGCAAAGAGATGAAATCACGTCTCACCACTAATGAGGCAACGTACGAAAAAGAGCTTATCAATAGAGTTGAACAAGAAATTAAGGCTGGTATAGATACGAGCACTACTGGCGCATTGTCTGCGCTGGCCGCTCACTCTGAACTAGTTACCCGTAATATTTCAATAAATGGGCTCGCAATAGAAAGCGCCAAACGCGTACAGCAACAGAACTTCGAGAAAGCGCTTGCTCCTACATTAGAAAAAGGCAAGATAGTTGTTACGGATGCTGCAAGATTAGCAGCTGGTATTGATAGTAAACATGGTAGCGAACGCATACAGGCCCTTGTCAAATCAATGGAAGACAAGCGAGATAATGAGGACGTAACGGCAATGATAACCTTGATGAACTCGAGCACCTCTGCTGAACGTAAGATTAATGATGCTAATAATTGGCTACGAGAAGCACGTAGCGAGGGCGACATCGTCAAAGGCTTTGCTGCTACTAAACTTCTCATGTCTACGGGTATGGCCGGTAAATTAAAGCTAGATAAGATAATCCGAGAGATACCAGCCGGTGATGATAGCTTGTTTGTGAATGAGCTAAAAGGGTTCTTGCTATCTAATGGCATCAAAGAGTCTAACGTAGCTATAGATAAATGGGCTATTAATGAGGATAAGCTAAGTCTTGACACGGTAGCAAACACCCTATCAACGTATCAGGGAGTCAATCTCGAAGATCTTGCTGGACAGGCCAATCACCTCCTTCGTGCCGCTTTGAATGCCGGGTATATAGATAGTAAATCGGCTGGTGAATTGCTATCGAACCCTAACTCGGCCAAAAGGCTCACAAAAGAACAGCGATCATTCTTTGAGGCTGTTAGAGATAATAGCCCAATACCACCATCATCAAAAACAGCTCCATAGTCTTTCTCTAATCTTCAATATTGAAATCTACTAGTTTATTTGCTTCGGCAACATTCCAGTCACTAATACTAACCCGCCGCAATTGCGTACAATACGCACCGGTGTTTAGTACTTTACCAATATCTTCAGCTAAAGTGCGTATATAAGTACCGCTCGAAACATGTACCCTAATCTTAATATCTGGGTACGTATAGTCGATCAGGTTGATCGAATATACCGTGATTATACGTTCTGGCATCTCAATTTTTTCACCCTTGCGCGCCAGTTTATAGGCCCGCTGACCATTAATTTTAATGGCGCTATAAATCGGCGGACGTTGAGTGATTTCGCCAGTAAAGCCCGTAAGTGTTTTATCGATTTCTGATTTAGTAGGTATTCTATCCGAAATATCAGTAATCTCACCTTCTGGGTCACCGGTTGTACTAGTTTGCCCTAGATGGATTGTTGCTTCGTAAATTTTATCGAGTTTGCTGTAAGAGCCAGCATTTTTACATTCTTGGCCGATTACCAATATCATTAGCCCGGTTGCGAAAGGATCTAACGTGCCGGTATGCCCTACTTTGACTTTCTTACCTTGCTGTTGTGATAAAACCCGTCGCACACGAGCTACCACACCAAAACTAGTCATATTAGCTGGTTTATCAATTAGTAAAATACCGTCTTGCATACTCACCCAGTATAACAGCCGGGGTTAGTGTTCCCTATTGGCCAGGAATTCTAAATTGGCTAGGATCATTAGCGTTTGATGGCGGTAGCGTACTGGTCATCGGTGTAACCGGTTCAACTACTGGTGCGCCAAAGCTCGGCATAGCCGGCATAGCCGTCGATACGGTCGATGCTGCCGTTACTATAGGTATCGTAGGCATTGTTGTCATTGTTGTTGGGGGTGGCAAAGTCGAAAAATCAGGCAGCGGTGGGGGCAAAGGTAAATCAACAACCGACGGAGCACTTGACATTGGGCCACTGCTAAATATATCAACAGATTGCGACGAATCCTCGGACTGTCCAGCGCTGTTTATTGGGGTGTTGGAAGTAGATGAACCACCTAAATAGGAATGAGACAATATCGTCTTATTTTGTTGGTCTTCTATATCGCGCCTAGCCTGTTCGGCAGCTTCTTCGGCTGTAGCGTTTAATGTACCGCCTAGTGATGGCTCGGCTGCAGCTCGGGGAATGGTCGTAGCAATTTGCGGCGCAATCGTTGAAGCAGGTGGCAATATCGGTGCCGGAGCCGCAACTGGAATTGGGGTTGTAGCTGGGATTATTAATGGTTCTATATTATGATTTTCAACAACTTCGGGTTTTATCGGCGGGACCGCAACTGAAGAAATCGGCACATCAACCGCTTTTTCCAACTGATGGTTTATAGTCAAATCCCCCGTGGGTAATGTCGAAACCGATGGTTCGGTTACAACCTGTGGAACTGGGCTGGCGATTTTAGTAGCAACCGTACTGATATCAGCACTAGTTTCTGATGAATTTATCTCATGAGATTCTCTTAACTGCGTAGATATCAATTGCTGATCAGCCCCAGCCGCCATCAATTGAGCGGCAATGTTCATCGTGCTAGGAGATGTCAATATATTACTAAATCTATCAGTAGCCGCTACGATACCGGTTAATAATGAGGTCGAAATTTGCTTGTCTAATAGAGATTTGTCAGTTTTTAGACTGTCGCTAATATTAGCCACCATCTCGCTTAGGCTACTAGCAGAACCGTCATGCCAGTCTAGACTGCCTAGTTGGCTAAATTTATCACCAGCACTAAATGTGACAATAGTCACATCTTGCAATACCTGCCCATGGGCTTCTAGCGACATATCTAGATGGTCTTTGCTGGCAACGCCCAAGGCTAATACTAATTCGACATTATAGTCACCTTGACTAAATTCTAGATCATTACTAGTGATAGTTGTTTTATATGGCGTAATAAAAATTTTCACTACATCGCCATCAACTTTGTAACGTAGATGGTCGGCTTTTTCTTTATCTAAAGCAACTATAAAATCACGTAAGCTGTCGGCGCTGTTCTCGAATACCTTATCTGGGTTTAGGAATGAAATAGCTGGTGGAATTGCCCCGCTAAAAATAGCCGTGGCATGTTTATCTAGTTTATTCAAAAGCGCCGTCAAGCCGAGGGCTGCCGATAAATCATCGACCGATGGGTCGCGACTGACGGTTATTAGAATATTGGTCGAACTTTTGATCTTGTCGACAATTTGTTGTTTTATCTTGAGGTCAGCATCATTCATTGATATTTTTCCTGATTTTTATTTTGTCTAGAATTTAATGATAATATACCATAAGTGTTTCATACTCGTCAACAGGTCGACTACATATAGGATAATAGTGGCGCTCTTTACAATTTTAGGTTTTTACCTTATAATCACTCACTGATTGTATTATTATTTAAAGAGGTAAAGAAGCAACATGCCAATCATTAAATCAGCTATCAAGCGCGCCAAACAAACTATTAAACGCCGCGCACGAAACGTCGGCATTAAACACGACATCAAAGAAGCCAGCAAAGCTTTCGTCGCAAAGCCTAGCGCTAAAACTCTAGGTGCTACTTATAGCGAAATTGACACTGCTGTTAAAAAAGGTCTAATCAAGAAAAACACGGCTGCTCGTCGTAAATCACGACTATCAAAAGTTGCTAAAAACGCAGGTGTTAAACTAGCCTCTGCTAAGAAAGAAACTACTAAGGCAGCTCCAAAAGCCGAAGCTAAACCAGCTACCACTAAAGTCGCTGCTAAAAAAATAATTGCTAAACCTGCCGTAAAAAAGACCGTAGCTAAAAAACCAGCTGTTAAAAAAGCTGCTAAATAATCCCCTTCATAGAGGGACAAACAGCCCCACCTCGGGGCTGTTTTATTTGTCGATTTCGACTATTTTATGCCGGCTGGTATGCCCACGGATTATTTTCACCCGCGACTTTGGCACGCCATAGTATTTCGACAGTAATTTAATCAAAGCTTCATTTGCCCGACCATCCGCCGCCACTTCCCGAATATAAACAATCAATAATCCATCAGACTGCGGTTCGATTAGCGGGCCTTTAGTACTGTTGGGCTTGATAGTTATATTTATTTTCATTGCTTAGATTATATTATAAAAACAGTGAATCGAGTCGTCATAATTTTCATTATGATAATCAATCCTGCCCTCGGTTTTACCACAAATTCGATCTACACCACCTAGCAATTATTCGCGTGATCCGTCACCTGCGCGCATATTTAAGACTCGTTTCATAAGTACCATTATAACTTAGATTAGATATTCGCGATTTTAATCAGGGCACGCTCGACTAATAGCCACGGGTCGGTCTTTGATAATTTCATATCATCATCAACCTCGGTTAAAATCGAGATTATTTTACTAACACCACCCTTGCCTACTCGCTTAGCAATCGGCGTTAATTTCGAAACAACATAGGGATGAATGCTAAAATCCTTGGCGATATTATCCGAATCCGTTGCCGATACAATCGCCGCTAGTTGAAAAGCCTGACTGAATAATAGTGCCGACAAACGATAAACATCATCAGATTGTTCTAACACTCGTATCATTTGCACTAAATCATCAATGCGACCGCTTAGGGCTGTTTCAAAAAGGTTAAAGACGTTTTCAGTTAAATTGGCATCGATGATATTTTTGATAGTTACCTCTGAAATATCGTCAACCATGGCTAACTTTTCGAGGGCGTGGAATAATTGCCACTGATCAATACCAACACGCTGCACTAAAATTAGAGCACTTTTCCTATCCAATACAAAACCTAGTTTCTTGGCTTCTGAAATAACCCACTGCTCGGCTTTGGCGGTGTCGCGATCAGACCATGGCTGAAATTCCCGAACCACGGCATTATCTTTTAAGGTCTTAAAGGTCGTAGTGCGCTTATCAGGTTTTGGCTCGATCAAAACTAAATGAATATCATCAGATATTTTATCCAGCCAATCACCGAAAACCGTCCAAACGGCTTTATTTTCGCTAAGTCCCCTGACTATCAATAATCGCTTTTCAGCGAACAGACTCACGCCCATTAAAATATCTGGCAACCGCGCCAGATTCAGATCGTTGCCATCAATCTTTTCGGATTCACCTATAAAATCGCTTTTGATTTCAGCCAAGGCACGTTCAATTTCGAAAGAGTTTTTACCAACCAACAAAGTAATCATTGTATTTAGTATAGCCTAAAGCCGTTGGTCATGCGGACAGATGTGAGTACCGCGACCCGCTACTTTGATTTTAATTATTTCCGTGCCACAACGCGGACAAGGCAAACCTTCGCGCCTAAAAACACGGGCAAAATCCATGTAACTACCTTTTTTACCCTCGGCGTTAACGTAATTATGATTAGTACTACCGCCCTTTTCGATTGACAGGTTCATAACCGCACGAACCTCTGTGTATAGATCCTTAAATTCTTGGTCGGTAATAGATTCAACTAAACGTTTTGGATGAATCTTGGCGCCCCACAGCGACTCATCGGCGTATATATTACCGACACCAGCAATCACCGTCTGGTCTAATATAGCGGCCTTAATGCTAGTTCTAGGTCGACGCTTAAACCGACTAATAAATTCCATAGCGTTAAAATTGGCTTCAAGTGGTTCGGGACCAACCTTTTTCATAAAATCTATATTAGGTACTTCGGGTGTTGGTAATAGTCTAACCCAACCAAATTTACGTTGATCATTGAAATATAAATGCGAGCCATCAGTAAAATCGAAGGTCACACGCGTTGATTTGTCCGGTAAATTATTAATTAAACTGTCATTTGGGTGCCCTGCCCCAAATCGCGAGTTATCATCTACGAATACTAGCTGCCCAGTCATTTTGAGATGAATCACTAATGTGTAATTCGTCGATAAATCAATTAATAAAACCTTGGCGCGACGGCGAACTTCACTAACATCAGCATTGACTAAAAAATTTTTAACATCAGCCGCGGCATTAGGAAAACTTTTGGGATTATCGTGATTAACGGACACAATTTTACGTCCGACAATTAACCGTTGCAGTCCGCGTTTGACAGTCTCGACTTCGGGCAATTCAGGCATTGTTTATTCTCATAAGCCTAGCTAACTCAACCTTTGCCTGTTGGACAGTGTTAAATATAATACCTTGCATACCAGCACTAACAGCTCCGTCAATATTAACCGCCATATCATCGATCATCACACATTCCGATGGCTCGACACCTAGTTTATTGGCCGTCAACTCGAATATAGCTACTTCAGGCTTAACCATACCGACATCACCAGATATAATTATCTCGTCAAATAGATCTTCGTTACCTGCAATCAGAGTTTTGTCCAGCCAACCATGACCAACATTACTGAGCATACCTATTTTATATTGGTTTGATGTTTTTAATTCGCGCGCCCAATCGATAGCTGCTTTGTTTTGTGAATTCACATCATAATAACGCGATCTAACCTCTTCGGGCGTTATACCAATCAATTCGGCCATAGCGATATCGAATTGTTGATGCGAGATCATACCGTAATCCGATTGGTGCTCTAAATCACTTATACTAGATATGAGGTGTGGGTAGGATTGATATAATAAATTACGCCCCGAAGTAATCAATACACCGAAACAGTCAAAAATAATTGCCTTTATAGCCATGAATTAATCCTTTTTATTATTTAAAACATCGCCCGTGCTACCAAAACCACCAGACCCACGTTCGGTTTGGCTAAGTGAATCAACTTGGTCCCAAGCCACATGTTCATATTTCGCAATCACCAGTTGGGCGACGCGCATATCAGGTTCAATCACAAACGGTTCACTACCCAAGTTAATCATTAGGACACCGTATTCTCCCCTATAATCACCATCGATCGTGCCAACACCATTAACCATAGTCATACCGTATTTAATACTCATACCACTGCGAGCCCTAATTTGCGATTCATAGCCAGGTGGCAGTTCAATCGATAAGCCAGTCGGTATATTTACTCTCTCCATCGGCTGAACAATTACCGATGTATCCAAACAGGCATGCAAATCCATACCAGCGGCGTGTTCAGTTTGGTAAGCTGGCAGAATTGCATTTTCTTTGAGTTTCGTTATTTTTACATTTAGATCGGTCATTTATAACACTCCCCAATTCTTGCCAATATTGACATCAACTTTTAATCTAATCCCGAGCTCTGGAATGATATTTTCAAGCGTATCCCGTAATACATCGGCAACTTTATCGGCATTCTCGGCTGGACATTCAACCAAGATACTATCGTGAACCTGCAAAATCTGTTCGCCTAACCCAGCTAATTTCTTATCAACCCTAATCATGGCTAATTTCATAATATCAGCCTCGGTGCCTTGGATCGGCATATTAGCCGCAGCCCGTTCAGCCGAAGCCCGAACCATAAAATTACTACTGAGCACATCTGGTGTCGGACGACGACGGCCAAAATAAGTTTCGACATAACCTTTGATGCGAGCATCCTCGATAGTTTTATCGATATACTTACGGATTGGTTGACGTAATTCAAAATATTCATCAATGAATTTTTTAGATTCGGTAAAGTTCATGCCAGTAGCCGCACTCAAACCGTGCGGGCTCATACCGTATAAAACTCCGAAGTTAATAACTTTGGCGTTACGCCGTTGGGCTTTCGTGATATCATCCATCGGTATGCCGTAAACTTCACTAGCGGTTTTAGTATGGATATCAACATTGCTATTAAAATCATTGATCATATTATGATCATCCGCCAGGACTGCTGCTAAACGAAGTTCAAATTGTGAGTAATCAGCGCTAACAAATACCTTGCCACCGTCGGCCACAAAAGCTTCGCGAATCCGCCTACCTAATTCAGTTTTGATTGGAATATTCTGTAAATTAGGGTTAGTACTGCTCAGGCGACCAGTACTAACTACATCCTGATTAAATGTAGTGTGAATTCGATTATTTTCGTCAGCAAGTTTTGGCAACGTGTCGACATAGGTATTTTTGAGTTTAGCCAGTTCCCTGGTTCGTTCAATTAGTTCAATAATTGGATGTTGTCCGCGTAATTTATCCAACTCTTTTTGGCCAGTACTAAACCCTGTTTTGCCTCTTTTTATACCGCCAGTCGGTAATTGTAATTTAGTAAACAGAACTTCCGATAATTGAGCTGGGCTACCAATATTAAACTCGTAGCCGACCATTGCAAACATTTCTTGTTCAAGCTTTTTGTGTTCATCGCCCAGTTCTTTGCTCATTGAATCTAATATTTTCGGATCAATCCGTATGCCACGATTTTCCATAGAAAATAGAATATGAGTCAGAGGAAAGTCTAAGCCGTGCGCTACACTAGCTAACTTTGGCTCGGCCTTGAATAATTCAATTTGTTGATTATATACATGCCAAATCGCAGCTACGGCGATTTGCGGCGAATCAATATCATATCCAACTAAGCCAGCCAGTGATCTGTCACGCCTTAGCGGATCGAGTAAAAATGTCGACTGGTTTATGTCGTGCAATTCACTAAATTTCACCATGACATTTTGATCGGCCAACTGATGATATAGAATCTTAGTGTCATAACCAATCACCGTTGCTAATTCAAAAACACGCCAAACACTACGATCTAGATTGCTAATTCTAGTTTGTGAAATCGTTTTTTGATCAGTCGATAGCCATAATGTGTCGTCATCAACATATAGAACAATTGGGGCATTTACCATCAGGCTGTCTGGCCAGGGTGTTTCCGTTAATAGATTAGGTTTAACCCTGGTATCAATGACTTCGCTGGCCGATTCGTTAGCCTGCATATGTTTTGGCAGGCGTTTTACGAGCGATGAAAACTCTAGTCGTTTTAAAATCGCCGCAACCTTATCCAGATCAGTATCATTAACATCAGCAACATCCCAATCGAGTTTAACTGGGGCATCAACCCAAATTCGCGCTATTTTTTTTGTCATATATGCCAGCTCTTTACCAGCAATCAGTTTTTTAGCGACCGTGGGTTTAATGTCGTCCAGATGATCATAAATATCATCTAAATTACCAAACTGCTGCAATAGCTGGATGCCAGTTTTATCACCGATACCGGGTACGCCCGGTAGATTATCCGATGAATCCCCAGCTAATGATTTCAGATCCAGGAACTGTTCAACCCCGATGCCGTATTTTTTTTCAAAATATTCGACATCAAACTCTTCCAGGTTAGATAGACCGTTCTTCAGTGCATAAACCTTGGTCATAGGCCCGATAAGTTGCAGAGCATCCAAATCACTAGTTAGCAAACAAGTCTCAATACCTCTTTCGGTCGCTTCCTTAGCAAAAGCTCCTAATATATCATCAGCCTCATAATCGTCTAGCTCGTATAATGGCCAGCCAAAAGCCTCGAGCAGCTCGTGCAAGATAGGAATTTGCTCGTAAAAGTCATCAGGCGCCTTTTTACGACCAGCTTTATACTCGGGATATATCTCACGGCGTTTGCGAATATTTGTGTCTTTTTTATCCCAAGCTACTGCCACATAGTCGGGTTCGAGCTTTTTGATCAGCTCAATCGCTAGACTAGCAAACCCGTAAACACCACCTGTAGGCGTGCCGTCGGCCATTGATAAATTCGGCATAGAATAATAACCACGATAAAAAACCGATTTACCATCAATCACAGCCAAACGTTTTGTCATACTATTAGTATACCGCAATCGTCAGTGATAATCTGCTACAATAACTGATATGACTATCAATAAAAACATTAAAATCGTAGCCATCGTCGGCCTTTCTGGCGCTGGTAAAAGTTCAGTTGTTGATTATATTGCCGAAAAAGGCTACCCTAAAGTTTATTTTGGAGGAGTCCTCTATGCGGCAATGGATAAAGCCGGTGTCGAGATCACACCCGAAAGCCAACAAATATTCCGTGAAGAAATCCGTGAAAAAGAAGGTAAAGATTTTGTGGTCAAGCGCATCATAAGCCAAATCCATGACCTAATTGATGCCGGTCAACACCGAATCGTCGCCGACGGATTATATTCTTGGACAGAATACAAAATTATGAAGCGTGAATTCCCAGGTGAATTTTCGGTCGTGGCCGTCGTAGCACCAAAGCATCTTCGCCATCACCGCCTCGCTAATCGCCCGGAACGACCGTTTACCGACACCGAAGCTAACGAACGTGACTGGTCTGAAATTGAGAATCTAGAAAAAGGCGGACCGATAGCTATTGCCGATCACTTCATTATAAATAACGGCAGCATGGACCATTTGCATCAACAAGTTGACGATATACTAAACGAAACTGAATTTTACGAATAAATAAAACCTCCGCCCATTCCGGCGGAGTTTTTATTTATTACCTAACCCAGATACTCGTGTAATTTTTTGGCATCTTTGTGTTTACGCAGCTTAGCTAACGCCTTGGCTTCGATTTGGCGAATACGTTCGCGAGTAACAGCAAATTCACGACCCACCTCTTCTAGGGTGTGGCTTTTGCCATTTTCTAGACCGAATCGCATTTTAACAATTTTTTGTTCACGATCAGAAAGTGTCGATAGAACTGATTGAACCTGTTCTTTTAGCAGCTGCGAAGTGGCTGATTCTTCTGGAGTGGCGCTGTCGCCATCCTCAATGAAATCACCGAGTACTGAATCCTCATCCTCACCATCGCGACCAACACCGGCATCTAGCGATGTGATGTCTTGTTTAATCTTGATAACATATTCGACTTTGGCAGGTTCCATTTCAAGCTCGACAGCCAATTCTTCGATGGTTGGCTCGCGGTTTAATTCCTGAGTCATACGGCGCTGGGTACGTAGCAATTTATTAATAGTCTCAACCATGTGAACTGGAATACGAATCGTTCTGGCTTGGTCAGCAATAGCACGTGTGATCGCCTGGCGAATCCACCAAGTAGCATAGGTTGAAAACTTAAAGCCCTTGTCTGGATCGAATTTTTCAACTGCACGCAGCAAACCCGTGTTACCCTCTTGGATTAAGTCTAGGAAATCAAGCCCACGACCACTATAACGTTTAGCAATCGAAACTACTAAACGCATATTAGCTTCGGCCATTTTGTCTTTGGCTTTTTTATCACCTTCAACGACTCGTTTAGCTAGAGCTAACTCTTCTTCGGAGTTAAGTAGTGGAATTTTACCAATTTCGCGCAAATACAAACGGACACTATCGTCACTAGCATCGTCGAAATATTGACCCTTATTAAGGGTATTCTCGTCATCTTCCTCTTCGTCCTTCAACTCATCAGGTGCGGGTTCTTCTAGATCACTTAGTGAAAAACCATCCGCATCAATTAGGTTCGGGTCGATTACAATTCCTTCTTCGTTATCTTTGACCACTTTGTATCTCCTTTATGAGTTTATTTAGTTTGGCACGAATCTCATTTGCCAAGACATCATCGCCCAAGGTCTCTGCATCGCGCAGTTCATTAGTTAGAATGTCTTTTTGTTTTTTCTTGTTTTCGTTGGTAACCTGGCGGAGCAATCGAGCTGTTTCAAAGTAACGATCTTGGTCGTTCCAGTCAGCATAGCGAGCGTCGGCCTTTAATAGTAGTATCTTTACATAGATATCGTAATCTTGCAACTGTTCGGGTGTATCTTTGACAGATTTACCACCATTATCAGCTAAATACCTAGCAACCGCCTGCCGTTCTTCACCGACTAGCGCGCTAGGGTCAAACTGACGGAATAGATCATGGGTAGCACCGTCGATTAAGGCAACCGCTAATAAATTATCCTGATAAGATAACGAATTTTGAACAGTCTCGAATTGTTGAGCAGATTTTCTGTATACTTTTTGAGAGTTTTCGCCACCACTGCTCATCTTTTCCTTTAATGCCTCAGTTGAGGAATCGCTATATTCGGCAATCTTGGCAATATAATGTTCTTGCTCGACCGAATCCTGCAACATACGCACCACATCCAATGCCGCCGTGGTAAATCGACGTTTACCGGCTGCGGCTTTCAAATCTTCGCGCAGTGAATATTGTCTCAACAACCAATCAACAGCCGGTTCGGATGCTTCAATCGCCTGCAACCATAATTTCGGGTCTTGTTTGATTAATTCATCGGGATCTTTGGCACTTTCGGGCATGGATACTATCGTCAGGTCGATACCGACACTCTGAGCTATCGGGATAGCCCGCTCGGTAGCAGCTAGGCCAGCTTTATCGCCATCAAATGCTAATCGCACGTGATTACTAAGGCGAACTAAGGCTCGCAGATGGTTCTCGGTCATAGCTGTTCCAGCCGTAGCCACAACCTGCGATATATCAACCTGATGGCTACTAATAACGTCTAGATTGCCTTCAACGATCACTGCGTAATCATTGGCTCGAATCGCCTCTTTGGCCTGCGATAGCCCGAAAACGTGGCGACCTTTGTCATAAAGTAAAGTTTGGGGCGTGTTTAAATATTTTGGAGCATTTGGGTCATCAACGATAATACGTCCAGTAAAGCCAATCACCTGCCCCGTACCATCCATCAGAGGCACAGTCATACGACCACGGAATAAATCACCACCAAAACGATTAGTTAATCCCGCCTGAGTTAATTCGTGCGCCGTAAAACCTTTTTTAGCCATGAATTGAACCAGGGCATCGCCACTAGTTGGCGCATACCCAATCCTAAAATCTTGGACAATCTGTTTGCTCAAACTACGCTTCTTGAAAACGTACTCCAAAGCATGCTGGTTCTTTATTAGGCTTTGCTGATAATAATTAGCGGCTAGATCTAACGCGGTTAGCAATCGTTTTTTCAGTCGAGCAATTTCTTGGTTACCCTTACTGTCATAAATCGACAAGTCGACACCTGCTTTGCGTGCTAAATGTTCTAATGCCGCCCGAAAATCTATACCCTCAACTTCCATAACAAACGCAAAGACATCACCGCCTTTATTGGATGAAAAATCATGCCAGATATGTTTATCTGGGCTAACGTAGAAACTAGGTGTTTTTTCGCTAGTAAAAGGACTGGTGCCCTTAAAGTTACGCCCGGCACGCTTCAGCTGGACATAATCACCAATTACATCCTCAATGTTGAGCCTAGCCCGCACTTCTTCCTTGGCATCTTGCATGTCACTATTATACCTCTGTTAAGAGATAACTCAAAACAACCAACAAAAAGACGACTAAATTTGAGTATTAAAGCCGATTATGGTTAAATAACAGGAGTATGTATCCTAATAGTAACCAACCAACACCATCTCTGGATTATTTAAACCAAATCGCACCAAAAGCGCCACCAAAGGTGAATAATCTATTCAAAAAGCCAATATTTTTAGGCGCTGCCCTAGGTATCGCTATATTATTGACGATTATACTAACAGTCGCCTCTAGCCAGCCTAAATCGACCGAGTTATTAGCAGCCCGCCTAACAACAACCGCTAACACCGCCGATAGTGCGACAACTAATATCAAAAGTACTCAATTACGCGCTTTTAACAGTAATCTAAAATTATATCTGACCAATACCGTTCGCGACATCACTCCTATCCTGGCCAAGGATGGTATAGATATAACAAAACTGGATAAAAAAATAACCACTGCCGAATCGAACACGGATCTATTATCTACACTCGAAGATGCTCGACTGAACGCAGTCTATGATCGAACCTACGCCCGCGAGATGGCCTATAGATTAGATACCGTAATAACACTGATGCGACAAATTAATGGTAATACTAACAACAAAGATCTAAAAAGTTATCTGAACGATGCTATAACTAACTTAACTCCGATTCAAAAACAGTTCGCAGACTTCAACGCAGCTAATAGTTAGTAGCTAAAGTTCGGATGGCTCACCGTCAACTAGACGGTAACTGAGCGATATCAAACTTTTTAACTCATCATCTGGCACTTGGCCGGTGCAGATAATCGTATTCCAATGTTTTTTGTTCAGGTGATAACCAGGCAAGACCGTTTCGTAATCTTCGCGTAATTTTTCAGCTAGTAGCGGATCGCATTTTAGACTAATCCGAAGCGGCTTGGTCCCCTCGGCGATGAGAGCGAACATCCTACCACCACCGTTCTCGGCATGCCCGATTTTATAGACCGAAGTGCTCTCGCCAAACGGAAAATCCAACCAAGTGTTTGGAAAACTTAATAGGTATTCATGAATTTCAGTATGTGTCATAGCCCTATTCTACAGGCTACTGTATGGCGCTTGCAAATTATCCATGGCGGATTGCCATTTTAACCTCTGCAAAATGTCGGTTTGTTGCTGAGCTGTTGCCGGTTTTACGATCTTGTCGGCATCATTCGTACCAACAACTCCGAATTGATAACTAATATTAAGTTTAGTAAGTCCCTGCTCTGCGACCTGGGCCAAACAATCATCCTTAAACTTTACGCAAGTTTCGCCCAGGTTCAACCACTTTTTAAGTAGTGACGAACTTTGATCGTTAGTTTTCATCACAACCCTAATCCCAGCCGAACGCACCACTTCGAGAGTATCCTGCTGATCAAACATGAAATTACCCATCGAATAGACGATCAGATGGCCTTTGTAGCTCTCGGCGGGCTGAATCCAATGCGGGTGGTCACCTAGAACAATATTGGCGCCACCATCAATCAAACTTCGGTAAAAATCAGTTTTGATCTGGTCTTGTGCCGATTTATATTCCGCGCCCATATGTGGCATAGCTATAACGGGCATGTAAGGACTGTATTTTTGTATTTCGGCCACCGATTCGGGTGGCGGTATCTGAAATATACCGTGGTAACTGCACACCGCAATCGGCAGCTTACCTTTCGTTGTCGTTTTGTCATCATTCGCTACCATGACCGGTAGCCCGATCACTTCGCAAATATCACCTATTACTTTTGGATCATAGTTGCCAAAATATTGAATATTGTTTTTATCAAGTTGCTGCTTGGTTTCCGTAAACCCATCAGCCCCCTGATTATCCGTATGATTATTAGCGAGCGTAAATGCCGTGAACCATTTAGCCGCTTCGGGTAAATAACTCGGTGAACAATTGAATTGCAACGTACTATCCTCTTCGGCTGACGTCATATTAACGCCCGCTACAAGTGGGCATTCAATACCTGAAATCCAAGCATCATACTGATCACGATTGAACTCGTTCAGCCGCGAGAACGGATAGCTATATTTCAATGGGCTAGCCATCGACCAGTCATTAATATACCTACCCCAGAATGTATTACCCAAAAACAGTACGTTCGACGATATCGTTTTTGGTTGAGCAACTTTTTTAACAATTTGAGTTTTTTCAATAGAGTCAGTAACGCTAGGTTTTGTCGTCCATAACAAAGCAAGCGCGGAGCCGCCAATCAACAAAAACGTCATTAATACTAAAAAGATTAGAAAGCTATTACGGCGAAGTTTCACCTCTAACATTATGCTGTTATTGTAGCACTACTTGACCTTTGTAAGGTAATATTTCAACTCTTCGATGCTGCCGCGAATATCATCAAGGGCACGATGCGCATCGGGTTTTGCATATTTTTTCTTGAACTTGTTTTCAAAAACAACCTTCCAGGCGCTAACATCCAACATACGATAATGTAGGCGCGCATCTAGCTTAGGCCACTTTGCTACGATGAATCGCCTGTCCATGTGGATTGAATTACCGCCTAGTAAGACTGGCGCATCAGCCTTGAAATGAGCGTTTATAAAATCGAGTAGCTCGGTTTCTATTTTTGACGAAGATTTGCCAGTTTCATTTTGCGCCAGTAGCCCGTCACGAGAATCAGGATGAGCATCCCAAAACGATGCGTTAATAACCATACGTTTACGAACTGCTGCCGACTTGCTGCCGACCACCCCTTGATAAGTTGCAATTTCCTTGAAATCCCAATCAGTTACAATTGCCGCAACCTCCAAAATTAGATCGTCAACTGGCGACAATAGCCCGGTCATTTCTAGATCGATCCATAGAATCCGGTCGGATTTTGTATTTTTCTTGGCCATATTATTGTTTTGGCTTGTCTATTTTATCGAACCTTAGTAATTTAACGATGAAATAAATTACTAAAGCAATGACGATAAAGTTGATAAAATCATTCAGAAACACCCCATAATGTAGCACCGCTGCCTGACCACCGTTGGTTTTACCTATAGCCCAGTTTAGTCCTTTTAGGCCCTCGGCCGAGCCCAATAACAATCCGAGCGGTGGCATAACGACATTATCGACTAGCGATTTCACCAAAACGCTAACAGAACCACCCAATACTAAACCAACAGCCAAACCAACTACGCCCTGAGTACGGATAAAGTCCATAAAAGCCCTTAGTTGCGACCCACCAGCCTTAACGATAGTGATCGGCCTAATATTAATTTGCTGTGCAGCCTTGATTATTTTTGATTTACGGATTGATTGTTTCTTGGATGCTGGCATAAAATCCTCTTATCTTTTGTATAAAATATTATATCATTCGTATATTACATACGTTCTGGAGTCGGGATACCTAATACTCTCAGGCCGTTCCCAAGCACTATAGTATAGGCCTTAACTAAACGCGATCGTAACTGTTCTCTATCATCACCAATAACTTTGCTATTCTCGTAGAAACGATTGAAAACTTGGGCTAGCTCGTACAAATAAGTACATAAATAGTGCGGAGAGAACTCGACTGTAGCCTGGGCTATTACATCAGGATATTCCGTGAGCTTGAATATTAGGGTTCTTTCGTATTGGGTATATTGATCGTCCGTCATTTCGATAGTCGAGTTAATATCACCCAACTTTTGCAAAACCGAATTTGCTCTAGCAAGTGAATATTGCAGATAAGGTCCGCTATTACCGTGTAAACTTACAGACTCTTGCGGTATGAACACACTGTCAGCCCCAATACGGAATTTCAAAAAGGCATATTTTATAGCACCCAGCACTGGCTCTTCGTTGCGGTTTCCTTGTACTGCCTCATTTTCGTCAGCTACCATGTCGAGTACATCAGTTGCACGCAAAAAATTGCCTTTTCGACTGCTCATTTTGACACTACCGGCTAATTTAATATTGCCGTGTGTTATATGTTTAGTTCGAGCCGTTAGCTCTGGCTTGAATTGCTCGATGCTTTTCAAGACGACTTTCATGTATTCGATAATGTCGTTGCCGGTGATAATTATAGATTCATCAAATTCGTAATCTTGCCATTTTTTGATACTAAGTCCGACATCTTTGGCTTCGTAGGTCGGCAACCCTTCGCTGTTTATAAAAACACGAGTATGCAGTCCATAAGGCTCGCCCTTGAACACAACCGCCCCATCGCTGTCCTGATATACACCATTATTTTTTTGTTCAATAACTGTCGCTAAACCTAATGCCGCAGTTTCGCTCTCTGGATAATATTTTTCAAATGTAGTACCGATTCGTTTATAAAACGCGTTAAAGTAATCGTAACTCCAAGTTCGACATGTCCAATAAATTTGCGCAAAAGTCGATTCATGATCGTTGTCGGTATGTAGTTGATACACTTTTTTATTTATAGAAATAATTTCCGATTTCGATTTCTCGTCGTCCTCGTAAGCTCTAGTGCCTTCGACATAACAGGCTGCCATCCATTCCGAGCGACCTTTTTCGTCTATTTCGGCTAATTTTTCAGGGTTTTCACCACCTAATTTATTGATTATTGCCCACATCGTTTTTCCGACATGTAGGCCAACATCACCACCAAAATTAACTCGATGAACTTTGCCGCCGGCATATTCAATTAAATTCGATATAGCATCGCCGATAACACTGGTATAAAAATGGCCAACATGCAGAACCTTGAATGGGTTCGGATCAGAATATTCAGTTACGACCACCTTACTACTATAGATTTGTGATTTACCGTAGTTAGTAGGACTACTGATGATATTTTCAAGCTCTGACGTTAACGTACTGTCCTTGACTTTTAGGTTTATAAAGCCAGGGCCAGCTATGGTTACTTCTGAGAAATCACCAACTTCACGTAACTTGCTAGCTAACTGCTCGGCAATATCACGTGGGTTTTTACCTAATTTTCCAGCCAACTGCATAGCCACATTAGTTGAATAATCACCAAACTGCGGATCAGGACGGCTCAATTGAGCCGCCTGATCAATATCAAACAGTTGATGTATTATTTCCGAGATTATTAGAGAAACCTTATCCATTACTCTCAGTATTATAGCAAAATACCGTGAAAACCGGTTACAAAGCCGCTTTGATTGTATCGAGCGCCGCGATAAATGCCCCCATGCGTAAGCTGGTTTGCGATTCTTTGGCTTTTTCGGATATTTTATTAGCCGAACTTGCCATCATCGTGCGGAGTTTATCAAATACTTCCTTCTCAGTCCAACTATCACCGCTAAGGTTCTGCTCCCATTCAAAATAAGATACAGTTACACCGCCGGAATTTGCTAATATATCTGGCACGATAGGAATATTCTTTTGGAATAGTATCTCGTCCGCTTTTGGCGAAACAGGGCCGTTAGCTAGTTCTAAAATAGCCTTGGCTTTGATTTTATCGGCGTTAGCTTCGGTTATAGTATTCTCGAATGCAGCTGGGATAAGCAAATCGCAATCAACGCCTACCAACTCCTCGTTAGTTATATCTGTACCGCCCGAAAAGCCTAGAACCGAACCGGTATTCTTTTTATGATCTGTTAACTTTGCTATATCTAGACCATCTGGGTTGTAGATACCACCTTTGGAGTCGGAAATAGCAACAACGCTATAGCCAGCCCTGTCCCAAATTACAGCAGCATTCGCACCGGCATTACCGAAGCCCTCAATAGCAACTCTACAGCCTTCATCTAGGCCTAATTCTTGTCGCAACGCTTCAAAAGCATAAAAACCACCCTGGGCTGTTGCTGTATCACGGCCCAACGAACCACCTTGACCAACTGGCTTACCTGTAATAACCGCACCGGTTTTATCGCCAGTTATTTTGGCAAACTCATCCGCCATCCAAGCCATTATTTCAGGTGTAGTATTAACATCCGGAGCTGGCACATCCTTGTTTGGCCCTAGATTATCTGAAAGCTTTTGTATCCAACCACGCGAAAGTCGCTCTAATTCACCCTTAGACAATTCCTTTGGATTAACTGTAATTCCGCCTTTACCGCCACCCATTGGAATACCGACAACGGAACATTTTAACACCATCCAAAACGCTAGAGCTTTGACTTCATTTATTTCAGTGTTCTGGTGGTATCTGATACCGCCTTTGTAGGGCCCCATGGTGTTGTTATATTCAACCCTATAGCCTTCAAATATTTTGAGTGACCCGTCATCCATTTTGACAGGAATAGATACCCTAATATCACGATCTGGCTGCCTTAGTCTCAATATGAACTCATCACCGAAGTTCCTTATTTTGGCGACTTTATCTAGTTGTGTCATTGCATTATCAAATGGATTTTGCATAAAATACTTATAACCTTCCCTATTATTTATTTTTTAGACTTGCCCTGATCAAACCAACAAATAACGGAGATGGCCTGATTGGCCGCGAACGAAATTCAGGATGAGCTTGAGTAGCGATAAAATAATCATTCTGTGGTGCTTCAATAAATTCGACTAAACTACCGTCCGGCGAAGTACCACTAACTACTAACCCACCCTTACTAATTTCATATAAAAATTGTTGATTAACCTCGTATCGATGACGATGGCGTTCGGTGACTTTAGTAGTTCCATAAACCTTTTCAACTAACGAGCCTTTGACGAGTCTGGCTGGATAATCACCTAGTCGCAACGTACCGCCGGTTGATTCTTTACCGGCTTGACCATCCATAATATAGACAACATCACAGCTACATTTCGGAGCGAATTCGGTACTATTGGCATCATCTTGCCCCGCTTTTCTAGTTGCTGCAATAACTGCTACCTGCAAGCCCAAACATAGCCCCAAATAAGGCACATTATTATCTAAGGCATAACGCGCTGCGGCTATCTTGCCTTCGACACCACGGGCACCAAAACCACCAGGCACTAAAATCGCATCAACTTTTTTAAAATCTTTTTTAGTCGCAGTTTCGGCATTAACCCATTTGACTTTCAACCCTACTTTTTCATGCCAGGCTGCTGCCTTTAAGGCCTCGATTACTGAAATATAAGTATCTTCGTTATCGATATATTTAGCCACCAAGCCAACTGTGACTGTTTTTTCAGGCTTACTCATTTGTTGGTTGATGATCTTTTCCCAAGCCGCTAGATTAGGCTTTTTGTGCAGTCCCGAAAAATCGGATAATAATTTACTAAATCCACTTTTCGCCAAAATTAGCGGTACGCGAAAAACCGTATCAGCGTTCGGCATCATAATAATATTTTCTTTGGCAACACCACCGAATAGACTAATCTTGTCCGCAACACTATCGGGCGCCGGATAATCAGTTCTAACAACCACAGCATCCGGCACAATACCGAACCCACGTAGGTCATTTAGGGCATTCTGAGCTGGTTTGGTTTTGAACTCTTTACTAGTGCAAATAAATGGAACGTAGACAACATGTATGAATAAACAATTACTGCGGCCGACTTTTTGAGAAAATTCTCGGATCGCTTCGACAAAGCTAAGGCCTTCATAATCCCCAACCGTACCGCCAATTTCAACAATATGAAAATCGCTGCCATCAGCTGCTTGTAATATGGTCTGCTGAATAGATTGGGTGAGGTGAGGTATTAACTGAACGGTCTTGCCGCCAAACTTACCAGCGCGCTCATCAGCGATCAAATCAAAAAGAAGCCTACCTGCCAAAGTAGCGCTCTTTTGAGTTAGTTCGATATCTAGGAAACGTTCGTAATGGCCTAAGTCTAAATCAGTTTCAGCCCCGTCCTTAGTGACGAAACATTCACCGTGTTCTCTGGGGTTTAACAGACCCGCATCTACATTCAGATATGGATCACATTTTTGGATCGAGACTTTAGCGCCTTTGGCCTGCAGGACAGCACCAATACTAGCGGCAGTAACGCCCTTTCCAACCCCAGACAAAACACCTCCAGTTACAAATATATATTTTTGTTTTTCCCTCATACACCTCTTGTACCCCTATGGAATTTCATTTTAGCACAATGAGTATAGACTACACTACATCTAGCGTGCTATGTTGTTTATTCTACGCTATTTATACCTCTGTATGGTCTCGGAAACAACAGTGACCACACTTCTATCAAACATAGTCGGCAATATCTTTTTGGGCGATAAATCAGTTACGGAATCGGCCACCGCTTGAGCAATAGCACTAAACATTTCTATCTTAAACTGAGGGATATTAGCATCTAACATACCTTTAAAAGCACCAGGGAAAACAATCGAGTTATTTAATTGATTTGGAAAATCGCTTCGACCAGTCCCAACAATAAATGCCCCAGCCTCATACGCCTCGTCCGGCATTATTTCAGGAGTTGGGTTGGAAAGTGCAAATATAATCGGCTTGGCTGACATCGAACGAACCATATCTTTAGTTAACAACCCTGGTTTAGACAGACCAATAAACACATCAGCGCCTTTAACAGCATCGGCAAGCGCACCTTCGAATGATTTGGCAGTACTACCATCTAGTAGTTCCTGTTTTTCTTTGGTTAAGCTATCTCGACCGCTATGAATAATACCTTGGCTGTCACAATATAGAATATTATTTATCCCATAAGCTAACAATAAACGTGCCGTGGCCACACCAGCCACACCAACACCACTAATTACAACTTTAACAGCTTCCTTGGTTTGATTAGTAAGTTTAATAGAATTAATTAGCCCAGCCAAAGCCACCGTCGCAGCCCCCCACTGGTCATCGTGCATAACCGGGATCGATAATTCTTTGCGTAAACGTTCTTCGATTTCAAAACATCGTGGTGCCGAGATATCTTCTAGGTTAATACCACCAAAAACCGGTGCAATTTGTTTAACAGCCTTGATAATTTCTTCGGTATCCTGAGTGTCTAGGCATATTGGAAAGGCATCAACGCCAGCAAACTCCTTGAATATAGCCGCCTTACCCTCCATTACGGGAATAGCCGCTAAAGCCCCTAAATTACCAAGCCCTAATATAGCCGAACCGTCCGAAACAACTGCTATAGTATTATGCTTTAGGGTATATTCACGAGCTAGTAGTGGGTCTCTGGCGATTTCTCGTGATACTTCTGCTACGCCCGGAGTATATGCCAACGATAACATTTCAGCCGAATCAAGCTTTAATTTACTAACGGTCTCGATCTTGCCATGGTTATTCTGATGTAATTCTAATGACTCTTTATATACGTCGTTTTGCATATTTTACTCCTTGATAAATTTAAATATCGGCACTTAGCGCTCTATATATACTAGCCTACTTTTGCAGAACAGAACATCAAATCGTATAATAGTCACAGTAACGACTGAGGATAATTCGTGCTTAAAAGATACTTACTGTATTTAATGCGCTGGCAGCTTTCAACTCCTATATTGGCAGTCTGTTTAATGTATCTACATTTCGGGGTCACCTGGAATACCGTGGTCGCTAATTTAGTAGGTGGGCTAATATTCTTCTGGGTAGACAAGTTCATTTTTACATCCAAAATCATAGCACCTCAATGGGAAGTGGCTGAAAATATAGTTTGTCATGATTGTGAAAAGCCTGTGTTTAGAGGTTATAGATTAGTAAGAGCAAAGAACTACGACAGAACATCAGCAGTCCCTGAATTTAGATGTGAAAAATGCAGTCAGATAAAGCTCGATAAACAAAAGAAAAAAGGGATAATATCGTAAGCCTAATATGATAAAAATAAGTTAGCCATTTGGCTAACTTATTTTTTATGGCGGTGTTTTTTGATTGATGTTCGAACTTTTTTTGACGAAAATCCTGAAAACTAATTTGGACTCGGCGGGGCAAACTATTTTTCTGGGGGAATGGAATTGCCCCGCCTCGGCTTTCTTCCCGCCCGCAGGAGGGGTCTGGGGAGGAATGCGGGCGGGTTTTTGAACCTTTCCTTTTTCGCTTCCGAATTTCGTGCCAGTTGAAAACTGGCGCGCCACCTAAATGTATTTTTATCTTATCAGAAATAGAACATATTGACAATGAAATATTATGGGTATATATTCATAATAGATAGTAGGTAAAGGTCGAGCTATCTATTAAAATTAAGAAAGGAGGTGAGAATATTATGCCAAAATTAGATGGGACAGGCCCAATGGGTCAAGGTGCGGGAACTGGCCGAGGAATGGGTCCTTGCGGTGCTGGTTCAGGAATGGGACGAGGTTGCTGTGGTGGATATGGTTTCGGTCGAAGGAGATTTATTTCTCCCAAAAACGAGCTATCCGCTTTAGAGAACGAGGAAAAAATGCTTGAGGAAGAATTAGCGGCAATCAAAGAAGAAAAATCAGCCCTGCAAGCCCTGCAAAAGTAAAAGAAGGCACGGGAGCCGGCCTCTTTGAAAAAGAGGCCAGTTGGCCTTCTCTTAATTAAGAATTTATCATAAAATATAGAAAGGATCAAATATATGCCAAGACCAAGACTTTGCCGAAAAATAGAATTTAATCCGAATATAACTTATTTCAAACCTCAAGGCGTGCCGATGAGGGAGCTTGAAATTGTAGAGCTTACCGCCGAAGAAATAGAGGCGTATCGTTTGCGACACATTAACGATATGGAACAACAAGAAGCGGCGGACAAAATGCACACTTCCCAAAGCACTTATCAAAGGATTTTATATTCTGCATACAAAAATATCGCCGATGCCTTGATAAATGGGAAAACAATTAAAATAATTAAAAATAAATGATATGAATAGAATTAAAAATTTTCCAATCTCTTTCTTTTCGGTGGTGATGGGTCTGGCAGGATTAACTATTGCCCTGCAAAAGGCAGTGGGTATATTGCGAATTAGTCAAGTCATCTCGGATTTCTTTTTATATTTCTCGATTGCCGTCTTTGCAATTATTTTAATATTATATCTTTTTAAAATATTGTTTTATTTTGATGAAGTAAAAAAAGAAATAAACCATCCTGTAAAAATCAATTTTTTGCCAACTTTTTCTATTAGTTTACTATTAATTAACGTCGCTTTATTGCCAATCAATATAGTTTTATCATCATATTTTTGGTGGGCTGGGATAATCATACATTTTATTTTTAGTCTGGGAATTATAAGCACATGGATGCATTATGATAAATTTCACATTAATCATATGAATCCATCGTGGTTTATTCCTGCTGTTGGAAACATCCTTGTGCCTGTTGCTGGCGTGTCGCATTTTAACCCGGAATTATCTTGGTTTTTCTTTAG
>DZCW01000008.1 GCA_022736555.1 Candidatus Saccharimonas sp.
GAGCCAAGATTATATATTTTACAGACTATCCAGTAAGCATTCACGCTACTGGATTTTTGTTATAATTAGATTATGGAAGAATTAACTCCAGAAGAAAAACGTGTCATTTTAGAAAAAGGTACAGAGACTCCTTTTTTGGGTAAATTTACGAACAACAAAGCTGATGGAGTATATGTATGCAGACAATGTGGAGCTGAATTGTATAACTCAAAAGATAAATTTGAATCAAATTGCGGTTGGCCGAGTTTCGACGATGAGATAAGCGGCGCAACTGCTAAGACCTTGGATGCCGATGGTACTAGAACCGAGATATCTTGTGCAAGATGCGGAGGTCACTTGGGGCACGTATTCACCAACGAACATTTAACAGATAAAAACATCAGGTACTGCGTAAATTCAATTTCAATGGATTTCATCCCAAAGGTTTAACGATGATTAAAAAAATATATTTAGGTGGCGGGTGTTTCTGGGGCATGCAAGAGCTTTTCCGAAAACTGCCGGGTGTAATCCAAACTCGTGTTGGATACTCTGGAGGAAATATTGAAAATCCAACTTACGAAAATCACGAAGGCTACACTGAGGTGTTGGAAATAGAATATGACACGGAAAAAACTTCATTTACAAAAATGCTAGATTTCTTTTTTCAGATACATGATCCGACAACTATGGACCGCCAAGGTAACGATCAGGGCTTATCGTACCGTTCTGTTATTTTTTATGATAACGAAGAGGAGAAGGAAGAAGCGGAAGGGTTTATCGACTTAGTTAATAAGTCCGGCAGATGGGAAAATAACGTGGTCACTAAGTTAGAATTATTTAAAAAGTTTTATTTAGCTGAAGATTACCACCAAGACTACTTGCAGAAATATCCAGATGGGTACACCTGCCATTTCATGAGGTTTGGCAGTTATTTATAGTTTGCAGTAAGCATCCACGCTACTGGATGTTTGTTTTTTTGAGCTATAATTAGTCTATGAATGATAGTCGTATAAATCTTTCTACAATTACAGGACGGATAAACGCTATAGCGCTAGAATTGCTTGATAAAAACCCAGAAGGTATCAGGTGGGTAGATTTGGCTTCAATGATTAAACGACTAGACCCAAACCTACATCCAAAAACAGTCAATGGAAGCATTTGGAAGCTTACTTATAAATTTCCTGATAAAGTTTATAAACCTACAAAAGGTTTATTTCGTTTACTAAAATATAAAGAGTGATTATCACAGTGAACATCCATGGCCGGTACGCTAAGCCAAGACGCATTTTTATTACACAAAGCCATCGTATATAATGGCTTCTTTTGTATTTTTAACTCCGTTAATCACCTCTATGTTATACTCGGATTATGCAAAAGATAGCTACCCGTGTGTTTATTTATTCATCAGTTGCTTTCGGTCTTATTGGTATACTTAGGGTGCTAACGTTGCCGGCAGACGGCGAAAATACTTCAGATTTAGATACCATTTTTTTGAAACTTTTATTGATATGCGTTTTTATTATTTTACCTTCCTTTGCACTAAGTATTGCGGGTAGGTATTTGAATGTTAAATAGTAGTTTCAATAATATAAATATATCGATATTTTTTTCTTCTTATCATTCCGCGTGTCCAAGGATATATAATCGATTTATAATTAAAAAAGGATAATAGAATGAAAATTTTAGTTATTTATGACTCAAATTGCGGTAATACTCAGAAAGTAGCTGAAACAATTGCCGATGAGCTTGGGGTTAAGACGGCAAATATTTCATCTATCAACCCGGAGGAATTAACGAGTCTTGATCTTTTAGTTGTCGGTACGCCGATTATTGGCTGGAAACCAACTTTACGTATGCAGGAATTTTTATCAAATTTGAAAAGTAATCAATTGGACGGTATAAAAGCAACAGCCTTTGATACCAGGGTTAAACTATTTATCCACGGCGATGCTATGGGCAAGGTGGCTGATTCTTTGAAAAATGCAGGGGCTGAAATATTTGTTAATCCAATGCCTTTTTATATAGAAGGACCTCAAGCAAATCCTCACTTACTCAAGGGCGAGATTGAAAAAGCAAAGGAATGGGCTAAAAACATCAAAGCTAAATATTAAGGCTCTACGTTCGTAGGTATATTACAAGGTTCAAAACCCGTACACTTAGCCATAAAAATCGTCAGGCCTAGAGGTCTGGTATTTTTTTATATCCCAGCTAATTTGCTTCTGATATAATTACGACATGGTCTTAGATATAGAACTTACATTAAACAGATTTGGGTTTGGTAAAATTTCTGAAAATAAGTTCCAACTATTTTTTATTAGATTTTCGAAATGGAAAATCCCTGGCAAGTATTCAATTTCTTTTGAGATAAATTGGCGCACGGATAAGAATTAGGAAAGAGTATTGCATTGTGATAAAAAAATATGATCTTATAGTAATTGGCGGCGGCGCATCAGGGATGATGGCGGCTGGACGTGCCGGTGAACGCGGGCTCCGCGTTCTTTTGCTTGAAAAAAATAAACAGTTTGGTAATAAAATACTCATAACTGGCAATGGCCGCTGTAACATATTGAATGCTATAGAAGACGAACATATGCTTTTGGAAAAATATGGTAGCTCGAAACAATTTCTATATTCAATCTTTGCTCAGTTTGGAGAAAAAGATGCATTTAATTTCTTTAACTCGCGCGGATTACCTCTAGTAATCGAGGAACATAATCGGGTATTTCCAAAATCACAAAACGCGCTCGATGTTGTGCGGTTTTTAGTTGATTATATGCGACAGGGTAACGTAGAAGTGCGAACTCAATGTTCTGTTTCGGGTGTACAAATTAAAGATGGTAATATCGAATCTATTTCATGCAGAGATGAAGTGCTGACTGCTACAGAATACATCTTTGCCACCGGTGGTGTATCTCATCCAGAAACTGGCTCGACAGGCGACGGCTATAAATGGCTAAAACAGTTAGGACACACAGTTGTCAGCCCAACTCCGAGTCTAGTGCCTCTTGTAGCCAAAGAACGTTGGGTCAAGGAACTGTCGGGTGTGTCGCTGGAAGATATGAAGATAACTTTTTTTGTTGACGATAAAAAAGAATTTAAATTGAATGGAAAGTTATTGTTTACTCATTTTGGTATTTCTGGTCCGTTGATTCTTAATAGTGCTTCTAAAGTTTCAAAGTTATTACCTACGGGAATCGTTACTGCCGAGATTGATATGTTTCCGAGAACAGATTCTGGGGATCTAGAACGCCAAATAATTAGTATTTTTGATTTGAATAAAAACAAAACACTGAAAAACATAGTAAACGAACTGGTGCCGGCAGGGATGTCCAAGGGGATGTTATTATTACTTTCCCAATATATGGATATGGAGACAAAAGTTCATTCAGTGGCAAAAGAGAATCGAAAAAAGATAGTTAATTTATTCAAAGCTTTGCCAATTACAATTACAGGGCTAATGGGGCTGGATCGAGCCATAGTTGCCGATGGTGGTTTGCCGCTAACCGAAGTAGACATGAAAACTCTGCGATCAAAGAATATAAATAACCTTTTTGTCACCGGTGACCTGCTGCATATCAATAGGCCATCTGGCGGTTTTTCATTACAATTATGTTGGTCTACTGGTTATGTGGCTGGATCTAACGCTGGTAAAAAAGATTAATCTTGGCTTTAAATTTTTTAGTTGTTGTTAATATGTTCATAATTTGACATACCGGTCGGGTGGTTGATACCCGAAAATATATATTTTTGAGTAATAATTGAACACCACGTGACGAGTATAGCGGCGAAGATATTACGGATTATTGCTTGAATGCTATATTTTACTTATACTTAAAATGACACATATAAGAAGAGAACAATATTAGTCTTGGTAGATCTGAACTGGATTTCCAAAATTAGCGTTGGTGTAAGTCAAGTCTTAGAAATAAACGATAAACATAGGTGAGTAAAAATCTTTATGGTGAACCAGGTATTCGTTGAGATAAGCATTTTAATCGCGATTGCGGCGGCCATATCGGTGTTTATGCGTATTCTAAGGCAGCCACTAATTATTGGGTATATTTTATCTGGTATCTTGGTAGGACCAGCAGTGTTTAATTTGATAAATAATACTAACACTATCGAAATGCTTGGAAAGTTCGGTATTGTTCTGCTGTTGTTTATTGTAGGGTTGGGTCTAAACCCGAAGACTATAAAAGAGCTCGGTAAGGCATCCTTTATCACTGGTGTTGGAGAGGTTATAATCGCTACGCTTGTTGGTTTTATAATCGTTAGATGTTTTGGATTTGATATTGTTTCTTCGGTTTATATATCACTAGGTTTAGCTCTCAGCTCGACGATTGTTATATTAAAACTACTATCGGATAAAAAAGAGCAGAATAGGCTACACGGTAGGATCACGATCGGCTTTTTATTGGTTCAGGATATTATTGCTACTATTGCGCTATTAGTTTCGGCAGCTTCGGCAAAAGGTGGGTTAGAGCCGTTAGATGTTATTTTGCTAATTGGCAAAGGCTCACTATTAATGTTGGCTATATATGTGGTTTCTTTGTACGTGTTAAAGCCACTGAGCTCATTTCTTAGCCGTTCCCAGGAGTTATTATTCTTGTTTGCTCTTGCTTGGGGTCTAGGCATAGCAATGTTATTTTTTAAACTTGGGTTTTCTCTAGAGGTTGGAGCTTTGTTTGCCGGAGTATCACTTGCTTCGATGGCTTATTCACAGGATATAGCGTCACGACTTCGACCACTACGAGATTTCTTTATAGTCGTTTTCTTTGTGTCGTTAGGCGCGAGTTTAGAGATAGGTTTTATCGGCCAATTATGGTGGCAGGCGGGATTGCTTAGCACTTTTGTACTCGTTGGTAATCCTATTATCGTGATGTCGATTTTAGGCATGCTTGGGTACAAAAAGAGAACAAGTTTCAAAACCGCCATCGCAGTTGGGCAGGTTAGTGAGTTTTCTTTGATTTTGGTTTTATTGGGTGCTAGCAATAATCAATTATCTCATAGTGGCGTTGCGCTCGTGACGATAGTTGCATTAATTACTTTTGCCCTTTCGTCGTATCAAATTATTTATTCGGATAAAATTTATAAATTTCTTGAAAAGTACTTAAGTCTTTTTGAAAGAAAAAAAACTAATCCAGATCATAATCATAATGAACATTATGGTGGCATAATTTTCGGTTATAAAAAAGGTGGATTAGAGTTTGCTCGTTCTTTTTCGAAACTGCATATAAAGTGTCTCATTATCGATCATGACCCTGACGTTATTGATGAAGTATCAAGACTTGGGTACGATCATCTATACGGTGACGTAACTAGTCTTGATCTATTAGAGGACGTTAATGTTAGCACTGTTAAATCTGTTATATCGACTATCACCGACCAAGACACAACCGAATTCATCGTTCGTTATGTTGTAAGCGTTAACCCACGCGCATTGATAATCTGTAGCGCTGATTCAGCGCTTAATGCGGTTAGGCTTTATGAATTAGGTGCGACTTATGTGATGATGCCGCATACTATAGGCACCGAAAAGATAAGTAATTTTATTGCTAAACACGGCTTAGCAAAGAGTGAGTTTAAGACTTTTCGCGATAAACATCTTATATATATAAATAACTCGATTGATGAGATTCCAGAAAAGAAACACCGAAGACTTGGGCGACTTGTTATAGAAAAAATGTCTGGCATAGCGAAGCATCAAAATAAAAAATAATATATAATAATCAAATCAAGTATTTATATATATTTCTAATTTCGATGTTACCCCTTGTCGAACAAAGAGGGGCGATCCCTCTTGGTATTATCACTTTCGACATTAACCCTTTTTTGGTTTTTTAGCTAAGCTTATTGGGCAGTATTGTACCGGCTCCATTCATATACCTATCGTTTAATCGAATATTTGCATGGATGAAGACGAAGTCGATTTTTGATAAATTTACTAATTTTATCGATAAGAAACTCAAAAAAGGTTCTAAGAAGTTAGAAATATACAAAGAGGCCGGGCTAATTGCTTTCGTTGGAGTCCCCCTGCCTACGACTGGATTATGGACTGGCAGTGCGATTGCAGCATTCTTGGGCCTTGATTTTAAAAAATCTATGATATGTATGGTTATCGGCGGTGTGATATCTGCGGCTATTATAACGGTTTTTTCTGTTGTGATTTCACTACCAACTTAAGCCCGGAATCTCATTAGCCATTAGGGGTTATGGTTATTCCTAAGCTATAATATAGAGTATATGCTTTGGTATAAACAAAATGTTGATCAGTTATACGACATCTTAGATACTTCAGAAAAAGGATTATTAACTAATGATGTAAATAAACGCCTTAAGCTATATGGTCCAAACCAATTAACTATTCGTAAAGATTCGCTTTGGCAAATTATAGTTGAGCCTTTTAAGAGTATATTTGTCATTATTCTGATGGCTGCAGCATTGGTGAGTATGTTGAGCCAGGAATTTTTGGACGCTATGATTATCGGCCTGATTATTATAATCAATGCCACTATTTATTATTTTCAACGTTATGCAACCACGAAGGTATTAAGAAGTCTAAAGAAACACAGTCTTCAGCAAGTTAATGTCACTAGAGGGGGTGTCTCTCAGACTATTTCCTCTATCGGTTTGGTACCCGGCGATATCGTTGTTCTCGGTGAGGGAGAAAAAGTACCTGCTGATGCAAGAGTGGTTCATACTGATGATTTACAAGTTGATGAAGCCTCTTTGACTGGCGAATCAGTGCCCGTGCATAAACATGCTTCGACACTTGAATCTGATAAACAAATATTCGAACAAGACAACATGGTTTTTCAGGGTACCTATATAATCTCTGGCGTAGCTACGGTCTTGGTAGTAGAAACTGGTAGCCGAACTGAATATAGTAAAATTGCTGGACTGGTCGTAGACGATAAATCGAAAAGCCCGGTTCAAGCAAAAATAGATCAGCTAGTCTCATTACTGGTTAAAATTACCGCAGTTTTAGCGGTTATTGTTTTCGTGCTGTCTTTAATTAGGGGGATACCGGTTAACGAGGCATTGAGATTTGCGCTATCGATGACAGTCTCTGCTGTACCAGAAGGGCTACCGGTTGCACTGACGGTTATTATAGTTTTAGGCATGAGGCGGATGGCCAAGCAAAAAGCTTTAGTTAGGTCATTTAAGGCAATCGAAGATATTGGGTTAATTACGACAATTGCAACCGATAAGACTGGTACTTTAACGAAAAATCATCTTACCGTCGTAGATAAATGGTCGGTTGGTGATGAGAGTGTGGCTGATATTGCCGAGCGCACCATAGACAAATCAATGGTTTTATCGGATCCCCTAGACAAAGCGATAAAAGAATTTGTCGAGGGCCATAAAAATCATAAAATCAACAAGCTTTATCCTTTTGATATTTCTCTGCGAATGAGTGGGGCGTTTATTGAAAGCGATAAAATTATATATATAAAAGGTTCCCCGGAACATGTTTTATCTAAATCAAAAATAACAAACGAACAGCGTCACATATCTGAGTCTGTCTTGCGTGAGCTTGCATCAAAAGGGTATCGAGTAATTGCATTTGGAAGATACAAAGTTGAAGACAGGCTACCTGATGATTTGAGCATTATTAGTAGAAATGATATTGATTTTGTAGGTTTTTTGGCTTTCGCTGATGAACTAAGGCCCGAGGTTAAGGGTGCTATACGCGCCGCACATAAGGCTGGTATTAGTGTAAGACTTATTACTGGGGATCACTACGAAACAGCATTTAATATAGGTAAACAGTTAGGGCTAGCTACACACCCCGAACAGGTCGTGCAAGGTGTCGACCTACCTAGGACTATGCCAGCGTTGGTTAATATGATAAAAACAAAAACGATCTTTGCACGTATATTGCCCGAGGATAAATTCATGATACTGAAAGCTCTAAAACAGACAGAAATTACCGCAATGACTGGTGATGGTGTTAACGATGTGCCTGCGTTAGCCAATGCTCACGTAGGTATTGCTATGGGATCGGGTAGTGATATTGCTAAAGATGCTGGTGGGATTGTATTGCTTGATAATAATTTTACCACGATAGTCAAAGCTATAGCTGAAGGTAGGCAAATATTTGATAACATACGAAGAATGCTTTTTTATCTGTTGTCTACTTCACTTGGGGAGGTGTTAACTATGGTTGGAGCGTTATTATTTGGCCTGCCTTTGCCAGTTACGGCTATACAAATATTGTGGATAAACCTGGTGACCGATACGGCAATAGTTTTGCCGCTCGGTTTGGAATCACGAGAGGAAGGGTCTATGAATCGACCGCCTAGACGGCCAAAAGATCCGCTTTTGAGTAGGCTATTACTCTCTAGAATAGCAATTATTAGCTTAACTATGGCTGTAGTTACCTTAGTAACTGTGTTTATACTTGTTCAGCAAGGCTACGATGTTGGCTATATACAGACGGTTGCCTTCTTAATGTTAATTGTGGCGCAGTGGGTGAATTCCTTTAATGCTAGGAGTGAATTTAAATCATCGTTTAGCAGGATAAAGAGTGCGAATTATGGGCTTATAATAGGCATAGGCGTTGCCGCTGGTTTACAGGCATTAGTTATGTTTGGGCCATTGGGGCGAGTCTTTGATATTCATTCAGTCCCAATGTCGACATTGCTAATAAGTTCTGGTGTTATGGCTTTTGCTATATTGATTGTTTCGGAATTGCATAAACTCATTATTAGGGATACTAGCAAGAATACAGTTCGTTAGGATGATTTAAATGTTAACTATTTTCCAGAGTGTAGGCTCGTGGTCCCAGAAAAAATCACCATTTCGAGTAGGTAGTTCAATTAGAATGGCGGGCGTGCCATATTGCTCGCCAGCCCATTCCTCGAACTCTCCGGTTATTGTGTAGCCCATTACTTCGTCGGCGTGGCCTATCATGCTGCTATATCCTACATTTGCTGCGTACAAGAGCCCAATGTTTGTAGAGTCGCCGTATTGATTAGCCCCCACTAAGCTACCTTGAGCGTGGAATGATACCTCGAGTCTAGGTTGTAGACTAGTTGTGAGGTTAGCTAAAGCTATTGTTTCCGGTTCGGACATAGGGGTGGGGCCTCCACTGTTAGCTATGATGCCACCACCAATATCTACGCTAGATTGCCAGTTAGCCGATGCGAAGTTTCTGTCGATATTTACATTATTAGCGTTGTATCGCGTAGATACGGCTAGCCCATCCGGGTTTACGCTAGGTACGATAACTACTCTGCGGTCGGTCGGTATTTTATAGGCGTTAGTGTCGAGGTAATCTATCCAATTTTGCATAATATACGAACCGCTATGCTCGTCACCATGTATACCGCCAGTAAATAATATCGTTGTTGAGCCGGTGCCATAATAGTAGGCGATAATCGGTCGACCCATAACCGAATAGCCGATTACTTCGGTTGCGCGACAAGTAATTCGTGATGCATACGACCAATTAGTGTTTGACCCTATATCGTATTGGCTGTTTAATCCCTTGTTTATGATTACAGATAATGAGCCGCAACGTGGCAAATCATGTAACTGGAATATTATCTGATTATTGGATCGGCCAATAGTCGAATTACCACCAACTAGACTGACGATATTGGAGATATTTTGTGTTTGAGATATTGGCTGGTCAAAAGTAACCACTATTCTGGCATTGGCATCAATTCCGCCGTTGCCGATATTAATATTAATGACTTTTGGTCCACCGGATGTCTGGAAATTTATGGCATACGGGGATTCTAGTAAACTGCCGTCCTGGCCTTCGGCTGCATTTAGCGTTAGTCTATACTGTGATTCTCGTTCCAAATCGGTTGCAATTGATATTTCAACGGTCGATCCGGTGATTTTAATGGTTGAAACTATTCTAGCAGCTACGTTGTTATCTATTTTTTCCAAGATCGCATCAGCTGTAATTAACGTCTTGTCAGCCTCGAACGTAAAAGTTTTTGGTTTGGAATAAACTATCTCGCCAGTCGTAACTGATGTTTTCGTAATACTAGTCGGGGGTATTAAGCTTAAAGTTCCTTCGACGGCGCTGGATATATCTTTGTTATTAAAAATTCGCGTTAATTTATATGGGTATTTTGTACCCTGTTTTAGACCGAGCGATTTAATATCACAGCTGATTTTATTTACATCGTTTGTGCATTTGTTAGTTTTATTATTAATTTCAATTTTATATGTGAATATATTGTCGGTCTTGTCGAGAGTGAATTCCAGCGATTTAGTTAAGGCTACTGGTTTGTTTATTGCGGCACTAACTCTTGGCTTATCTCCTACATTTATAGTGTAGTTATTGCGTAAAACCAACCATCCAAACGGGGAATAACTGATGTCTATATTTCCAGCTGACGGTGATTTAAACGGTGTTACGCAAACCTTATTCGAGAATAGAACTAGGCTGCCTATTTTAGTTTCATTTTGTGTTTGTAGCTTGAAATCAGATCCGCCTGATTGTTTCTGTATTTTAGGTAATAGGGTTAGCTTACTAATGCAGCTGCTATCTTTGGAATATGAGAAAGTTATGTTTTTCGGAACTACAAAGTATATGGCATAGCTAATAATTATGACTAGGAACAGTAAAACAATCCAAATTTTAATAGGGATTTTAAATAAACCAGATTTGATGCTTTTTATAACATATTTAATTTTATGTTTTGACATACGCTCTCAATATAAACACTAGCGCTATTTACATTGTAACTTAAAAATGTAGGAAACTGCTCTATAATATGTTTCTATGGAAGAATTATACAAAAGAGTTACCGAGATATTTTCTAAACGGCATCATATAGCCCATGACATTAAACACATCACTAGAACGGCTGCCTTGGCGAGATATATTGCCGGTCAAGAGGGTTATGATGAGGACGAGGCCGAAGTTGCTGGTATTTTGCATGATATGGGGCGTACGGTGCAAGACGAGGATAAAGGGCATGGTCCTGCCGGAGTTCCGTTAGCGCGGCAATTATTAGACGAATATACAAATTATGACGAAATAGCCAAGACCCGTATTTTATCGGCCGTCGAATGTCATAGCTATTTAAACGCGATAGGTGAATTAACTCATATCGTCCAAGATGCTGATATGTTGGATGGGTTAGGGGCTATTGGGATGATGCGAGCTTATACCTCCAAGGCTAATTCTGTAGATTATAATTCGGATGATATAGTCCCTAGCGTTGGCAAACAAAACGCAACTATTAATGATCAGATAGTTTATCAGATGGAGTGGTTTGGTTTAATGCATACAAAAACTGCCAAGAAAATAGCCACCAGTAGGCATGATTTTATGGTTGGATTCTTCAAAGAGTTTAATAATGAGGCGCTAGGGCTAGACTATAAAAGAAAAACCCCTCAATTATGAGGGGCGCACTAGCGATCCATAAGATCTAGCTAGTATGATAACTTTTCTATTTTAAGTGAATAGTCTAATTGCTCGTAAGCTTTCTTGAGCGATGGGTTGCCGTACGATGTGTCGCAATTATAAATATAAATTAATTTATTACGCGCTATCGTATCACCTTCTCTGTAGTCCTGTATGAGGTCTACTTCCATTTTTGCCCATGTTTCCGGATATATAATCTGACAGCCTGGCTGTTCGATTGGTCTACCGAATAGGTTGGCTATTTCCTGAAAAGATGGATTGTCGGAACGAAAACCATCGACGATTTCATTATTAACTACAATCTCGGTTCGATCATATTTAACCCCGTTAATAATCACGGCATCTCTGCGGTCTATGATTTGATAAGCAATTTGCCTAAGATTCTCGCGGTGCCATAAACCATGGTGACTGAATCTGTCTTTGTCGGATATCACTGCATAAGCGGGGATTAGTGTTTGGTGGTCATTATCGCTACGGGTAAAGTAACGCTCGTCGAAACGTAGTGAGATATCGCTATTATTGCTAATATCTTTGTTAGTTTTGACGAGTTCAAATATTGGATGGCCATTCTGCCGCTGTTCAATCATCCAAGCCAAATCGTTACGTCAAATGTTGAGGCAACCTTTAACTTGGCTGTATTGAGCGTTATCGTCGTAATTTCGCGCGACAGCCATCATGGATACGATCTTTCCAATCCTAGTGGATTCTTTGTCAAAGGAATCCATAATCTCCTGATAAAATTCGTCGAGCAACTGATTAGCTAATTAGTATGAGTTTTGGATGCTCATGAACTTTTGTGCTTCCTGTAAAACTCGTCTAAAATCCGCGATTTCCCTGATAAAATGGTCGCGAACTAATTCTGGTTTCAATAAGCCATCTACTCCTCTGGGTAATAGATTAGGTAAGAATAGGCGAAACATCCCACGGATCATCACTGACTCAGCATTAGGGCGAAAACTAACTAGATTTCTAGGCATAAAGTTAATCTTGCCAGAATCTCGATAGGCCTCGACCACATGGTTGTGGGGAAATGTGCCTGAAAATACGCAATCTAACATACTTAGCTTGTTATTTAGATCTTCTACTAATACCGCTTCGGCATAATCTGGATCGATTTTTATTGCATCAGATCTGGTTGGTATTCCAATCACTTTGCATCATCATCCTTTCACTTAAAATAGATAGGTTCAAGAGCGACCTGTGGTCGCTTTACGCTGTTTACAGTATAATAATATACCAAAAAAGTAAATAGTATTGAATGATAAGGTGCATATCTTAAGGATAATACCAAGTTTGTCATGCTATTAAGTTAATAGTATTCTAATATTCATATGGGTCGCAAAAAACGTCGGTCAAAGAAGCGTATAAAGCATATTTCTAATAGACGGCTTTATCTCATTATCTATACTGTTATGGTCGCACTATTTATAATAGTTTATATTCTAACGTTGCCAGCATAATCGGTAAAAAACATAGGTAGTGCTAACCAAAAACCAGCTAAACCTACCACCGTATCTCTGGTAGGTCTAAAGGTACCGGATCAAAAATCAGCCAAGCCGCTACCCGTGTTTACGCCCGATTATGCCATACCACCAATTCAGGACGGTATGGCGCCGGTTATTGCTAATATACCAACTAAACAAAATGTAGTGTTTTTAACAATAGATGATGGTGCATTCAAGGATCAGTCGGTGGTAGATATGATCAAGCAGAACGGCGTAAGGGCATCCCTGTTTTTGTCGAAGGCCTTTATAGCCAGCAATCCTGACTTTTTCAAACAAATAATTTCACTTGGGTCATTAGTTGAAAATCATACCATAGGGCATGACGCCAATATGGCTAAGAATCAGGATTACGATCAGCAAAAGGCTGAAATCTGTGGCATGGCCAACTACGAGGCTGAACATTATGGACGTCGACCTATATTCTTTCGACCATCTGGCGGGGCGTATTCCGACACTATGCGCCGGGCGGCCGCTGATTGTGGCATGAAAGCCATAGTCACCTGGATTGCCAAGGCAAATGGTGGATCGATGCAATATCAAATAGGCAGCAAATTACGACCGGGTGATATTGTATTGATGCATTTTAGACCTGAATTTAAACAGGATATGCAGGCATTTTTGAATGCCCAGGATGCGGCCGGGTTACATACGGAACTGCTCGAAGATCTAATAATTAATTAATCTTACTTTAAATTATTGAATTGATTGTAGCGAACGATTAATGATGACATGTTCTTTTCGGTGTCGAGTGTAGTTTTACAATCGCTTGTCCCGTTGAATACAGCCAGCTGATCATGACAAGTTTTCAGGCTGTTAGATCCATTAGCGAATAGACTCTGACCGAACATTAATTGGTCGGTTTTTATGCCTAGTAGATCAAGGACTGTTGGCGTGATATCTAAATGAGTGCCTTGGTTCGTGTAGGTCTTACTAGTGTTGTCGTTTGGCAGCTTAACTAGTAATGGTACTTCTTTTTCTTGAACGGTGGTCGGATCGTATTTAATTGTACCAGCTGTAAAAGCGGATAGAACTGGGGTGTGATCACCATAAATTACGATCATAGAATCATCATATAGCCCCTCTGATTTTAATTTCGTAAAGAATATGCCTAGCATTCGATCGGTGTAGTTAATGTTTTGCAAGTATCCGCCAACCTGGTCGGGATAATCCTGAATATTTATATTTAACCCCTTGGTTTGGTCGGTCACACTAAATGGAACATGCGAAGTTAATGTAATGACATAACTTAGACTTGGTTTTGGTTGGGATTTTATGTACTCGGCCGTTTTAGATAGAAAATCTCCGTCATTTAGCCCCATATTTATCATTGCACCATTTGGGTAGCTATCGGCAGCGTAAAACTTCTGATAACCTAGTGATTTTAGGGCGATATTACGATTCCAAAAATTACGGTTAAAACCATGGTAGGCGTAGGTACTATAGCCATTAGTGGCCAAGGTTTTTGGTAGGCTAGAGAAATCGTCATGTCCATATCGTACAAATATTGCCGAATCGGTTAATGGAAAAAATGATGTATTGGCTACAAAATCAGTGTCCGAAGTATGTCCAGCCCCAATCACAAAACGATCATTAGGGAAAAACTGAGAATTTTTAGCTAAGCTATTTAAATTAGGTGTTATTTCTCGGCCATTAACTGATTGATTAATAACAAAGCCACCTAGGGATTCGACTTGGACTATAATGACATTTTTGCCTTTGGCTATGCCGGTTAGATTATTGGTTGACTGAGCTGGTTTATTACTATTAACCCAATTAACTAATGTTCGGGTCTGGTCGGACGATAAACTAGTAGTTTCTTCCCGTATAAAACGAGTTATATCTATGGCGTGTGCTAAAAAGATTCCGTAATATTGTGAAGTTGAAACGGTATCATAACCTCGGTCGATTACCTCGTTTAGTTTATTGACGCCACCCATTGATTGTAGGGCGAACCAAAGACCAGTAATCGTAATAAGCAGGATTACAAATGAAGTTTTATATTCGGATTTTCCAGCAGTAAACCTGGTGCTATATTTACTAAAAAATGATCGGATTGGTTTGTTGAACAGTATAACGACAATAATATCGATAAAGAATAGGATATACCACCAACTCAGTAGTCCGGCTATTGCTGGGCCAACACCTGCCGCTTCGCTTATGGAACTGAGTAAACCTACCGTAGGAAGGGTTTTGAAATACGAAAAATAAACCATATCGATCAGTAATAGAATCGTCAGTAAAGAGGCTAGTATTATCGTTATTTTATTTTTGTATTTACGTACAAAATATAGCGGCGAGAAAATTAATGCTGTGCCTATAAACCCAACTACGATGCCATCTAGATACTGATTAGTAGGCCAGGTCAGCGACAGTATAAAGGTGTTAATAACGAATAATTTTAACCCAATGCTTAATATGAAAAATAATATCAAGTATTGTTCGCTAATAAATGCAATTATGTGTTTAGCGAGGGTTTTTATTATCTCAACCATTGGGCTCCTATTCTAACGTTCCTAACTGATTTTTTGTTTAATAGACGGGTTTTGCCTAATTAGTATTCTATTTTGACAGCAAACTATCATAAAATGCAAATTACGCTTGGTTGAATTGTATCTATGACCTAAGCCTTCTGTTAAAATGGGGTATAAACAACAGGGGGCTCGATTGCTAAATTATCCAATTGATAAAATTATTCTATTCTTTATAATCTATGCCTTTTTTGGTTGGTGCCTGGAAGTTATCGTTTCAACTATGCAAACTGGCAAATTTGTTAATAGGGGTTTTCTAAATGGCCCATTTTGCCCAGTTTATGGATTCGGAGTTATTACAATACTAGCCCTGATCGCTCCATTCAAAGATAATGTTTTGGTTATTTTTGTTGGGTCAATAATATTAACCACTATAGTTGAATTTATAACGGGATATATATTAGAAAAAAGTTTCAACCAGAAATGGTGGGACTATTCAAAAGAGCCACTAAACATCAGGGGATATGTTTGCGCGCAAACCTCATTGTTGTGGGGTGTGGCGTGTGTCTTTTTGATTTATGTTTTGCAGCCGCCACTTGGTCACCTGATAGGTTATATACCAGCCAAGGTTAGTATATTTATAACCGCCATACTCGTATTTGTAATGGTAATTGACGCTATAATAACCCTCATAGCTCTGGCAAAACTCAAACGAAAAATTTATCTAGCCCAAGACATTGGCGATCGTATCAAGTCGCTATCAGATATGATGGGTAAAACTATTCATGAAAATACAGTTGCCGCTATGAAGATGGGCGATGGTAATATGAAAGAGCTTGAAATTCTAAAAAATAAATATCAGGCAATATTGAATGAAAAGACCTTTAGATATAATAGGATACTGCGAGCTTTCCCTACGCTTAAATTAGCTAAGCCCAAGATTAGAAATAGGCCAAAGAAGACAAAATAGCATAATTATTATTGACATACTTTTCATACTTTAATATAATGTTGTCATATGCAGCATGACAAGAAGCTATACGGCACTACAACTGTTGGTACTAAGGGTCAGGTAGTTATTCCGGCATCAGCCCGCGAAGAGTTATCGATTAATACCGGTGACAAGTTGTATGTTATTGGATCGCCCATAAAAGGTGTTGTTATGTTGTTGCAAGAAGACAAGCTAGAAAAACTTATCCAGCACATGGATCTCCATGTCGAAACACTAAAAAATCTAAAGAAACTCCAAGATCGGAAATAATTTATATGCATCACCACTTGGGTCTTAGGACCAAGGTTATTATTATGTTGTCTGTTATGGCGAGCCTATTTTTAGTAGCGCTTGACCAGATGATATTTACAACCGCTCTAGGCAAAATAGTCGAAGATTTTAACGCTTTTTCATCACTTGGCTGGGTAGTTACGGCCTATTTGCTGACTTCTACTATGACCGTGCCCGTGGCTGGCAAATTATCTGACTTATTCGGCCGTCGCGTAATGCTGCTAATAGGTATTGGCATTTTTGTCGCCGGTTCAATGATGGGTGGTATGAGCGGTAGTATGTCGCAGTTAATCGTCTGGCGTGCTGTCGAGGGCATTGGTGGCGGAATTATCACCGCTAATGCGTTCACGATTGTCGGTGACCTATTTGCTGCTCGTGAGCGTGGTAAGTGGCAGGGGGTTGTCGGGGCTGTGTTTGGACTCTCGTCAGTCATAGGACCATTACTGGGCGGTTTCTTGACTGAATCACATAATATATTAGGTTTGATTACTAACTGGCGTTGGACTTTGTTTATTAACGTTCCGATTGGTATTGTTGCCTTCATCGTGATCACGTTGTTTTGCCCAAGCCTTAAACATGACAGACACCCCAAGGTTGATTATGCTGGAGCAGCCTTATTAGCATCGGCGCTAGCTATGATAGTCCTAGCTATCGATAACACTAAGACTATCTTTGCCGGGCTAATGAGCTCTACTGGGCTAACATTAGTTGGGCTACGCATTGTTATGTTCAGTTTAGTGGCTATATTAATAGCTGTATTTATCAGAGTAGAGCTTCGCGCCAAAGAACCAATTTTGCCAGCCTATTTCTTCAAGAACCGTAACTATGTGTTAATAATGGCTATTGCGACATTGTTTGGGGCGGCCTTCTTGGGCTCTGTGATGTATTTAACTCAGTTTAACCAACAGGTTTTCGGGGCTTCACCGTCACAGTCTGGGTTGATGTTATTACCTATGGTAGGTGGGTTAACTTTAACGAGCATCGGTTCAGGCCAAATTATATCCAGAACTGGTAAATACAAGATATTTATGAAGATTGGGTTTAGCATAGCGACTATTGCTGTTCTATTTTTAACAACATTAACGCCGCAGTCTAGCTATCTATATGAAGCGATAATTATGGTGTTTCTAGGTATGGGCATGGGCGTAGCTTTGCCAGTTATAAATCTAGCAGTACAAAACGAATTTGAACTAGCGGACATCGGGGCGGCTACCAGTTCCAGTCAGTTATTCCGAGGCTTAGGCTCGACTATAGGTATCGCTATATTTGGTGCGGTACTAACGACTGGCATAACTTCTGGATTTGGTGACATGAGCCGCAACCCGTACGTCCAAACGCTCAGTCAGAATCCTTCGGTGTCTAAAATAGGTAGCCTAAAAGATTCCGATACATTACTAATGCTTAATACACCAGATGTCAAAAAAGAGATTAATAAACAGTCAACCGAGGCGTTTGCCAATGTACCGGAACCTGTGCGTGACGTAGTTCAAAATAAGTTCAAGACCCAACAAGATGATTTTGCTTCGATCGTTGTTCGCGTATTTAGCGATAGTCTACACAATATCTTTATTATGTCGGCAGGGTTGATGTTATCTGCTACGGTGTTAGTATTCCTAGTTAAGGAAAAACCACTACGAACCGCTAAGCCCTCAGATACCCCAGGCGAAATTTAACAAATTATCTACTTGTGCGCTATGTAACAGTGGCTTACAATATAATCAGTAAGCGTTATCTATATAGCGCATATCTTGACGTGTCAGTCATGGACTGATAGTATGGTTGATGTGTCTCGCGCCAAAACTATATTTTAAAGGTCGAAGCGCGTGAGGCTGTACATAGTACAAGGAGTGAAAAAATCACATGCCAATAGCCATCGAATTTGTGCCGTCAAGGCGCAAAAAGATAGCAGTGGATGTGGTGCCTGCCGAATGGCAACTGTATATCGCACAGTAAGAGTCGTTTGACTAAAAATCCAAGTCTCGTTCTCGGGACTTACAAAAAAAGAAAACACCCCAAGGCACCGGGGTGTTTTCGCTTTTTTAATCTGTTATTCTATTCGGAAATAGTAGGCGGTGTTATACCGACCTTATTTAATTCATCATTCAATGCTGATTCTAATTTTATCTTGTCGCTCCATATGGCTGGTTCTAATTTGGTCCCATTTAGGAAGAACGTAGGCGTTGAGTTGAGTTTTGATTTATTGCCTAGAGCCTGGTCGTAGGTGATCTTACTATTAACTGCGGTTGATGCTATATCGGTTTTGAACTTTGCGGTGTCTAATTTAAAGTCACTAGCGTAGCTTGAAAATATATCGACCAAGTCATTGCCCGATAAACCCTCCCAGTCAGACTGCGAAGCGTATACTTTGTCATGCATTTCCCAGTATTTACCCTGTAACCCTGCGGCTTCAACTGCACCAGCTGCCGCTTTAGCATTTTCATGTATGGATGTTAGCGGAAAGTTACGGAATATAAATTGTATCTGGTCTTTGTAGATATCAACAATAGCCTCTATGGTCGGGTTTATTTCACCACAACCCGGGCATCGATAGTCACCATATTCAATTAGAACTACCTTGCTATCAGAACTGCCTTTTGTATGGTCGCCAATATTGCCATTCTGGCTGTTAGCTGTTTGTGCTATGTTGGTATCTATTTTACTAACATTGGTATCTGTATTTTTCGAAAAGATAACTAACAATGATAGAACGCCAACTATTAAAACTGTAAAAATGGTCCAAGAAATTTTATTCAAAAGATACTCCCTTACTTACTAGCAACGATTGTATCAAAAAAAGGCCTAGGTCGACAGTGTAGATGGTTATGATATGAGTTACAATAGTGACGGAATGTTCGCTTTTCTATTTGTATTAACGGCTATGAGCTTCACTCTGTTACTAATTGTAGCGGCAGCGCACCCCAAGCATAGCAAATTAACTATGTTCGAGCTTGAGCGCCGATCTAAGTTAGGTGATAAGTATGCTATAAAGTCCATGGAACGCGAGAAGCTGCTGGTGGATGTTGTATCCTTGCAAAGTATGGCGGTTGCACTACTACAGGTTGTTATATTCTCACTTTCTGAGCTAACCTTTGGCTGGGCTGTTGGTATTGTTGTAGCCATATTCTTAGCGATGGGGTATGGTGCAACTGCAAATATTGGGTTATTTAGGAATTGGTCAAATAAAATATATGGACGTTTAGAAAAACCTATATTAAGTCTGATCCAAAAACACCCCCATATATTTAAAGTATTGAGAAGTGCGCCAACCGGAGGACATACTTACAGCTTGCATATCGATTCTCGCGAGGAACTCCAGCATCTAGTGGCTGAATCTGATGATATTTTAACACCCGATGAGAAGAAACTAATCGTTAATAGTTTGTCCTTTAATGATCAACTGGTGCGCACAATTATGACACCACGCGCCGAAATCGACACCATTAAAAAAGCTGAGTTTTTAGGCCCGCTGGCTCTTGATGACTTGCATAAAACCGGCCATAGTAAATTGCCGGTTATTTCTAACGATATTGATCATATTATTGGTATTCTGCATTTGGAGGGTTTGTTGGCTCTAGATATTAAACGCTCCACGACTGCCGAAAAGGCCATGGAATCAAAAGTTTATTACATACACCAAAATCAGACACTGCAGCATGCATTAACCGAGTTTCTCACGACACGTCATTATTTGTTGATTGTGACCAACGAAAATCGCGAAACGGTTGGTTTAATCACTCTTACCGATGTAATCGAGGCACTACTGGGTCGCGAGATTGTTGATGAATTCGATTTTCATGACAATTTACGCATAGTGGCATCGCGTAAAAAGCCCTAGTTCTATAGGGGTAAAAAGTGATATACTAGACAATAATTATGGATAGAACATTAAGTCGAGAATTAGCAAACAAAATTGGCCAAACAGTCACAGTACGTGGTTGGCTACATAAAAAACGCCTAATGGGTGGTTTGAACTTTATTACCATCAGGGATCGTAGTGGACTAACTCAGACATTAATTGACAACAAGGATGAGCTAGAAAAACTTCGCGGGCTACAAGTTGGTACCATCCTAGCTATTACTGGTACGGTTATAGCTGACGACCGCGCCCCCGGTGGAGCTGAAATTCATGACGTACAAGTTGTTGTTGAAGAACCGGTTAGGGATGAACCACCAATCGAAGTCGATAAACCGATTTCACACAAGTCAGAACATCTAGACATGTTATTCGAAAACCGAGTCCTCAATATTCGTAACATCCAAGAACAAAAGATCTTCAAAATTCGGGCTGACCTAACGCAATATATTCGTGAATTTTTACGTAGCAAGGAATTTATCGAAATTGATACACCTAAACTACTAGCCGAAGCTACCGAGGGCGGTGCTGAGGTCTTTAAATTAGATTATTTTGGCAAAACCGCTACACTAGCCCAGAGTCCTCAGTTTTTTAAACAAATTATGGTTGGGGCTTTTGAGCGAGTCTACGAGATCGGGCATTCATACAGGGCGGAACCTAGCGCCACGACACGTCACTTAACCGAACTTACAATGCTAGATATTGAAATGGGCTTTGTTAGTGGTCATGATGAGGTTTTGGATATGGTGGCCGATATGACCCAGAATGTTCTAAAACGTGCCTATGACGAACATGGTGATGACCTAAAGAGTTTAAATGCGCCAGAGCTAAAACTACCCGAAGACGGTAAAGTGCCTAGGTTTACTATTGCCGAGATTCACGAAATGTATACCAAGGCAACTAAAACTAATACGATTATGGAAAAGGATCTAATCCCAGACGAAGAGCGTTGGATTAGTGACTATGCGCGTAAACAACTGGGTACGGATTTGGTTTATGCGGTTCGTTTCCCGATCGAGGTCGGCAAATTTTATCACAAACTTGATGTTGATGACGGTACTGTGCTGTGGGGCGACCTATTAATGCGCGGTCTAGAAATCGCAACTGTGCCTTTGCGTGAGAATAATTATGACAAGATGATCCAGCAGATGAAAAACAAGGGAATGGATGTCGACCATGATGGGTTTAAATATTACTTGCAGGCATTTAAATACGGCTTGCCTCAACATGGTGGTTGTGGCTTTGGTATTGATCGTTTAGTACAAAAAACAATTGGTCTAGCTAACGTCAAAGAAGCCACTTTATTCCCACGCGATATTAATCGTCTGACACCATAAATTAATAGAATAAGGAAAAACAAAAAAACATGGACCAAAATGCCAGTATCGATATCAAACCAACAGTCGAAGCTGGTAGCAATAATCCTAAGCCAGCCACCCCAAACAAACAGCGCCACTTTTTGGCTGTATTTTTCCTAAGTTTTATGTGGGGCATGTTCGGCGTTGATCGATTTTATTTGGGCAAGGTCGGAACTGGATTTTTAAAGTTAATAACACTCGGTGGTCTCGGATTATGGACATTAACGGATTTTGCATTGATTACATCTGGCGGTATGCGTGATAAACAGGGTAACGAGATGTTAGAATTTGCCAAATATAAAAGCTTTGCCAACAGAACCGTTTCGATATTTACGTCTGTGCTAGTAATTCTAATTGTCCTGTCGGGTATGTCTATATATTTTGGCGTCAAACAGGTGATGGATAGTGGTGCTTTGCAAAATCTATTGAATGGCACTAATAGTAGCCAAACTATAGACACTAATCAAATAATGAAACAATTTAATATAAATCTGTAAAATTTGACCAAACAGGTCTAGTCGTTGGATAATAAGGCATATGAAATTTTTATCAAAATTAATTATCAGTTGTTTAGCTATTGCTGTGGTTCTGACGGGCGCGGTATTTCTGAAGGTTTCAGCCCAGGACCAACCAATAACTAGTCAGCAAATTGATTTGATCCGTGGCAATTGCGTATCTACTAAGAATACACTGAACCAACTACACGCTAGCGATGCACTTTTGCGTGTAAATCGTGGGCAAATATATGAATCGATCGAAACCAAACTGATGAACGGCTTCAATGGGCGGTTATCGAATAATAATTTCAACAATTCTAATATGACATCGATAACTAATAATTATGAATCAACCTTAAATAACTTTAGGTCGCACTATATAGTTTACGAAGAACAATTAGCGTCGGCCATTAGTATAGACTGTTCAAAACAACCGGCCGCTTTCTATGAGGCTATTTCATCAGCTCGTACTAAACGTAGTCAAGTACATGCCGATGTTGTTAAGCTGAACCAATATATTGACCAATATCAGGCGGCTGTGGACCAATTTGAAAAAGATTATCAAACCGCAGCTAATGGGATGAAACAATAATGGAAGAATTAAAAATAGTTTCGGCGATTAGTAATAGTGAGTTTGTTAACAAGCACCGTTTATTAGTTTTTGTTGTTATGTCGATCGTGATTTCGATGATATTAGTTGCTGTTAGCATGGCTATGTATAATAGCAGTGGAGCTGCCCAGTTGGATCTAAGCAGACCTGGTTACAAGAGTGTACGCTCTCAGGCGATAACGAGCGATGGCAGCGTTCAGACTTATTCTGCCGTGGGTACGATAAGCCAGAGCTCTATTACTGAATTCAAATCATTGCTAGTAAAACAAGTAGACAAAGTTAAAACCGTCGATGCTTTTGGCGGTGATCCACTTAGCCCAGATTCTCTGGGTATAGGCACTGGTACTACGGCGCTTTGATATTCTAATTCGACTCAGATAGTCTGCCACGCAGCCATTCGTCAATTTGTCCTGCCCCAGTAACTAAGACTAGTTTGCTAGCACTGCGAGCTTCTTGGATCACATTCCATAATTCGTCATCGAAATTAGCTATATGCACTTTATCGTGATTAGTTATTTTTTTAGTTAGTTCAGCGGGGCTTAGAATTGGTAGATTCGGATCTTCGCGTGATAGATATGTAGGCAGCCAATAGATCGCTTCGGCTAATTCAAACTGATTAGTGTACTGGTCGCGAACTTCATGTTGGCGGATATTTTGGTGTGGTTGATAAACCAAAACTACATGGTCGGATATTTCGCGGGCTAGTTGTAATGTAGCGGCGATCTCAACTGGGTGATGACCATAATCGGTATACAGATTGTCGGCTAACTTTTCGAAACGTCGATCGGTACCTGGAAAATTTGCGAGTATAGTGTCGGTTTCGGTGTTGATTCCTAGTCTTTCCAGGGCTATCTGGACTAATGTTGCGTTACGACGATTATGCTGTCCGTGAAGTGCTAGATTATTTCTGATTGCCGACTGATTAATTATTTCAGTGTTAGCCAATTTGCTAAACAGTTCGCTATGTTGGTCGCTCCAGGTGATAACCTGATTGCTCTGTGCGGCGAATTGGTAAAAGGCGTCCAAATAATCCTGGGGGCTAGGGTAGGTGTCGGGGTGGTCATAATCGATAGCAGTTAGAACTGATAGATATGGTTTAAAATGCAGGAAATTGCGATCGTATTCATCGCATTCATATACAAAATATTCACTATTAGGATCAAATTTACCGCTTGGTCCGAATGATACGGTAGTACCAATTGAGTAGCTAACAGGGATATTCAACTGTTGTAAAGTCCACACCATCATACCAGTGGTAGTCGTTTTACCGTGAGTGCCGGCAATAGTGATTAGTTTTAGTTTTTTATCACCTATGATGTAATCTAGCAATTCGTCGCGTTTAGCTGTTCTAATCCCTAGTTCACGTGCTTGTGATAACTCAGGGTGGTTATCTGGCAAAGCTGAAGTGTAAACGAACCAATCTATTGGCGCCTCGTTGTGTTGGGACTTCAAAAAAGTGCCATCCTGTAGGTTACTGATTATGATACCTCGATCACGTAGTTCCTTGGTGATAAGTGATTCATTTGGGTCTGATCCGATGACACTATAGCCGGCATCATAGGCGATTTCAGCTAACGGTCCAATACCGACCCCACCAATACCTGAAAAGTAAATATTCATATGTTTAGTATATCATTTATTTTTTATGATCTTATGGTGTAATGCGTCTAAAGGAAAGTGTAAAAATAAAAAAGTTATGGCAATCAATGTATTCTACGGTTTTTTAAAACGACGTCATTTTTTGGCGCTATGCTACGTTTTCTGAAGTTGCGGAATTGTATGCGTCTAGAATATTTCGGGTAGCTGCTATGTATATTGCTGGTGGTTTTACCTCAGTTTATCTGTATAAAATTGGCTACAGCCTATCATTTGTCATATTATGTTGGGCTTGTTTATATTTATTCAAGGCACTTATGACTTTTTCCTCAGCATTTCTTATTGCGAATGTTGGTCCAAAACATGGAACTTTGGTTAGTAACCTACTCTGCATACCAGCCATGTTGGCAATCGGTCTTGTGCCAAATATCGGATTTATAGGTGTAGTAATCTGGGGTATATTTATTGGTATATCTGGTGCGATTTATCAGCTGTGCTACCACGTTGATTTTTCTAAAATTAAAAATACTGAGCATGCCGGTAAAGAGATTGCATTCATGAATATTTTTGAAAAGATTACTATGGGTGTTAGCCCTGTAATTGGTGGATTGATAGCTTTATGGTTTTCCCCGCAAGTAGTTATGCTACTAGCTGCCTTATTGTTTGTCGCCGCCGCTTTGCCACTCTTTGGAACATCCGAACCAGTTAGAACAAAGCAAAAGCTTAGTTTTATAGATTTTCCTTGGAGGGCGGTAATTAGTAGTATTATGGCGCAATCTGGCGTTGGTTTTGACGCTGCGGTAACTAGTGTTGTTTGGGTTTTATTTGTTGCCGTTGCAATACTACCTAATAGTGGTAATTCAATTTATGTGTATTTAGGCATATTATCATCCGTATCGATCATTATTGCTATCTTAGCCTCATACGCTTATGGAAAGCTAATAGACAGAAATCGTGGGCAATACTTATTAAAATTTAGCGTGATAGGGAACTCATTAGTTCATATATCTCGAGCATTCACGCTGACTATACAATCCGTCGTTGGAGTGAACATTACTAATGAGATAGCCACTACTGGGCAGAGTATGGCATTTATGCGTGGCATGTTTGATACTGCGGACCTATCGGGACATCGAATCGTATACCTATGTCTTTCGGATATAGTATCTAACATTGGTGCCTCCTTGGCATGTTTTATAGCGTCGTATTCGGTGATGTGTTTAGGTGATATTAACGGTTTCAGGGTGGTATTTATTATGGCAGCCATAGCTGTTTTGATGGTCAATATGGCGCACTTTAACCTCTATCGTAAATAATCATCGTGCTATACTATACTTAATAGTTTTGGTGGGGTTTACGAAGAGTGGTCAATAAGAAACAAGTTAGATGGAGTCTCAAACATCTGCAATATGTCAAAATATGGCAGCTGGTTATTTTATTGATCTTGTCCGGATTTATATCGGCGACGTTTTTGAGATTGAATAATATAGGTATGGTCGAACGGCGTTCGGCGGTACTCGCAGCCGATAATATTGGCGATGCTAGGGCTATAGAAAATAGATTGTATGATTTACAACGTTATGTCTCGGCTCATATGAACGCCGATCTAGGCAAGGGAGTTTTCCTTGAATCAACATATAATAATGATCGTAATAAACTAGTTGCCGCAGCTGCAAATGACATTAATCCAAATGGCAACATTTATGAAAAAGCTCAGACAGTTTGTGCGCCGCAATTTAGCCATTATTCGTTCGCATATACGCAGTGTACCTTGAACGAACTAAGTAAGTATCAATCTAGTGGTAATTTAGCGAGTTCGGTAAAATTATCGCCTAATACCTACGTATATAATTTTGCTTCGCCCCTTTGGTCGCCAGATTTTGCGGGGTGGTCGGTGGTAATTTTTGTAGTGATTTTGATAATGATTTTAGTGCGAATTACCGGTGTTGTTATCTTAAAGCTATTGCTTCGCCAACATCGCAACAATATTTAGCCGTTGACACCGAGCGCACTACAATGTACGCTAACTCTTGTATAGCACTAACAGGAGGTATAAGGATCTTATGGCTTACAAGCACACAAACTCAAAGGGTATCACATATTACTTGCACAGCACCGAAGTAACACTTCGTGGCGGCAAAAAGCAAACCATTTACTTTTTTGCAAAAGTAGAAAAGAATGCTAAGGGCCAGCCAGTTGATCTACCTGAAGGTAGTATCGTCAAAGAGAATCCACGCAATGGTTTCTTGACCGTTTCAAAGAAAAAATAGTTCATTTCGTACTTGCATCATAGGCGCGTTTGGTAGTATAGTAAAATCAAACAAACAGGTGCCAAAATACCCCTTTTACGAGGGGTATTTTTGTTGGGGCTGTGCTAATATTATTTAGGAAATGAGAATACTATGAAAGTAAAAGTAATGATCAAGGTGCGCAATCTAAAAAAGCGCTATGATGACAAACAAGCCGTGGACGGCGTTAGTTTTGATGTTCACGAGGGTGAGATATTCGGAATTTTAGGCCCGAATGGCGCTGGTAAAACCACAACTCTTGAAATGATGGAAACGCTTCGTTCGATTGATAGCGGTTCAGTAGAGATTAACGGTATAGATGTTGAAAAGAATCCGCGGGATATTAAATATCTGATCGGCGTTCAGCCGCAATCACCGGCGTTTCAGGATAAAACCAAATTAACCGAGGTGATTGAAATGTTTGCTGCTGCTTACGGTGAAAAGGTTGATCCGATGGAGTTCTTGCGCGATGTAGAGCTAGAGGATAAAGCCAATAGCTACGTTGAGGATCTATCTGGTGGTCAAAAACAACGCCTGAGTATCACTACGGCGCTCGTACATGGCCCTAAGGTATTTTTCCTAGATGAACCAACAACTGGGCTTGACCCACAAGCCAGACGTCATCTATGGGATCTAATCAAAAAAGTGCGCGACAAAGGTATTAGTGTAATTATGACGACTCATTATATGGATGAAGCCGAAGTATTATGTGATCGAATCGCCATTATGGATAACGGCAAGATTGTCGCTATCGATACGCCTAGGGGTTTAATCAAACAATTACTAGCTCGTGGTTTCAAGAAAAAACAATATGTCGAACAAGCTAACCTTGAGGATGTTTTTATTGATCTAACGGGTAAAGGGTTAAGGGATAACTAATATGAATAAATCAATATATACCGTTCTCACGTTCGTTAGGATTAATACCAAGCGCTTTTTCCGCGACAAATTAGCGCTGTTTTTTAGCATCGGTTTTCCATTAATATTCTTATTTGTTTTTGGCAGTCTAAATAGCAGCACTAGCAGTGTGTCGTTTAACGTGGCGTTAATTAATCAATCCAAGAGCTCTTTTTCGACTGAATTTGCTAAAAACATCAACAGTAGCAGTTTTATGAAAGTTAATAAAAACATTACTACAATTGATGCTGCCAAAGATAAAATGACTCGATCCGAGCTGGATGCGGCGATCGTATTACCTGCGAGTTTTGGTAACGTAGTGGCTGACGATACTTTTCCTAGTGGGCAGGCCGAGATAATGTACACTCAGAATAACCAGCAATCAGCTCAGGCGCTTAGTGGCATTATTGATGCGCAGTTCAAGGCAATTAATGCTAAGTTTGTCAAAAATGTAACGCCATTCACAGTTAAAACCAATCAGCTGAACGAACGTAGTTTATCGGCGTTTGATTATACTTTTGCGGGGCTACTAGGCTTTGCGATTATCGGTATGGGTATTTTTGGACCAGTCAATGTTTTCCCAGAGCTCAAAAAGATGGGGATTCTGCGCCGTCTATCAACAACCCCTTTGAGGGTTTGGCAATATTTCCTATCGACTATGGTGGGGCAGGCGATAATTGGGCTAATTAGTCTAGCGATTATGTTTGCTGTCGCCATTTCGGTATTTCATCTGAAAGTTGTGGGCAATTGGGTGGAATTATCGGTATTCCTAGTGTTTAGTATAACTATGATTCTAGGTATAGGTTTGTCGCTCGGTGGTTGGGCTAAAAACGAACGTCAAGTTGCGCCGCTGGCGAATATTGTCGTATTCCCGATGATGTTTTTATCAGGCACATTCTTCCCTAGATTCTTGATGCCAGAGTGGTTACAAAATGTTTCTAACTTTTTACCACTAACGCCAGTTATTGATGGTATTAGATTAATCGTAACCGAAGGCAAACATTTAATTGATATATTGCCACAAATAGGCCTAATTGGTCTGTGGATGGTTGTAATTTACCTGATCGCGTTCAAAGTATTCCGCTGGGAGTAGATTGACTTAACTGGCAATCTGTGTTATAAATTGTTTATGTCCAGCTTTGAAAGCCTTGAACAGTTTGTACGAGAATACGACTTTCCTGCCTCTGGTAATGTGTCTGAACGCGTTATAGAGGAATATGCCGATCTGCATGAGTGCTCTTATGATGAAGCCTATAAACATTATGGGATTGATCCAAACGAATTAGAACAAAAAGATATCGAGCCTAGCTTGGTTGGTCCCTCTGTTAATCTAAGTGAGCGAGCCACACATCTAAAAAATGCGCTGCATGAATATTCCGAGAGCTCAAAAATCGGTGGCTTTAAATACGCTTCAGAAGATGAAAATAGCGATATTCACAGACGATATACTAACGAGCAGATATCTAGAATAATTAGTAGCTCCGAGTGGCATAGGGGCGAGGGTTACAAGGAATTTGCCAAGGCTTTCGGTACAGTTGCCTTAATCGATTTCGGTTATGACACCGATACTATTATGGACGATACTAAGGCTTCCGAACGTAAATTCATAGATAAATACGTCGGTAAGGATAATAAGACTAATCGTGATAAATTTCGAGACATCCTGTCAAAACAAGAAACTAATAACTAAACTATTTTTTTGTATTTCTTGATTAAAAATATAGATAAAAATGATACTACTAAAAAGGTTAAAAAGTTAACAGTGGTATTTCCCCAGTTTATTGGAGTATCCATAGTACCTGCGATGCCGCCTACTGATCTGGTGTAAACCGGTAGTGGCCACCCCATTGTGTAATCGGTGCTGCAATCATAGCATTTCGAATAATCAACACCCGACATGGTGTTTTTTGACTGTATGAACATCGTGGACAAGAGTGATAACGATAGCGCGATGCCAACTGAAATAATAAAAATGATAGTATATTTCTTTAGATTATCCATAGGTCTAGTTTAGCATAAGGTATATCGACTATGTCGCCATAAAAAAATAGAGGCGAATATGTCCTCTATTTTTCACTAATCATTCTGGTGGGGGCGGTTGGAATTGAACCAACTACCAAGTGGTTATGAGCCGCCTGCTCTAACCAGTGAGCTACGCCCCCAGACTTTCACATTATAGCGTATTATTATCTGTTGAGCTATAATTATTCTAGATAAATATGAAAAAAATAAACATTCGTCGTATATATTATCTATTTCGCCACAAATATTGCACGCTCAATAATGCTGTGATTGCGATTGCTTTTTTGATTGCAGCTGGCTGGGTTTGGGGGTCATTAGGAGTGATGCAGCGTAATTATAGTTTGCAGAAGGAACTAGATGATAAGTCTCGTCAATTAATTGTTGCCCAGCTAGATAATGAAAATGCTAAATTAGCCCAGCATTATTACCAGACAGATGAGTATAAGGAATTGGCGGTTCGTGAGCGTTTAGGGTTGGTCACACCAGGTGAGAGTGTTCTGATTTTGCCTCCAAATTCTGAGTTAGCCAAGGGCGCAGACAAAGTCACGACGACATCGTCAGCTCCGCTTGAATTGGTCAGTAATTTTAACCAATGGATGAATTTTTTGTTCGGCGGTAACAACAAAAACATTTCTGGCTAGTGTTATGGCTGCCTTGTAAAATTTATCCACATCTGTTAATATTATATGTATGCCGCGGGGTGGAGCAGCCTGGTTAGCTCGGATGGCTCATAACCATCAGGTCGTTGGTTCAAATCCAACCCCCGCAACCAAAATTAGACGTCACCTTGAGACAATCTCAAAGTAAAGAAAACCCCTTGTTTCAAGGGGTTTTTCGCTGCCTTGAACTGAAAACTATTTATTTAATTAAGAAATAGCAGCGCTTAAGTCATCTTTGAACAGGTTCTTGAAAGGGAGCAAAAAACACGATGCACCCACTGTCTTTCTCTTTGCACCCATTTGCACCCGTTCTTTCATTTTGCACCCACGGCCTTTTTTGCGTATCTTTTTGCGAATATTGTGCGCATACAAAAGCTGGGATAAGATAGATGAGTAGGCAAAATTAATTATTGCTTCATAGATAAGGTTATAATGTCCGAAAGAATAATTACCGAGATTCCGCCGAAGTTTAATATTTCGTCATTGTTTAAGCGGGTGGCCATCTATTGTCGCGTTAGCACCTATCATATTGCACAAGGAGAAAGCCTAAAAGCTCAAATCGACAGATATCAGAAAATGGTGGAAGATCGATGTGACTGGATGTTAGTAAAAACCTATTCAGATACAGCCTCTGGCCGAAACACTACGGGACGCACTGAGTTTACGGACTTAATGAACGACTGCAAGAACGGGAAAATTGATTTAGTTATTACGAAATCAATTAGTCGGTTCGGACGTAACACTGTAGATATTCTGAGCAATATCCGCCAACTAAAGAAATATAACGTCGATGTGTTTTTTGAGATTGAAAACATGCATACTTCGGACAGCAAATCAGAGCTTTTACTATCTTTCATTAGTGCAGTAGCTCAGGATGATAGTGCAGCTAAAAGTCATAATATAAGGGTTGGTATTGAATGCCAACTAAATAAAGGGACATCGAATCTTTACTCACGCCCATGTTATGGTTACAGAAAAGGCAAGAACGGTAATCTAACCATAGATGAAATGTAAGCTAAAAACGTAAGGTATATTTTCGATCTCTATTTGCAGGGACATAGCGTAATTTCAATCATCAGGGAACTTAAAAAACGTAGAATAAAGTCACCAAGTGGTAATACTGTCTGGTCAAAACGCGCAATCGAGACATTACTAGCCAATGAAAAATATGTCGGCGATGTTACTGTCGGCAAAACATTTAGGAATGAGTTTCCTAGCAATAAGCGTAGCGTTAATAACGGTGAGCGCAGAAAGTTTGAAATGACGAATTCTCACAAACCAATTATTCAGCGTGAAGTTTTTAATAAAGTGCAACAAGAACATAAGAAAAGAAGCAATATAGGGATAGATGCCGGGAAGGTTGTACGTAAGAATACGCGGTATAGTATGAAAAGTCTTGTAGTGGAGAAGGTTGCTTAGAGCATTCCCTGAAGTACTTATTGGGATACTAAGCGAGGCGGATTGAGTCGTTTATACGACTCGACTATTTCACTGTCCCGTATCGTCTCGGTTTTTGTGACCTGAGAGTTAATGGCGTTAGTCAGCTTATCGCTGAAGCCCAGATAAACCAGCATAGGCACGCGCGTTTTAATAATCTTGATCGCTGGTATTAAATCGGTGTCGGAACTTAGAATCACGAATTGTTCGTACTTCTGAGCGAAGGCATCAACGATCATGTCGACGGCAATACCGACATCGACACCCTTTTCCTGAAAGCGCAAGTCCTGATGGCCGCAATTTTTACAGACATCACTATCGCGCAGTTTAAGCTTGCCGGATTCAATAAACCGAATATTTTGTTTGGCTAGTGTATTTTTTAAACGGCGCAGGTTATCCGAGAATTTTCTGGATTTAGTTAGAATATCCTCGTTCTTATCGCTGATAACTTTGATCTTAGCACCATAATATTTGATGTCGATTTCCGTGTCGGGTATGATATGGGCGATTAAGCCCCGAATATCCAGGTTATACAGTTCTTGTTTATCTTGAATCAAACCTCCTTTTATAAGCACATCCGAGGCTTTATAAAGGAAGTTCTGACCATCAATATAAACAACCGTTTTCATTGTTTATATTTTACCATAATAAACAAAGAACCTCGACGGGAATAATCCAAGTCGAGGTGCTGTGGCTACATGATAGCACGATTTTATATTTTAAACAACATGCCTGGTGCAAAGTTGGTGCAAAAGATTATACGATTGACTGGTATTTTTGAAAATATATTTTTACTCGGAAAAACAACAAAAACCCCGATTTTAAAGAAGTTTTTGGTGTTAGCCCTTGGTTATATCCAGACACTTTTTTAGTATCTTTTCGACAGTTTTATAACTAAACCCCTCAGCTTCCATGCTGCGAGCGATACTAGCGATCAAAAGCTTTTTCTTTTCTGCTTTACTCATGCTTCTATTCTAATAAACTTAAGTATAAAAATCCATTTCGGAAAAGGTTGCTTAGGATTAAAAAGGGAGCTAAGCTTGAGTTAAAATCAGTTGCGCCGGTACATCTGTTATGTTAGCCTCATCTGGTCAAGAACAAAAATACTTTGTGTGGTCACTTGCTATCATTTTATATTATTACAGATTCTTGTAGCTTCTGTCTTTGCCCAGGATAACGATTTGATACAAGATTTTATAAGGTTTATACATCATTACCTAAATTCCGCATATACTCTGCTGCTCTAATTTCACTTGCAGAGAATTCTCCAACTTTTTCAATTACCAAAGAGCTAGCCCTTGTCACCCACCCCCTTGCATATTTCTTTAAAATGCTTATACTAGTTTAGTGAGGATGATACGTAGTAATAGTGTAGCGGTATGGGTTGCCAGTCTGTCATTATTGACAGCTGTTCTTGGTGTACTGCCATCTCTGTTGTTGTCTCTGTTAGATTTATCCAAGTTCACATCGTCTTTTAATTCACAAAACATGGCAGGTAATATCCAATGAAAAACCGTCGTGTCTTAGTCCCAGTCCTAGTCAGCTTAATCATCGGTTTATTCCTAATTATTGCCGTCGTTATCTTAGTCATCTTTACCGCTAGCCAAGCCAACAACGCTGTTGTCAATAGTGGTAATGTGACCAGTAGCTTACCTAAAACTTTAACCACCCTCCCAGTCGTCAAACAAGTCATCGGTGCTAACCTTGAAGTTACTGGTAATCTAAACACTCAAAGCATCATAACTGCAGACAATATCTCGGCTGACTCTATTACTGCCAAGAAAACCATCAAAGCTTCCAGCATTACCTTTGCCAAGACTAACGGTGCTACTGCCGCTAACCAGTTATACGTCACAGCTGATGGTTCACTAAACTACTACGATGGTACTAAACGCACTAATCTAACCGACATTGCTAGTTCCGTCAGTCAACTACTAGCTTCAGCTGTTTCAGTCCAAAACGTTGGTGGTCTAACTGGTACAGTTTCCCTAGGTGCTGGTCTAACTGCTCAAAACGGTCAACTAACTAATAGCGGTGTAACTGGCATAGCTGGATCAACTGGCAATATTACTCTAGGCACTGGCTTAGCTATGAACGGCAACACTCTAACTAGCACTGGTGTAACCAGTGTTGTTTCTGGTAGTTCAGACATCCTAGTCTCAACTGACGAAAATGGCATCGTAACTGTCAGTCAAGCTGGTTCAGGTGCTAGTGGTACAGTCGCTCTAGGCCCAGTTGCAGCCCAGGTTGACCCATCAACCAACTCATCAATCTGGATCAACAAAACTGGTTCTGGTAACCTAATCCAACTATCTACTGGCGTATCCCCAGTTAACCGTTTCGTAGTTGACCAAACTGGTGCCATCGTGACTGGTAGTATTAGCTTTAGCCAACTAACTAATATGCCAAGTATTACCAATACTATTGGTGGTGCTAGCGGTACCATCACATTAGGTAACGGTTTAACCGTAGTTGGTCAATCCCTCAGTAACAGCGGCGTACTAAGTGTCGGTGGTCTAACTAGTAACATCGGTTTAGGTAGTGGTCTAACTATATCTGGCAATAACATTGTCGCTACTGGTAGTGGTGTCGGTTCAGTTACTGGTACTCCTAACCAAGTCATCGTTAGTGGTAGCGGTGCCTTAACACTGTCCTTACCACAAGACATTGCTACTACTAGCAGCCCAACCTTCGCCGCCCTAACCCTCTCTACAGCCCTCCCAATCCTAAGTGGTGGTACAGGCGCCACTAACGCCACCGGAGCACGCACCAACCTAGGCGCCGCTGCTAGTGGAGCCAACAACGACATCACCAGTCTAACAGCCCTTACTACCATCACTTCACCTTCAGCCCTAACCATTGGCGCTACTACCCAAAGCCTAACCCTTCAAGGCTCATCAATATCTATTAGCGAACACTCAGGTTCCTTCACTAGCACATTAAGCCTAGTCGCTCCAACTGCTAACGTAACCTACCAACTACAAACTGCAGCTGCTGGTACCTACGATGTCTGTACGACAGCAGCTAACTGTGTCGGTATTGGTGGGGGAGTTACAACTCCTGGTGGTACCATCGGTACACTATCCAAGTTCACCTCAGGCTCCGCCATTGGTGACAGCATCATCACAGATAACGGTACAACTGTATCTATAGCTGGAACATTAAGTGTTAATACTATTACACCAACTGCTGCAGCCATCATCGGTGCTACCACCCAAAGCCTAACTCTCCAAGGTGCCGCAACTACACTAACCAGCACATCAGGTAGCTACACCAACACCCTAAGCTTTACTACTCCATCAGGTAGCAATAAATCCATCGTTATACCAAACGCTAGTGGTACCATAGCAGTATCTGCTGCCGGCCCACTAGCCATCGATGCCCTAGGCAATCTATCCTGTCCAACCTGTTTAACTACCGGCGGCAGCGGTGGATCAGCTGGTGTTTCCAGCGTTAACACTCAGACCGGTGCCATAACCATAGCCTCCATTACAGCCTCCAGCATCGTCACAAGCAGTGGTACCATTACCATCCAAGATGCCAGCTCCACAGTCAAAGGCTTAGCCTCATTTAACTCAACCAATTTAACTGTCACTAACGGGGCAGTTAACACTATCCAAGGTATCTCTACTACAGCATCTCCTACCTTCACAGGCTTGACCTTAACTAACGCTCTATCTGTCGCCAGTGGTGGTACTGGTCTAGGTAGTACGCCACTCTCTGGACAGCTACTAATTGGTAACGGTACCGATTACACCCTAAATACTTTAACTGCTGGCTCAGGTATAACTATAGATAACTCCACTCCAGGTCAAATAACCATCAATGCTGCTGGTGGTAGTAGTTGTCCAACCTGTGCCAACCAAACTCTAGACAATCTAAACGCTGTAGCCATAAACACCAGCCTACTACCAGGTATAACTAACACTATTGATCTAGGCTCAGCCACTTATGCTTACCGTAACGGCTATGTAGCTGGAGTCTTCCAAACTGGTTCAATTGATGCCATCACTGCTGCAACCTTATCTATTGGTGCAACTAACGCTACAGCCATCAGCCTAGAACAGAGCACAACAATAGCTGCTAACAAAAGCTTAACAGCTAACGGAAGCGCATTATTCCAAGATGCCACTAACTCTACTACGGCTTTCCAGATACAGAATGCTACTGGAACATCTTATTTAACTGCGGATACGACAAATGGATCTATAGCTATTGGGAGTACGGCGTTTAGTACTACTGCTAGCTTTGCGAATAAGGTGGATTAC
>DZCW01000004.1:0-65466 GCA_022736555.1 Candidatus Saccharimonas sp.
TGGCGGAGAGGGAGGGATTCGAACCCTCGAAGGTGTTGCCACCTTACCGCTTTTCGAGAGCGGCCAGTTCAACCACTCCTGCACCTCTCCATTAATTATCCATTTTAACAGATAAGATATTCTATTGGTATAACCGACAGGATATCGGATAAATCCTCCTCCGTTTGCTCGTAAAAATATGTAAACACATTTTTCCTTCACCACACTACGCCGAACCTCTTTTGCTTTGCAAAAGGACAGTTCTAACCTTGACGGCGTTTAACCAATAAAAATAGACTAGTAAAACTAGTCTATTTTTATTGGTACACCCGACAGGATTCGAACCTGTGGCCTTTAGCTCCGCAAGCGAACGCTCTATCCAGCTGAGCTACGGGTGCAAAACGTAGGGTTACATACAAAAAGCAATAACCCTACTTTTCATGTAACTAGAAGGTGCTTTCGGTCGCAAAAATCGCGACAGAATACCAGATATTGTAACACAAGAGGTCGTAGTGGTAAATAACGACTAAAGCCGGAGCTTGCGTACGATAATATCGATCACATCTAGTTTGAGTTTTTCCATTGGTAATCTAGCCCCTAAAATATCAACTATCTTTTCACCAACTTCATCAGGAAAGTAGACCGATACGCCAGGTGAAAAGCGTTTAGTAGGGATTAACATAATAGAATGTTGATCATGATCGATAATTAGCCCAAACGCCTTGAACTCACTAAAATGATACAGCCTCTCACCAATATATAACCCTTGGTCACCGCTCAAAGCGTAGTCAATCAGCTTGGGGGCACGGCGCGAATACATAAGTAGCGAAACAACCATAACTACAACCAGAAAAGAAAAAGTGTATGATTTCAAAACCATCATGTCGGCGATGATGAATAATACAGCAATAGTGATCAGTGAAACAAACCATGGCCAGTTTTTATCTTCGTGTATATATTCGCTAGCGGCCCAATGAATCGGTTCGTCATTAGACATGGGCGTAGTAAGGTTAGCATCCGCTACCTCTGGGATATCATCATTATTTGGCTCTGGGGTATACATTTCAGGTGTATTATCCGGCCCAATATTATTAGGATCGTTTTGCCAATAATTGTTTGGTTTATCTGGCTGCATAATTCTAGTATAGCATGAGGGAAATCCGTTAAATAAAAAACATAAACTACAAGGAGGAGGGGAGATAGCGCCAGCAAGCTGGCTTTTCCACTTGCTTACGAAAAAATGTAAACACTTTTTCGTTTCGCTGCGTTTCACCGAACTCCGCGCTCGTTTTGTCTGCGACAAAACCGCGGGAGTTCGAACCTGCCCGATCCGTTAAAATAAAATTACGACCAAAAAGGTCGTAATTTTATTTTGGCGGAGGAGGGGAGATTCGAACTCCCGCTCCAGGTCTCCCCAGACTAACGATTTAGCAAACCGTCCCCTTGAGCCACTTGGGTACCCCTCCGTATATCGTTAGCTACACTAATCCGCGTAACTAACATGTAAAGAACTCGTTTATTATATCACAATCAAGAGAGGTGAGACTATAACTTTGCGCCAGTTAATTCTCGCATTATTTGCCCAGCCGATGCTATACCGGCGGCTTCATCCTCTTTTAATCTATTGCTATTACTGCCCGTAAATAGGATCCCATTCTCAACGTCGCCGCGATGGACGTTATCTAAGGCTCTAATAATACAATAACCAGCCAATTTATTCTCGCGATATCCGCAACCACGCAAACAGCCAACACAAGGACCTAGGTTAAATCTCTCTCCTAAATTGGTTCTACGCACAAAATCATTCTCGATCGCTCGCCCCGGCATTCCAACTGGACTTTTGATAATTACAATCGGGTCGGTATTGTGTAGATGTCGATCTTTGAATGCCTGCGAAGCCCCACATTCATTAGTCGTCAGAAAACGAGTTGCCATCTGAACACCCTTGGCGCCAATCTTTAGCATTTTTTCAACGTCGCCTCTGTCCCATATACCACCTGCGGCAATTACTGGGATATCGTAACCGCTATTTTCAAGAGTCTCGACTAATTTAGGGATAACACTCTCTAAACTAAATTCATCTTTACCGATGTCGTCTATATTAGTAACCCCTAAATGTCCGCCTGCCGCATTAGGAGTTTCGATCACAAAGGCCGCCGGGAGAATAGGGTTTGGGCGCTTTCCCCATTTTTTTATTATAATTTCCGCAGCCCTAACACTTGAGACAATAGGTATTAGCTCGGGCAAAGGTATTCCAGACACTCTATATTTTTCTACGTAATCCGGTAAACTTAACGGCAAGCCTGCGCCGGACACAATAAATTTAGCCCCATTCTCGACAGCAACTCTTACCGAATTTTCGTAATCAGTGGCTGCGACCATTAAATTAACACCTATATTACCGTTATTACTAGCTTCTAGGGCGCTCTGGATTTCGTATTTCAAAACTGATTCATTAGCCTGGAAATAGTCGTCTCTATTTCTAATATCCAGAGACATACCTAAACCAACCCCACCAATAGTTCCATAGCCGCCGTTATTCGCAATTTCTGCGGCCAGTTCTGATTTAGTTAATCCAGACGACATACCGCCTAGAACAATAGGATTGTCCGATTCAAGATTTCCAATTCTTAGTGACGGTAATTTTTCGCTCATTTGTATCTATAATTATAGTCGATAATAGGGGAGTTGGATATACTAATACCACTATGGCGAGATAGCGTAACCCGCTAGTCAGCGGATTACTTTTCCGCTTGCTTACGAAAAAATGTAAACACTTTTTCGTTACGCTACGCTCCACCGAACACGCGGTTGCGTCAGTTTCACTGACGCCCGCGAGCTCGAATCTCGGCCGTCCGTTCAAATTAAAATAATGACCACAAGGGTCATTGTTTTAATTTGGCGGAGAGGGCGAGATTCGAACTCGCGGTACCATTGCTGACACGACAGTTTTCAAGACTGTTCCCTTAAACCACTCGGGCACCTCTCCGTATTGATTATTTGCTAATTACCGACCAATAATAACAGATACGAGTTGTTCAGTCGAGAGTTTGTCTGGCAATTAATGCTACCCAGACGTGCATTGCCCCCGCATCACGTAGAGCCTTAGCTGCGTATTTAATAGTAGCACCCGTCGTCACAACATCATCAACTAATAAATATATAGATTCTGCGTTAATTTCGCCATTAATTTTAAAGGCACTTTTAGCCTGCATTATACGCCGACTAGCGTTTGCTTGGCGTTGTTTAGTGTTTGTCACACGAGCCAACAGTTGATTACATCTAAGCCCACGTGTTTTGGCAATATCATTAGCAATCAGTAACATGTGGTCATAGCCTCGTTCTCGAATACGCCCAGACGTAGTGGGGATAGGCACCACTACAACATTATTAGGTAATTCGGGCAAGGTTTCTAATAGCAAATCGCTTAGGGTTTTATACGCCGAACGAGCCCGCTCGAACTTGTAAAGTCCTATTAATCGTTGTAAAGTACCAGCTCTTTCTCCAACTACCCAAACGCGCACGTAAGGCGTCTTACAGGTGTTACATAGCCAATTACGCCCAGTTGGTCTATGACACGCCACGCAAACCATTCTAGATTCATTAATGATGTTTATTTTACAATTATCGCATAATAGACCCCCAATTTTATCACACCCACAACAGTGGTGTGGAGCTATGAATGACAGTATGGTATCTAGCATTGTGTTTTTTACGTTTATATACCTTATGCGGTTGATTATACTGGATATGTTAGTTATAATGTGAGAGACTATTTGTCAATAGAGCCTAGAGAAAAGTGGAGGATATCATGGCCCGGAAACAGAATGACGACCTATTAATCGAAGATGAGCTGACCGCAGCTTTTCTAAACGACGACACGCTAACATCAGACAACATGGGTACAGCAGTGGCTGTCGATGCTAATTGGGAAGATTCCGAAGAAGAGTTCCCAGGTCAGCTAGCAGTTGATGTCTATGAAACCGACGACAAGTTGGTTGTCAAAGCTCGCACTGCCGGCGTTAACAAAGAAGAACTTGATGTCAGTATCAGCGATGGTATTTTGACTATCAGTGGCACACTTAGTAGCGGCGACGAAACAGATGCTACTAACTGGCATATTCAAGAATGTTATTGGGGCGAATTCAGTCGCACCCTAGCACTACCAGTAAGCGTCAAAGAAGACGAAGTAGAAGCAGTCCTAAAAGACGGCGTACTAACTATCCGATTCAACAAGATCCGCCAAGAAGCTGCTAAAAAGATTCAAGTTCAATAATAGATTCGAATATTATATAAAAATACGACCTGCGAGATGGTCGTATTTTTATATAGCAGGGTAGGGTGGAACAAAAAAATATTCGCCACATTTCTATGGCGAATATTTTATTAAAACTTATTATATAAATCTAATAGGATTTTTATGCTATAAGGGTTTTTAAAACAAAATTAACGATCGCGTAAGCTAGTAGCGCAACTACGATACCGATAACAGCGTACATAATTGTGTTCTTAGCTGCAGTTACGCTAGAACTATCACCACCAGAGATTGTGTAGCGAATACCACCGTAGATCAACATTATTACGCTAATTGCACCAATTAGAGATAGGGCAGCATTAACGATTTTATTAAATACACCGTCAGAAGCAAACAGGTCGGAAGGCTGGCTAGCACTCTTGGAGCTATCGGCACCACCCTGGATAGTCAAATCTGCTGCTGAAGCATACTGCGATGGTGTAGCTGCGCTAATACCTAATGCTAACATAGGTACAGCAAGTACCCCAGCTAACATAACTTTTATTGATTTCTTCATTATTTTGATTCCTTTCATTATAATTCTTACTTCATTTATAACAGATATTGACGTTATTGTTAAGGTTTAAATAATATTAGATCACTCCTCTATTACTGAAAGGCACCTATAACGTAGTTTACGATAGCATATGCTAACACCGCAACAACCAGCCCGACAACCGCATATAGTAAGGTGTTCTTAGCCCGCGTGATCTGGCTACTGTCACCACCAGATATAGTATAAAAAATACCAGATAGTATGATAACTATGATCGAAACCGCTCCTAATATATATAAGAGGGTATTAACTAAAGTTTTTATAAATGTAGGTACGTTATCAGTAGCCCGATCCTTACAAACGGCCGTATCAGCTGCATCACCACTACACGCACTGTCAAGAGCAGTGTTAGTTACAGCCCCAACCATACACGGAACGGTCGCCAGACCAAAACCTAGCAGAACACCTATAGTTAATATCATGTACTTAATCTTTTTCATCTAAAATCTCCCTATTACAAATTGAGTAATAATAAAAGCCGCCAAAACCACGATTAATCCAACCGAGGCATATAATATAGCGTTTTTAGCCTTTGTGATTTTTGCTGGATCGTAAACGGCAGTGGCAAAAGTATAACCCGACAAGATAATCACAATCACTGCCACCACGCCAGCCGTAAAGTAAACTAGGTTTAAGCCATTGGCTAATACCACGTTAGCACTATCAGTCGGCATATTATTTATATCGCCAGCATTAATCTTTACGGCCATTAGATTAACTAGCGAGTTTAATACGTTCATTTCCATATCCCATCAATAACAAAGTTTATAAGCGCGACCGAAGCCATCGATATAATAAGCCCTACGACAGCATCTAACATAGTAGTTCTAGCTCTGGCAGCACCCTCGGGTTTACCTTGACTAACTATAAATAGAAACCCGCCGTATAATACTAGGAAGGCTGCTATATAGCTGACCGCCACTAGGGCAATCTCTATACAATTCAAAACTATATGCCAGATAAATCCACTTAAACCGCCGGCATCATTAGGGCTCTTAATAGTGCAGTCGGCATTAGTCAGACCCCTATACCAGGCCGGGAAGCCCAAGAAACCGCTATTGCAGTTAGTATCGGCAGCCATAACTACTTGTGGCACAGCCATAGTCAATATAGCTCCACCGGCTGACATAACAATTGCCAGCGATATAACCCAATTCTTAATATTATTTATTTTCATTTTTGAAACAACCCGCCAGGAATTATGTAGTTTAAAAACGCGAACATCAATACATAGGCAACTATACCTATAACGACATTCTGGATAATTACTATGGCTTTTTTTGTTTGGTCGACACCGCCACGAGCAGTTGCGTATAACACCGAAGCATACACGATACCACCGACAGCCGCGACACCAATACCGGCAGTTAATATATTAATGACTAACAGTAATACTCCCCAAATGCCAGTACCCGAAACCGTATCGGGCGCAGAACCGTCCGAACATCTAGTACCGCTCTTTATATCATCTTTGCTAATAACAGCTCCATCGGGACACTTACCGGAACCATCGCCACTTTGATCACAACCTATAATACTAGTAGTAACGCCACCACAGGTGACTGCCGAGACAGCGGGGGCTAAATAAAAACACCCGATACCTATAAATAACGCCAGTGATAGTATTGTTTGTTTTATCTTCATACCTACCTTATAAAATACGATAAAATCCATTCCTCTGCAAGTATCAACCATAAAACCCCTAATACTATTGCGTTTTTGTACAGTTTAGTGTATAGATATCTATAACAATAAAAGTTCCACGTAACCACATAAGCATACAAGGAAAATTATCACATGATGTCAAATGAACATGTACTCTACAATCAAAACGAAACATTTAATGACGTTCCCGAGAAAAAGGGGATGAGCAAAAAACTTATTGCCACAATATCAGGTATTGCGCTAACAACAATGTTGTTAAGCGGCTGCGGTAGCGACACTAGTAAAGCTACAAACCCGAACCAACTAGCAGCTACAGTCACAGCAGGTGAAACTCAAAAACAACCTATTCCAACCGAGGCTAAGGGTTTCGTTGATCAATACGGCAGTCGATATGCTGATCCAGTCGCAACTTATTATGCAGAAGCTGCGTATGAAAAAAAGCATAATGGCACTAAATCGCTCATAGGTGATGAATATATTGAAAGCTATAAAATGACAGAGCTTTCTAATGGTGAAAGAAGTGATATAGGATTCACAAATAAAAGAGTAGCTTTAGATAAAAAGATGGACCAGGCTGGTTCGATTGATATATTTAATACCTATATTTCTGATAATTTAAACCTCTATATGAATATGCTAGCCAAGAACCCTACTGGCCGAACCAAGGAAATTATTGATAATCAATTCATGACTTATTGCGAGGGAACGAGAACTGCCGTAGTAAATCATTCAGATTATCAAATGGATTCATATGCGGAAAAGTTACTAGATACACTTTGCGGTATAGTATCAGAATACGGAAGTTCAGCGAATTATAAAATTGCACCGGCCACCATGGATAATGCGGCCGACAGAAGCGGCACTCTATACTCTCATTCTACCCCCCCAATCTCATTGGTGAATTCAAAAAATAAAGTAATAGGTTATTCAGACTATGGTATTAAGCTTGTTGTTAACATAGAAGTATTCGACAAAAAGGGAGAAAGTTACAATACAACAGAATCCGTAGATAATTTTCAGCTAGTCGTAAAACAGAGAGACGAGACAGATTACATATCTTTTGGGCAAAACTAATTATTTGCTTCGTATTCGATATAGCTTGGGGTTGTATTTATACCACAATTAATCAATAAACATATCTCATTCAAGTAAGGCTGGGCCGTTTTAATTCGCTAACCATTTGCAATTACACATGCTATAATTTTTCTATGCAACCTCACTATGAATCTTATCGAATACGAATATCTAGTAATTCGGCTGTAAAAAAAATAGCAAAGGGTCTGGTTTATCTTGTTGTAACTTTATTTTTTCTTCTTGCCCCATTAGTGACTACTGTTAAAGCAGCGTCTAGCCCTTCGTATAAATACTCTAATAGCGGCACAATAATAAACGCTACTGGCGGGGCTTTTGATGCCGATATTATTAATTTTACACAAACCACGACGAAGTCTAACACTTACTATGGCGAAAAACAAACATCATATATCGTGCCTGCAAGCGGTATGTTGTTGTCGTATAAGCCCGCAAAGACATACCAATGTATCGCGAAAATGGAAATAACAGTTGGCAGCGACAAAAAAAGCGCTTCAATAAAGACCTTACCGCCCGGATATTATATTACTGCTACGGGTTCCACCCATATCGACGATTGCACCGCGTCCCAGGCTCCGTCCGATTTTAATCAGTCCAGCATTATCATAGATGGTAGTATCACCGACACGACGTCCAGCCAAAGCACTTACGAGACCGACGAGCATAAGCAGATATCAGTTGCCGTGTATTCGAATAAGCAACCCTCGGAATTACCTCAAGGAATAAAGGCAACACTAACAAATACATTAAAAACCGTAAATCAATCATGGGATATCTCGTTTGTGGGATCAGAGGAAAGGCCTGTTGATCAGAAATTTTTCAAAGGCATATCCCCAGATACTTACACAGTTTGCATAACGCCCGATAAAATATTCAACTACAGCCAGTGCCAAACCGCGACCAAGAAAGTCGGAGCCGTACTATATATGAATTTTGGATCATCGGATACCGTATATTACGTAGACGGCAGGGTAGTTAACGCCGTGGTTAGCATCAACCTGGCTAATAGTGTCCTAAAGGGCACGTTTGGACCGATGGGTATATCACTAGAAGACACTAGCGGAAAAGTAATTGCCCAAGCGAGTACAAATAGTGTTAATTTAACCGGTGATGAAAACAAGTTGGATCCAATTTTATTAAATGCCAGAATAGACCCTGTTAATCCTGGTGATTATAAAGTTTGTATAACTGGACACCCAGAATTGTGTTCGGCTAAATTCACAAAAAAAATAAATACAATGAGTAGTTCTCCCGAGACTCAAATTAACATAAAAGCCGATCAATCAGATCAATTCCGCACAACCATCGCAGCTAGCACTTGTGAAATTGATGGTATCGGCTGGATCGTTTGCCCAGTCGTTAAATTTTTGTCTTTTATAGCCGACTCGGCTTTTACATTTTTGTCTGATAGCTTCCTAGCCACTAATGCCAAGATATTTGATACGAGCAACCCAACATACAGCGCATGGGTGATAATGCGCAATATAGCCAACGTAGCATTTGTAATAGCGTTTTTGATTATTATATTTTCACAGTTGACTGGGGCTGGTATTACAAATTACGGAGTCAAGAAACTATTACCTAGAATAGTAGTGGCGGCCATATTAGTTAACTTGTCTTATTTCATATGTCAGATAGCAGTCGATTTATCAAACATATTTGGGTATTCACTAAAGAACTTATTAGCTGGTTTGGTACCGATGTCATCAGGTGGAACGGCAGGGTTTTGGTCAGGTGGGACTTGGGCTGATATAGCAGGCACAGTACTAGCTGGTGCGGTCGGAGTCGGAGTAGTATGGGCGTCATTAGCATCATTGATCCCTGTATTATTAGCAGCCGTAGTGGCACTTGTAATGATTCTATTTATATTAATCGCACGCCAAGCTTTGATCATATTATTAATAGTTATATCACCGCTAGCATTCGTAGTATTCTTGTTACCAAACACCGACCAGTGGTTTAAAAAATGGCGACAAACATTCACAGCAATGCTAATGTTGTTCCCAATCATAGCGTTAGTTTATGGAGTATCAAGTTTAGCTTCGAATGTATTATCGCAGACATTCAGTAGCGGTGGTACTAGTTTGCAGGAAACGCTTGGCCAAATAGCGGCCGCAGCCGTTATGGTGCTACCATTATTCGCCGTTCCTACATTGCTCAAAAAATCACTCGATGGGGTAGGTAATATTGGCACTACACTCAATGGGTTGGGCAGTAAACTAAGCAAGAGTGCTGGTAACGCAGCGAGCAATTCTAGGTTGATGCAATATAAAAAATCGAAAGACGCTCAAAAGAGTGCAATGATACAAAGTGGTAATTATAGAACAACCGGTAGGTTTAGCAGGTTTAATCTAAATAATTTGAGAAGTAGTCTACATAAGAGATTCAATGAGAGCGGAGTTAGTGGTGAATACGGCAATAGGGAATTGACAAGAGGTTTTTCAGTAGCAGATGCAGCGGATGCTGAAGTTATGAAAAATGCAAACTCAAGAATGGATAATATGGACTTCGGCGGAGTACCATTATCACAAGCTCAAACTATGCAGATTGCACTTGGTCAAAACGTAACAGACGAACATGGCAGTACGCTCGCGAAAGCGTCTAAATTTGATGTAAATATGAGAAGAAGTGCTATACAAAAAGCAGCAAAGATTGCCACGGTTAGCGATGCTCAAAGACTTGTCGATATGGCCCCATCAATGGAGACTGCAGTAGAACGAAAGACCTTAGTTGCATCGCTTGCTGGATCTAGTGCACTAGCGAAGGCGCCATATCTGAGTGGCAAAAATTTTGGATATATTACATCTGGCTTTAAACCTGAAGATGCAGAAGCAGACGAAAATGGCTATAAACATAATATGATAAAAGATGTCGACGAAAACAATAACCCAATAACAAGGCTCATGACATTGTCAGAATACTCCGCAGCCCAGACAATTAGAGACGGTAAAATAGATGCAGAAGCTCTAGCCTCTGGAGATGCAAATAGCACGAAGATGCTTTTGAAAGTTGCTCAAGGCAGTGTCGATGGTGCTGCAGAAAAACAACTATTAAAGGCTGCCTATGCTACACTCAACGCTCCGGAATCTAGGCTCAAAGAAAAGATCGTTGCTGGAAGTGATAAGGATAAAAATATACAAGAAATGGGTAGATTCTAGCATCGATTATAGTCTAGCTATTCTATAACGATAACCTTTTTTGTCTATGCTATAATATAAGCACAATGGCCGTTTATAAAGTTCCCCAAGATGTCGAAGCTGATGATAAATTAATCGGTCCGTTTAGCTTTCGCCAATTTATATATTTAATTATTGTTGCACTGGCGATAGGGTTAGCTTGGGGGTTGGGTCAAGTGTTTATCCCGCTAGCCATTATTCCATTACCAATCGTTGTTTTGTTCGGGGCTCTGGCACTACCACTGCGCAAAGACCAACCGATGGAGATATATTTATCGGCTATCGTGGCATTTTATTTAAAACCACGACGACGACTATGGGATCCAGATGGCGTCGACTCATTAATCGAAATAACCGCACCAAAAACATTAGATTTCCAACGCACCAAAGACCTATCTCAGGGCGAAGCTGAGCGCCGCTTTAGCTATCTGGCTCAAATAGTAGACACCAAGGGTTGGGTGGTCCGCGGAATAGGCATACAGACTCCCAATAACGCTATCAATAACGACGTGTATTTTGAAGCCCAACAAGCCCAGGATATTATGGATAGTAATAATGCCATGGCGCAATTTTTTAAACAAAAACTAACTATAAGCGATACCACTAGACATCAAGAAGCTGTTGATCTAATGCACGGCCAGCCTAGCGTTTCTGCCTATAAAATTCCTGCGCCGAGGTCAAACAGCGATTCCACCACAACCACGGACAAAAAAATTAGATACAATCCATATCACGAAGATATGCAGCAAGCAATCATCCAACCAATCGATCCGACAAAGCCAGCCGTCAAACCAAAACCAACCACTAGCGGAAAGGTGATATCTGCTGATATAATAAACCTCGCTAGTAACTCTGATTTATCTATCGAAACGATTGCACGTGAAGCTAATCGTATAAATAAAAAATTAGAATCAGGCGATGAGGTGATTATATCACTAAGATAATGCAGATATTAACAAGAGGACGGGAAACAGAATAAAATTATGCCACCAAACAGCCAATTTCCGAATCAGCCGCCTACCACCCCTGTTGGTAGTAGCGCTTTTCCGCAAGGCTCGGGTGATGCTCAGGCTGCACCGAAACTAAAAAACCCCAACTCAACCCAGAACAGTCTGCTACTATCCGAGGTTCGCGATAATATGGTTATTATGGCGGACGGATCTTTTCGGGCTGTCATTGCTTGTAAATCAATCAATTTTGATCTGATGAGCAGCCGAGAACGCGAGGGTGTTGAATATAGTTATCAGAATTTTTTAAACGCTTTGAATCACCCTATACAAATCCTGGTCAGATCACAACGCGTTGATATCGGCCCTTACATTGATCGTTTAGTTGAAATACGCCGCAACCAAGACAATATGCTACTAAACGTGTTAATGGATGATTATATTAATTTCATAGATGTTTTATCCCAAGAAGCTAATATCATGGACAAATCATTCTTCATCATAATCCCATATTATCCATCAGCCGACGGCACTAATTTAATTCAACAAAGCAAAGGATTTTTTAGCAAATTATTTGCTAAATCCCCAGATGCCGTCACGAAAATCGACACCGCAACTTATGAAAAAGGTAAGACTGAAATTAAGAACCGAGTTGACGGTGTTATGGCCGGACTATTCCAATTAGGCGTGCAGAGCGTACAGCTAAACACCAAAGAATTAGGTGAATTGTATTACAACTTTTATAATCCAGATACCGCCGTCCGCGAGCCATTAGGTGATTTTGATAACATAACCGCGACTTTTGTTAAAAAGGGGCAGTCGGCGAACACCACTAACCAGCCAGGGGGATTATTATAATGGCACGAAAAAAGCCCGATGTAGTTGACATTGCCGCCGAACAACGTGCTCGCGAACAAGTTGAAGCCGAGCAAGCTTTCCTGAAGGGAGTAACCACACTTCGCGACCTAATCGCTCCTAGTAGCCTAGAAATTCATTCGTCATATTTCCGCCTAGGCACTAAATACGGACGAACTATATATGTCTACGGCTATCCTAGGCAGATCTATACTGGTTGGCTAAGTTCACTGATTAATATCGATGAGGTGCTAGATATTAGTATGTTCGTCTACCCAGTCGAGAGCCAAGTAGTGTTAAATAACTTGCGCAAAAAAGTAACTCAATTAGAAGCATCAATATCGATAAATAGCGAAAAGGGTCTAACGCGCGATCCAGGCCTCGAGGCTGCTATAAACGATGCCGAGGAATTACGTGATCAGCTGCAAGTCGGCGCCGAGCGATTTTTCCGCTACGGATTATATGTAACTCTATACGCTGATAGTTTAGATGAATTAGGTTTTGTTCAGCACAAAATCGAAACCTTATTCGGTCAGCAAATGATATTTAGTAAAGTCGCCAGTAGCCAACAAGAGCAAGGCCTAAATAGTACTATTCCGCAAATGTCCGACCAATTACAGATCCGTCGCAATATGAATACGGGCGCTATTAGCACTAGTTTTCCATTTACTAGCGCCGACCTAACCCAAGAAAATGGTGTGCTCTACGGTATAAACATGCATAATAACGGTTTGGTTATTTTCGATAGATTCAGCCTGGAAAACGCTAACATGGTAGTCTTTGCTAAGTCTGGTGCAGGTAAGTCATTCACGGTTAAGTTAGAGGCTCTGCGTAGCATGATGACCGGTAGTGAGATAATCATTATCGATCCAGAGAATGAATACCAGAAACTATCAGATGCCGTTGGCGGTAGTTATATTCGCCTTAGCCTGAATTCAGACACTCGTATTAATCCATTTGATTTACCGCGTGTTATTGACACTGACGAGACAGATAACGCCTTGCGCGCTAACCTAATCACACTACATGGTCTATTAAAACTAATGCTCGGCACAACAATGTCGACAGCTGGCGTGCCGATGTCTTCACTAACACCAGCCGAAGAGGCTGATCTAGACCAAGCCTTAATTGATACCTATGCTCGTGTCGGTATAACTAGCGATCCGCTAACTCACAACTCACAACCACCAACGATTAGTGATTTATACGACACATTATTACATATGGGTGGTAGTGGTCCACAATTAGCTCAGCGACTACGTAAATATACAACTGGAACATTTGCTGGAATTTTTAGTCAGCAATCAAATACGGAAATAAATAATCCTATGGTAGTGTTCAACATTCGTGACCTCGAGGATGAATTACGACCAGTTGCAATGTATATCGTCCTAAGTCATGTTTGGAATATTATCCGCACCGAACAAAAGAAACGCATGTTAATTGTTGATGAAGCTTGGCAATTGATGAAATATGATGATTCCGCTAATTTCTTGTTCAGTCTAGCTAAACGTGCCCGAAAATATCATCTAGGATTGACGACAATCACACAGGATGTCGAAGATTTTATGGGTAGTAAAATGGGACGTGCAATTGTCGCTAACAGTTCGATGCAAATACTACTCAAACAATCATCCAGCGCTGTCGACGTACTATCGGACGTATTTAAATTAACCGAAGAGGAAAAGAAACGCCTAGCAAACTTCCCAGTCGGCCAAGGTTTATTCTTTGCCGGTCAAAGCCATGTTCATATCCAAATCGAAGCCAGCCCAACCGAAAAACAGCTAATCACCACTAATCCTCAAACATCAAATCAACAAACTCAATCTATACCATTAGATAATTCAGGTGTTAATAGTTATATAGATCCAGGCTCGAAAATTTAAGGTATAATGTAGGTTAGTTATGGGTGAACCTGCACGAAAACTAGAGGATATCGAACCAGATATACGACCTAATCTTAATGTGCTCCAGGGGGGTGGTCAGAGTACTCCTGAACGAGCATCTCTTAAAGCGCTCAATAATCTAGAATCCAACCCCGAAAAGCTCAATACCGGATCAATAGATGAACAAGAATCCAACGGATCAAACGTTATTCCTGAACCGTGGGCAAATAATGTCTCGGGTACCACATCCGATAAACCCAAATCGGGTGGTCGTTTCAAGTTCGCTAAAAAGAAAGGCCCATTAACTGCAATTATACTAACCCTAGTTGGTGGTGGGATTGGGATTGGTGGATTATTATCTCCAAGTTTATTAATAGTTAATCTCAAAGAGATGATGGTTAATAAATTCAATACTCAATTAACTAGCATGGATATTAGAAATAATAAAATACTAAAATCAAGAATATTAGGCAATAGTAGTTGTGGAACCATTATCAAATGTAAAATTTCAACAATGTCCGAGTATCAAGTTAAGCGTTTCGCAAAATCAGATATTACTGTTAATTTTGACGAGGAAGCTGGCACTAATCTACTCGGTAGAAAAAAGATAAAGAGCTTGTCGTATGACGGTAATGAAATTACCGCCGCCCAACTTAGTAATAAATTAAATACCGATGTTAAATTTAGATCTGCCGTAAAAAAAGCATATAATCCGTTATTCGCTGGATTTGCAGACAAGATATGGAACAAGACTCTATTCAAATTCAGAATAACAGAAAGTGGTGTAAAACTAACAGGTGCGACTGACGAAGAAAAATTAAAAAACATCCAAAAAGAGACTAAGAATCCATCAAACATAAATGATAGTTTAAAGCAGCCTACATTAGAAGATTTAGATGAAAATGGTAATAAGAAATACTCTGGTGCGAATGACCCAAATTTTACAAAAGATACAAATAGCTATACGCAACTAAAAAATGCAGGTTCCGAAATAGTCGAAGGAGCAACCGAAGTATTAGACACTGGCGTAAAATCAACTACTAAAATGGCAGCAAATGTAGTAAAGATAACCGGTATTGCTGATGACGCGTGTGTCGTCTACAATTCAATCCGAGTTGTTGGCTTTGCCGCAAAAACAGTCAGAGCGGTTCAGCTCGCTAGATATGCTATGATTTTCTTGACAGTAGCTGATCAAATCAAAGCCGGCGGAAACCCAGATCCCGAAGACGTATCTTACCTTGGATCAGTCTTAACAACCGAATCAGTACAAAAAGATTTTGATGGCACTGTTATAAAAGATGGTAGTGGTAACGCAATAACAAAATCCGCTACTGATTCATATGGCTATAAATATGCAGCATACGGAGAAACCGGTGCGATGCCATCATCCGCAACTCAATTCTTGGCTGGCGCTGGGTTAACTGGAACATTAATTGGCGTAACTTCATCTATAAACAGTATCCTAGATGGATCACCAAAAACAGTCTGTAAAACCTTAAATAATATATTTATCCAAATAGGGTCAGCCGCTGTTGGTATAGGATTAGCCGTTATCACTGGCGGTATATCATTCACTGTAAAAATGGCCGTACAAATTGGTTCGGGGGTTGCAGTGGCTATTGCTTTATCTTATCTACCGGCGTTGCTTCAGGATATAGTTGCGGGAGTTGTAATTGATGAAGGAACTGTCGGTGAACTTGCCGGTGACGCCATAACTTCCGGTTCAGGTACATTAATGAGTAACGTTGCTTCAGATGGTGGTAATGCGCCACTCACAGTAACCCAAGCAATAGCGTATGATAACCTCTCAAAAGAAATAGCCTCTCAATACGCAACAGAGGATAGTCTAGCTTATAACCAACTTGATATATCAAATAGTAACACCTTCTTGGGTAATATCGTTTCCAAGATATCACCATATATTGCAAATATAACGTCATTGCCAAAATCCATACTATCCCTATCTTCGCTAATCTCAAACTCACTTTCTCCATTTAGCCCAACCGCTAGAGCGGCTAATGTAAATCAGTATTCGGTATGTGAAGATACTGATTATAAAGATTTGAATTTAGCAACTGATCCGTTTTGTAATTTAATATACGGCATACCAACTAATACTCTTCAAAATATAAGCCCAGAAGAAGTTGTGGATGTAATGATCAATAACGATCAAGTAGATACAATTACTGGTGAAGCTAAACCAGGAAGTGCCTATGAAACATTTTTAAAAGAATGTACAAATAGAGAAAATCCAATTGGTTATACTGGTCAAAATTACGAAGAAGATGACGGAGCAACTTGTATTATTAACGAAAATAACTCAAGTCTAAACAAGTACTTTTATTTATACCAGATCGATAAACGTATTTTGGATGGCATAGACGGTGAGGATACAATACTGAATACCGCCATTAATTCAAATTTAAATGCAAATATTGGTTTTTATAATGGCAATAATATAGACCAGAATATTGCCAAAGAATCATCAAATAAGGCTACTATCAATAAAACGCAAAATAAGACATCGTCAATTATTAGATCAATAATTGAACCGTTAAATTTCAATCCATTTGCTAGAAGCGGGAATAGTTTATGAGAATACAATATCTAAAAGTGCGCGCTTTGTTATTATCGGCGTTAATTATTATCTCAATGCCCGCTAGTGTAATGGCCTATGATAATGCCTTCTATAGTTCTAACGACATATTGTTTTACGATTCCAAGGCTACTAGTTGTATCGATGGGCCATTAGTCGGTAATGATAACTTAGAAAAGATACTTCGCTATTACATCGGAAAGGGTCTAACGCTAGAGCAAGCAGCGGGTATTGCTGGCAATTATCAACAGGAATCAAGTTTTGACCCTAGAATGATTCAAGGTGGTACTATTGCCAATGATGAATACTTGCCAGTTAATGGTGTGGGGTTTGGGATTGCCCAATGGACATTTACCGGAAGACAGTCTGTATTAGTTAATCTAGCTAAATCAAGCAACCGTAAAGTTATGGATTTATCACTACAATTAGATTTATCGTGGCAGGAATTAAGCATAAGTCACCCAAATTGGCTATCTAACCTACAAAAAGCCACAACACCCGAATCCGCTGCTTATGTTTTTCATAGAGACTTTGAAGCTTCGGCTGATTCCGAAGCCGCTGTTAGAACTGTTCGCGGCGGTAATGCTGTAAAGATATATGATAACTATAAAAATAGCATAGCCAGCGGAACTTCATCGTGTGCTAATAATGGACAGCCGTCAACATATATAAACGGGTTTGCTATATATAATCAAAACGATCCACAATGGTCGGACAAGGCCTACGGCACTAGTACTATAGGTAGATCTGGATGCGGACCATCAGCTATGGCCATGATCGTCAATGCGCTAACTGGAACAAAAACAACCCCTGTCGACACCGCAACATACGGCGCAGCTAATGGAACATATGTAGATGGTGTTGGTAGTAGTCATTCTATAACGACTATCATAAGCACTCATTGGGGCTTAACAGCAAAAAAAATAGGAGCTGATGTTACAAACATAAATACCATCCTCAGAAGTGGTGGTCTAATTATTACATCTGGCACTGGTAGCGCGCCATTCACTAGTTCTGGTCATTTCATAATTATTCGTGCCGTTACGGCAACCGATAAATGGATGATTGGTGATTCGAATAGTAATAAGGGTATAAAAAATAGCAAGAAGGAATGGAATCCTGCCGATTTAATAGCAAACGGCATGAACACCGATAATGTATGGGCAGTAACTAAATAATGTCAGACTCTAGAAAAAAAATAATTATTATTATCACAATTGTTGCTCTATTTATGATATTAATAGGTATCATATTCGCTATTAATTCTGGCAATACAAATTCAACCAAAGACCCGTCAATTACGAATGTTTATGTCGATCCAGGATCGGGCGAGACCGTCTATAGCACCCCCAATAAAACCCCCGAAAAAGCCGGCGGTAGTAGCGTAGTTATATTAGGCTTATCTAAATTATTAGATATTGGACTTACCAGCAATCAGATTACCAAGCTAAGAACTTATTTTTCAGATTACGCATCCGCACAAAAACCAAGCATAACAGAGATCAGCATAACGGTCGCATCAATCAAACGAACTATCAATAACGGTGAAGTTACACTAGATTTTATTATCACGATTAATCGCGGATCAACTATGAACGCCAAAATTATTTATAATAATATCAATGATTTAAATCTTAAAATATATAAAGTAACAGACAATTCATTAGTTTATAGTTCCTAGATACTAAGGTTAATCGTATAGTAATCTTCTATGTATTCCGGCGTATGGGCTGATGTTATTATTATTTGGTTATTTGATGATAATAAACTTTTTTGACGATCACTATCTAGTTCACTAAAAACATCATCGAGTAGAATAATTGGTTTTTGATCGATGATTTGTTCGATAATATCCACTTCCAAAAACTTTAATGCCAATATAATACTACGCACCTCGCCACGTGAGGCGACGTCTAGAGCGGGGGAGTTATTAAATTGGAATATCACATCATGTCGATGTGGGCCAGTACTAGTAAAGCCCAGCAAAGCATCCCGCGAGCTGTGATTATGTAGATCATTTAACAATTTTTGTTTTATATCACCGATATAAGTATGTGAATAGTGAACCGAAACGATATCGTTTGATTTTGCTATATTATTATAAGCTTCATTTAAGTTATTATTAATTCTTTCAATAAAAGCAATCCGTTTTTCGATAATATAAGCCCCATATTCACTTAAATTTATATCCCAAACGAATAATTCATCGTGCGTAGTTGGTAGTTTTTTTAATAAATTATTACGCTGTTTCAGGGCACGTTCATATTTATGTATAGCATTAGAATATAACGGATCAAGTTGACTAATAAAACGATCTACAAATTGACGTCGGCGAGTAGGTGAGCCGTGTAATAAACGTAAGTCGTCTGGCTCAAATAAAACAACTGGATATTTATGCTTTATTGGCATTCGGTGCATGATCTTATCGTCTATAATTATTTTTTTTCGACCAGATTTTAATTTAGGGTCAAAAGTAATTGATCTTTTTATATAATCATCGAATTCTAAATCTATTCGCCACCATGGCGACTCGTAACGCAAAACATCACTATCACTTCCCTTAAATGAGCTGCCTTGAAGTGATATATATAAGGCCTCGAGTAGTGATGTTTTACCGCTGCCATTTTTACCAGTTATAACCGTAGTAGTGGGCGAGATTAATAGCGTAAAAACATCGTGTGAACGAATATTTTCAACTGATAATTTTCTTACCACCGCCATTTTTTAAAATCACTAACTCTTAAGAGGCATAATTATATGGAAATATTCAGTATCTGGTTTAGTAGATTTCAATATACATGGCGCAATTTTTCCACTAAAACTGAATTCAATTTCATCACTATCAATAACCGATAAAGCCTCGCTGAGATAACGAGAATTTAATGTTATTTGGCCGATATTTGTAATTTTAGCGCTAGCTTCTGACGTATTTTCACCAAGTTGTGAGGCGATTGAATGAATTGATAGCACACTAGTTTCTTTATTAGTAGTTAGGGTTATACTACCACCTGATTCGCGTGCGAATAATCCTGATATTTTAGTTATACGGATAAAATCAGCTTTATTTAACACCGCAGTTGTCTCCGAAGAAGCTGGAATGAGTTGACGATAATTAGGGAAATTACCGCCAATTAAACGGCTAATAATTTCAGCATCATTAATTCTAAATCTGACCTGAGTGTCATCGAATAATATATCAATTTCACTTGACTCGTCAGATATATTACGTAAAACTTCCTGCAAAGTCTGGGTTGGTATAATAGCCGATATTTCACTCTTGGTTTCAACTAAACGTCGTTCAGATAGGCGATAGCCATCAGTTGCTGCTAAATATAATTGGCCCTGGAATGAATTCCAATAAACACCAGTTAATACTGGTCGAGTGGTATCATTACTAGTAGTTATAATTGTTTGTGAAATAGCTTGTTTGAAATCTTCAACCTTTATACTGTACTGAATTGACGAAGACTCATTAATTGTAGGTAATTCAGGAAAATCATCAGCAATAAAACCATTAATAATCGATGAATATGTACCACATTTAATATGTAAGTTATCATTTATAACTTTTAATTCAACAGATTGCTTTGGTAGGTTAGATATGAATTCCGACATTAATTTAGCGGGTATAGTGATTGCTCCTGGTTTTGCAATCTTAGCACCAATATATTGAGTAGTAGCTATTTCTAAATTAGTTGCGGCTACTAATAATCGATTACCGTCAGTACGAAGCAATATATTACTTAAAATTGGTAATTGAGTTTTTGTACTAGCTACTCGTCCAACAGCTGATATTGCACGATTTAAGTTTTCTTGGGTTACTGTGAGTTCCATTACTTATTACCTTTCTTTAATTTATTCTTTTTAGGTTTAATAATAGGTGTTGTGGATAATGGGTAAAACTTTTATTCAACAGGTTAAATAACTGAATTAAGTGTGTGTATAAAATAGTGGAATAGTGGTTCAAGGTTTGGTGGTTAAATAGGTGTTTCACACAAGCTGGTATATATAATTGGTGTAGTGAGTTGTTGGTTGTGTATATATAATCACTAGATATACTACTATTAAATCGCTGTTTGTTCACATTTTTTACACATAACTTAGGCATATAATTTCTCCCTAATCGAAGCGACTTGTTCGCGAATTATATAATCAAGTTTAATAGCTTTTTCGATCTTCTCAATTGAATGGATAGCTGTTGTATGGTCTTTGCGACCTAATTCATTAGCAATCTTAGGAAAACTGAGATGTAATTCACTTCGTAGTAAATACATAGCTATTTGGCGAGGTACGACGATATGTTTATCGCGCTTTGAACCACATAGTTCACTAAGTTCTATTTGAAAGTGTTTAGCGGTTCTATCTATAATTTGCTTACTAGATATATGTTGTGGTCGTGAATGATGAATATTACCTAATAATCCTTCGGCGGTCGAGATATCCGGTTCGATTCCACGCATTTCAGCGTAAGCTAGTAATTGATTTAAGGCACCCTCGAGCTCGCGAATATTTGTTTTTATATTCGTAGCCAAGTATTCTATCGTATCTTGTTTTAAGGTTATGCCAGATAGGGAAGCTTTGATGTTTAGAATTGCGCAACGTGTCTCGAAATCTGGCATCTGAATATCGATTGTCATACCCATTTCAAAGCGACTTCGTAAACGTTCAGTTAGGGTAGGAATACTCTTTGGTGGTTTATCTGAACTTATAATAATTTGTTTATTGTTTTGATGTAGATGATTAAAGGTATGAAAGAACTCTTCTTGGGTTTTTTCTTTACCAGCAATAAACTGCATATCATCGATAATTAGAACGTCGACATTACGATATTTTTCCGAGAAACCTTTTTTCTTAAACCTAATGTAATCTAGAAATTCACTTACGAAAGTTTCGGAACTAATATATATAACTCGGATTTTTGGATCTTTTTTAATAATCTCATTACCGATAGCTTGCATTAGGTGAGTTTTGCCTAAACCAACACCACCATATAAATAAAGTGGGTTATATTTTACACCTGGGTTTGCCGCCACAGCTTGGCTAGCTGTGTACGCTAAGTCATTACTAGAACCAACTATAAAATTATCAAATGTATAGCGTGGATTTAGGTTACCGCTCGTTACTAAACGGGTAGTTGTACTCGGTTTATTATTTGATTGTAGTAATTCATCAACTGTCGAATTGTTGGCGTTTGTATTATTACTAAGAGTTGTTTCACGATTTAAACGGGCATGTTTATTAGAGGTGTTGATTGTATAAGTAACTTCTTTGGCATTAACGCCGTTTTTTGCCAAGACGTTTCTAATTTGGTCATCGAACTTTACTTCAAATTGTTTTTTTGCAAATATATTTGGAACCGATATAATTATCTCGGACTCATTCTGATCGATAAGCTCAGTGTTTTTAAACCAGGTCGTGAAAGTAGCGTGTGAAACAGTCAGTTCAATCTCACCGAGCACACTTTGCCACAACGCTTGATGCATATTTAATACCTCTCTAAAAACACACTTTGTTCTTATAACTATACTTAACATTGGGGTTTTCCACAACCCAATAATCTGAGCGGCAGGGGATATAGGATTAGGGGTGGAAGTTATACACAGTTTAGAGCCACCTCAATAAATATGTGGAAAAATAATCAATTATAGAGGATAACTTTTATATATTAAAAAATCCAATTGCTTAAAATTCAACTAATAGCTTGCTAAAATAGGGTATTTTAAGGTACACTATTACAGATATGCCAAAAAGAACATTCCAACCACACACTCGTCATCGTGCGCGTACACACGGATTTCGTGCTCGTATTGCTACCGATGCTGGACGTGCTGTTATTAAACGCCGACGCATTAAAGGTCGCGCAAAATTGACAGCCTAAATTTAAAAACACTGCATAAACCGCAGTGTTTTTAAATTAGGTATCTTTTAAGTTATAATTAGGTAAATGATTCCTTTTAATAATCGCTTTCATGGCCATAGCAGTTTGGCTTATGTATATAAAAACGGACAGGCGATTCGTTCGCATCTTTTTGTGTTGAAATTTATAGTAAACCCACATCGTAAGGCTTCTAGGGTAGCGGTGGTTGTTAGTAAAAAAGTCTTAAAGAGTGCAGTTAGACGTAATCGTATCCGCAGAAAAATATATGAAAATATTCATCATCAATTGTCAAATATGAATAGGGTATATGATATCGTGATAATTGTCTCATCTGGTGAATTACTAAGTACTCCATATAATGAAATATCTGACCAGATAAGTCAAATGTTCGATCAAGCTAGTATATTAAAATAACAACAACATAAACCATGCCAAAAAACCACAAAAATGCTATAATTTATATCTATAAGTATTAATGCTTTTTTGGAGTTTTTGTCCTGTGAATATATTTAACCTCATCATCGTTCAACCAATCTTTAACTTGCTTTTTGGGCTCTATAGTATTATCCCTGGCGGTGATTTTGGTGTTGTAATAGTAATTTTCACGGTTCTAGTTCGTTTTGCTATGTGGCCATTAATCAAAAAGCAGCTGCATCAGACCAAAGCTATGCAAAAAATGCAGCCAGAGCTTGCCAGGATTAAAAAAGAATCTAAAGGCAATAAACAACTTGAAGGCATGCAGATGATGGAGTTGTATAAAAAACACGACATTCACCCATTCCGCTCTATTGGCATATTGTTGATCCAATTGCCTATTTTTATCGCTCTTTATCAGGTTATACAGATCTTTACATTGCATAGGGATGAGATTGCAGGTTTTACGTATAGCTTTCTAAAAGGTGTTGGCCCAATTAAGGATCTAATAGCTAATCCTGATAATTTTAATCAAAACTTCCTAGGTTTATTTAATCTCAGTCAGCAAGCAATCGCCTCTAACCCATTCGCTGTAAATATATTTATTCTAATCTTGGCAATTGGTGCAGCGGCAACACAATACATAATGTCCAAGCAAACAATGCCTAAAAAACAATCCAACAAGCGCCTCAGGGATATTATGAGTGAAGCAGCTGATGGTAAACAGGCTGATCAGAGTGAAATGAATGCAATTATGATGGGCCAAATGACGAAGTTTTTACCAGTCATTATGTTCCTTATTATGATTTACCTACCTGGTGCGCTAGTACTTTACTATACAGTTTCTAACCTAATAGCTGTTTTACAACAAGGCCACGCCCTCAAGGATGATACTAAGGAAATGATAGCTATTGCCGATCAGGCAACGCCAATTCAAAACAAAAAAGCCACCGCCAAAGCGCGGGCCAAAGAAGCAACTGAAGCTAATATTATTCGTATTACAGCCAAGGACACGGCTAGTAAGAAGAATAAAAAAAGGAGTTGATATGAATAAAGAAGAATCGGTTCAATTTGCGCAGAAATATTTAGAGGATCTATTGTCTTTCTTTGGAGCTAATATCACCGTATCATCAACTTGTGATGATGAAGTAATTGAACTATCTGTTCCATCAAACACCCTAAATAGCTTATTGATTGGTCGTAATGCCGAGACTTTGCGTAGTTTACAATATATTGTTTCAACAGTACTTCGCAATAAAGATGCAGTGTTAACTCGCGTGAATATCGATATTGCTGGCTACAAGAAACAACGTGCTGATCGCCTGGTAAAACAAGCTCAGGAATGGATCGAAGAAGTTAGGCGTACTGGCGATTCTCGTATTGTTAGTATGAATGCAGCTGATAGGCGAATAATCCACCAAGTTGCCAGTGAATATAGCGATATTCAGACATTTTCAGAGGGTGAAGGTCGCGATCGTAAAATTACAATTGCTCAGGCTGGTTCATAACATTCAAATATACTAAGTGAGTTTGTTTGGCGGTATCTAGCCATGAATATTTAGCTAGTTGCTTATAACCTTTTTTAATTAAATCAGCCTGTAATTTTTTATCGGTTAAAACGCTATCGATAGTATTGGCCATATCGTCTATATCTAGTGGATTAAAATAACAGGCGGCATCGCCGTATATTTCTGGTAGACAAGTGGCACTACTACTAACCACCGGAGCTCCGTAGCCCATAGTCTCGAGCCCTGGTAGGCCGAAACCTTCCATAAGTGAAGGAAATATATATGCCGAAGTGTTAGTGTATAACCAATCACGTTCAGGATTAGATAGGAAATCTGTAAATAAGATATTACGATATCCTTTTTCCTCGAAATATTGTTTATTAATATTGGCACTCTTATCTATCTTACCTACTAATACCAATCCTAGCTCAGGATGTTTTTCTAATAATTTCTGATGAGCATCACCTAGTCGTTTTATATTTTTATAATCGCTCTGTTTACCGACGTATAAAATATATTCCTTGAATGGATGTTTATATGGTTTTAATTTATCTATGAATATATCTGCCGCTTCATAGGTAACGGTAATTTTTTTGGATGACACGCCAGAGAACTTAATTAATTCATCCTTAGTATATTTACTAGGAACAATTAATTGGCGGCTAGTTCTAGCGACTCGTTTAAATACGAATTTTCCGATTAACTGTTTTGTATGGAATATTAACCAATTTTTGTCAGAGTTATAGGTTTTTATTAACGTTAGATCGTGAAAAGTTGTAATATGAGGACCGTTATAAAAAACAGGTTGTTGTGGCATACAAAAATGCACCAGGTCGGGCGACAGACTATCTAATAATTGTTTAAAACCAATCTGTTCGGATAATGAGTAATCATCAAAATCAGCTATTTGAACGCTGAAATTATCAGCACTAGGTTTCCAGAAATTAACGTCCTTGGATCGGATTAGGACTGTGTATTTATTAACCTTATCAATCTCTTGTAGATAGTGTAAAAGTCGTTCGACATAAGTCCCGGTCGAACTGTTAATTATTCTGGCATCAATTGCTATATGGCTCATATCTTGTCCTTTTTGAAAACGAATTTACTATATAGTAGGTAATTCCAAACCAAAGTTACGCAGGTCGCAATTAATTTACCTATTAGTAATATAACACTACTATTTAGTAACCATTGTTCGACTAATAATTTTACTAAATTAATAATAATTGGTTGGATGATCCATAACCCAACTAGGGTTATTAATAAGAAGTAAGCCATCTGTAATTTATCGGTATTATTGTTTTTAAAAGTAAATTTCTTATTTGCAAAGAAACTAAAGATTAGGGCTACGGAGGTAGATATGATGTTACCAAAAAATACGGGTGTACTGAATATATTTACCAAGAAAAATAAAATACTAAAATCGATTAATGTATTCAGGCCACCAACGACAATAAAGCGTATTTTCTCAGCGTGTTTTTTTAGGAGCTTTTCCAAGATGATATTCCTCGATAAAGTACAGTGGGCGACCCTTTGTTTCGTTAAAAATTCGTCCAATATATTCACCAATAATGCCGAGTGATAGTAATTGGATTCCACCTAGAAACAATATAACTGCCATTAGCGACGGATAACCGGCGACCGGGTCGCCAAATATTGTCGTTTTAATGATGATTATTAGAATGAATATGAAGGCGATTATGGATACTAAAAATCCCATAAATGAAGATATTCGAAGTGGGGCGGTAGTAAACGAAGTAATACCATCTACAGCTAGATTAAATAGCTTCACGTAGTTCCATTTAGTTTCACCGGCGACACGTGGGTCGCGGTGGTAGGTAATTTCTTTTTTACTATAACCAATCCAGCTAAACATGCCTTTAGTGTAGCGCTGTGATTCGCGAATCTGTTTTATAGCCTCAACACAACGTCGGTCGAGCAATCTAAAATCACCCGTATCGATTTGGATAGGGATGTTGGTGGATTTTTGTAATATCTTGTAAAACCACTGCGAGCTGGTTTTTTTGAACCACGTCTCGCCTTCACGGCTAATGCGTTTAGCGTACACGTCGTCGTAACCATATTCCCAATATTTAATCATTTTAGGGATTAGTTCTGGTGGATCCTGTAGATCGGCATCTATAATTACCGTGGCATCGCCGGTTACGTGGTCAAAACCAGCAATCATTGCGATTTCCTTACCAAAATTACGCGATAGATTGACATATGATACGCGGTCGTCGGTTTTTGAATATTCTTTGATTATTTCAAGTGTCTTATCGCGGCTGCCGTCGTTTATAAATAAAAATTCAAAATCGTAATCTCGATTATTATTAGCTAATTTACCGAGTCGTTGATATAGCGATTCAAGGGAAGCTTCTTCGTTGTAGGCGGGTATTAATACGCTGATCTTTTTCATCTCGTTAGAAATCCTTTGATAGGTTATTATTATCAGTAATCACTCGTTTAATTATTATATAAGCGTAGATGTGTGCGGAATTCATCAATACTAGTATATCACTAGAAAAGAGTGTCTTGGCCGTCCGATTCGCCAAATATCGAATGGAGCCTCATATCTGACCTGGTTAAAATCGTAATGAGCATATTGAGGACTAACGCTAAAATGTCTATAGCTCAAATAACCCTGATATAATTAATCAATCGGAGGAAATATGCCAGAATTATTAAATCAATTATCGAATATAGATACTAACGAATCGGTCAGTAAGGGTCAAATTGTTAACGAAATAAAAGAGTATATAGAAGCCAATAATTATACTATTGTCGAGATGGATGACAAGAGGCCTTGGGGGGCTTATTTCAAACTAGATAATAATGAAGCTGATATATTTGTAAAAGAATTTTTTCCAGAGTTAAGCTCTACGGAAGCTAGATTAGGAAATGATAAAGCAGAACTAAGTCCAAAAATTTTATTAGTGTCACCTAGCCAAAGATTGAGTTGGCAGTATCATAATCGTCGTGCTGAAATATGGGCATTCTTAAATAAAGGCTCATATAATAAAAGTCTAACTGATAACGAAGGAGAGGTGCAGACCGCGGATGCTAGTGACGTCGTTCAATTCGCCGCAACTGAGCGTCATCGTTTAATCGGTTGTGTCGCCACCTATTCCTTAGTGGCAGAGATATGGCAACATACTGATTCGAATAATATGTCAGATGAAGGTGATATAGTGCGAATTCAGGATGACTACAACAGAAATTCATAATTCAAAGATGGTGTAAAAAGTGGGACGGTCTAACTACGGTTATCTGCTAAGCGTATTTATACAGTCTTAAAGACGAGCCCAGCAACTTATATTAAAGGGCTTAAACAAAATAAAGAAATGCCTAAACTAAGTCGAGAATTGGTGTCCTATAAAAGCAGAGGTTGATATACATAAGCCAAAAGACTTTGTCGTGTCTAACCCTGATGGTCTCATTAAGGTAAGATGTTAAGGCATCTACCAGATACTAGGTTTAGACACTATGTCTTCGTAGTTGTAGATGTCGATAATATTGATTTAAGATGATTTTGTCTCTATAATAGTAGTAATTGTGAAAACTTTCGAACAACTCAAACAGAAATATCATTACTCGGCTATTCTACTTAGGCAACTTGTTATTACTGATTTTAAAATTAGGTACAAGAATTCAGTCTTGGGTTATGTTTGGACATTAATACGGCCTTTAGCACTTTTTGCTATATTGTATGTTGTTTTTGTGATGTTCTTGAGGGTTGGCGATGCGGTGCCGCATTATGCAGTCTATCTGTTGCTAGGTATAATATTATGGAATTATTTCGTTGAAGTTACTAATAATGGTGTATCGGCCATAGTGGGCAAGGGTGATATGTTATGTAAGCTGGCTTTTCCTCGTTATGTAGTTGTTGTTTCTGGTTCATTTTCTGCGCTCATTAGCTTAATGATTAATTTAATGGTTTTTACTTTCTTTATGATTATTAATGGGGTGCCATTCACCTGGAATATATTGTGGTTAATCCCATTGATTATTGAGCTTTTTATATTTTCGTTATCGATTGCGTTCATATTGAGCGCATTATATGTTCGTTTTAGGGATATAAATTATATATGGGAAGTTGTATTACAGGCTGGATTCTATGCGACACCAATTTTATATCCAATCACACTCGTCGTGGCGATGTCTCCATTAATATCTAAAATAATGATACTAAATCCGATTGCCCAAATTATGCAGGACGCTAGGCATTTAATCATAACCCAAGATGCTGTGACTATCGGTGGCATCTATGGCAATACATTCGCAAGGCTCATACCGCTTGCGATAGTTATTATCCTTGCATTGATTAGCTCAGTTTATTTCAAGAAAAAGTCCCCAAGCTTTGCGGAGGAGATTTAATGAACGAAGATATAGCTATTAGCGTAAAAAACGTTTCAAAAAATTTTAAACTGCCACATGAAAAGGCAGATAGCATTAAAAGTCTTTTTGTAAACCCATTTAATAAAAGCCGAAATAAGTTCGAAGTTCAGCATGCCCTGCGTAACATTTCCTTCGATATCCCTAAGGGTGAATTCTTTGGTATCGTTGGACGAAATGGGAGTGGAAAGAGTACTCTGTTAAAGATAATCGCTGGTATATATCAGCCGAATAAGGGGAGTATATCAGTTAACGGAAAGTTGGTGCCGTTTATCGAACTAGGCGTGGGATTTAATCCTCAGCTAACTGGTAGGGAAAACGTCTATCTAAATGGTGCATTACTTGGTTTTTCGGAAAAAGAAGTCGATAAAAAATACGATTCAATTGTTGATTTTGCTGAAATTGAACGTTTTATGGATCAGAAGCTCAAAAATTATAGTAGCGGTATGCAGGTTAGGTTGGCCTTCTCGGTTGCAACGATACTTGCCGAATCAGACATACTCCTCATCGATGAAGTTCTTGCTGTTGGTGATGCCGATTTTCAACGTAAATGCTTTGAATACTTTAAAAAGTTGAAAAAACACAAAAAGACAGTCGTCTTCGTGTCGCACGACATGTCGGCTGTACGCGAGTTTTGTGATCGAGCTATTCTGATTGAATCTAGTGAAATTATTGCTGAAGGTTCTGTAGATACAGTAGCCAGCCAGTACAGTCGTCTCTTTTTAGATATTGACGAAGAAACACGCAGTAATCAATCTTCAGAACGGTGGGGCGACCAGAGAGCTAGTTTCAGACGAGTAAAAATCACTTCTGGTAAAGTTCTAAATGATTCAAGCCAAACGATTATCTTTGAAGCTGAGATTATAGCTAATAAGGATATTGATAGTCTCGTGACAGGATCATCGATTACTACGGCCACAGGAGAAGAGTTGTGCGGCACGAACACACAGCACCGAAAAGTGAAAATTGAGCACATCAAGAAGGGTGAAGTAATGAAAATCGTTTGGGAATATCCGAATATCTTTTCAGATGGCCGTTACACTATAAACGTAACACTTCACGGACCAAATGGTGGAGTAGTCGCAGAATGGTGGGAGGGGGCTGAGAGTTTCGTTGTGAGACGAGAAGAGAAGTCACCGTTCCCTACTACCCCAGATATCAAACTACAACTAATACGTAAGGTGAGTTAACGATGAAAATGAATGCCAAGATCCCCCATATTAAAGTAGACGCATTCCCCCTCGTGGATAACCATTTTAGCGGTGTGGGACACTATACGCTCGGTATCATATCTGGTTTTGATGAACTTGCGGGCGAGGGGAAGCTTACCTACGATCTTATTACACCACATAATCGATCGGGTATGCTTGCTAAATACGGCTTTAGGAATTACCGAAAAGTTATAAAGAGCCCCATTTCAAGTAAGGTCTTACGGGGCTTTATGAAGTACCGCTGGCGAGTTCCGATTGACTTTATATTTGGTCAGGGAAAGTATTACTTCCCGTCTTTCTTGTCGTGGCCAACTTGGGTGGCGGAATCGGTAGTCGTTATCCACGACGTAACATATTTGGCTGTGCCCGAGTGTGTCGATAAGGGAAACAGGGAATATCTATCGAAGACAGTCCCATTCTCTATGAAGAACTCAAAGAATATTATCGCTGTGTCCGAGTTTAGTAAATCAGAAATCATTAAATACTACAATATTGAGCCTTCACGAATCCACGTTGCAACCCCATCTATAGACAGAAGAAATTTTTATAAGAGGAGCGACGAGGAAATATTTAAGGTGAAGATGAAGTATGACATCTTTAGCGACCATTACATCTTGTCTGTAGGTAATATCGAACCTCGCAAGAACTATGACAAGTTGGTAGATGCATATACGAGCCTACCAAGATCGATTACGGATAAGTACCCACTTGTTATTGTCGGTGCGGGCGGTTGGAACAATGCACACGTGAAGGAGCGCATTCAAGCTGCAAAAGAGAATGGCTATCACATCATAAATCCTAAGCAATTCGTTGAGGACAAGGATATGCCGGCACTGTATAGTGGCGCTCAATTTTTCGTCTTTACTCCAATATACGAAGGATTTGGTATGCCTCCGCTTGAGGCGTATGCGTGTGGAACGCCTGTCTTGGCGAGTAGGGTTGCCTCTGTTCCCGAGGCTGCCGGCAAGGCAGCGGTTTACGCTAACCCATTTGATGTAGAAGATATTGCAAAAAAACTAGCCTACATGGTAAAGGTAACAGAAAAAGATAGACATCAATTCGATAAGGCTATAGAAAAGCACCTTGCTGAGCTTAGTTGGCGAAAGAGCGCGGAGATTACCGCATACGCTTTGACTAACTTGCCGATTGAATATTTCCAGAAAGGAACAGGCGACGTATGAATATAGGAATAGATTTGAGGCCATTACAGACCGGTCATAAGTATCGAGGTATCGGGGAGGTGACAAAACAGGTTACGAATCGGATTTTATCTCTTGCCCAAAAACAGGAGGGTGTAAAGTTTATATTCTACGAATACGATGATGACGATCCAAAAGAACTTCTGACTCTTCCCAAAGGCATCGAATACGCAGTTATTAAACAGGGATTAATGCCCGAGAATAATAAGAATCGTACTATGTCAGACAAGATTCGAGATGTATTTAATGCACTGTACGGCAACCCCGTTAATGGTTCGAATGAATCTGATGTGTTTTTGCAATTTGACTATGCATTTGGTGTGCCCCGAGATTCAAAGACACTTCTTATAAAACATGATCTTATACCCCTCGTATTTTGGGACCAATTCTTTGAATCCGCATGGGTACCTTTCAAGAACTACGCTGCCCGTACGACGATACGCACGCTTTTTATTAACTATAAATACAATCGCGTATTGCGCCGCTCGCTACATCGAGCCAAAAAAATCGCAACAGTATCTGATAGTACAAAGCGCGACATCATACGATTTTTCCATGTGAACCCAAAAAAAATAATCACAACACATCTCGGTGTAAGTCTTGAAGCAGTGAAGACAGATGCAAAAAAAGCTTCGACCACTATGCCAACCAAGCCGTACTTGCTTTTTGTGGGTGCCGGCGACGCCCGTCGTCGGATTGACGACTTAGTAGCGGCGTATAACAACCTAAAAGCCGAAGGACGTAACATACAACTGGTATTGGCGGGTGAAAATTTTCAGAGTCCTGACAGTATACCGAATAAGTTGACGCGTCAGGCGGTGAAAGAATCGTCGTATCGAGGAGATATCCTTACAGTAGGGTATGTAGACGATTTCGTAAAACAAGAACTCTTCAGGAAAGCCATAGCTTTTGTCTATCCGACACAATATGAGGGATTCGGGATACCGATACTCGAGGCTATGCTGCTTGAATGTCCAGCTATCTCTTATTGCAATTCATCGATACCTGAAGTCGGCGGAAACTATGTGTACTATGCAAGGAACTGGGCGGATATAAAACGTCAGGCTGAATATATATTGTCACTCCCGGAAAAAGAGAACGACTTACGAAAGAAAAAAGCAAAGACCCATGCAGAGCAATTCACTTGGGAAAAGACAGCAGCCGTCATATATCGCGAGTTAGTAGATTCGACAAGAGCTAGAATCTAAAGTACGACTCCCCGTGGAGCGAGTCAACGATAACTTGCGAAGGAGAGAAGTCCTCAATATTACGCATAAGGTCCTTTTTGTTTTTATGATTTGTTAAGAACTTTTCTACATTTGTAACATCAAGACCTGATAACTCTGCGTTAAAGCCGATTCCATCAGGACGTTCAGTTTTTTTGCGATGAATTATCAATGGTATGCCAAGGAAGTACGCGTCTTCTTGTAATCCTCCGCCGTCCGTAACGATATAATCAGCTCTACGAACTATTTCCATAAAATCGAAGTATGGTTGTTTTGGAATGACTGTAATGCCTTTTTTTTCAAAGTAATGTTCAAAGCCATAAGACTTAACCTTCTCCCATGTCGTAGAGTGTTGTGTGAAAACGACACGGTTTTTGGTAGAGGCATGACTATTGATTGCTTTAAGAATAGCCTCGAAATCAGCCCTGTTCTCAATTAACTCAGTACGATGCAACAAAACAAGACAATAATTAATCGGCAACTTTAAATCTTTAAAATCTGGGGTTAGGTATTTGTACGACTGCTCAATCGCATCCTTTGCTGTATTATAGCGAGTGTTGATTACCTTTCCCTTCAGGTGCTCATTACGAATATTCTGTTCGGCTTCGTTATTTGGCGGAAAGTGAACCCGCGAAAGCTTGCCCGCAATCCTTCTGTCGATTTCTTCAGGGAAAGGAGACCGCCAGTTGTGGGTTCGGAGACCTGCCTCGACATGTGCAACCTTCAGGCCAAGCATACGTCCCATGTAGGCGCCAATAACAGTCGTAAGTGTGTCGCCATGCACAATGGCAATGCTCTTCGTATTATGCTCGCGATCGTGTCGTCGTATTCTTGCTCGAAGTGAAATGAGATGGCGCAAAAAATTTGCGTGAGCAAAGAGCATCATGCCAAACATTTGTTTGATATTGCGGACATCCTCGCCAAACCATCCGCTAGATAAAGTAATGTCTGGAGTAATGCCAAGTTGCTCGTGTATTTTTTTAAGACCACCGTGGTGCTGCGACGAACAGATAAGTAATTGTTCTGACCGAGGAATTCGCTGGATAATGCCGAGCATCTTAATAAGCTCTGCGCTTGTGCCGTAAAAGATAATTATCATAAGATAAGTATATCACGCAAGAGAGCCGCAGCTTAAGTCGAGGATTCTTTATTGTGTTGTTTTGCTGTCCGTATGCCGGAACAGCTGACGTATAGCTATAATAATGGCATAAAGTACCACGCCGCAAATTGCGGATAGCCAGAGCGTAAGTATCATTGTTGCTGGGCTAGTACTGCCAAATATCGGTGGGAGGGTTATACATAACGCAAACACGAGACCGGCAAGGAGTACTGCACGCTTTTTACGGCGAACAAGCAGCGAGTACGCATAAAGTGCAACGGACGCGATAGTTAGTTGGTAAAGCGCACCGAACAGTAACCACTCGGTTTTGCCGCTGTATGCCGGTCCAAGAATGACTGGCAATAATGAATCTCCGAGTAGTGTGATGCCTGTGACGGCCGCAATAGCTAGAGCGAGGTAGAGTTTATAGGTGGTAGTAAGTACACGTCGATTAATATTCTGATTGTCCATCGATATTTCCGGGAGAATAATCCATACAAGAATGAATGCAAGATAGTATAGTGCGGCACCGAGGATACTGATTCCACTATACATACCTGCAAGTTCTGGCGCAAAAAATACCTTAGAAAGAGATATGTCGTAGCTTTGGATGAAACCCAGGGTCCCAACAACGAGCGCTACTTCGATGATATAGGAACGTATTCTAAGAAGACTGCGGAGTTCGGTGTGTGACATTTTTTTAAATAACGTGTTTAGGCTGGGTGTTTTGATGCCTGGATAAAGCTTCAGTAGGGCGATGCCAGCTAGCGCTCCAACAAGAACGCCAAACATTGCGCCTACAGAACCAGCTAATAGGCCCAGAATCACGGCGAACATTAATTTTGCAAGGGAAGCTCCAAGTGTGCCAATGCCGATACGAACAAGCTCTTTATTGCCCTGTAGGTAGCCGTTCCACACAGTCAATAGGATACTGAGTATGAGCACCGACGCCATCGGGATGAATATTAGAGCGTGCTCTATTTTGAATACAGCCTGAAGGAGTGGCCAGCACGCCAGCATAAGGACACATAATATTCCAAACAACCAAAGTAGGGCTTTTTGGACAGTTTGAGTATACGCCCTGGCGTCTTCTTCGTTATATTTCTTTACTAGGTAAATGGAGATGATATTGATTGCGAGTAGAATAGAGAGCACCTGACTTAGGGTGGCAGATGCCACGGCAAAGTCACCAAACTCAGACGGCGGTAGTATGCGCACGAGAAAAGGATATAGTGCGTAGTTGCAAAGTGCTGCAACTAGCGACAATATCGTGAAGAGAGTTGATTTTACATAAAAATTGTCTAAGTTTTTTTTCATAGTGCTTGTCTGTATTTAGTATATACTAACGTGTAGTAGGATAATAATCCATGGCTTGTGTAGCAGCTATGGCTGGAGGTAAGGTTTAGTGCAGAAAAAAGGTTCTAGCGATAAAAAAAGTATGACTACAGGAGCCCTTTCTTTTACTATTATGAGCAATGGATTCGCCGACGGGCCATCGCAGGCGTTGCGCGACTATCTAAATGACCATAGGGCAAGCCAAGTAACGATGGTTATGCACCCACTTGTAGGCGGCACAGGTGATGCACACAAAATAACGTACTATAAAAAAGGGAAGGCAGTAAGAAACAAGGACGTAAGATTATATAATAAACCTCCGCTAACGTATGGATTTGATTTATTCGTTCCGTCTAGGCTATCAAAAGATACAGCGTGGTTCGGGTTTAACAATCTAGGATGTATTCGTGGTATTATTCGGAGAAAAATTGGGCGTAGCAAAAAAGTTATATACTGGGCTGTTGACTTTGTGCCAAATAGGTTTGGGCATGGCTTTGCAACGAAAGTATACGATGCGGTGGATCGCTACGTTTGCAAACATGCCGACTGCCGGGTCGAGCTGACCCAAGAGGGCATTGATGGACGGAACGCCTATATGAACATCCAAGCAGGGGACCTTGCTCCAACTATAGTGATACCTATGGGCGCATGGTTGAGCAGGACACCAAAAACAACTCAAGAATCTTGGCGAAAGAAGAAGATTGTGTACATGGGGCATATTGTTGAGCGACAAGGAGTGAAGAATGTAGTGGAAGCGATGGCGGTTCTCGTTAAGAAGGACTCTTCGATTACGCTCGATATCGTTGGTGGTGGCCCCGATGAACCATTAATGAGGGAGCTAGCAAGAGGCCTCGAACTAGAAAAGCACATTACATTTCATGGTTTTGTTGATGATCACAAAGATGTTGAGGCTCTCCTTGCTGATGCCACGGTCGCCGTGGCCCCGTATGCAAAAATACCAGACAATTTTTCCGTGACATCTGACCCCGGAAAAGTAAAAGCTTATCTAGGTGCTAGCCTCCCGATTGTCCTGACCGACGTACCCCCGATAGCTAAGATACTCAAGAAAAGTGGTGCTGGTATTTTATGCGAAGACAACCCAGAATCGGTTGCAGCGAGTATTCTACGGTATCTCACCGATGAAAAACTCTGGATCCGTGCACGTGCAGCATCTGAGAAAATGGCAAAAGAGTACGACTGGGAGGTGATTCTCGCGGCCAAACTTAAAGAGATGGACGTTATCTAGCCACTATATTAGCGAGATACCAGTCGTAGGTTCTTTTCAAACCCTCATCAAAGTTAATGTCGTGACGCCAGCCTGTTTTATGGAGTTTAGATACGTCAAGTAATTTTTTTGGCATGCCGTCTGGCTTGGTAGTATCAAACACTAGATCGCCATTGTAGCCAATGAGATCTTTGATTTTGAGCGCGAGTTCCCTAATGGATATGTCCTCACCGGTGCCGATATTAAGAAATTGCTTGTCCTTATAATTTTCCACAAGCCACACAATAGCACTAGCAAGATCGTCGACGTGCAAGAACTCACGGCGTGACGCACCCGTTCCCCATATGACGACCTCAGAGTTATTGGCCGCTTTTGCTTCGTGTATTCGGCGGATAAGTGATGGAATAACATGCGACGTCTCTAGGTCGAAGTTGTCATTTTCGCCATAGATATTTGTCGGCATACATGATGTAAAGTCAAGCCCATACTCGGTGTTGATGTATTCGCAAAGTTTCATGCCGGCAATCTTGGCGTACGCGTAAGCCTCATTTGTAGGCTCAGGTGCCCCAGTGCTAAACGATTCCTCGCGCATTGGCTGCTCTACATCGCGCGGGTAGATACAGGAGCTTCCAAGGAAAAGAAACTTTTTTACACCATATTCCTTTGCCGACCATATGAGGTTGTTCTGAATCTGTAAGTTTTCATACATAAATTCGGCTGGGTAAGTCATATTCGCTTTGATTCCACCAACTTTTGCAGCAGAGTCAATGACATATTCGGGTTGTTCGTTAGCAAAGAACTCTCGAACATCTACTTGGTTTGTTAAGTCTAATTCCTGGCGGGTACGAGTAAGAATATTTGCGTAGCCTTCGGCTTTTAGCTTTCTAACGATTGCTGAGCCAACCAAGCCTCTATGCCCAGCAACATAAATTTTTGAAGTTTTGTTCATAATTATTTCCCCAATAGACTACAAAGGGTGTTAATTTCTTCCTTTGTCATTTCTGGGTTATTGCCGAAGTAAAATCCGTTAGCATGAACTAAATCAGAATTTGGTCGTGGGGCGATATCTTGAACGTATTTTTGGTAGAAGGGTTGCTTGGTCATATTGCCAGCAATAACTGGTCGAATTTCAACACCGGCGGCGTCAAATTTGGCCTTATATTGTTTAGTTAGTTCAGTGGTTTTACAAATAATCGGCATTGAAAAGTTTGAAATCATATCCATGTGCGATAAATCATATTGATAAAAATCATCATTTTTAGTCATGGCATTTACGAAACTATTAAAATTATCGGCGCGTTTAGTAACAATTTCATCCCAATAAGGCATTTGTGTATTACCAATAAAACCATTAATCTCGGTTGGTCTGTAGTTTGAGGCTAGATCATAGAAAGTATATTTTGCATAAAACGTATCGGTATCGGTTTCGGAACGCATTTTCTCTTGAACTTCCGGAGATAAATTACGATCCCAGCCGTGGGCTCGTCCCATTACGAGATAATTATAGAGTTCGTCGTCATCCGTACAAACCATTCCGCCTTCGATAGTAGACATATGGTGCCCTACAAAGAACGAAAATGTTGATGCTAGGCCGAAGTTGCCGAGCAGCTTGCCGTTAGATTCCGAACCCAACGATTCGCAGTTATCTTCGATTAGTATTATGCCTTTTTCGTCGCAGATTTTTTTAATCCCAGCAATATCGTCACAAAAGCCAAGCACATTCGTCAGGAATAAGCCTTTCAAATCGTCGACATATCCATTTAATTTGGCAGGTGAAACATTTAAAGTGTCGAGCTCGCAATCGATTGCGACTGGAATCAAGCCGAGTTGAATTAAAGGCATAACATTCGTAGGCCAGGTTAGCGAAGAGAAACCGATTTTATCACCTTTTTTGAATACGCCAGTATTCATTAGTGATTGAATTAGTAGGGAATTAGCAACACTGCCATTACCGACATAAACGGCGTGTTTGCGACCTTGTTTAGCAGCAAAGCTTTCTTCGAATTTTTTACATTCTTTATTCATACTTAGAATTTCTTCGTTTAAGATGAAATCAACTAAAGCTTGTTTGGTTTCGGCTTCGTGGTAAAAACTTGATTTGATAAGTTTAATCATTTTTAAGCGCACCTCATTAATGATTTTTGTTCTTCAAGATCAAAATCTGTCATGATCTCAACCAGCTCTTTAAAGAGAACTTTTGGCTCCCATCCTAGTTGTTTTTTAGCTTTAGCTGGATTGCCAATTAAGAGGTCGACTTCGGCTGGTCGGAAATAAATTGGGTCAATTTTGATAATTGTCTTGCCGGTATTTAAGTCAACGCCGATTTCATTAACGCCTTCGCCTCGCCATTCAAGTTCATAACCAAGTCGTTTTGAGGCGATTTCAATAAATTCACGAACCGTGTGAGTTTCGTTAGTAGCCAGGACGTAGTCGTCTGGTTTGTCTTGTTGCAACATTAGCCACATACCTTCGATATAATCTTTAGCATAACCCCAGTCGCGTTTGGCATCAATATTACCAAGATATAGGGTATCTTCAAGGCCAAACTTAATTCGAGCAAGACCGCGCGTAACTTTTCGAGTTACAAAGGTTTCGCCACGACGAGGTGATTCGTGATTGAATAAAATGCCATTACAGGCAAATAAGTTGTAGCTTTCACGATAGTTGCGCGTAATCCAATAAGCATAAACCTTCGCGACACTGTATGGTGAACGAGGGTGAAAAGGCGTTTCTTCGGTTTGAGGAATTTCTTTGACTAAACCAAACATTTCTGATGATGAAGCTTGATAATATTTAGTTTTGATGCCAGATTCTCGGATAGCATCAAGCAGGCGTAAAGCGCCAAGCCCAACGACATCACCGGTATATTCAGGAATATCAAAACTAACCCGAACATGGCTTTGAGCGGCTAAGTTATAAATTTCATCAGGTTTAATCTTTTCAATTAGACGAGATAAATTACTACTGTCAGCTATATCGCCAAAATGTAGAATTAAACGTAAATGGCTCTCATGCGGATCTTGAAAAATATGGTCGATTCGAGTTGTGTTAAAACTTGATGAACGACGAATTATTCCGTGAACTTCGTAGCCTTTTTCTAATAAAAATTCCGCTAGATATGAACCATCTTGGCCAGTAATGCCCGTTATTAGAGCTTTTTTCATGACTAATACACCCCTTCCGTTAATCAGTAGATTCTTATACAATAATAAACCATTTAATTCGCAGATACTAGGGGACCTCGCACACTCAAGGAGGCGCTTACTCTTTGCGAGCAGACCGACCACGAGTGACCTTGGTAACCCAGCGAACCAGTCAAGACTATATTAGGGCAATACCTGGAGGAGTTCGGCACGGCTCGCTGGGTCGGTTTTTGGTATCGATGCAGTTTAAATTTGTATCGATACGCGAGGCAAACCGTGACGGAGTACTCTAAATAGTAGACATCAACCAAAAATTAGATATACTGAGATGTAATGGTGAAAAAGCGAGGAGAATATAAAGTTAGTTTGGCATCTGCTGATGTTGCTGATGGAGTAAGTGTCGTTATACCGAGCTATAATGCCGCCGATTGGCTACCGTCAACAACCGGCAAAATACAAGAGGCACTACTGAACGCCGGACTTAATAAGAAGAATGCGGAGATTGTCATCGTGGATGACGGCTCTAGTGACCAAACAAGCAAGGTTGTCACTGATTTGTCAAATAAATCTCAGATACCGATTATCTACGTGCATCAGAAGAATGGCGGTAGGTATGTAGCACGCAAAAATGGTGTGTCCAGTGCTCGTTTTGCGAATGTTTGGTTCATAGACTCAAGGGTGTATGTCGCTGCGAACTCACTAAAGTTTGCGTATGCGGAGATGCAAAAATCGAGTGATAATGCCGTATGGAACGCTCATGTAAATGTGCAGAAAAAAGGTAATATCATTGCTCGCTTCATGGACGCTATTACGTTCATCGGATGGCGCAAGTATTTTAAGAAGCCTAGGCGCGTAGCATACGGCTTAAAAGAATTTGACCACTACCCAAAAGGCACAACAAGCTTTCTTGCACCAAAACGGGCTATTGAGTCTGCTATGGAGGAGTTCGAGAGAGAGGACCGGGACATCAAGTATTCCAGTGATGACACGCACCTTATTCGTATTATCGCACGTGATTATCTTATCAATCTTTCGCCCAGGTTTTCTTGCGTTTACCATGCACGCACCACACTTAAAGGGTTTGTTCTGCAGGCGTTCTATAGAGGCCGAACTTTTGTCGATGGCTTTTTTCGCCCCGGAACACGCTTCTATGTACCTCTGATAGCTTTTCTAGTACTTTCGGCATTAGGTTTACTCGCTATTGTCCTGCACCCAGCGCTGGCTGGCTGCTTGTTCTTGTTGCTTGCCGGGTTATGGGTGGGTGAATTATTGATTGCGTTGCTTCTCGGACTCAATCACTTGGATGCTCTGAGCCTTTTTGCGCTTAGCCCTGTCTTTTTCGTTACATATGGAATGGGGATTTGGGTGGCGATAATCAAACGATGGTGGCGCAAGATGGCTACGGGCGAGAATCGTCGTAACGCGATTTCACTTGTTGTGGCGACACTGTTTTTCGTCCTCTGTACGAGTTTTTACTATCTTGGCAATAAGACTATTGGTAGTTGCACCGACACGCTGGCAAGTGGCGCTGGTGACCAAACTGGTCTCATATGGCTGAATAGTACCGTTAATGCTCCGCTTTGGGGATCGACCAATGTGACCAACGCGCCTTATGGTGAGAGCCTGCAATCCCCGACACATATTACGGGTGCTTTGGAGTATGGGTTGTACTGGCTTGTGGCACAATTTTCAGGTTCTGTCTGCGGGTATAATTTATTTACTGCACTCGGTTTTATTTTTTCTGCAATGATCGTCTTTTTGTTTACTAGATCGATTACTAAACGCAACGACGTTGCGCTATTTGCTGGTTTCGCGGCATCATTCACCCCTTACTTGCAAATCAAGACGGGCGTGCACCCATCGTATGCTTTTTTTGGAATATTTGTGATTGCGATATGGCTGGCATTGAGTATCTGGCGTGCACCAACGGCCAAGAAAGCCATCATGCTTGGTCTGGTCAGTACGAGCTTCTTTTTCTTCGACCCATACTTCATCCTACTAGGAGGGCTGGTAGTGGGTGTGGTTTTTGCAACGATGCTTACCAGGCTGGCCTATCTTACATATAGGGCTCGAGGTGGTAACGAAGAGCGAATTATTAAAGAGAGGTTGAGACGGTTTCTCAAGTGTGCACTATTGGCGGCTGGGGTTACGGCCGCGTGTGGCGTGTTGCCGCTGCTTATCGTGAATCTCCAGCATGGTGCGCAGATCAATCAAGAGGTGAGTAACGTTCGGAGCGACATTAAGGTGGAGGCGTTCACCTACAGTGCTCGACCTTCCGAGTACCTTTTACCCGCTATTCAAAATCCTTACCTGGGCAATTTAGCCGCCCAGTTATCACTGCCTGATGTTTTGACAAGAAAGGCGCACGGTTCTAACCCTGCTGAAGACTCACTCTCTCTCAGTATTCTCGTCATGGTTCTTTCGGTTGCTACGTGTGTCGTAGTATTCCTTTCTCAATTTAACAGATACCGTCACACTTTTAAATCATTGAAACGCATGTATTTATTGCCGATTGTCGTGTTGGTAGCCGTTGGATTTGTTGCGCTTGTGACAAGCTTTCCGCCTAAAGCCCTGGGGATTTCTTGGCCTTCAGATATTATTACAAACTATCTAGTTGTATGGCGCGTCTTCGCTCGTCTGGCAGTTATAGTCGCGTTTGCAGCGGCGATAATTGCGGCAATTGGATTGGCGATGGTTACCGACAGGTTTAAAGCAAAAGGACGGAGAGCTATAGTAATATTGGCTGTGATTATCGTTGCATTTGAGTATCTGACATTTATACCTTTTAACGACAATAGATCATGGTCATATAGTCAGGTAAATTCCTTCTATAAGTGGTTGCGGGTACAGCCAGATATCGATACGATTGCCGAGTATCCACTCAATGAGCCTGGTCGCACTAGCGTTTCTGTGGACTACTTTAGGGACCAGTACGTTCACAAAAAACGTTTGATCAATACTTTCAGAGCGGCAAGCGCGCAAGCACCTATAAGAAACGGCCTTCGTAATCTCAGAGACCCACAGACTCCCGGGGTGTTGGCTGCGCTTGGCGTAGACATGGTAGTTGTTCATGCAGAAGACAAGAATCCAATCCCGAGTATTAATGGACTTGAGCTGATTGACTGGAATAATAGCCCCGTAGACCCTGACAGTATCTATGTTGGGGGTGAGATGTGGGTGTACCGCGTTACTGCTGCTAAAGATGAAGACGGATTATTCCTTGTGCCCGGCGAAGGCTTTTCACCTCAAGTACGGATAAATTCTACCTACACTGAGGCGGGCTATGTCTTTAACGATAAGGCGTCGCTATCTATATTTGACCTAAAAACTGGAGCTAAAGTCCTACCGAGCGGTGACTATTTAGTGACACTCACAATCTTTTCTGCTGATAATTCGCCTCAACTTATAATTAGCCAAGCAGGTAGGGTTGTGTGGCAAGGAAACGTAATGGCGCACGATAAACAGATACAGTTCACCGTTAACGCTAGTAAGCTAATCGAACTCAAGCGGCTGGGTGGCAAGGGTGAGGATGGCGTGATTATCACGAATATGGATATGCGCAAATTATAAGCTCAGTGGCAGCCTTAATCTAGTTACCGCCGACTAAGCGCGTAGAATCCCATTTCCACCCCTGTGAAGGGTATTGCCAAGCAACCATCGCTGGATCGGACGGCTGGAGTCCACCCGCTGACCCCTTGAGAATGTGCCGAACAATCTCATTGTTTGGTCCACGGTGGAAGATGACAAGATCATCAAAGCCGTCATTATTCACATCGGTTACGGCTGGTTTTGAGCTGCTGTATAGCCAACCGCCAGGGTTAGGCCCTAGTGTACGTTGAAAGACAGGGGAGCTAAGACCGCTTGCAGAGCCAGGGAATAGCCATAGGTTGAATGATTGGCCATCTGGGTTTATAGAAATCGCTAGTATATCGCCATACTTATCGCCGTTAAAGTCGCCGCCGCCGACTAAGCGCGTAGAATCCCATTTCCACCCCTGTGAAGGGTATTGCCAAGCAACCATCGCTGGATCGGACGGCTGGAGTCCACCCGCTGACCCCTTGAGAATGTGCCGAACAATCTCATTGTTTGGTCCACGGTGGAAGATGACAAGATCATCAAAGCCGTCATTATTCACATCGGTTACGGCTGGTTTTGAGCTGCTGTATAGCCAACCGCCAGGGTTACTGCGGAGCTCAACTTTGTTTGTTGGGTCCTGGAGCTTTTCGCTTGCTGATCCAGGGAATATCCAGCTCGAATAACTATAGCCGTCCTGTGCAACCGTAAAGACGGCTATATCACCGTAGCCATCACCATTAAAGTCCCCCCCACCAACAACCCTCATGCTCGTCCATGACCAGTCTTGTGTTTTCTGTTGCCATACGACAAGGGCGGGATCAGAGGCTTGTATGCCACCCGCTGAACCCTTGAGAATGTGCCGAACAATCTCATTGTTTGGTCCACGGTGGAATATGACAAGATCATCAAAGCCGTCATTATTCACATCGGTTACGGCTGGTTTTGAGTCTTGATATGACCAGCCGCCATAAGCGGGCCCTAATGTGCGCTGAAAAATAGGTGCGCCGAGCCCAGATACCGATCCAGGGAATAGCCAAATATTGAAGGTTTTACCATCTGGATTTACCGAGAAGGCTAATACGTCACCGTAGCCATCACCATTAAAGTCGCCCGATACTGAGTTGCTCTCTTGAGTTGAATTTAGTTGGCAGCCGCCATGAACAGGCGCACCATTTATGTTCTTACATAAATCGATACCATTAATCAAGTCATCACCATCATTGTCGTACACCCAGTCGCCAGTGGTTGCGCCGAACCAGTCATTAAATAGTCGCCAGTAGTTCCTATTTCCATAGGAGCTACATTCGTCACCTGATCCATATAAATTATTAAGGGCGGCTTGGTTAGGTTGGTATGGAGTGTAGTTGTAGAGAGCTGAGGTACTCCGTGTATCGATACTGACGTCACTTCCTCCACAGCTACTCGTTGGGCTCCACTTTATGTAGTTTGTACCGGTTACGTATGGAGTAAACCAATTTGGGTCATTATCAGTAATTGCCTGAAACATGCGCGAGGCCCAGCGTACTTGGTTGGATAATCCGTAGTACCGACTATCACAAGCGGCTGTGTCGGGGCAGCCGTATCCTGTAGCGGAACGGTATTGGGTTGACAGTGGCCATGTATCGGTAACCAGACTCTGCTCTTTCTGGAGGAGCGTGATGATGACTTGAGGATTTATTGTATATTGCTGTGCATGGTCGTAGATAATCTGCGCAGCACTCTTCCCATTCTCCGAGTAGTCTCGAAGACAAGTATAGGGTGGTGCGTAGCCGCGAGCGGTCGCCCATTGTGCTCGGGTGCCTCCACCAAATTCAGAAGTTTGCGTGCCCCAGGTGTCACAAGCTGGTACTTTTGCATTTAGAAAGCTTTGTACGTCTGAAACAGACATGCTTGAGGTGTTTCTAAAAACTCCGTCATCAGTAATGGCTCCCGCTTTCCAATCACCTCCAGTTACTGCGTGGGCAGAACTAGCGATTAATATAGCGGCGGAAGTACTTGCGATTAAACGAATGAAGAATTTTATCATTATTTTTGCACCTCCACGGTTGTTGTTTTTGAAGATGTACTACCCTTTTCGGTTGATAAGGATGCCTGTATTGTCCATGTGCCTGAAGTTGGAAAGTCTATGGCTGCGATATTAAAACCTTGGCAGAGTGCGTAGTGAGCCTGGGTAGTCACTGGCGCCGATCTAGTGAGTGATGTTTGCCCCGGTTTTGAAGCAGTCAATGTGCAAGTTCCGGAGGTTGCACCCTCAATGAGGGTTCGGATTAGCACAGTGTCATCTTGTTGTTTGGCGGTTGTAATCGTTACCGTGACCGAGTTAGTGCTAGCACTGCCGCTATCTGTACCAGACGTGGTAAGTTGTTCCTTAGCATTTTCGTTCGCAATATTGTCGGACTCTTTTGCTGGACTATAGTCTATTTTATTCACTTCGGGGCGCTGAGTATCTGATTGTGCGGGGCTTGTAGTTGGCGAGGGCACTCTATGCCTTAAGGAATACCACGTTGCCATTCCGGTGAATAGCAATAGTAGGGGGACTATTATGTATATCACAGTGCGAGTCCGAGTACCTTTTTTACTTTTTGTTTTTTTCATATTTACTTATAGTATATAATAAAATATAAGCTATATACAATAGTAACCAGTACTCAGAGCATCGCATATTCTTGAGGACTGATGTTGATTAGTCAACGATAGGTAGTGAACATCCCAGAGCATGAGCGAGAACGTGGTATAAGTTAATAGCAAGCACCCCCACGGTATAAGAATGTACTAACTAGGAAGACGACGATCGTTCTAACGACGGCCGCTCCAGTCGTCCCTAAACCCAAAAGGTCACCCGTTCAGTCGATAAGGAAGAGGCTGTCACGGGGTGAGGGGACGGCCTTCAGTACTTCTATCATCAAAGATTGATTGAGTGTGTAACGTCAACTACATACATTGGACGGCCTTGTGTCTGTGTGTGGATATGGGAGATATATGTGGCAAGCAGTGATTGTGAGATGAGAACAAGACCTACGAGGAACGACATAAGAATGCCGAGCATGGCAGTGCCCGTGAAGTGTAGTGCAAGTGGATCCCCAAGCAAGAGTTGTTCGATGATAATGAACACGCCAGTTAGCACTGAGATGGCTGTAATACCGACTCCAACCCATCCAAAAAAGAAGAGCGGTTTTAATGACAGGGATATGAAGCTATTAAAGGCCAACTTTACTAACTGACTAGTCTTGTAACTAGCCGTACCTGCTATTCTTGCTGGTGCATCAAACTCGATGTAGTCCCTCTTAAAGCCAAGCCAATCTATGAGGCCACGGGTGATACGGTGTCTTTCAGTAAACTTGACCAGCTCATCTCTTACGGCGGCGTCAATGAGCCGAAAGTCGGTCGAGCCTGGGACTATTTGACTTCCCGACGTCGTATTGAAAAGCTTGTAAAATATTTTGGAGCCGTATTTCTTTACAGTGCCCTCCTTCTGGTTAGAGGATCGTACGCCGATAACTACTTGAATGCCATTTTTCCATTTTTTGACGAACTCTTTTATGAGGCGCGGTGGGTGCTGACCGTCGGCATCAAGAAGGATTACCGCATCTCCGGTTGACGCCCCGATGCCTGCAGTAGTAGCCATTTCTTTACCAAAATTTCTTGAAAAGCAGAGTACTTTTATCTTTTTGTTTGATTGAGCGAGTTTCGAAATCTTGTCGATAGAATCATCTGAACTGCCGTCGTTTACATAAATAAGCTCATAGTCGTCGATGTCATTTTTTGGATTTAGGTAAGATATGAGTGACTTATGAAAAATCTCGATACCGTCTGATTCGTTATATACTGGCACAACAACTGACAATAGCATTTCAATACTCCATTATAATCTTCTATATAGTATATAGTATATAGTATATAGTAAATTTATGATTACTGTAACTATTGGAAGAGTACGCGACAACTCCCTGTGACTAATACTGTGTGTACAATCGTCGTTCGCGGCAGTCAAGTGATATAATGTCATTATGATTACAGTAATTATAGCCGGCGGGTCTGGAACTCGCCTATGGCCACTATCAACCCCAAAGTACCCTAAACACTTATTAAAATTAACTGGTGAGCGCACGATGCTACAAACAGCATACGACCGTGCAGTTAAGCTAGGTGACAGGATATATGTAGTCACCGAGGCTAGTCACTCTGATATAGTGCGCGAACAGTTGCCAGAATTACCCGATGAGGCCTTTTTGATCGAACCAGGTCGACGCGGCACTGCACATTGTATTATATTTGCACTTGATGCTATCTCGCGCGTACACGACCATGACGAGCCGGTAGCCTTTATCCATTCAGATCATCACGTGCGTGATATTGGTGGTTTCGCTAGATCATTTTCTCTGGCCGCCAAAGTGTCGCAGACTAATAATCAGATTACGCTAATCGGTATCGAACCAACCTTTCCGTCAACCGGCTTTGGTTATATCGAACGTGATGGCGTTAAACAAATAGATGGTGGTGTATTTGATGTTGAGTCTTTCAAGGAGAAACCCGACTATGAAACTGCCAAGAAATACGTTGAGTCCGGTAATTATTTGTGGAACTGTGGATATTTTGTAGGTTCGGTCAGTACTTTTTTGAGTGAGATGAGATTAAGCGCGCCTGATCTGTACAATAATTTCGAAATATTAGCATCAATACCTAACATTCATAATCCTGAATATAATGAAAAATATCTAGAATTTGATAACCAGGTTATAGATATTGCCCTGATTGAAAAGGCTAAGAGCTTAGCGGTGGTTGCTGCAAATTTCGATTGGATGGATGTTGGCTCGTTCAAGGACCTACACGATGTCGTACCCAGGGACGAGAGCGGCAATTACTATTCCGGCGATAATATTCATGCAATTGACGTTACTAACGTTTATATTCGTAACGAAGAAAGCGACAAGCCAATTGCGGTTATTGGCCTCGATAACATAGTAGTTGTTAATACACCTGATGGTATATTGGTTTCTCGCAAGGATGTCAGCCATAGAACTGGTGAAGTAGCTAAAAAGCTGCAATCAAATAGCTAATATTAAATGATTTGGTCGGTAACGACTTTACTGATTTTAGACATAAATAAACTTTTATCGAAGCGCTTAGCTTTGCGGCGTAATGTACCCGGTAAAAAAGTTGTTTGCTCTAATTGTTGTATAGCATTAGCTACGGCTGTGACTGATTGTTCATGGAATAATATGCCACTTTCATTATTCTGAACTATATCTAGTGCGCCACCTTTGCCGTAGGCTATAACTGGAGCGCCGGCGGCTAGGGCTTCGACCATTACGATACCGAAGTCTTCTTCGGCTGGAAAGATATAACCCTTGGCGCTATCTAAAGCCTCGGTGACAACATCGTCCGAGGCATCACCAAATCTATCGGTGAAAAATTGCACATTAGGGCCAGCCATGTCTACTAGGTTCTGATGTTCGCTGCCATTACCGTAGACGTGTAATTTGGTACCAAGTTGGGTTGCAGCTGCAACGGCCAGATCAATGCGCTTATAGGGCACTTGACGACCTATGGCAACATAATAATCACCTCGTTCGCGAGCTGGCGTGAAACGATCAACGTCAACGGGTGGGTGAATGATCGTAGCATTTTTACCGTAATATTCTTTGATGCGTTTTTGGACCTCGCTGCTGTTAGCGATAAAAACGTCAACATTTTGAGCTGCCTTATAGTCGGCTTTTTTAAGTGGCGGGATCATTAATGGCATCATCAAACGAATTAGCCAATTTAATTTGCCAAAACCCGGGTCTTGCCTATATTCATTATAGTGACTCCAGTAATAGCGTATCGGTGTGTGGCAATAACAAATATGAATCTGGTCTGGTCTGGTTTTTCTAACCTGTTTAGATTCGGCGCTGGAACTACTGATTATAATGTCGAAATCGGATAGATCGAGTTTACGGAATGCGTGAACACGTAGCATTGGCAGGAATTTATGTAATTTGCGTAGTGGTTTTGGCAGGTTTTGCAAATAGGTAGTACGAACATCTAATTTGGCAAAATCTGGCATTGTCTCGGGCGTGAATGTCGAAGTATAGATTGGAGCGCTAGGAAAAATTTCGTGGATAGCTAGGACAACTTTTTCGGCACCGCCCATATTGGTTAGCCAGTCGGCTACTATGGCGATTTTAGGAGTTGCCATTATTTAGCCCCTTTTTTTCTCAGTACAACCCCTATCGTCTTGAATAGGATTTTAATGTCTAGCCAGAATGTCCAGTTTTGGGCATAAAATAACTCTAATTCGATGCGTTCATCAAATGATAATTCACTACGGCCAGATACTTGCCATAGGCCGGTAACACCAGACTGAACGCTATGTAATAATGCCGTGCGACCGTGGGCTAGTTTTGTCTCTTGGGGTAGAATAGGGCGTGGTCCAACTAAACTTAAATCACCTTTTAATACATTAAAGATTTGGGGTAATTCATCTAGCGAAGTGTCGCGTAGGAACTTTCCGAAACGGGTGATTCGTGGATCATTTTCGACCTTGCGATTTTTATTATATTCGATTACCAGATCATCACGTCCCATTTCATGAAATTCTTCGGCGGCATCACGACCACCGTATTTAGCGCCCATACTACGAAACTTTATCAGTTTGATCGGTTCCGAAAAACGGCTGAGGCGTTTGCTGATATAGAATGCTGGGCCTGGATCGAAAATCTTTTTAGTAATAAAGATCACTAAAATAGCGGGGGATAGAATAATAACTAATAACAGGCTAACTATCATATCAAAGAATCGTTTGGCGATTGCTCCCCAACCGACTAACGGCGTTTGGTAAACCGATATCATCGGATAGCCTAAAAATACGTCAATGGTGTTTTTGCCCGAATAAAACTCTGGTTCGCCTGGGATAAAGCTATAACTAATATGGTTGGATTGAGCGGCTCCTAGGATTTTTTGGTTACGTTCAGTTGAATCATATAGATCAGTTTGAATGATTGTCGTAATATTGTTAACTTTAATATCACGCAAAGCAGTTTCGACTAACGGATAATGTTGGATATTCAATCCATCTGGCACGTTCTTTTTAGGGCCAGCTATTGCGACTATTTCATAGCCACTCTTTACGGTGTTTGCTAGATTACGAGCTATGTCTTTGGTAGCGTTTGTCGTACCTATTAATAAAACTCGGTTAATGCCTCGCCCACATCTAAACATTAGACTACGAATCAATCTGAGGGTTTCACGTTCAATTACTATTAACCCGAAAGCCGCAAATAACCCATATACTGCCACTAATCTGGCGGGGAATATATCCTTGCCACTAGCGTATTGCCAGCCAATCACTAGTAGGATACCGATGAATGAGCCGATAGCTATCTTGGACCATTCAACCAGGCGACGGTTATAAGTATTGGATTGGTATAGTCCAAGTACTGTAAATACTAAGATCCAGAAAGGGATTATTAGTATGAAGGTTTGTAGGTAGTCGTAGGCGTGAACATTTGTTAATAGCGGGCGAGGATCGTATTGAACTCGGGCTATATAAGACACCGTAAAAGCGCCCAGTAACACGATTGTATCGATAATTATTAATAATAAACTGTAAAGTTTTGTATTCTTGCCTAGCATCGGTAATACAATTATAACATCTTGGGGTACAATAATACCTAGTGAAACAGCATAAGCAACTAGTGTTAGGTAAAATCTATGTCGGCATATTGCTAGTTATATTTGGTGGCATAGTATTGCATGCGCCATTCAGCGTGGCCGTAGGTACGTTATTCCCGAGCCATAGTCTACTGATCAAATCCTGGAAAGAGATATTGATGCTCGTGGCGGGTGTTATCGCTATATTTTTGTTATATAAAACCAAGAAAACAAAAATATTGTGCGATCCTATAATTCTAATAATTGCAGCTTATGCTGTGCTACATCTGGTGCTACTAACCTATAATTTTCAGGGTGTATCTGCTAGTCTGGCTGGACTGGCGATTGATCTACGCTATATACTTTTCTTTGCTCTGGTATATATTACTATTAATTTATACCCGGAATATCGTAAAATATTCATTCGTGTCGGTATAGCTGGGGCGCTGGTTATATTGATTTTTGCACTACTACAAGTATTCATATTACCGCACGATATCCTGAAATATATTGGCTATAGTATAAATACGATTAGTCCATATTTAACTGTCGACCAGAATAACGATTTCATTCGAATTAATAGCACTTTGCGTGGGCCTAACCCGTTAGGTGCGTATTCGGTTATTATTCTGGCGATAGCTATAGCAGCGATTTCTAAGAATAAGGTTGATAAGGTAAAAACTTCGATAACTATCACGGCAATTCTACTAGTTGGTGGGTTGGTGGCGCTCTGGTCGAGTTATTCACGTAGTGCATTGATAGCGGCAGTATTGTCGGTTGCGATAGTGTTAGCTATTACCGTTTTTCATAAGTTATCCACTAAAATGTGGATAACTATTGGTTTATCTATGGTTATATTAACAGCGGGTGTTTCTATGATTGCGGGGAATCAGTTTATATCTAACGTGTTGCTTCACGAAAACCCTAGTGGCGGTAGTAACATTAGTTCCAACGAAGGGCATATTAGCTCCCTACAAGACGGCGTGAACCAATTAATTAGACAGCCATTAGGGGCTGGCATAGGTAGTACTGGCTCGGCCTCGCTATATAGTAGCAATCAAGAAATAATCGAAAACCAGTACCTATTCACTGCCCATGAATCCGGTTGGCTGGGATTGATTGGTTTTGTCGTTATATTCGGGTCAATAATTTATCGGCTATGGAGATCGCGAAGTAATTGGCTAAGTTTAGGTGTATTCGCGAGCGGTATAGGTTTGGCATTAATTGGTATGTTATTACCGGTATGGGTGGATGATACCGTTGCGATTATTTGGTGGGGGCTAGCGGCGATTGCTATATATTCCAAGAATAGGAATATAATTGATTTATGAGCGAACAACGATCCAGTAAATGCCAGAGGGAATTGCTGAATTTTGTTGATGGTTTTATTCAAGGGCATGGTTATGGGCCTAGCTATCGTGAGATTATGCGTGCGTTAGGCTATAAATCGGTTTCAACTGTGGCGGTCCACATCGATGGTTTGATGGCCAAGGGTTATTTGCGTAAACGCGATCGTTCAGCCCGTTCACTCGAAGTAGTGACGACACATTTGGACGATTCGCCGGTTCGCAAAGCTCCAACTCCAGCCCAAGAAAAATGGCTTATTAATGCCGTAAATAGTAAGTTTGATGAATTTAATGAATCGCATTCCCAGGATTCGCTAGATGAAATATATGTTTTAGTCGGAGCTCTGAAAGTTCTAGGACTAGATGGGGCGCATGTCGCAATGAAAACTCGTTTGATCGATTATCTAAAAACTCAACCAAAGCTATAGCAGTTGACTAACTCAAGTGGTCGCGTATATAATATCACTTGTATTCCGGCGTAGCTCAATGGTGGAGCAAGAAGCTGTTAACTTCGAGGTTACTGGTTCGAACCCAGTCGCCGGAGCCAAGCTGAGCAGGCAAACACCCTGACCGGTTTCCATGACCGACAGGTAGATTTACCTCTTTAGCTAGAAAAAACCGAGCCGTACATCGTAAAGTGCGAAAAAGACTGGAACTGCTAGAAATAGCAGTTCTTTCTTTTTTACCTCTGTGAAAAAGTTCCAAACCTGACCGATATCCCATATAGCGACTGAGCGGTCAAAATCACGACCGGTTTCCATGACCAGATTGTTTACTAACCCCTGAAACGATTATATTTTGATCTAACTAATTCATACAGTAAATGCATTGCATCTTCGTCTCTATGCGGTATATCTTGGCCCTTTAATTCCTGTTCAATTTGACGAGCTAATAAATTCATATCTCTTCGTTTGTAGTTTGATGTTAATAATGGTTCATTATTGGTTTTTTGCAGTAATGGCATAAAGGCATAGATAAATATAGGTATTTTTGATGCAGTTTCTTTTGTGCTCACTTCGTCAGTAAAAGGAACGCTATTTTGAGTTTTAAGTTGATTTACTATGCTATCATCTGTAGTAACTACAGAGGCGCTATTTTCCCAACTTATTAGACTGTTGAGCTCATTAACCCAACCTCTATCATTTCTATCTCTTATCCCTCGCCACCGCTCTCCAATAGATGTTAATAACTTTTGTCCACCTCTATTTTCAAAGATAGGGTATGGATAGTTTGAATTTGTTTGATTATTTTTATAAACACTGGACTGAAATAGAATAACCATACTACGTAAATAGCTCGACTTATCCTCGTTAAATACTATCTTAGAATCAGTAGCTTCGTTAGGTTGAATGTTATTAACTATATTCAGTGATTCATGAACTACTACTATATGAAGCAATAAATACCATATTAGATCTGATAATTTGATAGTCTCTATTTTATTGCCGACACCCCAATTTCTTACGATATCGTTAGAGTCGAGTAGTTTGCTTAACGTATTACAAAATGTATTTTTTAGATCATTGATTTCATTATCGATGTATATTTCTGCATCTGTAAGTTTGCGTAAAAAAGTTGATGCGCTGGATTCGTCTAAGTTTAAGTCTTTTGCTATGGCTTTATTTATTATCTTCTTATATATGGGCAATAGTATGATTACATTTGGTAGAAGCCTAAGCTTTTCTACCATTCTAAGTACATCAACAATCTCATTCGGCCTTAATCTATCTAAATCATCTAATATGATAATTACGGTTGACTTATCTTTAAGTTTCTTGAATTTTGCAATTAAATTTTGTATATTAAGGGCGCCTCTATTACTGCTAAATTCTTTTGATATTGATACTGGTCCGAAATTTGCAGTTATGCCAGTTCTCTCGCTATTAGGCGTAGATTCTAGTATAAATTGAGATATTTCATTATTGATATCGATTAAATTTTCATCTCTCATTCTTCTTGAGAGGTCGTTTAAAAAAGTCGATATTGACTCACTGACATTTCCAAAAGGCAGGAGGGATCTGTCGATAATAACAGGGTTAGTTATATTTACCTTAACCTCATTAATTAATGCCCATGTAGCGGTACTTTTGCCAGCACCCCAAGCTCCATTTACGGTAATTACAAACCCGCGATTACAAATACCATCTTTTTGTGATCCTTTAATTAGATTGTCTATTGTTGTCTTGAATCTATCTAATTCTTTCAACGTCTTCTCGTCGTCTATGTCCTTAAATGTTTTTTCTTTCAGCTGCTCTTGTGATTCGACATCAAAAACATAAGTTGAAGAGTTTTCCATCAAAAATTGAGCCCAATTAATATGAGAACAAATCCAATAATTGAAGCTATTGGGATAAACCTAAACTCTTTTATAATTAGATATTTTTGCTCTATAAATATCCAGATTAAACATAAGCCGTTTAGAGTTATGCCAGACAGGGCTATACCAAACCAATTATGTGGTGATATGGCTACAGAAATCCAGTCCCAGAAAGTTACAGTTTCGTTTATTTCTAAAAAACGCAGGCCGTCTTTATAGACGATTACAGCAATAAATACAAAAAGTAGCCAAAGAATAACCCAGGCGAATATTTTTCTTTCTTTAAGTATGTGGGATTTTATGTTATCCATAATATATTTCTCCCACCTTTTTAAATACTATAGCATATTACCTATTGTTTTTTAAAGGGTATTAGACATAATTGAGCCTATTTATAAGCTACATAACACTAGTTTTATGTTATAATTACATAGTCTAGATTTAAACAATTAAGTTATGTTGCCTTGCGGCTGCTTGCATTCAGAAATGGGCAGCCACAAATAATTCAGTAGAGTGCAAGCTTTATTGTTTAGGTCTAGACAGCCAGTGGCTGTCCTTTTTTTATTCAGCCATTAGCAGAAAGAAGTTGATGGCTATTATTATTTCAAAGAACAATCAAAACGCACGACGTATCGAAGAGGCTAAATTCAACTTGGAAGATAATCTCCAAGAATACGTTATTAATAATCCTGAAATTATACCGATTTACGACATAGATTCTGATGCTCGTTTGTTTGTCGCCGCTCGTGAATTTGCAACTAACAGTGGCCCGATTGATGCTATCGGATTTGATCAGAGTGGAAATATCTATGTTATTGAAACGAAACTATTTAAGAACGCTGATAAACGCACTGTTGTCGCACAGGCGCTTGATTACGGCGCATCTATGTGGCGACACGCGACAAACTTTGACAGTTTTGTTGATCAACTTGATAAACATATGGGGAAGCAATTTAATACCTCGTTCAAAGATCAATACGAAAAATTCTTTAATATCGATAACTCAGCAATTAACCTATTAGCAATAAAAGATAACTTAGCCGAAGGTAATATTAAATTTGTTATTTTGATGGATTCGCTAGACGAACGCCTAAAAGACCTTATTATTTATGTTAACCAAAATAGTAAATTTGATATCTATGCAGTTGATTTTGAATATTATAAACATGATGAATTTGAAATAGTTATTCCAAAAATTTATGGAAGTGAAGTAAAGAAGACCATTCCAACAAAGACAACTTCGCGTAAGCAATGGAGTGAATCGGAATTCTTTAATGCCGTAGATAACGATCGAAGTCTAGTCAGTGAATTGCAGAAAGAAACTGTATATAAATTATGGAACTGGTCAAAATCACAAAATGCTCAATTTAGCTGGGGAACTGCAAATATTTATGGAACATTCAGCCCGGTATTTCCTAATTTATTTAATCGTTCTTTTATGACCATCTCAATTGATGGTTATATAAGAATAAATTACGGCCACCTAGACCAATATCCAGAATCGATGATTCTATTAAGAAATACACTGAAAAAGTATTTAGGAGACAGATTGCCAAAAGTCACCGATATTTCAGACGAAGACTTAGTCCATAGTTTTCCAAGTATCACAGCTAAAGAAATGCCTGAACACGTCGATATCGTAATCTCGGCATTAAATGAATTTATACAGGTATCGATGGGCAATTATGAAAACTAATATAAATAAAGTAGCTCTAAAAAGATTTTACGAAATACACAAAGATGAATATTTACGTCGTAGATTGTCTGGTGATATAAAATTGTGGGATGAACAATACAAGTGGGATATATTGCCCGAACTAAATAAAAGATTGTCGATTTATGAAAAAATAACTCGCGAGAATGTCGTAGACTTCATATCGATTATTAACAACAACTCCAATAAAAGTAATTTTGCTCACTGGATCGACATGGATGACCTTAAGATATTGGCGGAGCTACCATACGGAAATCAAATATTAGATATCGTGTGGCAGGCAAATTCTGAAGATGCGGAAGAGGCGATAGATACCGCTAATGACATTTCAAATTCATTCAAACCGAATAAAAAGTTTAGTCCTTCAACGTGGGGGTATATCTTAGCCGCAAAAGACTGTAACAGATTTTCGATTTATCGTGAATCAATCCTAAAGCAGTTAATCGAAATAAACTTTGTTGATAGAAATGGTATAACTCAAGGCAAAAAATACCAACTGCTAAATGATTCTGCGTTATATCTTGGCTCTATTATGAATGCAGAAAAGTTGGGCGGAATTAATAATGATCAAAATGCGCTCAACGGCCAAGATTTTCTTTGGATTACTTTATCTCAGTATAACTAACCGAGTCGAAGTGCTCCGTTTTTGATTAGAACTTTATTTGTTATCCCGTTTGCAAAAGCTGTTTTTTCAACTTCATTTCCTTCGCGAAGTACGTATCTTGAATATTCAATAATAGGTTTGTTTAATATTTGTTCAATCCCATATTGCTTAAATACGCTATTTGCAACTTTGTGGTGTCGTTCAATTTTACTTTGAAGCTTTGGGGTAACGTGTATTTTTCTTGGTTCTTTTTCGATTAATTCCAGCAGTAATTCGCAGAGAGTATCTTCATTCATATACCTTTCGCTACAGTTAGGATTAGTCTTTTTTGTGCAGTTGTAATATACGAATCTTTTATAACCACCAGTCTTTTTAATTATCTTAATCTTTTCCTGAGCTGTTATTTCAGCACCGCATCGACCACATTTTAGCAGCCCTCTGAACGCAAATTGTTTTGATCCCCATATGCCTTTGTTGACTCCTCGAGTTTGTTGAATTTCATCCCATAATTCTTTTGACACTAATGGTTTATGGGCACCATCGTACCATGGATTACCTGCGCCTTCTGGGTATTGAAACCTTCCGTAATAAAAGGGGTTTATTAGCATAGCAAGGATGCTACTAACTGGAACTGGCTTACCACTTCGTGTTGTAACTTTTTCTTTTTCGAGCCATGTTTTTAATTTTCGACCACTCCATCCTTGTGCTGCCTTGTGAAACATTTCGGTTATTATCTCTGCTCTGTCGGGGTCTGGGATGATATCGGTTATACCTCCGAATGTTCTATTGATGTATCCAAGTGGGGCAGTGCCCGGTCGCCAACCCATTTCACACTTGGATCTAATTCCTCTTTTTACGTTAATACTTTTATTATCGTTTTCCAGTTTAGCTTGAGAACAGAGTATCATTAACAGGAATTTTTCATTCGGGCTGTTCGTAAAAGTTTGTGAATAGGTACGAATGTGCAGTAATCGATGTTGATCCATTAGATCTACGATTGAACCAAGGTCGCCTGCATTTCTGGATAATCGGTCGGGAGCCCATGTTAATATAGCGTTATATTTGCCAGACGCTAATTCGGATAACATTTCATTATATAAAGGTCGCTGGCCTGAATCTTTTGCGGAATGGCTTTCGTGTTTTTCGCATACGACATTCAATCCTTCAGAATCTGCCAATGATCGCATTTCTGATAATTGAGAGTCGATTGACATCGCTTGACGCTCGTCGCTTTCCGAGCTTTTTCTGGCATATAAACAATATGTAAGTTCTTTTATTTTTTCCATTGCAAGGTACAAGGTACCGTATAACAGAGGTAAAGTCTAGCTAATTGTGATATAATGTCGTTAATATGCAAAACTCACCACGATTAATTCAAACCTATCTTCCATCCGGAACGCTCGAGGGGCCACGAATCATTGAACTAAGTGATAGTTCTATAAAAGCCTTTGTTATTCCTCGTTTGCAGCTCACAAATATACGCAATCGTGCAGAGTTAACCCAACCAGCTTTGTATTTTTTGGTTAGCGGTGATGAATCTTTGGGCTATATAGGTGAGAGCGAAAACTTTATTCATCGAATGCGAGATCACGATCAAAAGAAGGATTTTTAGGATGTAGTTATAGCGATTATTTCGACTGCTAATAGCCTAGAAAAGGGTGATGTTAAGTATCTTGAATCACTAGCAGTCGAACGCGCGCAATCTGGCAGTATGAAGATCCAAAACAAAACAGCTCCAATTAAAAATAATGTTCATGAATTCAAACTTCATACCCTTAACAAAATTATTGATGATGCTCAGCTAATATTGACATCACTTGGTTATGATATATTATCGCCATCTCAAAAAATGGAAGATCTTTGGTATTGTGTTTTCAAAAAGACAGCAGCCAAGGCGCAGTTTAGGGGTGATAAATTTGTACTACTTGAAGGGTCGGTTATTGATAAATCTAGCGCGCCAAATCTAAAAGTAAGTCAGCCACAAACTATCGCTGAAAGAGAAGATATTTTCAATAAATATGGAAAAGACCTTGGCGATACAGTTGAACTAACTGAAAGTGTTGCGTTTAAGAGCCCAAATCATGCAGGCAAGTTTGCGACTGGCGGTAGTGTTAATGCTTGGATTATATGGAAGAACAAAGACGGCCGGACTATGGATGAGGTTATGCGAAAATCTTAATTGATCTAGTTCTTTAGTCGATTAGTGATATATTTCAATACTTCGTTTTTTATATAAACATACGTCTCGGTATTTTTTCCACCAACATGCCATTCGCATATATTAATAAAATCTAATCCATCGTCGCCTAAATAGGATTTTCCATCTTTGTAGTTATAAATAGTTGCAATTCCGAATGGTGTTTTTATTATCCATTCAGCATCAATTTTGCAATCATCAATATTAGTTATTGGCCAACTGAATACCGATACTAAATCATTATAATTTGCCAGTAAATAGCCTTTGAAGCTCGTTCCTTCTCGGCTCTTTAGTATGTCTCTGTATTTCTTCATTTTATGTCCTTTCTTTTTATACAACAAGGTACCGCTTAACAGATGTAAAGTCTAGCTATCTTGGGCTTCTTGTTGACTTTTCTTTAGGCGATATTTTTGCATCTGTTCAGCTATTTTTTCCTTTGCATCGGGGAACACGCGATAGAATTCTTCGGCGTATACTCTTCCAAGAGACTCAATGTTGATTGGCTCATCTGGATCGTACATTTTGCCCGCAATTTTAGCTTCTTCTAATTCTCGTCGAATCGTTAATCTTTCGACAAGATTATCAATTATTTTTAATTCTTCACTATAGTACATACCGTCAACCCCGACTGGCATATACGTCGTGCGACCAACTCCACGCTTATCAAGATAATCAGCCTCGACTCGGTTCGAAGCATATTTTGGATTATTGTGGCGTAAATAAAACTCTATAGATCTTGGAATTCCGTTGCGAGCGTTTTCTATTAGTCTTGATTCAATATAGTCATTCATTGTATCTTGGCCAATTTCTTGAGCGTCTCGCACGGCATCACGAAAAAAACTGTCGCTTTCCATCCAGCGGTACAATGTACTTCTGGCTATACCTGTCTTTTTGCAAGCACGTAAAAGGTTCGGATTCTCTTCAAGTAATTCGAGAACCTTTTTCTTGTTATTCTTGGATATCCTCATTCGCGTTGCCTCGTGAGATTAACTTTCGTTTTAATCCAGTTTCGTTTTCCCATCGTTTCATAATGACTTCGGCATAAGTTGGGACTTTTTCCATGATAAAACAGCGTCTTTTTAATTTTGTTGACGCAATCAATGTGCTGCCAGATCCGCCAAAAGGTTCGACAACCAGACTGTCGCGTCTCGTTAAAACCTTTATATATGGGATTAATATGTCGATTGGTTTAGTACCAAATATGATTCCTTGTCCGGAATGTTTTTCGTCGCTAGCATTAAAATCTATAAAGTCGGTTGGCATATATCTTTGGCCTTTTTCATAACCTTCCCATTGAGGCTTGCCAGATATCGCGAATAGGGCAGTTTCGTATAATTCTTGTAAAGGCGACTCTTCTTCGTCTGTGTTATATTCGACGTCGCCCGATCCGCCGACCATAGCGATGTCATGTTTTGAAAAGAATTTGTATTTGGCCGAAAAACCTTGATGTCTATTTGGTAAATGCCAGACAATCATGTTTTTGATTTTCCAATGCTTTTCCATTTCACCCCAAATAACTCGTAGGTTTTTCCAGTTCTCATAACAAATAATAGAGAAGTCAGGGTTTGAGTTTTTTGCAATATTATTCATCCATAGTTCGGTGAAATTATCTGGTAAGCTGTCGGTTTCTAGGTATACTCTATCTTGTCTTGCACCAAATCCCTTAACTGGTTTGCCACCGCGTTTTGCGTGTAGGTAGTCAAGAATATATGGTGGGTCTGTCATGCACATATCGGCTTTTTCACCGTTCATTAGTTTGTCAAAGTCAGCCTCAATCGTAGAATCGCCACACATCAGCTTTGATTCACCCAATAGATAAACATCGCCTTTTTGAACGGCAATTGTTTTTATATCTAACTTTTTCAATTCTTTCTTTAGATCAAACGAATTCTTTTCGTCCATATCTTCGATGTCGAATATTTGATCAAGTTCTTCTGATTCGAACCCGATATCTGCGAGAAAATCTTCATCAAATTCTTTTAATAGTCCATAATCCCAATCACCACCTGATTTATTTAGACGTAAGTTTAATTCTTTTTCCTTTACTTCATCAAGTGATATATAGACAACTGGTACTTCGCTAAATCCCATATCTTTTAGGACTTTTAACCGCATATTGCCACCGATTACTATATTTTGTCGTGGTCCGAAAGCATTCACGATAATCGGGTCGACGACTCCGAACTTTTCGATACTTTCACGTAGATGCGTTAATTGTTCCTCGCTCCATTTTCGAGGATTGTATTCACTTGATTTTAGTTCGTTTATGTTTAGCTGACGAACTTGCAACTTTCCGTTAATAGTGGCCATAGGGCACTATTCCTTTCTGTGCCCATATAAAAAGCACGAATTAAGATTGATAAAAATGAACAACGAAAAATCCACACTGTGGTTAGTTAGGATTTTCGCCTCCTTTTTTACGCAATCTCAAGCCGTGCTTGTAGGTTTCGCGTTCATTAATTTTAGGTACACTTACTTTTTTGTAAGTAATTTAATTTTAGCATAGGCACATTGACGCGTCAACTATTTTGTTGCTTGGTATGTTTTTGTCAATATTGGTCAATGTTTGTATGAAATGAAACGTTTTAGTAGATTCTAGTCAATTCCGAACGTGAGTTATTTGGAAAATAAGAGTATAATATTATGTAATATGGCTGTTAAAAATACAAAAAACAATCTTACTTATTCTATTAGTCCTACTTTTTCATATGGAGTAATTTATATATATTCAATTCCCGATGAGCGACATAAAGGGCGATTAAAAATTGGGTCTGCAACGTTAACTACTGCAAACCCAACTGAAGACGATATCAATAGGGCTGCTCATGATAGGATTCGCCAACAGACAAAAACTGCAGATATAGGTTATAGGCTAGAGCATGCTGAAATTGGATTAACTCATAAAAATCAATATTTATCAGATTATGATATTCATAATATATTAAAAAGGTCTGGCTTTGACAGGAAATCGGAAAATACAAATAACTCTCATTCTGAATGGTTTGAAATTGATTTATTAACAGCCAAACGTGCTATTAATGCGGCAAAAGAAGGACGATCTGCTCTTGATACAAATGAACGTATAATTGATTCTCCTAGGGCTTTTGATTTTCGCCCGAACCAACTTGATGCTATTGTGCAAACAAACAAAGCTATAAAGCAGGGTCGAAAACACTTTCTTTGGAATGCAAAGATGCGTTTTGGAAAAACTTCAACCGCTATGCAAGTAGCAAAAGAGAATGGATTTAAGAAGGTTTTAATAATCACACACAGACCGAGTGTTAGTGCGGATTGGTACAATGATTTTAATATAGTTTTTCGTGGTACTGATTATCAATACTCTTCAAAATCAAAAGGCGAAAGTTTAACGAAGCGTTTAAATAGTGGAGAACCGTTTGTATATTTCGCTTCAATTCAAGACCTAAGATTGTCAGAAGCTGTTATATCAGATGAAGCTGTTAATTCACGAGCTAAGGGTTTCAAAAAGAATGAGGATATCTTCGGTACAGATTGGGACATGTTAATCGTAGATGAAGCTCATGAGGGAACCCAAAGCAACTTGGGTGATATTACAATATCTAAAATACCAGCAAAATTCACATTACAGCTCTCAGGAACTCCATTTAATATCATGTATAAACTTGAAGAGAGTGATATATATACTTGGGATTATGTTATGGAGCAGCGCGACAAGCTAAATTGGGATATTGACCATCCCGGAGCGCCTAATCCATATGCGGAACTGCCAGCACTCGAAATGCTTACTTATGACATCGATACATTCGCTGACCATATTGGCTCTATTGGTCATGATTTTCATGATGCGCTCGATGGCGGTTTCAAATTCCATGAATTCTTCCGTGTCTTAAAAGATGATGAAGGCAATGATGTTGCGCAATTCGTTCACGAAACAATGGTTAAGAAGTTTTTAGATTTACTATCAAACAATAATTTACCGACCAAATTCCCATATGCAACGGATGACTATAGGGGTTACGTAAAACACTCTTTATGGCTTTTGCCTAACAGGACAAAAACTATTGAAGCAATGGAGAAACTTCTTAAGGATCATCCAATTTTTGGGAAATTCGGTATTGTTAATATTTCTGGAATAGCCAAAGAGGATGATGATAGCGATACAGACGCGAAGCACCGCGTCGTAAAAGCTATTGAGAATAATGACTACACTATTACACTAACCGGCCAACGCTTAACAACTGGTGCTTCAATTCCTGACTGGACTGCTGTATTTATGATGTCCGATACTAATTCTGCTACGACGTATCTTCAGACGGCCTTTCGTTGCCAAACACCGGCTAGAATAGATGGCAGGTTGAAGACAAAGGGTTACGTATTTGATTTTGCACCCGATAGAACATTAAAATTGGTTGCGGAAGCAATAGAGCTTAATCATAGATCAGGAAAGACAAATACCCCTGAGCAAAAACTTGCTATGACGGAATTCCTTAATTTTTGTCCGATTATAGCAGCTGATGGTGGCTCAATGAAGCTTTACGATGTTAATAAAATGCTCGAACAGCTCAAGAAGGCTATTATTGACCGTGTTAGCCGCAACGGATTTGACGATCCTAGGTTGTATAACGATGACTTACTTCAACTTGATGAACTTGAGATTAATAAATTCAACGAACTAAAAGCGATTGTCGGGTCTGTTAATAATGAGAGAGTTAATGAAATCCAAGTTAATGATTTAGGCATGACTGACTTACAGACTAAAAAAGCTGAAGAGGCTGAGCGTAAGAAAAAACAGAAGAAGCAACTAACCGAAGAAGAAAAAGAACTTATAAAAAAAGCCAAAGAAGCTCGTGAACAGAAGAAGACTGCTATCAGTATTCTTAGGGGAGTTAGTATCCGTATGCCTATGCTTGTATATGGCGCTAATGTTTCTCTGCATGAAGACATTACATTAGAAAAGTTTATTGAATTAGTTGACGATGAATCTTGGGTTGAGTTTATGCCTATAGGTCTTAGTAAAGATAGGTTTAGGGATTTTATTAAATATTATGATCAAGAGGTTTTTAACGGTGTAACTAGAAATATTCGCGCTAGAGCATTTGATTGTGATGAATTACTTCCTGTTGACCGAATTCAGGCTATTACTGAATTGTTTTCGACCTTTAAGAATCCCGATAAGGAAACAGTGCTTACTCCTTGGAGTGTAGTTAATATGCAGCTCAGCTCCGTATTTGGTGGCTATGATTTTCGTGGTGGTATTATAAACAAAACTGGTAAGCCAGAATGGGTTACTCGTGGTGATGTAACTAAAATATGGACAGAAGACGATTCAACGATTTTTGAAATAAACTCAAAATCTGGCCTGTATCCATTATTGGCTACTTATAATATCTATTCCCGTAAATTGATTAAACAAAAACAATCAGAAGATAAAGTACATAGACATATTTGGAATGAAGTTTTATCAAAGAATATCTACGTATTATGTAAAAGTCCTATGGCGGCCACTATTACGCGCCGAACACTTTCAGGATATGCGGGAGCAAAATTGAATATCTTATATATAAAGGACTTAATACCGAAACTTCGCAATGAAGGTGAATATGTAAGTTATAATATAACTAGAGAATTACAAGAGAAATTTGGAATTGAGGGTAATGAAGTGAAATTTACGGCTGTTATTGGTAATCCACCTTATCAGATTATGAACGAGAATAATAAAATGTCTCGTAGTATTTACCCTATCTTTACTGATATAGCTGTTAAGCTTGCTGATAGAGTCTCTTTGGTGATGCCAGCACGTTGGATGAGTGGAGAAGATGGCCCATACAAAGAAACTAGTGGGTTCGTTGGTAGGATGAAAAAGTATGGGATTGAGAAATTTGTATTATATCCAAATTCACAGGACGTTTTTAAAGGTGTGGATATCAAGGGTGGTATATGTTATTTCTTGCTAAATAGTTCATATACTGGAAATGTTAATTATACGCTTGTCGAACATGGTGAGTCTTATGAACAAAATGTAACATTCAATAACAAGCTAGACGATAACATAATAGTAAGATATCCAGAGCTTATCAGTATCATTGATAAAATTGATTATGGATCAAGCGATAACTTCAAGGAATCCTTAGCTTCCATGAAGACACTTGTGTCTTCAAGGAATCCTTACGGATTCATTTCTGATTTATTCGTTAAGAATAATGAAGGTGTGAAACGTATTAGCGAAAATCGAGAATCCCAGGATGATTGGGAGGTTATTGGTTTACTGAAAGGTAAGCGTGTTATTCGCTATATACCAAACAACGAGTTGAAGAAAAATATAGAAGGCGCTATGTCCTATAAAGTTCTGATACCTCGTGCCAACGGAAGTGGCGTTTTTGGTGAAGTTTTTAGTACACCGATGCTCGGTGTACCGATGCTCG
>DZCW01000004.1:65566-70910 GCA_022736555.1 Candidatus Saccharimonas sp.
ACCGATGCTCGGTGTACCGATGCTCGTAGCTACTGATACTTTTTTACAGGTTGGTAAATTTGATAATAAAGACGAAGCAAGTAATTTACTAAAATATGTAAAAACAAAATTCTTCCGTGCAATGGTTGGCGTCAAAAAGACAGCAGTATTCAATTATAAGGATTCATTTACTTTTGTGCCTATACAGAATTTTTCTATTAAGTCTGATATTAATTGGTCAAATTCAATTTCTGATATAGATAAACAACTTTACGATAAGTATAAATTAAACGATAAAGAAATTAGTTTTATTGAAAACCGCGTCAGAGCAATGGATTAAATATGGCTCCGTCGCGTGTCGATATAGATATATTAGAAAATATACTTCGTCATAAAGGCGACTTACTTGATGTTCTATTAATTGATCGCACGACAAAGAAGAATATTATATGGGCTACTGACTCGTATATGAATCGAGGTAGGGGTTTTTATCCAAAAAAACGAATGACCGCTGATCTAGTCACGGGTGTATATGGAAAGCTTATTCAGCCACGGGCTGCTAAGAGTGTTATTGAACAGAAACAAAGAACCAAAGATAAGGCCGAGGTTTTTACTCCGCTTAAGATGGTTGATCAAATAAATAAATCGATCGATTGGTCTGGGGATATTCGCGTACCGAATGAAAAAAACTGGAAAGAATATGTTTGTGAATTAAAACTAGAAGTAAGCTGCGGAGAAGCTCCATTTATCGTGAGCAGATATAATCCAACATCCCATACCGGGAAGCTTATTAAAATCGATAATCGTGTCGGTTTTTTAGATAGAAAACTTAGAGTTGTATCTGAATATTGTAGTAAGCCAAAGGACTGGTTGTTATGGTCAAAAGAAGCTTACAAGGCTAGCTATGGATATGAATGGCAAGGCGATAATATATTGATAGCTCGGGAAAACCTACTCTACACTTTAATTGATTACTATCGTGCCAAGTTTGGACGCCGACCATCACTTTCAGTCCAGTTAGAATTTGCCGAGATTATAAGCTGGAATATATTTCAAATGGATGGTTTGAAATGTGTTATTCCCATGAGTTGCAAGCATGAAAATCGTATCATACCGGGCGAACTAACTTTATTTGGAGAAACTCCAGATGAAGTTGAAGAAAATGAATGTGAAGGTTGTAAGTTTAGTCGCATAACTAAGCATAATGGAAAGTATGTAAAAATAATGGATTGGTCTAAGAACAGGTCTATGAAATTCGTAGACCTATTAAAACAGGATAAAAAATAATGCAGATCTCCAAATCAGATTACATGCTATTCCTCCGTCATTCAGCCTGGCTCTGGATTAAAAAACACGATCCAAAGAAAATTCCACCAGTAGACGATAATACTCAGGCAATGTTTGATAATGGACATAAATTTGAGCCGTATGCTGAATCTCTGTTCCCAGAAGGTGTTTCGCTTGGCTTTAATGATTACGATGAATATCGATCGCTGCCAATTCGTACTCAACAGGCGATTGAAAATGGCGATAAGGTTTTATTTCAGCCACGTTTTGAATGGAAAGAATTTACTTGTATCTCAGATATAGTTAGTATTATTCAGCCTGGCGTAGTTGATCTATATGAAATCAAGGCAAGCACTAGCGCAAAGACTGAACATGAATTTGACCTCGCTTTTCAAAAAGCAGTAATTGAAGGATTTGGATTATCGGTCCGAAATATCTTTGTGATTCATGTAAATAATCAGTATGTTCGCCATGGTGAAATTGAAGCTGATAAAATTACACATATTCAGGATGTCACTGAAAAAGTACGCGCAAAAGGCGAGTTAACGGCAAAATATATGCCATTGGCGCTTGATGTTGCAAATAGCGACAAGATGCCAGATCCAGATCCAGAACTTGCAAAATTAGGATCAAAACAAGAATGGTTAAGGATTTACGAAAATATCTTTCCGTCAGAACCTAAAGTATGGCCATCTGATATAAAACCAACAATAAATAAAGAAGCAATTAAAGATTTCCTGGTCCAATTAGAATACCCGTTATATTTTCTAGATTACGAAACAATGTCCGGACTGATTCCGTATTTTGACGGGCATCGACCTTATCAGCAAGTGCCGATGCAATATTCGCTTCATACCTTAATTTCGCCAGAAGCCGAACTTGAACATCGTGAGTTTTTACATAGTGAAAATTCTGATCCATCTAGACCACTCGTTGAACAGCTTATCGGTGATATCGGAACAGAAGGCTCGGTCATCGTATGGTTCGAAGGTTTTGAAAAAGCTCGCAATAGTGAACTTGGCGATATGTTGCCAGAATATAAAGACGCCATGGAAGCGATTAATAATCGTGTGGTCGATCTGATTATTCCGTTCAAACAAAAATGGTATGACGATCCACGATTCGAAGGAAGCGCAAGCATTAAAAAAGTTTTGCCAGTCTTATGCCCTGAATTGAGTTATAAAACGCTCGGTATTCAAGAAGGCGGTTCGGCTCAACGTTTATGGATGGAGGCTGTGCTCGATGGAACTCGTGAAGCAGAGAAAGATCAGATCCTTGCTGATTTGTTGAAATATTGTGAACTTGATACTTTGGCGATGGTTAGAATATTCGAGAAGTTAAATAAATAAACATAAGCATATTAAACAATAGAAATCTTATATTGCAATTAGTTAATAATACAACTATAATCAGCATATGGTTAAAGATATAGGGGATGATAAACGTGCACACCTTCAAATGATCCAAGGTGTAATTAGTCGCATGGGTGGTAATCTTTTCTATCTACGCGGTTGGTCAATTGCTGTTATTGCCGGTGTTTTGGCGTTTTTATCTCAATCAAGTGTCAATAAAAGCTTATTGGTACCATTAATTATACTTGGTATAGTGACATTTTTATTCTGGATTTATGATGGGTATTTTTTGTCACTAGAACGTAAATATCGTGATTTATATGATGATGTCCGTAAGAAAACTGATGGTATAGACTTCTCTATGAATATAAGCAAATATTCTAAGACGGTCGACAATAAAGTAATATGGTGTATGTTTTCGAAAACGATCTTTCCTTTTTATATCCTTCTAACGATTGCTACTATATATTTAATAATGGTAGAAATTTAGTATATGGGACATAAGGTGTTTGTTAGTTATAAATATGGCGACACCAAAGTTCAGCCCATTAGCGAATTAACTAATAGTATGGCTGATCTTGCAAGTGTGTTTGCTTCTCTTAATATGATGAATAAACCAACAACAGCACGCGATTATGTTAATAAAATTATTGGAATCATGGGTGATAGCGCTAATATTTATAAGGGTGAAGAAGACGGAAATGACTTATCGTCTTTTTGTGATGACACCATAGCTACTAAACTAAAGGAAAGAATCAAAGATAGTTCTGTAACGGTCATATTGATATCAAAAGGCATGAAAACTGCAGACAGTGAGAACGATCAGTGGATTCCATGGGAGATATCTTACTCTCTTAAAGAAATTAGTAGCGGTGGCCGCACTAGTAGGCCTAACGGATTGCTAGCTGTAGTATTGCCTGATGAAAATGGTTCTTATGATTATTATTTAGAAGAATGTCCACACTGCAATACGCGCACGCATAAGAGAAGCGAACTGTTTCAAATACTTGGTAATAATATGTTTAATTTGAAAGCAAAGAATCAATATGACTCGGGCTGTTTTAATAGACACGGCAAGGTTCATAGTGGCAATAATCACTCATACGTACATCAAGTAAAATGGATTGATTTCATAGGTAATCATGAATATTATATCAATTACGCCGCCGGTCTAAGAGATTCTATCGGTGATTACGATATTCAGAAAGTGATTATAAAATAGTGGCCCGAAAGGTATTTTTTAGTTTTCATTATCAACCAGATAATTGGCGCGCTGCACAAGTTAGAAGTATTGGGGTCATTGAAGGCAATAATCCAGTATCAGACAACGACTGGGAGGATATTGCTGATGGCGGCGATACTGCCATTGAAAAATGGATATCTGATCAGATGTCTGGCAAGAGTTGTGTTGTTGTTTTGATTGGCTCTAATACGGCTGGGCGTAAATGGATAAATCATGAGATAAAGAAAGCCTGGAACGACGGTAAGGGTATTGTTGGTATTCATATACACAACTTAAAGAATAGTAGTGGAGAACAGTCCATAAAAGGATCAAATCCTTTTTCATGGGTCACAGTTAAAGGCGATAATATGTCTTCGATAGTAAAAGTTTATGATCCGCCATATCTCATAAGTACCAATGTATATGATCATATTAAGAATAATATTGAGGATTGGGTCGAAGAGGCTATTGAGATTAGGAACAATTATTAATGAAAAGGTCTAAACTATGAGCAGTTGGGTAATCTCTTCAAACCCAGAGACCTATAATGTCGAAGATTATTTTAATTCCGGTAAAGAATATGTAGATTGGGCTACTGTCAATAATTTTAGAAACGGCGATATTGTCTATATATATGAAGTAGCCCCACCTCGAGGCCGAGGTGGTATTATTTATAAAACTAAAGTTATAAAAACTGGCTTTCCGTTTTTAGATAAGTTAGACGATGAGACTTATTGGAACAATAATAGTTATCCTAGTAATCTATTTAGTGAAAAGTTTAGTAGATTACGGCTTGAAGATGAACAAGATAATATTGGATTGAAGCTAAGTAATCTAAAAGAGCATGGGTTTCACGCTCCACAAGGAAAAGCTCATTTATTAGACAACAATAAAAAACTACTTTCTTATATAGAGTTCCAATTTAGTAATTAATATATTATTTTTTGATATTGAGTTTGTTGTCTTTATCTAAAATTAGATATGGCCCATTCGGAACTTTTCGCCCAATAATCTTTCCTTCACGAATAAGCTTGCGGATTTTATGCATGCTAATTCCTAGCTCCATCGCTAGGGCGGCATCTGTTATAGATTTCTTATTATCCCAATCTTTACACACGGAGCCGGGTATTATTCGTTTATCAATAGCATTCTGACAATTAAGACACTTAAATCCCCACTTGTCAAAAAAGCTCTCGTTATGGATACTTTGTCTGCAGAGCGAGCAACTGCGTCCTTCGCCGGGCATCGAAAAGCCTTTCGGTTCCTGCTCGAGTCTACGGAATCTAGCTTTTTCAGCCTGATCGATCTCGATCAAAATATTGAAATATTGCGCCAATCTTTTCAGCTCTTCGTCCGTGAATTTGTGCGTTTTTTGTTCATTTTTGGTCATTTCTAAGCCCTTCTTTTATTGTTATGAGACACCTCTAATTCTATGCTTTTTGTGTCCCATTTGTAGCATTCTACCTCTGTTAAAGAGTTCGTGACAGGTAAGCGGAGCCAAGAT